>NZ_JBDQQO010000007.1:0-276444 GCF_039888655.1 Gorillibacterium sp. CAU 1737
GTCCGAGGTGGAAGTGCGGCAACGCATGCAGCTGACGGATACTAATCGGTCGAGGGCTTATCCAACACAACACATCGGTAAGAATGTTACTCGCGAGTTGCTTCGCATCCGGTTTTCAGGGAACAACCCCCCTGAAAAGAACTTGTTTCCTTTTGGGACAAAACCTGATATACTGTCTAGGTGTCACTAAACGAGTATTTTCCCTGATAGCTCAGTTGGTAGAGCACTCGACTGTTAATCGAGTTGTCACAGGTTCGAGTCCTGTTCGGGGAGCCATATGGAGAGGTGTCCGAGTGGTCGAAGGAGCACGATTGGAAATCGTGTAGGCGTCACAAGCGTCTCGAGGGTTCGAATCCCTCTCTCTCCGCCACCAAATCTTTGGTGAAATCAATTGCAAGGCCCGTTGGTCAAGGGGTTAAGACACCTCCCTTTCACGGAGGTAACAGGGGTTCGAATCCCCTACGGGTCACCACATGGAGGCTTAGCTCAGCTGGGAGAGCATCTGCCTTACAAGCAGAGGGTCGGGGGTTCGATCCCCTCAGCCTCCACCATAATTTCCATCGCGGGGTGGAGCAGCTCGGTAGCTCGTCGGGCTCATAACCCGAAGGCCGCAGGTTCAAATCCTGCCCCCGCAACTTTCTTCAAGAGATCATAATCGTGGAGCCGTGGTGTAGAGGCCTAACATGCCTGCCTGTCACGCAGGAGACCGCGGGTTCGAATCCCGTCGGCTCCGCCATTTATCCTCTCGAAGATGCCATTTAACAAGATAAGAATCCCATATGGCTCGGTAGCTCAGTCGGTAGAGCAGAGGACTGAAAATCCTCGTGTCGGCGGTTCGATTCCGTCCCGAGCCACCACTTGCGGATTCAAGCCGCTGTAGCTCAACTGGTAGAGCAACTGACTTGTAATCAGTAGGTTGGGGGTTCAAGTCCTCTCGGCGGCACCAGTTTTTTTGATAACGTGGAGGCTTAGCGAAGTGGCCAAACGCAGCAGACTGTAAATCTGTTCTCTGACGAGTTCGGTGGTTCGAATCCATCAGCCTCCACCACTTATTCCTTTATCTGTAGGGGCATAGTTTAAAGGTAGAACAAAGGTCTCCAAAACCTTTGGTGTGGGTTCAATTCCTGCTGCCCCTGCCAGTTTTAAAACTTAGGATCGTATGGCGGTCGTGGCGAAGTGGTTAACGCATCGGTTTGTGGATCCGACACTCGAGGGTTCAATTCCCTTCGACCGCCCCATTTCTTCCTAATGGGGATTAGCCAAGCGGTAAGGCAACGGACTTTGACTCCGTCACCCCTAGGTTCGAATCCTAGATCCCCAGCCATAATTGAATAATTTGCGGACGTGGCTCAGTGGTAGAGCATCGCCTTGCCAAGGCGAGGGTCGAGGGTTCGAATCCCTTCGTCCGCTCCATTTTATTTTTGGCGCCATAGCCAAGTGGTAAGGCAAAGCTCTGCAAAAGCTCTACCCCCAGTTCGAATCTGGGTGGCGCCTCCATTGCATTATCTTGTGTCTGCCCTGTGCCGGGGTGGCGGAATCGGCAGACGCACAGGACTTAAAATCCTGGGATGGGTGACCATCGTACGGGTTCAAGTCCCGTCCCCGGCACCACCATTGTTTCAACATCATGTGCCCATAGCTCAGCTGGATAGAGCGTTTGACTACGAATCAAAAGGTCGGGAGTTCGAATCTCTCTGGGCACGCCATTATTACCTTGCTAGGATAACGATACCGACTGCATTTACTGCAGTCGGTTTTTGCTTTGTATCGGCGAAGAATGGGGTATCAATACGATTATTTCAACCACATCAAGCTTGTCTTTAGCAAAAAGGCGCAGGTAGCGGACGAGTCCCGCTTGCCTGCGCTTTTTACTTGGAGTCTAGATTCCGTTCGGTTGACTATACAACTCATAAGCTTCGAGAATGGCTCTAAGGCTGTCCTTTTCGTCCTGAGTCACTATGTAGTCGCTGTAATACTGGTCTCCATTGCGTCGAATAATCGTTTTTGTGGAGTTCACGATCTTGTGCAGCATCTCTATGGAATCCACTGCCGAATAGTCATAATATTCCCAGACGCTGAAGCCGCTATTGTCCCGCTTGACATCATCGTATTCGGGGTACAGGTCAAAGGTCTCTTGATCCACTTTGAAGATGTAATGATTAATGAAGAGCCAATCCTCTCCTTTGTATTGAATCCGGAGACGCAGATTCAGTTGATCGTTCTTTTTGACCAGATAAGGATAGAAAGCATTGATGTCATCATATTCGGGAGAGCTTTGGGACATATAGAAGTCCAACTCACGCACCTCATCGTATTTCGTACGGAAGCCGGCGAGCATGGCATTTCTTTGTTTTTGCAACTCCTCAGACTTGGCCGTTGTTGGGGCTTCGATCGCCGAGGGGTCCTCTTCGTTGCTTTCGATGGAGGGTTCCTCTTCTTTAATAGCGGGCGGTTCCTCTTTTTTGGCCGGTGTCTCTTTCGCGGACACGGAGCCATCTAAAAGCAATTGAGCGAGTGCCGCTTCGTTTGAATCGGGATACAACCGAATCAATTCGGTTAGCGTAGCCTTCGAGGTCGCAGCCATATCCCGTTTGATCTCCTCCTGAGCTCGATCCAGCATGTCTGCGGCCGATTCGGTGGAGGTGGGGGATGGTTCTACAGAAGCAGGTGCGGCAGGAATTGAGTCATTCGCTGTTTGGCTGTATGTTTTTTTCTCAAGTGTGCACCCGCTGAGCAGCAGTAAACCTGCAAGAAGTGCAAGGGTTGGTCGTTTCAAGCTAGTGTCCTCCATTATGGAATAATAGGGCGATTTTAACACATTGATGTCGAATGAGCCATGTCATTATTTCGTTTCAATGCTTGACATGCAATGGCGAATGCGGTATAGTAATAAACGCTGCAGGCGGAGATGATGAAGATTTCATCCTGTTATGCTTCTATCCCATATGCCGGTGTGGCGGAATGGCAGACGCGCGCGACTCAAAATCGTGAGGGAAACCGTGGAGGTTCGAGTCCTCTCACCGGCACTAACGACGAACAGACTTATGAAATTACTCTTGAAGTAATTTCATAAGTCTGTTTTTTTGGATTCAGATTAACCGATTGCAACCGAGAACAGGAAACTTTGCCCAGGGGAACTGCGTCTTTTTACTAAAGAGGCGGGGCTATCCAACAGGGGAGATGAGAACCATGACATCATTAAGGAAGAATAGAAGATGGCTGCTGTTGGTTGGCGCATTCCTGGTTGTTCTCCTGATCGGAACCAGAACAGGATGGCTGCTAAGCCGTGATAACGAAAACCAGATCACGCAGAATGACGGCCAAGGGTACTCCATTGACGAGCAAGGGAAGGTTACGGTTTCGTATCGCGATGGGCAGATAGAAGCTGCCGTTCCTCTAAAGGTCGACATGACGGGCAACACGTTGGGAATGGGGAAGGAGAACATCGGCTTTTTTGTCTCGGAAGAAAAAACGGCTGTTGTCTACGGATTTGCAGATGGGAAGGCTTCCATGCTCCATGTCTTGCTCAGCTCGGATAAGGGGGAAACATGGGAGGACTATGCCATTCCGGCCTCAAAAGGATACGAAACCAAGTTCATCGGATTCACTAGCCAATCCAAAGGCTGGTTAGTAAGCGGGGCTTCAGAAGGAGTGGGAAGAGCCGTCAATTACCTCTACCAAACCTCTGACGGCGGCAAGACATGGGAGGAGATCGGCAACCCTAACGACCAATATGCGGAGCACTTGACGGGAGTTGGGTTTGCCAATGAGAACGTAGGCTTCCTGGGGTATCGGTATTATATGGATAATGGGCCGGTCATCTATTGGACTCAGGATCGTGGAAAGAGCTGGGAGCGCCTCCTTCTAACGTTTCCGGCTTCCTTTGACCACTACAAGATGAATCCCTTATCCCCCACTTTTAACGGGAAGAATGGGCGATTGCCCATCGAGCTGATTGATCCCGACAAAGAAACGGTCGACACCGTTGAGTTGTTCAGCAAGGATGGGGGGCTAACTTGGATTTTTATGGAGAAGTAATTTCTAAAGCAGCTGTAAATTTCCAAAATATGTTTGACAAAAAAATGGATACAGGCGTACTCTTGAACTGTCTCTTCGAGCGCTCGAATGGGAAACTATTCACAATCTATCGTCCAACGATCGGGATGATTCCTTCATCATGGATTGCATAAGAAATCCTATCCAAATGAAATCGGAGGGAATCTGCTATGCCATCTAAACGCTGGTTATTGATGAGCCTCGGAGTGTCCGCATTGCTTGTGTCTGTTCCGCTTTTCTCTGTAGCGCAGGCGAGCTCAGGGGCACTGTCTCCCCAAGTAGTCTCGGTAGACAAGGATTCAGGTGTCACGATCTATCGTGATGCTGCTGGAGGCTTTGTAATCTCGGGGATGCAGGTTCCGGAGGTTGCCTCTGAAGCGCAGCAGGCTGCTCAAAAGAAGCAGATGGAGACGCTCAGGGAGTCAGAAGCGGCAGCCAAAGGAAACGCCCTTGCAGCCAGTGACTATGTGGATACTGAGAAGAACCCTATCTACATTGGAACGTGGAATAAGGTGGACGCCTATGCTCGCCATACATTGGGAACCTATAATTCTAGCACAAGTTATTTGACCAGCTACGGATATACCTCTTGGTATAACACGAGCGGGAATACAGCCCTGCCGTATCGCAACGGCGCTTCCAATAATGGAGCCAATCAGGGTGTTGTTGATGTAAAGAAACAAGCGTATTTTGACATCCGAGACTTGGGAACGAATAACGTTACCACGCTGAAGATTACCGATTGGGGCCCCGATCAAAAGCTGCATCCGGATAGGATCGCAGATCTTGACAAGAATGACTTCAAGAGCTTGCACGGCAATACGTCGGACGGCCTCTTTTATTCGAGAACCTGGGTACCGATCACCAATTACAATCCATAACCCCTTGCATATATCTCCTGGAAAAGCTTTGTGCGTGCGCCACATGCTGCAGCCTTGCAGCATGTGGCTTTTCAAATGAGGAGGAGCCTCTATGCTAGCTGATGTTCGATGGAAAAGAGTAGTCGTACTGCTTGTGCTTCTCGGAATAAGCGCCAGTCTGGTTTACTACTTTCTGAATCGGTCCCATGAGAAAGAGGGAATTCCAGCCTCAAACCCGACAACAGCTGTTGCGGCCTCACCGACTCCGTCAGCTACCCCGGGTTCAGCCTCTCCGGGTTCTGCACTCCCTCAGGTGAAGACGTGTGTGGTCGGCCTCTTGCCAGATCAAAAGGGAGGGAGCCAGTACGTACTCTATGACACGGCAACCTGGAAGGCGACGCTGCTGCTCCATTTGCCCGACGTAACTCCCGATAACTATGCGGCCTTATCTCGGAACGGCCGCTATGCCGCATACACCACCTGGGAAACCAATCTTTCGAGACGTTATGTGAAGGTTTATGATCGGGTAACGGGAAAGACGACCAGCTACCTGCAGCAGATTCCTGTTCAGCATGAAATCATTCAGCTCTCCTGGCTGCCGGATAACAAAACCTTGGTATTCGTCCAAAGCGATGCGACCTCTCTGCCTTACCAAGAAATCAAGACACTTGATATGGAGACGAACAAGGAGCAAGTTCTCGCCAAGGGAGAGGTTTGGCGGGTTCGAAGCATAGAAGAGACCGGCCACACTGCCGAATCCTTTTACTTAAAGGGCAAGAAAGCTTATGTGAGCGTGAAGGAGAAAAAACCGGCTGAAACCTATCAAAAGGATAAGCCCATCAGTGAAGAAGAGGAATGGAATTATTATCTGACTCAAAAGGATATCGACGATATTTACCAGGCATACGGAGGAACCGGATCCTTTCCAATTGAGAAAGTTCCTAATATGATGCATGTGGCCTTCTCGGCTCCACGTGTATCGCCGGCTGGGACGAAGATTGTGTACAGCACCGTTCTCGAACGAAACAGTGCTCCCGGAGCGAGGACCCCCCTCTGGATGACGGCTTCGATCTGGCAGTATGACCGAACGAGCGGGCAAACCTCCCGAATCTACAGTCAAACGGATGGAGGTTCGATTGGCCGAGTGGATTGGGTGAGCGACCAGGAGATCTCCTTTGTTTCGTATTATGACTTCCAAGGAAGTCGCGATTCGATCAACGTCCTCGATTTGGCGTCCGGCGGGCATCGAGTCGTGTTCCCCTACACCGACGTGCATTATAACAATGTCACGCTCTTGCCCGTTGGAGAGGGAAAGTTGACCTTTACCAGCTCCAAAAAGGACGAGGCCTATGGATCGTCGAAAACGATTCTCTTGGACGCCCGTTCCGGCTCTTACCAGGAGAAGCCCATTATGTTTGAGGGGAAAACCGTGCTGCTGGAGAAGTTTATGTCTGTTCCTTTGAACTCCTCGGATGCGGATTATCATCCTGTAGAGGAACCGTAATCGGTAATGGTCAAATCAATGGTGAAGGTGACGGACGATCGGCTGAACACATCGTCCCAGTCGTCCTTCACCTTTTTCCATACCTGCGGGTGGGAGAGACTGAGCTGCTTGCCAAAGCCGGACACATCAACCTTGTAGCGGGACTGCATCTTGTCGAGAATGGTTTGGATTTCGCTGGCCAGTTTTCGTTCAAATCGTTTCTCAGCCGCCTTTAGGTAGGGGACCTTGGAAAAGTTCTGTTCCGCATCCCAGTTTTCGATCAAACGACCTTTGGATTTAATTTCGACATGAAAGGAAACGGAGTCTCCCTTAACTTTGGGGATGATCTTGCTTTTCATGGATTTGATCTCGTAGGTAATGATCTGGTCTCGTTCATCCAGGGTTTTGATGAGACCGCCCTGCCCGGTTCCTCTAATCCAGGAAATGCTGGCGACATCGTTGGAATCCAGGTTGCCGATCCACTTGCCGGTTTTTCCTTTGATGATGCCCGCTCCATAGAACTCGTCTTTCCCTTTTACAGAGGCGATCGTTTGCAAAATGTAGCTTTGCTTTGTGTTCATTAACGCATTCAGATTGGTGAGGGTGATTCCTTTCATGATCTTGTTGTTACGAAATCGGTTGCGCTCCATGTCTTTGATGTGGAAGGAGGGGACATCGGCGGGCTGGTTCATCGTCATCGCCTCAGCGGCTTGCCCCCGAGCCAAGAAGACCAAGCAGCTTGGTCGAATGTCATTGTCCCGCAAGGTGAAGTCGAGCAATTGATCGATGGCATATTTCTTAAGCAAATCGGTGGAGAGCACAATGACCTTCAGGTGGTGCCCAATGACCGGGCGATCTCGAATAAGCGAATACATACGCATGATTTCAAAGACGGAGTTGCCGCTTTGAACCGAATTGACATAGGGCTTCTGTTGATTCGAGCTTGCATTGCCGCGTGAACCGAATGATTTCTGAGGAACAATCTGGATGGTACCGGTCAGAACATTTTCCATCGGGGGAGAACCCAGTTGTTCCATCTGCTTGATCTTCTCTTTATCTTCGGTACCTACGTCAAGCGCCAATCCCGTGTAAATCGCCTGATCCTCGATCTCCTTGCTGCTCCAGCAGCCAGACAGCAGGCACGCGCTTAGAAGCAGCGCGGATCCAACCTTTATTTGATTTCCTCTATACATGCTGCTTCAGCCCTTTCTTTCGAATCAAGAGAACGATGGAGAGAAGGACGGGAACCAGAACGAACATGCCAAGACTGGCATATCCGATATAGTCACCGAGCGAGAAAACATCGTTAATGCGTTGGGGAATCGAGGCTGCCAAGAAAAGCACGGGCATGAGCCCGAAGACGGTCGAACGGAAGGGAAGCCCGAAAATCTGGGAAATGCCCAGGGAGGAACTGTAAAAAAAGCTTGTGAAGTTGCAAAACAGCTGCATCATCCAGATGACGAGAAAGGGAAACTCAAAGCGTTCAAAGAACAGTCCCGCGATTTCAAAGCTGCGAAGCAGGTCAATCGTCGGCCAGGTGCTCCTCTGAACGGCATCGACTGACATGCCGCCGATAACCATTACAACGGTGATGAAGTACAGCGTAAGCGGGATGCTGATGCCCGTGATCATCGCGCGAACGGCTTGCTTCGGGTGCTGCATATGGGCAACGAGGACCATAACCACTTCGCAACCGGTATAAACCAGGATGGTAGACTTCAGCCCGCTAAAGACCGGCATGATCCCATTGCTCAACACGGGGCGCAAATTATTGATATCGAAGATCCGCGTACTGAGAATATAGGCGATGATGAGAATGAAGATACTGATGGGGAAGATGATTTGAAACACCCGAGCGATCGAATTGATGCCCCCCAGAATCAAGTAGCTGCTCACCCAGATAAAAGGCATCAGAATGCCCCATATCGGGGTTCCTTCCAGTAAGAAGTACATAGTGACTTCCGCCAATACCCGGACTTCAAAGCCGCAAATGACGATGAAATAGATCACCAACAGGGAGGTCAGGATTCCTCCTGGGATTCGTCCCACAATCCGCTTGGCATATTGAAAGACCGTTTTGCCAACGAATTGCTGACTGAGCTTCGTCATTATGAAAACGACGAGGATAATGACCACTCCACCAAAAAGAATGGACAACCACACGTCCGGCGTTTTCACAATTTCCGTCACGCCTCGCGGCAGCGTGAGAATACCTGCGCCCAGTACCGCATCGGTAAGAAAGATAGAGGCCTGGGTGGATGTGATTTTGTCGTCAGTACGGGTGAACAAGGGGATTCCTCCTCTCATGAGGGCGTTAGGATCTGCGCTTTTTATCCTCGGTTTTCATCATATTGGGCCGATGTCTCATCAAAGGCAGAGGGGCTCGAATGAAGAGATCCTTCCAATCGTTGAAGCGAAAGGGAGAAACGGGAGTGACATAGGGGACGCCGAAGCTTTTCAACTTGGTCATGTGGCTGCACAGAAGCAGGAAGAACAAGATGGTTCCGAGCATGCCGAGCACAGATGCGAATAACATTGCGATAAAGCGAAGCATCCGCAAGGTAATTCCCGCGCTATACATGGGAATGGCAAAGGAGGAAATGGCGGTGACGGCAACGATGATGACAAGCATCGGGCTGACGATTCCCGCCTGAACGGCTGCTTCGCCAATAATGAGACCGCCGACGATGCCCATGGCAGGCCCGATCGGTTTCGGCAGCCGAATTCCGGCTTCCCGGAGGATTTCAATCGAAATTTCCAGAATGAGAATTTCGATTAGGGAAGGGAAGGGAACGCCCTGACGGGTCTCCGCAATCGTGATCGCCAGCTCGGTCGGGAGCAGACCGGGATGGAAGGAGATGAAGGAGATATACAGGGAAGGCGTCATCAGGGATAGGAAAGCGGCTAGAAAGCGGAGCATACGCAGAAGAGATCCTGGAAGCCACCGCTCGAAATAATCCTCAGGCGACTGAATCAGCATGGTGAAGGTAACGGGTACGAGAAGGGCGAAAGGAGAGCCCTCCAACAGAATGGCAACTCGTCCCTCTAATAATGCACTGATCGTCCGGTCAGGACGCTCCGTGTTCTGCACCTGCTGGAAGGGGCTGAGGGGATTGTCCTCGATGAGCTGCTCAATGTAACCGGACTCTGCCAGGAAGTCCATGTTGATGGCCGCGATTCGATCCTTGACCTCCTTCAGCAAATCCGGATTCACGATCTCGCTCATGTAGGCGATGGCTAGGGTCCTCTGAATCCGGCTTCCCACTTCAAACGATTCGATGACCATATCATCGGTCCGGCCTTGCTGCCTCAGCATGGCGGTATTCTCGCTTATCATTTCCGTGAATCCGACCCGAGACCCCCGAAGCAGCGCTTCAGAGGTAGGTTCTGTGATTGCACGGGTCCGGGGACTCGGGGTCCCGACGAGGAAGGCGCGAGGGAGTCCCTCAATCAGTAAGGCCGTGTACCCGGACAGGATCGAACGCTTCAGCTCCAGCAGTTCTGTAACCTCCGGGATTCCAGGAAGCGGGAGCAGCCTATCCTGCAGGTAGGAGCCCAGGTGTTGTCCTGATAATTGATCGAGTTCCCCTTCGGTGCACAGGGGCTCCTGCATCAGCATTTTCAAAACCTGGTTGCAGATCAAGTCTTCGTTTTGCATGCCTTCCACAAAGACAAGCATGGCCGGTGTCTGGGATCCAGCCAGCTCAAATTCACGAAAGTGAACGTCGCTGTTGCGGCCGAGCTGCTGCTTTAGACGGGCTTTCTCTGCCTGAAAATCTCCCGTGAGGGGGTCACTGGGCGGCGCAGTGGAAGCTTGGGGTTCCTGGGGACTACGCTTTCCTACCCAGGTGCGCAGAGTGGTGGACAAACGGCGCATAACCAGAGGAGCCAGCAGGGTTAAGCCGGCTTCTACCCACGTTTTCCATTCTGGTACATAGTTCACGGCCTTGGACCACATGCAGAATCATCCTCACCAACCTTTGGTTGGCTTAGTGTATCCAACTTTTTCATGGTGATTCGAGAGGGAGAGCTTCCATTACTGTGGCAGGAGTTCCTTGTAGGTTGCAACCCGGCGGCGGGAGCATTCGTTTTCTTAATGAAAGGAACAGGAGAAGAATTCCAAAAAGAGGTGGGAAAGTGAAGAAGGGTTTGTTGGTATTGTTGATTTGCTCTCTTTTTGCGGTGATACCGGGGTGTATGGCGAAGACGGAGGAGAAGGAGCCGGAAGTATCGCCGGCCGCTGTAAGCAAAGTCAATTTGAATCGGGTAACCATCTCCCCCAATGAGATTGGGAGTACCGAAGAGACCTTTATCCAATATGAGGACGGTTCGAAGGAAAAGATTCAACCGGATTATGTGGGTTTGTTTTTGAACGGGTCGATTGTGAAGCAGGCGAAGGTGAAGATGATAGAAAATGAACCGTTCGTCGCGTTGGACCCGGTTGTGGAGAAATTCGGCATCTCGGTGGAGGAAAAGGGGCAAACGGTAACTTTATCGGATGGCAACCGGACCAGTGAACTTACTCCCGGTGAGAAGACTGTCCAAGTGGACGGGAAAGCGGTCTCGTTGACTGCGGCTCCCAAGCGCATCGACGACGAAATCTACGTTCCGCTTGATTTTATTACGAATGCTTTGCAGGGAGAGGCCTCTTACTCCAACGGGATCAATGACAGTCAGCTCCGCTATGTGCCTCGTCTGCCCCATGTGATGATCAGCCGTTATCCGGAGGGAACCGCGAAGCTCACGCAGGAGGAAGCACTGGCGAAGGTGAAGCAGCAGTTGATTGCTGCCTATGAGAAGAGATATGGCCTCTTTCTTCCTGTGGGCGGCAATCAGCAGGACGACGGGGCATCCATGCGGAAGATCATCACGAACTTATCCATTCGATCCGAGAATGACCGCTTCTATGTGATCCCCGTCGTCTACGATTTTTGGGTAGATAAATACACGGGTGAAGTCTTTACCTTTTACAATGGTATCATTATGACGATTCAGCTCTTTGATCCCCTTGCAGAGGGAGCCTTGGCGTTTGCGGGATGACTTACGCCTGGAGATCGAACCGGTAGAGGCGAACGCCGTGCGCAGGGACGGCAGCCTCCAGACAGCCTGTCGAGGAAGGCGCGGCTTGCCCGGACCATAAGTCCTTGCCAACGGGGAATTCGGCGAGTCCGATCTGCTCAGGGTCCAGCCGGATTACGCTCTCCCTATCCCCGAGATTAAACAAGGCCGTATAAAGGGCTTGGCCTTGCTCCTCCGCTGTCCAGATCACGGTCTCGTCTTCGCGGACCGCTTCCCGTGCGTTGGAGCTGTACCGGTGCATGTGCAGGACATCGCGATTGGTGAGAAGATCGTGCGTCCACGAGTCGTTGTCACGAAGCTCTCCTCCGAAGATAAGCGGGGAACGGCAGATGCTCCACAGCGTCATCATGGTCAACTGCTCGTCCCGGGTGAAGCGCGTCATGCGATCCTCGCCGCCTCCATCGACAGAGCGGATGCCGATGCGGCCGAGCGGGAGCATATCGCAGTCAGGCCAGCCGCCGGCCTTTGCTTCTCCCTGCCAATTGCGGCAGCGGTCGAACATCTCGCGCAAAAGCGGCCATTGGTCCCAGAAATCATCCGTGATTCTCCACATGGTGGCGTGTTCGTGGAAAAAGGAGGCGTGCTTGACCGGCGCCGGTCCGGGAGACAGGCTCAGCACCATCGGACGCCCGCATCGCTCAATGGCTTGGGAGAGGAGCTCGATCTCCGGCAGATGGGTATCATACAACCGAGAGGCGGCGATGTCGTCGACCTTCACGAGGTCAACGCCCCATTCGGCATACAGCTGGAACAGCGAATCGTAGTACGCCTGCGCTCCTTCCTTGGAAGCATCCACACCGTACATGTCCGTGTTCCACGGGCAGATGGAATTGGTATGGGCAATCTCTCGCGCCGTAGCGGAGGTGCCCAGAATGGGGGTGTCCGCGTGGACCGCCTGGCGAGGGATGCCGCGCATGATGTGGATGCCGAACTTCAAGCCGAGGGCATGAACGGCGTCCGCAAGCGGGCGAAACCCCTTCCCCCCCGCTGCAGATGGGAAGCGGTTGACGGCGGGCAAGAGACGGGACCACTCATCCATGACGAGCGGAACGAAGGGGCGGTATTGCGAGGAATGGGCCCCCGGCTCGTACCATTGAATGTCGACAGTGATATACTCCCAGCCGTACTCCTTCAAATGCTGGGCCATATACTCGGCATTGGCCCGTACTTCATCTTCGGTAACGGATGCTCCGTAGCAATCCCAACTGTTCCATCCCATGGGCGGGGTGAGGGCTAGGCGGCGGTCAGTCATGTGCATTCTCCTTTGTCTTGGGAATCATAACCCTATATTGCGGTTGTCTCCTTCATCGTACAAGAGAGAATCACCTGATTACTACCGTAAAACAGTACGGCGAATTGCACTTTATTGCGGTTTTTCATCGAAAAACACCCGGCGGTACGGCAAGCGGTCCCGGCCGCTTCGAAACTGGCCTGGCGTGAGTCCGGTCATGCCGCGGAAGGCCTTGATGAAGTAGCTTCCACTGGAATAGCCGACCTGTTCCGCGATGCGCTCCACGTTGTCCTGAGTGCCGTGCAGGAGTTCCATCGCCTTCTCGGTTCGAACACGGTTCAAATAATCGGTGGGCGTTAAGCCGGTGTGGGCGGCAAAGGTGCGGATCAGGTGGTATTTGGACCAGTTGACGAGCTCAGAGAGCTGATCGATGCTCATGGGACGAGCATAATCCGCCTCGATGTAATGAGCGATCGCCAACACCTTGTCCGGCCAATCCTCGCGCCCTGCAGGACCGGAGGAGCGAAACCGCACCAGCTCCGTCGCAAATTGATAGACATAGGACGAGGCGAGGTAGGCATCACGGATCCGGCCTGCGCTCGCTTCCGCGATCATCAGGTTGAGCAAGCGGAGCGGTGCGCTTGTCGAGGGCAGAACCGGGGTGGGACCAAACCGCTCAAGAAAACGGCGCCAATGAGGGAGAATGAAGGCGGGTCTCATCAGAATGAAGGAGAAGTGCCATGGTTCCTTAGCCTCCTCAGGATAAAAGTATCGATGAGGACCGGGAATTTCCGCCAGGAAGGCTCTCCCGGCGCCGATTCGCTCAGGAGGGCAGCCCTCCTGTTCAAAATAGCCGAAGCCGGAATGCGTATACTGAAACAAGAGGAGAGGACCGTCCCCGCGTGTAAGCCCGTCCCAGGCATAAGATGGGCTGCTAACTTCATCCGAGCCTACCGCAAACAGGCTGCACATGGCGAGCTCCTTATCCTCCGCATAACGAAAGCCGTAGGTTCCTTTCGGTCTCCCTCTCGTGATGTTCCCCTCCATCTCATGCATATTGAGAAAGATCATGCACTTTCTATTGCTAGTGTAAACGATATCCTCGCTTCGATACAGAAGAAGAAGGGCGCAGGGACAGCGCTTTCAACTCGAAGGAGCGGGGATTTTGTCGAAATTAAGAATAACAGAATGAAATAAAGGGATCCTAACATTTTTGTAGAAGTAATAAAATGAACTAACTTTTCTTGGAGGTGTTATTTTTCGTGAAGTACGGCTATTTTGATGCAGAGCATAAAGAATATGTCATCACTCGACCGGATACGCCTGCTCCTTGGGCCAACTACCTGGGTTCTCCTGAGTATGGAGCCATTATTTCCGGAAATGCAGGTGGATACAGCTTCGTCAAATCGGGGGCTAACGGACGTATCATTCGTTATCGCTTCAACTCGGTCATGAATGACCAACCGGGCCGCTACATCTACATCAAGGACCGTGAGAACGGAGACTATTGGTCGGCTTCCTGGCAGCCGGTAGGCAAGGATCTGGACAAGTACCGCACGGAATGTCATCACGGGACCGCTTATTCGCGCTTTGTCTCCGAATATGATGGAATCGAATCCGATACGTTGTACTACGTTCCGCTGAACAAGACCTACGAGGTTTGGAAAACGAAGGTCACGAACAAGAGCGACAAGCCCCGCAAGCTGTCCCTGACCGGCTATGTGGAGTTCACGAACAGCGGCAACTACGAGCAGGACTCTGTCAACCTTCAGTACACCCTGTTCGTCAGCAAGACGTACTTCCGCAACAACATGATCTTGCAAGCGATCAACGAGAACATCAAAGGCCACGCCGGCCCGGACGACAGCGATGAAGAAGGAAGAGGCATTTGGCGCTTCTTTGGACTCGCCGGATCGGAAGCGGCTGCTTATGACGGCGACCGCGACACCTTCGTCGGCAAGTACCGCGACTATTCGAATCCGCGTTCGATTGAAAACGGTTGCTCGAACACGCTGAACTTCAACACCAACTCCTGCGGCGCCCTGCAGGCCGATATCGAGCTTGCACCAGGTGAATCGAAGGAACTGGTTTATCTTCTCGGCGCCTATGCGGAAAAAGGTGCGAAAGAGATCATGGCCCACTACCAAGATCTCTCCGTAGTGGACAGCGAACTGGAAGAGCTGAAGACGTTCTGGCACGCGAAGCTGAACCGCTTCCAGGTTCAAACGCCGGATGACAACCTGAACCACATGGTCAACACGTGGAATGCTTACCAGTGCTTCATCACCTTCATCTGGTCCCGCGCGGCTTCCTTCCAATACTGTGGACTGCGGAATGGCCTTGGCTACCGCGACACCGTACAGGACATTCAAGGCATTATGCACCTGGACCCTGAGCTTGCTCGCGAGCGCCTTACGCTCATGCTGTCTGCTCAGGTGAATAACGGCGGCGGCTTGCCGCTCGTGAAGTTTGATCACCGTCCGGGCTTCGAGAAGACGCCGGATGATCCGGAATACGGAGCCGAAACGGGCCACCCGGCTTATCGCGCCGATGACGCGCTGTGGCTGTTCCCGACCTTGATCCGCTACGTCAAGGAAAGCGGCAACTGGGCTTACATCGACGAAGTGATTCCTTATGCGAATAAGGAAGAAGGCACCGTCTATGACCACCTGAAGCGGGCCATCCAGTTCAGCCTTGACCGCATGGGCGCTCACAACATGCCGGCCGGTCTTCATGCCGACTGGAACGACTGCCTGCGCCTCGGTGCGAAGGGCGAATCGACCTTCGTCGCATTCCAGCTCTACATGGCGTACAACGTCTTCATCGAAATCGCCGAGCGCAAGGGCAACAAGGAAGATGTCGCTTGGGCCGAGAAGCTTCGCGAGGAGCTGAGCCGTACGCTCCAAGAGAATGCTTGGGAAGACGATCAGTTCATTCGCGGCTTCACCGAGGAGAACGAAGTCATCGGTTCCCGCACCAATGTGGACGCGAACATCTGGCTGGAACCGCAAACGTGGTCCGTCCTGAGCGGCGCCGCTCGTCCGGAGCAAGCGAAGCTTGCCCTGGATAAGGTATATGAGAAGCTGAACACCAAGTATGGCGCGATGGTCTGCTACCCGCCGATCAACCGCGACGGTCACCCGGTATTGCTCATGTCGCTGTTTAACCCGACGACGAAGGAAAACGGCGGGATCTTCTCCCAACCGCAAGGCTGGTTGGTCCTCGCCGAAACGATGATCGGCAACGGCAATCGTGCCTTCGAGTACTACAAGGAGATCAACCCGGCCAGCATGAACGAAGATGCGGACGTCCGCGCGATCGAGCCGTACGTTCACGGCCAATTCATCGAAGCCGTCGACAGCCCGTTCTACGGTCGTGGACACGTCCACTGGCTCACCGGAACCGCATCCACTGTCATGGTATCCCTCGCCGAGGGCATCATGGGCGTGCAGCCGGAGTTTGACGGCCTGCGCATCGACCCGTGCGTACCGGACAACTGGACCGAGTTCTCGATGGTTCGCGAATTCCGCGGCAAGAACCTGAACGTTCAGGTGAAGAACCCGAACGGCGTTCAAAAGGGGATCGCTTCCATCGTGCTGAACGGAACGCCGATCGAAGGCAAGCTCATTCCGGAACAGCTGTTGAAAGCCGAGAACGACGTAGTCATCACCATGGGCTAAACGAACAGGACGCTTGCTGAGACGAGTCTGCCAGGAGGCTGACGGTGCTCCCCCTCAAAACGGAGAGACATGGTCAGCCCTTGCGGGGACGAACGCTCAGCGGGCGTCTTTTCTTATGGCCTCGTGCAATTGGCGCTCATTCCCTGTATGATGGGAAGGAAAGCCACCACATTCACCAGGAGGATATCCATTCATGCCAACTCCACACAATCAGGCGGCAACGAACGAGATTGCCAAGGTTGTTTTGATGCCGGGCGATCCGCTACGTGCCAAATTCATCGCGGAAACCTTCCTCGAGAATCCCCGTCTGGTCAACCAAGTGCGCAACTGCTTCGCTTACACGGGAACCTATAACGGCAAGGCCATTACCGTCATGAGCTCCGGTATGGGCATGCCGAGCATCGGCATCTACTCGTACGAGCTGTACAAGTTCTATGATGTCGAGTGCATCATCCGCGTCGGAAGCGCCGGTGCTTATACGAACGAGCTTGCGCTGTTCGATGTCGTGCTGGCCGACAGCGCCTGGAGTCAATCCAGCTACGCGAAATGTCAATCCGGCGAAACGAGCGACGTGCTCCTTCCGTCGCCTGAAGTGAACGCCGAGATTGAGAAAGCAGCGGACAAGCTCGGGGAGAAGATCACCACCGCTCGCATTCATTCGAGCGACGTCTTCTACGCCGAGAAGAACATGCCGACGTTCAAGAATTTCCATGAAGAGCATGGCTGCGTCTGCGTCGAAATGGAAAGCTTCGCCCTCTTCCACAACGCCAAGATGACCGGCAAGAAGGCCGCTTGTCTCTTGACGATCTCCGATTCGCTCGTGGATCACACCGAGACGACGGCGGAGGAGCGGCAGACGTCCTTCCACAAGATGATGAAGATCGCCCTGGAAGCAGCGGCTGAACTGGCGTAACCCTTAGGGGGAACCAGAAGCGAGGCTCCTATCAAACGACCGTTTTTTGTCCCTGCTACGGGATGGGAAGCGGTCGTTTTTGATTGTCATTGACAATGGAAATGGAAGACTACTATGATGAAAGGGATTACAATGGAAATTTTGGGAGGATGAGAGGATGGCAACCCAGTATCCCCGGATCGGCATACGGCCGACCATTGATGGAAGAAGACGCGGTGTGCGGGAATCCCTCGAGCGCCAAACGATGGGAATGGCCGAGCGGGTCGCTCAATTCCTGCAAGAGCAGCTTCGCTATCCAGACGGCTCGCCGGTGGAATGCGTCGTAGCGGATACGACCATCGGCGGCGTCTCGGAGGCGGCTGCATGCCGGGAGAAGTTCCTTTCTATGCGTGTTGGGTTATCGATAACCGTAGCGCCTTGCTGGTGTTATGGCTCCGAAACGATGGACATGGATGCTTCGCTCCCCCATGCCGTCTGGGGCTTCAATGGAACCGAGCGCCCCGGAGCTGTTTATTTGGCAGCAGTTCTGTCCGCCTATGCCCAAAAGGGAATCCCCGCCTTCGGCATCTACGGAGAGGACGTGCAGGATTCGGACAGCACGATCATTCCGGAGGATGTTCAGCGGAAGCTGCTTCGATTTGCCAGAGCAGGACTTGCCGTCGCGCTCATGAAGGGATCCGCTTACCTGTCGATGGGCTCCGTCTCCATGGGGATCGCGGGTTCCATCGTAAATGAGGCGTTCTTCCAGGATTACCTCGGCATGCGCAATGAGTACGTGGACATGTCCGAATTCGTCCGCCGATTCGAAGAAGGGATTTACGACAAGGAGGAGTTCGAACGGGCTTTGGCCTGGACGAAGGAGCATTGCCAGCTGGGGCCGGATCGAAACCCGGAGCACCTGCAGGTGTCTGCTGAGGAGAAGGACAAGCAGTGGGAGACCTGTGTCAAGATGACCCTCATCGCGCGCGATTTGATGGTGGGCAGCTCCGAGCTTGCCCGTTTGGGCTTCGAGGAAGAAGCGCAAGGACACCATGCGCTTGCCGGCGGATTCCAAGGGCAGCGGCAGTGGACGGATCATTTTCCGAACGGAGATTTCATGGAGACGATCCTCAATTCGTCCTTCGACTGGAACGGCAAGAGAGCGCCGTACATCCTCGCCACGGAAAACGACAGCTTGAACGGAGTCGCCATGCTGTTCAATTACTTGCTCACGAATACCGCACAAATTTTCGCCGATGTGCGCACGTATTGGAGTCCGACTGCGGTGAAACGGGTCACCGGCCACGAACTGGAGGGCATCGCGGCGAATGGAATCATCCATTTGATTAATTCCGGTTCAGCGGCACTCGATGGCACCGGACAGCAATCGCAGGAAGGGCAGCCTGCCATCAAGCCGTTCTGGGAGATTACCGATGATGAAGTGGACGCGATGCTCGACGCCACCCGCTTCCGTCCGGCAACTCAGGAATACTTCCGGGGAGGCGGCTTCTCGACGAATTACCTGACGAAGGGCGGCATGCCCGTGACGATGGTTCGCCTGAATCTTGTAAAAGGGCTCGGGCCGGTGCTGCAGCTCGTCGAAGGCTTCACGGTGGACCTGCCCGAGGACGTTCATCGGACACTGGATGATCGGACCGATCCCACATGGCCGACAACCTGGTTTGTGCCGCGTCTGACGGAGAGCGGGGCGTGCTCCTCGGTATACGAGGTCATGAACCAGTGGGGGGCGAACCATGGCGCGATCAGCTGCGGCCATATCGGAGCGGATCTGATCACCCTGGCGTCGATGCTGCGCATCCCGGTGTGCCTGCACAACGTTCCCGCCGCCGACCTGTTCCGCCCGCGTGTCTGGTCGCTGTTCGGCACGGAAAATGCCGAGGCCGCCGACTATCGGGCATGCGGCACCTTCGGTCCCCTGTATTGATGCGAGGAAGAGGCGGAGGTGCGGCATGAACCCAATGCTCACGATGCTGGCCGTCGACCTTGGAGCGAGCTCCGGTCGGGTGATTCACGGCACTTATGATGGTCACTCGCTCAAGACGGAGGAAGTCCACCGCTTTGCCAATACGCCCCTTCTCGTCGGGCGGGAGCTGGTCTGGAACGTGCTCGGTCTCTTTGCCGAGATCAAGCAGGGGATCCGGCTCGCTTGCCGCAAGCATGGAACCCCGGACAGCTTAAGCATCGACACCTGGGGAGTCGACTATGGCTATCTGGATGAGGGCGGCCGCCTGCTCTATGCCGCCCGCCATTACCGCGATGCGCGAATGGAACGGCATCGAGCGGAAGTGGAGCAGCGGGTTTCCCCAGCGGAGCAGTTCCGCCTGACGGGCAATCAGTCGGACTTGATCAATACCGTCTATCAGCTCTTTGCGGATGCCGTCGAGAATCCGAAGCTCTTCTCCACGGCTGATAAGCTGCTGCTGATGCCCGATCTGCTGTTGTACCTGTTGTCCGGCCGGGCGGTGGCGGAGCGGACGATTCTCAGCACCACCGGCCTGATCGATCCCGTCACCGGAGAGCCGTGTACCCCGCTTTGGAAGCAGCTCGGGCTGAACCCCGAGCTGCTTCCGGAACGGGTGGAGGCGGGAACGGTGATCGGGACGCTGCTCCCGGAGCTGCAGGAGGAGCTCGGCTGCGGACCGATCCGCCTCATCGCGGGGGCTTCGCATGATACGGCCTCGGCCGTAGCCGCGATCCCGTACCGGGAGCGGGAAGGGGCCGCCTTCCTGAGCAGCGGAACGTGGTCGCTCGTCGGGGTGGAGACGAGCGAGGCCATTCGCACGGAAGCGTGCGATCGGCTCGGCTTCACCAACGAGGCCTGCTACGGGGGCGGCCATCGCCTGCTGAAGAACACGACCGGCCTCTGGCTGCTGCAGGAGGTGCAGCGCGAGTGGGCCGAAGCCGGCGAAGAGTATGCCTTCGCCGAGCTGGTGTCGCTTGCGGCGGAGGCTCCTGCCGCCGGCACCGTATTTGACCCCGATGCCCCGATCTTCCGCGCTCCGGGCCGCATGAGCGCCCGCATCGCGGACTACTGCCGGGGGCAGGGGCTTGCGGTGCCGGACGGCAAGGGCGAGCTCGTCCGGCTCATCTTCGACAGCCTTGCGGCTTCCTACGGCCGCACGGTGGGGCAATTGGAAGCCGTGACGGGCAAGCCGCTCCACACGATCCATCTCGTGGGAGGCGGCGCCCGCAACCGGCTGCTCTGCCAGCTGACGGCCGATGCCACCGGCAAGGCCGTCATCGCCGGACCGGTGGAGGCGAGCGCACTCGGCAACCTCCTCGTCCAGCTTCAGACGTTGGGCGTGCTGACGCGGGAGCAGGCGGCGGAGGTGGTCGCCCGCTCGGAGCCGCTCGCCATCTATCGACCGGGAGAACCCTTCCCGGAACAAAAGGAAGCGACGCACTCGATTTCCTCAATCGCAGAGTAACCCAAATTGCCAACCACGAACAAAGGAGACAAGAGAACTCATGGAGAAAAAGGTAGAGACCCCGGAAGAACGCGAGCACAAGCTGCGCCTCCTCATTTGCGACATCGGCCGGAACCTGTTCAACAAGGAATACATTGCAGCCAACGATGGGAACATCTCGGCCAGGCTGAGCGAGAGTGAAGTGCTGGCGACGCCGACCGGGGTAAGCAAGGGCTACCTGGAGCCGCACATGCTCGTGAAGGTGAACCTCGCAGGCGACATTCTGGAGGCGCATGAGGACTATCGCCCTTCCACAGAAGTGAAGATGCATCTGCGCGTGTACCGCGCTCTCCCCGGGATGGGCGGGGTGGTTCACGCTCATCCGCCTTTCGCCACCGCCTTCGCCATCAAGGGGGAGCCGCTCGACAAGATGATGATGCCGGAATCGGTCATCGCCATGGGCGACATCCCGGTGGCTCAATACGGCACTCCTTCTACAGAAGAGGTTCCCGATTCGCTTGAGCCCTTCTTCGGCAAAAAATCCGCGGTGCTTCTGGAGAGTCACGGAGCCATCACCTGGGGAAAGGATGTCATGGCCGCCTATATGAACATGGAGCGGCTGGAGTACACGGCCAAGCTAACGTTCCTGACCCGCATGATCGATGGAGAGAGGGAGCTCTCGCCCAAGCGAATTGAAGAGCTGGTGGCGCTGCGCTCTTTTTACGGCATGTAAATCAAGGGGAAAGCAAGGCCCATTCTCTAATGAAAAGAGGAACGCATCCCATGCTGAAACGCATTCCCAAGCTGTTGTCCCCGGAGCTGGTCCGGGTCATGATGGAGATGGGGCACGGCGACGAGCTCGTCCTGGCCGATGCCAATTTCCCGGGGCATTCCCTGCACCCGCGGGTACTGCGCTGTGATGGCATCGGCATCCCCCGGCTGCTGACCGCCATCCTGGAGCTGCTGCCGCTCGATCATTATGCTTCCCAGCAAGCGATTCTCATGGGAGTCGTGCCCGGTGATCCAACCATTCCGGTCATCTGGGAGGAGTATGAGCGCATCGTTAAAGCGAGCGATCCGGATGCGGAATTCGGGCAGGAAGAACGGTTTGCCTTCTATGAGCGGGCCAAATCGGCTTATGCGATCGTCGTGACGGGAGAAGAGGCCTTGTATGGCAACCTCATTTTGAAAAAGGGCGTTATCGCTGGCGACTAGCGGAGGCGGGCTCCTTCACGGCAAGTATACGGCTTCTGGACTATGTGATTCTGCATAGCCGGAAGCCGTTTTTATTTGGATATCATTCTATCTTGGAGCCCATCCAAGAGTAGTGCCTCAATTCCCTCAATCTGTCATAATGGGAATGGAAGAAAGAGATGGGGATGGAGAGACATCCAGTTGCGTTTTCGATGATCGATGAGGTGGATAACGGGCGATGAAGCTTTTACTGATTGAAGACGATGGAGAAATTCGCGAAATGCTGGAGAGCTTCCTGCGCTCTCAGCAGTTTGAAGTCGAGACGGCTTGCGATGGCGAAGAGGCTTGTGTGAAGTTCGAGGAAGGGCGATACGATCTCATTCTTTTGGATCTGATGATCCCGCGAGTGAGCGGCCTGGAGGTCCTGCAGCGAATCCGAAAAAGCAGCACCGTTCCGATCCTGATCCTGTCTGCTCGGGACACGGACTCCGATATCACCCTGGGGCTTGGGCTTGGAGCAGATGATTATGTCACCAAACCGTTTTCCGTTGTGGAAGTGCTGGCCCGCATCAAAGCCAACCTCCGCAGGACCACCCAATATGCCGCGGCGCTTGCAACCTCCAGCCAGGAAATCCTGACCGCAGGCGAGTTGACCATGAACCTGGCCGAGCATTCGGTGATGAAGAACGGAGAGCTCATTGACTTGACCGCGAAAGAATATGACATTCTGAAGCTGCTCATGCAAAATCCGAAAAAGGTTTATACAAAGGAGCAGCTCTACTCTACCATTTGGAAGGAAGACTATTTTGGAGACGAGAACGCGGTGAATGTGCACATCAGCCGCCTCCGAAACAAGGTGGAAGACCATTCCCGCGATCCTCGTTATGTGCTCACGGTTTGGGGGATTGGCTACAAGCTGGGAGGCGGAAAATGAGCGAATCGACGCTTCTTTTTTTTATGTCGGGATGTGTTCTTGTCCTGCTTGTCCTTCTCGTATACCAGCAGCTCGCCTTACGAAAGGGCACGGAAGCCCATTTGATGGACATGTGCAGAAAATTGAATGACATTCTCGACCGGGACAGCGATGAGAAGGTGATGGTCTTCACCTCAAATAAAGCATTGATGGAGCTCGCGGCACAGATCAACCAGCTGCTCGAAGATCGTCAAAAGCGAAAAGCCGATTACCGGCGCTTTGAACGGACATCGAAAAAGATGCTCTCCAACATCTCACATGACATCAAGACTCCCTTGACGGTCATTCTCGGCTATCTTGAGATCATCCGGCTCGACTCCAAGGAGGAAGAAGAACGCCTGAGAAAGGTGGAGCACAAGGCCAAGCAGGTTTTGGACTTGTTGAATGAATTTTTTACGCTGGCGAAATTGGATGCCGAGGATATCGAGATTACCGTCAGCAAGGTGAACCTTTCGGAGATATGCCGAGAGAATCTGGTGGGCCTGTATGACATTCTAGTGCAAAAGGAATTTCAAGTGGAGGTGTCCGTACCGGAAACGGAGGTGCCGGTATACGGAAACAAGGATGCCTTGCATCGAATCCTGAACAATCTCCTCTCCAATTGCATTCGGTACGGCTCCGACGGCAAATACCTGGGCCTTTTTCTTCGAACAGATGAGGCCTACGCCTATCTTGATGTGGTGGACAAAGGGAAAGGAATTGAGCAGGCTTTTGCCGATAAAGTGTTCGACCGCTTGTATACGATGGAGGATTCCCGCAATCGGGACATTCAAGGGAATGGACTCGGGCTGACGATTGCCAAGCAGCTGGCGATTCGGCTCGGCGGGGAGCTTACGCTGGTTAGCATTCCTTATGAAAAAACGATTTTCACCGTCAAGCTGAAGCGGGCATCGGGATTCTTCCGGGAGACGGATCGAGAGACAGACGAAAGAAAATCGTAAGATTTCGTCAAGAGTTTTGAAAAAGCTGCCCGCTACAATGGAAGAGGAAAGGGGGCAAGCGAAATGACAGCCATTTTGCAGACGAATCACTTGACGAAGACGCTGGGGGGAAAGCCGCTGGTAGCGGACGTGAACCTTCATGTGAAGAAGGGCACGATCTACGGCTTTCTCGGTCCCAACGGAGCAGGGAAGACAACGGTTATGAAGATGATCACCAACCTGTGGAAGCCCACGAGCGGAAGCATTGAGCTTTTTGGAGAGGAGCTTACGCCTACTTCCTATGAAGTTCTGAAACGGATGGGCAGCATCATTGAATTTCCGACCTTTTATGAGCACCTGAGCGGCAAAGAGAACCTGGAACTCCATTGCGAGTATATGGGCTACTACAGCTCTGGCAGCGTGGAGCAAGCGCTGGCTCTGTTGGACCTGCAGGATGCTGGAACGAAACCGGTGAAGAGCTACTCCCTCGGAATGAAGCAGCGTTTGGGCTTGGCTCGGGCTGTTTTGTGCAAGCCGGAATTGCTGATTTTGGATGAACCGACGAACGGCCTTGACCCGGCCGGAATGAAGCAGATCCGGGACTTATTGAGAATGCTCTGTGAAGAATACGGAATGACCCTCCTGATCTCCAGCCACATCCTGTCGGAAATCGAGAGCATTGCGGACACGATCGGGGTTATTCATCACGGGAAGCTGGTAAAGGAAATTTCGATGAAGGAGATCGCGGATTCCAGCCTGGCTTATCTGGAGCTGTCGGTATCGGATGTCAAACGAGCTTCCTATGTGCTGGAAGAGAAGCTTTCGATTGCCAACTTCAAGGTGATGGATGAGCGCAGCATCCGAATCTATGACAACCGCTATTCGGCCAAGGAATTGGCTAAGACGCTGGCCATGAATGAAGTTGATTTTGATGGGATCGGCAAGAAGGCAGACACCCTGGAGGATTACTTCCTGAAGCTGACCATGGAGGGGGAGAAATCATGCTGAAACTGATCCGGTTGGAATGGAAAAAGAACCACATCGCTCGGTACATTCGGAATGCCCTCATCGTTGCGGGAGTATTGGGTCTGTTCTTGTTTGCGACCGCCTATTTTGGCATTGCCAATGATCCGGACACAGGGGTTCCAGACACCGCAGAGGGGTACAATTTCATGTCCGCCTCGGTCGAGATGGTGACGGGCATTACGTTTCTGATCTTCACCAGTCTGATGCTGGCGAGCTTCATTGTCAGCGCCTATAAGAACAAAACCATGAATCTGATGTTCTCCTACCCGATCAAGCGGCGAAACATTCTGATCTCCCAAATGCTAGCGGTTTGGATCTTCAATTTTGCTGCTTTGGTTCTGACCAAGCTGCTCATCTACGGCTGTATTCTTGCAGGCTCGGCCTACAAAGCGTCCGCCTTTCCGATTGACTATGACATGACGCACCTCTCCTTCTATGCTCAGCTCGTCTTGAAGTCGGTTGTCACCGTCAGCGTGAGCTTCATCGCTTTGTTTGTCGGGCTCGTTCTGCGCTCCTCCAAAGCGACGATTGTCACCTCGTTTCTGCTCATCCTGCTGACTCAGGCCAACATTGGAGATTACTCGCTTGCGAACCGGCCGATCTTTCCTCTTGTGCTGATCGCGGTTTCCCTGGTGTTTGCCTTTCTCTCCATCCGCAACGTGGAAACCAAGGACTTACTATAGAGATCGGAGGAAAAGCCATGAAGGGAAAAGGGATTTGGTTCTGCATGTTCTTGCTCTTGCTGATTGGACTGACAGGCTGCGGCAAGGGAAAGAGCATAACCACAGAAGAAAGCTTCGAGCCGGGAAAGGTTTCATCCATAGCCATAGAAAGCGACTCATGGGATATCCAGATTGGGAAATCGGCGGATTCGAACATTCATGTCGGCTTCAAAGGCTCCTCGAAGGAAGAACGGGATTCGGCAACGGCTCGGTTGCAGAACGGGGAGCTCGCGATCCAGCAGTCCGAACCCCAGAAGTCTTTCGCTAATCAAGTAACACTCGGAAAAGCGGGGACCATCAAGCTGGACCTGCCCCAAGACGTTTCGCTACCCCTTAAGCTGGTGAATGGCGATGGGGATTTCAAAGTAGAGGATGTATCCTTCTCGGAGTTGACGATTGAGAATGATTCAGGGTATGCAACCCTGTCGAACCTGTTGGTGGATAAGCTGAACGTTCTCACAAAATCAGGCGACTTCAAGCTATTAAGCGGGGTCTACGACCAAGTGAAGGTGGTAGCCGATTCCGGCTATGTGACGATGAGCAAGGTACAGGCTCCTCGCGCGGAGGTTAGCGCTTCGTCGGGAGAGGTTGCCGTGACGGGAATTCAAGAGTCCCCTGATCTTGCGATTCGGACGGGCTCCGGGGACATCACCGTTTCCTACCAGGAGAATCCCGCGAGCTTATCCTTTCTTGTGTCCAGTTTGTCGGAGGACGTAACCGTCCGATTCAAGAATGCTTCTTACACGGCAGATGTTCCCGCTCGAAAAGAGGGAATGGTCGGAGCAGGCGTGAATCGACTATCCGTCAGCAGCGATGGCGGCACCATTGTAATTCGATAGAAGACGAGTTCTCTCTTGTCGGCTTAGGCATTGCCCATCCGGTCCATCCTTTCTATAATGAATGAAACGAGTCAAAGGAGAGCGAACAGGCCACATGCCAATCAGTCGAAGCAAAATCGTCATCGTGGGAACCGGGGCCGTGGGCGCGGCGGTCGCCTTTAACCTGGCGATTAACCACACCTGCGATGATCTCGTCCTCATCGACAAGAACAAACGGAAGGCATGGGCGGAAGCGAAGGATTTGCAGCATTCGCTCGGCTATCGGGGCATTCGGATGAATGTCACCGATGGAGATTACCCCGACTGCGCCGACGCCGATCTCGTGGTGATCGCAGCGGCGCTGCCTTATGTGCAGGGCCAGACCCGACTCGATCAGGTGGAAAAGGCGGCGGAGGTCGTGAGGAGCATCGTCACGCCGGTCATGGCGAGCGGCTTCCAGGGGATGTTCGTCGTCATCACGAACCCGGTCGACATCATGACCTACTGCGTGCACCGATGGTCCGGCCTGCCGGATAGCCGTGTGATCGGAACGGGCACCGCGCTCGACTCGGCCCGCCTCAAGTACCATCTTTCGGAGACGATGAATGTTGACCCGCAGAGCGTCTATGCGATCTGCATGGGCGAGCACGGCGATTCGCAGCTGGTTCCGTGGAGCCAGGTGACGGTCGGCGGCAAGCGGTTCCTCGACATTCTGAAGGACAACCCGGATCGCTTTCCCGGCTTTGATGTTGCGGATATGGGCAAGCATATCATGCAGGTGGCCTATGACATCGTGATGGCCAAGGGGGCAACGACTTTCGGCATCGCCGCCACCACGGTCCAGATCATCCAGGCCATTCTGCGCGACGAGAACAAGGTGATCCCCGTGTCGGCCATGCTGCATGGGGAATACGGGGAGAGCGGCGTATACGCCGGTATTCCGGCGGTCATCAACAACCAGGGCATCAAGGAGCTGGTGGAGCTGCACCTGACACCCGAGGAGCGCAGTGCGCTCAGCCGCTCGGTGGCGCTCATTCGCGACTACTGCGACAAGATTGCGGGAATCGATTGATGCAAGGAACAAGCTGCCGGGCCGGTAATCCGACCTTGAATGTCTGGAGGCAGCAAAGAAGGAGGGAACCCGATGGTATCGCAAGAGATGTACGAGCTAGGAAGCAAACGATCCGTCATTCGCGAGATTTTTGAGTTTGGCAAGCAGCGAGCCGCCGAGATCGGCGCGGAGCATGTGTTTGATTTCAGCCTGGGCAACCCGAGTGCCCCGGCGCCGGAATCCGTGAAGGAAGCGCTGCTTGCGCTTCTGACGCAGGAGGATTCCGTGTCCGTGCACAGCTATACCTCGGCACAAGGGGATGTGCAGGTGCGGCAAGCCATTGCCGACTACCTGAACGGCCTCTATGGAACGAACGAATCGGCGGATCGCCTCTACATGACCGTCGGCGCAGCCGCTTCGCTCAGTGTCAGCATCAAGGCGGTGGCGGGCAAGGGTGATGAGGTGATCGCCATCGCTCCCTATTTCACGGAATACAAGGTATTCGTGGAATCGGCAGGGGCAACTCTCGTGGTTGTTCCAGCCAAGCTCGATGATTTTCAGATCGACTTCGATGCGCTGGAAGAACGAATCACGGAGCGAACCCGGGCGATCCTGATCAATTCGCCGAGCAACCCGACCGGGGTGGTCTACTCCCTGGAAACCGTGAAACGGCTATGTGCTCTGCTTCAAGAGAAGGAGCAGAAGTTCGGCCACGCCATCTACCTGATCACGGACGAGCCCTATCGGGAGATCGTGTACGATGATGTGGATGTTCCTTATATTCCGCTTTCCTACGCCAATACCATCGTCTGCTATTCGTTCAGCAAATCCCTCTCCGTACCGGGGGAGCGGATCGGCTATGTGCTGGTTCCCACTGGGGTCGAGGAGGGAGAGAAGGTCTACGCCGCCATTTGCGGGGCGGGACGGGCGCTCGGCTATGTCTGCGCACCGAGCCTGTTTCAGAAGGCGATCGCGCGATGTCTCGGCCAGACGGCTGATCTGAACGTCTACAAGACCAACCGCGATCTGCTCTATGAGGCTCTTCAGGAGTACGGGTACGAATGCGTATACCCGGACGGGGCCTTCTATCTCTTCGTCAAAGCGCTGGAGGAGGATGCGAACCTCTTCTGCGCCCGAGCACGCGAGCTGGGCCTCCTGTTCGTCCCCAGCGATGACTTTGGCTGTACCGGCTATGTACGCATCTCCTACTGCGTGCCGGAGGATCGGATTCGGCGGTCGCTCCCGGCCTTCAAGCGCCTCGCTGAGGAGTACCGAGCAGAGACGAATCGGGTCTAATGCTGCCCGCAGAGAGCCTGAGGGCTTCCATATGAACCTGAATAAGGAACGGGCTGAGCCAAAGGAAGATTTTCCTTTGGCTCAGCCCGTTTGTCTGGATTCGCCTTCATCTGCAAGATAAAGTCGGAAGCGAACGATCAGTCTGTCTTTGCGTTATTGGCCTTCTGCCTTCCAGCCGTAGGAAACCTGGGTAGGGTAAGCCGGATAGCCTCCGTTGAATGAGGCTTCGGCTGCTGCGTGATCGTAGCGGTAGCTTGAGGTTGCAGCGGGGTAGTAGGGAGATTGCCCATAAGGGATATAGCCTGTGGGTAACCCGGATGGACCATACCCTGGTGGGAACCCGAAGGGGGAGTATCCTCCTGCTTGCGGGTGCAGGACTCCATCCGGTTGAACGGCTTGGCGGCCACCCATCGGCATGGCAGCCGGCTTATGGGCCTTCCCATTCCCGGCACCGCCGACTTGGGTGTTTTTGCAATCCTTGGGCGGTCCGATGATCACGGTGCCCGTGATCGGAGCGAGGGCTTCCTTGATCATCGCTTCATCCAGGCAATAGGTGTGGGAGAGAATTTCTGCCGGTGTCAGCCGGAGAATGTCCGACCCGTTGACGAATTCGGGAACCGGAGCGTCAAAGATGGCAAGAAGGTGGGTGTCATCCTCGAGGGCAACCTCGTAATGCCACCAGCCTTGCGGAACGTTGGCGACCTGCTGCGGACGAATGGGCATGTTGATCAGCTTTTTCGTAAAGGGATTGATGAGCGAAACCACCGCCGAACCGGAGACGCAGTACACCAGCTCCGAGGCATTCTGGTGGATATGCGGCTCGACCACGTTGGACCTGCTGAGGAAGATATCCAACAGCGAGGTGTTGCCGAGGGTGTTTAGCTCCTTGATGGAGAGAATGTTGATGTAGTTTTGGCTGTCCTTGGCAATCAAACGGTTGTTGCTCAGATCGAAGCTGAAGTTTACGTCCGGCGAAGAGTAATCCATGTATCGATTCATTGGGAAGGCACCCACCTTTCTTTTTCATAGGAATGGCATCGTCGAACAACATGCTTTCGATATCCTATGTGGGCTTTTCACAGGCGTGAGCCCAAAAGAGAAGGGGCGTGAACGGCAAATGTCTACCCAAAGAGAGAAATCCTGTGCTGGAAAAGGAACGGCCACCTCGTCCCATTGACGGGACCTTCAAGCTGTGTGAAAATCAACCCATCTGCAAAGAGCGAGAAACAGGTAGGAGTGAGCGAGTGGTTACCTTTGGATTTATCCGGCATGGCCTAACGGATTGGAATGCAGAATATCGGGCTCAAGGCCAGCATGATGTACCGTTGAATGCGGAAGGACTTCGGCAGGCTCGGCTGCTTGGCGCCCGGCTTGCGAACGAGTCCTGGGACTATCTGTACACAAGCGATCTGTCCCGCGCCCGCGTAACTGCCGAGATCGCGGCCGAGGCGATGGGAATGGAGGTAACGGGCTCTGATCCGCGCCTTCGGGAAAAGTCGCACGGGCGTCTCGACGGAACGACCGTAGCGGACCGAATCGCAGCGTGGGGGGAGGATTGGGCCAAGCTCGACCACGGGGAAGAAAGCGTCGAGTCCATCCTGGCGCGAAGCATGGACTTTCTGAAGGAGAAGGCAGCGGAGCATCCCGATAAGCGGATTCTTATCGTGAGCCACGGCGCCTGGATCGCCCGTACCATTGAGCATCTGCTTCAAGTGGAGGACATCCCGCATATTGGCAACACCTATTTGTGCGTCCTGAACGGAGGCGACAACGAGGGGTGGAGCTGCACGCTTCCTCCTTGCGCCAAGCATTTGGACGTGTCGGCCGAGACGTCGGAGGACAGCGCCTCTTGCTAAAAGCGGGGTTTGCCAGTCTAAGCAGGCCTGTCATATAATCAAGGAGCATAGGGATGAACAGCTTCCTGGAGGTGGAGAATTTGAGCGATTTTATGCTGTTTTTGCATTTTATCGGGCTGTCGGTCTGGCTCGGTTCTTTGGTCATGGTAGCAGTCTTGCTTGCCATGCTCAAAAAGCAATCCGGAGAAGGGGAGGAACGAGTGGTCCGCCTGATCATTCGCGTCTTCAACATCCTGTCTCACCCGGGAGCGTTTCTGGTGTTGATCAGCGGTTTCGCCATGATGGGCATGAACAGCGGCTCGGGAGACAAGGGAATGCCCTTTTGGCTCACGTACATGAGAGATGTCGGCACGACCATCATCGTGCTGTCCATGATCGTGCTGTCGATCCTGGGCCGCAAGGTCATCAACAAGAAGCCGGAGCCGGGCGAACCGGCGGTGCGCAAGGACAAGCTTGCGACGTTTTTAACCGTGGAGATGGTCATCATCGGACTGCTTCTGTCCGTCCTGCTCATCGTAAGCTTCCGCGTGAACTTCTGACGAGAGAAATGCGGCTGCAGGGATCGGCCGGCTGTCCAGCTGGCCGTTTGCGCTGCTTGTTATTCCAAGAGCCGTGAAGGGAGTGTTGGAAATGCGGAACGGAATCCATCCGATTCCACCGGAGGATCACATCGAATTTTTGCGCTTGTCCGAGTTTGCCTTTCAGTACGAGAGCAACGAGGAGGAGCGTCAGAGAAAGACCGCCATCCTGAAGCAGGATGAAATGTGGGGCTATTATGTGGAAGGAAACCTTGCCGCCAAGCTGATGCTCCTCCCGCTGGCGGTGAACATCGGGGAGCGCTTGTTTGCCATGGGCGGAATTGCATCCGTTTCCACGTGGCCGGAATACCGCCGCAACGGCTTTGTGGGTCAACTGCTCAAGCAATCGTTTCGGCAAATGCGGGAAGCGGGACAAAGCTTGTCCATGCTGAGTCCGTTCTCGTATGCCTTTTATCGGAAATACGGGTACGAGATCTATACCGATGTCAAAACCTATGAGCTTGACCTGAGCTTGATCCCGCCGCTTCCTGATCCCGCTGGTTCCTTTGAGCGTACACGCGACGTCAAACTCTTGCGTGAGATCTATGATGTGTATAGCCGGCGTTATAGCGGCATGCTCGCCCGCTCGGAGGAGTGGTGGGATCGCTTGCTGGAGAAGCGAAATTCCACGATCGCCGTATGGAGGGACAAGCAGGGGACTCCTCGCGGGTACATCAAGTATGTGATTCAACAGTATGAGATGAAGGTTCACGAGTGGATTTACCTGGATGAGGAGGCACGCATGGCGCTGTTGAAGTGGATCTCTCAACATGATTCCATGTGTGGCAAAGTAACGATGAAAGCCCCGGCGGACGATGCGTTGTCCTTCCTGCTGCCCAACCCTCGCTTCAAGCAGGAGGCGGCTCCTTATTTCATGGCGAGGATCGTGGATGCGGAGGCGTTCGTACGCGATTATCCCTTCCGTTCCGGAGGGAGAACGGAGCTGTTCCTCAACCTGGAGGACACCCATGCCGATTGGAATGCGGGGAGCTTCCTCTTGACGGTGGATGCGGAAGGGAAGGGGAAGCTGGAGCGGGTGTCGACGGCTTCCGATTCGGGCCAGACGCTATCCTGTACCATCCAGACGCTCGCCGCGCTTCTCATGGGCTATCTCTCGCCTACTGCTCTTCTGCGGATGGGCCGGCTTTCCGGCGATGAGGATGCGGCAAGGCAACTGGAAGATCGGCTTCCGGGCTTGACGCCTTACTTGACGGATTTCTTTTGATCAACAAATGTGTAAAAGGTTTTACCTAACGCGTGTTTGCAAACACGCGATGACTAAATGAGGTGTGTTTTTTTGTCACAGGATACACAGGGGCTCTCGCAGGATAGGGAGCCGGCAGACGGCTTCAGCAAAGGCGGCTTTATTCTCTCCGCGATCGGCAGCTCGGTCGGTCTCGGCAACATTTGGCGATTCCCCTACTTAACGAGCGAAAATGGAGGAGCGGCGTTCTTCCTCCTGTTTACGTTGTGTCTGCTCCTGATTGGCCTGCCGATCCTGCTTGCCGAATTGTCTATCGGCCGCGGGGGAAGAGGCAATGCAGCCTCTTCCTTCCAAAGGCTGTCCGGGCGCAAGGCTTGGGGGCTGTTCGGGCTTATTTCTGTGTTTGGCTCTGTCATCATCATGTCCTTCTACGGAGTGGTAACCGGCTGGACGCTTCATTATGCGGTTCGCAGCTTCTCGGGAGTTCTCAGCCGGGAAACCAATTACGCGGAGTCCTTCCAAACCTTCACCGCCTCCGGCTACGGTCCGGTCTTCTGGCAGGTCATGGCGATGGTGATCGTCTGCTGGGTAGTCGCGCGCGGCATATCCGGCGGTATCGAAAAGTTTAACAAGATTCTCATGCCGATGATGGTCATTGCGCTGCTCGTGCTTCTCGTGAACGCCCTGACGCTGTCAGGTGCAAGAGCGGGCATCGAGTATTTCCTGAAGCCTGACTTTTCCAAGCTGACCCCGGAGTCGGCGTTGCTGGCCCTCGGCCATGCCTTCTTCTCCCTGTCACTCGGCATGGGGACGATGGTGACCTACGGGGCTTACGTGAACAAGCGGCAATCGCTGAAAACCGCATCTCTCGCAGTGGTGGGCGGGGATTTGCTATATGCGCTCGTGTGCGGCCTGATCATCTTCCCGACCTCCTTCACCTACGGACTGGAATCCCAGCAAGGGCCGGGGCTCGTGTTCATCGTACTTCCTGCTGCATTCCACGCCATGCCGTTCGGCTTCTTGCTTGGGGGCATCTTCTTCCTGCTGCTGGCCATTGCTGCTCTCACGTCGGCGGTCTCCATGCTGGAAGTACCGGTCGCCTTCGCCATGGAAAAGTGGAAGTGGACCCGCACGAAGGCATCGCTTGCGACAACGGCATTCTGCATCTTGCTCGGCGTACCGGCTGCCTTGTCGGCCGAAGGTCCGTGGAAGGGATATAAATGGCTGGGCCGCACGGTCTTCGATTGGTTCGATTATTCGGCTTCGAATGTGCTGCTTCCCTTTGGCGGCTTGCTCGTCACGCTGTTTGCGGGCTATGTCTGGAAGCAATCCGCACAGGAGGCCGACCTTCGGCCGGTCTGGGCGAAGACGTGGCTCTTGCTGCTGCGTTATTTGGCACCTATCGTCATCATCTTGATCTTCTTGTACTCGGCGGGGGTTCTTCGCTTCTGATGAACAGGCTTTGTCCGGCGACGGGTTCATCAATCCGCCCCATTCAACCGGTATATCCGTTTCCAACGAGGGGTAAGAATCGGTATGAGGAAAGGATGGGAGCAGCCATGGCAGAACGGAGGTCCTCGCGAGCTGGGGAGGACGCAATCGCATCGACATCGAATCGGGAGGCTTATGCCAAGGAGGCCACGCGTGTCCTGCTGCTGTCGCTTGCCGGGATGATGCTTACGGCGGGCGTACAGGCCGTTATTTGCTTCTATTCCGGGAGCGTCGCGCTCATGGCGGATACGATCCATAACTTTGGCGACGCCCTCACCTCGATTCCGCTCTGGATCGCTTTCATGCTCGCCCGACGTGCTCCGACCAAGCGCTTCACGTACGGGCTCGGCCGCGTGGAGGATTTGGCGGGCTTGTTCATCGTCGCAGTCATACTCGCAAGCGCGGGGGTTGCCGGGTACCAGTCGGTCCTGCGTTTGCTGAACCCGGTTGAGCCGACTCATCTCGGGATTACGGCGCTCGCAGCGATAATCGGGTTTCTCGGCAATGAAATGATCGCCGGCTATCGCATCCGCATGGGGCGGAAGCTGGGGAGCGCCGCCCTCGTGGCGGACGGCCAGCACGCGCGGATGGACGGCATCACGTCCCTCGCCGTATTGGCCGGTGTGGCGGGGGCGTGGCTCGGATTTCCGCTGCTCGATCCGCTGGTCGGCATCGGGATCACAATCATGATCCTTTTCATTGCCTGGGAATCCGCCAAGCTGGTCTTCACGCGGATGCTGGACGGCATTGAACCCGAGCTGATCGATCGGATCACCCAGACCGCAAAGTCGGTTCCGGGCGTGAGCGAGGTTACCGAGGTGATGGCGAGGTGGAGCGGGCATGAGCTGCGGATTGAGCTCAGTGTCGCCGTCGGCGGCGATATGACTGTCCAGAATGGACACCGCATTGCTCAAGAGGTGAATCACGCGCTGCTGCATGCCCTGGAGCATGTGGGCACGGTGTACGTGCACGTCGACCCGGAGGAAGCGGCGGGTCCTGAATTCCATACGCACGAGACGTTGGATCGCGGTTGCCCCGCAGCGGCCGCCCTGCTGGATAAATCAGGGTAGCCGCGCTTAATCGAATCCGCGGTGAGGCCGTTCAAACAGATGACAACGGACACAGGAGGGGCATGCTTTCGGGCGGCCTCTTCTTCTTTGGGTTCTTCACCAAGGGGGCCGATCGAATTAATCGTATTTTTTGCATGCGCCTCGATTTATTGCTATCCTAAACAAGGACAATTCCATACAAAAGGAGAGACTCAGCATGACAAACGTTGCATCTACCGTGACGCTCAACAATGGCGTAGCAATGCCCCAATTCGGTTTGGGCGTATGGAAGGCCAAGGACGGCGCCGAGGTTGTCGAAGCCGTAAAAGCAGCCATCGCCGCAGGCTACCGCAGCATCGACACCGCAGCTGTCTATGGCAATGAAGCCGGAGTCGGACAAGCCATCCAGGAGAGCGGCGTTCCCCGGGAAGAGCTGTTCATCACGACGAAGGTTTGGAACAGCGAACAAGGCTACGAAACGACCCTCGCCGCCTTCGAAGCAAGCCTGGCCAAGCTGGGCCTGGATTATGTCGATCTCTACCTCGTACACTGGCCGGTGAAGGGCAAGTATAAAGAAACCTGGAAGGCGCTTGAGAAGATTTATGCAGACGGCAAGGCGCGTGCCATCGGCGTCAGTAACTTCCACCCGCATCACCTCGATGATCTGCTTGCCGACGCAAAGGTCGTACCGGCGGTCAACCAAGTGGAGCTTCACCCACTTCTCAGCCAAGAAGAGCTTCGCCGCTATTGCGACGAGAAGAAGATTTACGTCGAGGCTTGGAGCCCGCTGATGCAGGGCAACCTGGACCTGCCTGTGCTTCAAGAGATTGCGTCCCGCTACGGCAAGACCCCGGCACAGGTCATTCTGCGCTGGCACTTGCAGCACAACATCATCGTCATTCCGAAGTCGGTCACCCCTTCGCGCATTCAGGAAAATGCCGATCTCTTCGACTTCGAGCTGAATGCCGAGGATTTGGCGAAGATCGATGCGTTGAACGAGAACCGCCGCTTTGGCGCTGATCCGGACAACTTCAATTTCTAAGCTTGATGAAGAGCACGATCATCAGGCGACAACCAAGCGAGCTCGTTCCCGGCCTTCAAGCCGCGGACGAACTCGCTTTTTGGTTCTCCGTCTCAGCTTCCGAACGCTTGTCCGCTGCTAATGTCGTAAGGTATGATGGAAAAGAATCGAACGAACGTTCCGGCGAAGAGAGGAGGCAGCCCCAGATGGCATTTGATTTTCATGCGCAGGATTTCCCGACCTCACCGGGGTGCTACCTGATGAAGGATTCATCAGGCGCCATCCTTTACGTGGGCAAGGCGAAAAACCTTCGCAACCGGCTGCGCTCGTATTTTCGCGGAACCCATGAGCTGGAACGCACTCGCGATCTGGTTGCAAACGTGGCGTCGATCGAAATCGTGCTTGTGCACAACGAGGCCGAGAGCCTCTTTCTGGAAAACAACCTCATCAAGCTCCATCGGCCTCCCTATAACCGGGCGCTCAAGAAGGACAACAGCGGCTATGCCTACCTGAAGCTAACCCGCGAGCGCATCCCCCGTCTGGACCTTCATTTTCGCATCCGCCGCCCTCTTCCTGTGCCGCTTAAGGAGTCGGCTTCGGGCAGCAGAGGCCGCATGTTCGGTCCTTATCCAAATGGGAAATTCCGCAATGCCTTACTGGAATTCATTAATGAGCATTATGGGCTGCGCAGCTGCGTGAAGATGCCGAAGCGGGTCTGCCTCTATTATCACCTCGGCAAGTGCAGCGGCATCTGCGAGGGGATGATCTCGGAGGAGGACTATCAAGGCCGGATTGCGGAAGCCGAGCGCCTGCTGGCAAACAAGGAGAACGAGCTGATCGCCGAGCTCAAGCGGCTTATGCTGGAGCATGCAGAGAGACTTGAGTTTGAACGGGCCGAGCGCCTGCGCCGCCAAATCGCATCGCTGGAAAAGCTCATGGTGAAGCAGGTCGTGGATCGGGAAACCGCCATCGACCAGGATGTGCTTTATTTTGGAGAGGAGCATGTCATGATCGTGAGCTTGAAGGAAGGGATGATTCGCGGCATGTCGTTCGAATCGCTTGCCGAGGGGGAGCGAGACAAGCGTGCGGAGCTCTTCCTTCTGGAACGGTACAAGGAAGAACGACCGGATGAGCTCATCCTGAGCTTAGCGTTGGACCCCGTCCGGCTGAGACAGGCACTGCGCCGCAAAGGCGCCCCGCCAGTAACGCTCACGGTGCCGAAGAGGGGAGACAAGCTTCAGCTTCTGGAGCTGTGCCGTCAGAATTACGAATACCGCAGTACAGCTGCCGCAGCCTCTGCGGATGAAGGGGCCATCGAAAGCCCGCCTGTTCCCTAATCGATAGGCGTATACGATAAGCGACAACTAGGAAAAAACCAAGCATTTCGTCAATTCAAACGGCGAAATGCTTTTTTTATTCGATTGATGATCGATATATTGACAGTCGATACATCGGGTGATAATATAGAGACATCAAATACATCGACACGCGATATAACGAATGACAATACAGTGAAGGTCGGTATAAATCGCACTTGAGAAAGGAGAAGGTTCCTTGAAGAAAAATGCGGTGGAAGACATGCTGCCGTTGACCGAAGCCTTCTACTACATTCTCCTCGTCCTCCAGCCGGGACCCGCTCACGGCTACGGGATGATGCAAGAGGTGGAAAGGCTGACGGGAGGCAGATTGAAGATCGGGCCGGGTACGCTCTATACCGCGCTCAATGCCCTCACATCCAAGAAGCTGATCGTCAATACGAACGAATCCGATCCAGCCGACTCGCGGCGCAAGCTCTATGCCAGTACCCCCCTCGGGACACAGGTTGCCCAAGCGGAGATGAAACGCATGGAAGAACTGGTCCGGCACGGACACCATTACCTTCAAGGAGGACAATCCCAATGAAAACGAACGCTCCCCTCGTATCCAAACCCTACAAGCTAGCGTGGAATGTCCAACAGATGGATGCCCACCTCTGCAATCTTTCGAAAGACGGCCTTCATCTCGTGAAGATGGGCTGGTTCCGCAAGCAATTCAAGAAGAGCGGCGATGAGCGGTACGAGTACCGGCACGATTATCAGAGCGTGATGGCCGCTAGGAAAGGATTTGACGAGTACCGCGCCTCCCTTGAAGCGGAAGGCTGGGAGTACGTAGCCAGTCGTGTCTGCTGGCATGTGTTCCGCCGTCCCTATGCAGCGGGCGAGCATCCGGAGCTTTACGCCGATCCGGCATCCCGTTCTCGGTATTCCACCCGGTTGAACCAAGCGTTCCTATTTCTCGGAACAGCCAACCTCGTTGGCTTCAGCGTGAACCTTCATCATTTTTTGCAAAGTGATGCCTCATTGGTCCGCTCCCTTATCACCGGAGTTGCGGTAGGCTTGAACCTGACAGCCGGACTTGCGCTCCTGTATGCCTCCAAAAAAGCGAAGCTTCAAGGGGGAGGAGCCTGATGAGCGGTCAAACCGAGTTTAAACGGATGAAATGGACCCTGGAGTTCCAGGAAACGGAGAAGTGGCTGTCTGAGCAATCCGCCCAAGGGCTTCATTTTGACAAAAAAGGCTTCTTCCGGTGCCGCTTCCGCCGAGAAGAGGGCAAACGCTATGAGTACCGATATGACCTGCAGTCCTTTCCCATCGGAAAAAAGAATGCATTCCACGAGTATCTCGCGCTGTATGAAGACGGCGGCTGGGAATACGTAGACAGCCAATTCTGGTGGCACATTTTCCGCCGGCCTTATGTGGAAGGACAGACGAGGGAGCTCTATACCGATCTGCCTTCGCGCTCCGCTTTCCTGAAGCGGATTCGTACGCTGTTCCTCGCGATCGGCTGGATCAACATCGCTTGCCTGGCTTTGAACCTCATCCTGGGCGCTACCCTGGGATCCGAGAGGTACGATTCCATTCGCGGATTTCTGGTCGGACTGAATTCCGTGCTAGGCATCTTCATGCTCTATGCGGGCTACCGGTTAAAGCCGGTCAAGGAATAGTGCGCAATGCGAGCTCGTTTTTCCTTGATATCGGAATACCGAACCTGATGGAACAAGCGGCGGCCCTGGGGTCAGCCGCTTTTTTTTGTGCAGGGCAAGCGAACGCCTTCTGTGCTCCGTCTTTTTGCGTATATCAACCCGCCCCGAAGGAGGTCCAAGCCGGGTCCCCGACCAAGGTCCAGTCCAAATACCGCCGCGGGTCCGTTTTGACGAAACGTGAATTCTCCTAGAATAAAGACATAACCAATACGTCATACCAACGAAAGGCGGTGAACAAATGAAGCTCCAAGGGAAAAACGCATTAGCATTGATCCTGATCGTCTGCGGCGCCCTGATCTTGCTCGGCAAGCTCGGTCCGCTGGTGGGTTGGGTGGTAAGCCTGATCGTTCCCATCGCCCTGATCGCCTTCGGCTATCTCGGCATCAAGAACGGCAAGCGGCTGATCGGAGGGTTCCTCGTGTTCCTCGGCGCCGTCATCCTGATCGGCAAGCTGACTCCCCTCATTGGCTGGGTCATTGCTGCTCTCCTGATCGCATTCGGAATTTCGATCCTGACGAAAAAAAATAACAGCTACTAATTGGACATTGATAAAGATGGAGTTGAGACCATGAGCGTTTGGAATCGGATGAGAGACATCACGGTGGCGACGCTGAACGATCGGCTGGAGCAATCCGAAGATCCCGTCCGCCTGATCGACGGGTATCTCGCTTCCCTGAGAGATCAGATTCGGGAGTCGGAACGGCTGCATAACGAATGTGCCCAGCATGTCGCCTCGGTACGGAATCACTACTTAACGTCGCTCTCTCTCAAGCAAAAAAGAGAAGAGCAAGCCGCCATCGCCTTGAAGGCGGGAGAAGACGAAATCGCCCGCATCGCCCTTGCCGAGAAGCTTCAGCAAGAAGAGGTTTGCGCTCAATACGGCCCGCTGTATGAGGAAGGAAAAGCCTCGCTGGCTGACCTCGAAGCTCAGATTCGCCAACTGCGCGCCGACTACGATGAGCTTGCCGCCCGCCGCAGCTACTACCAGGCGAGGATGGAATCGCTCCGCCTTCAACGCAGAATGAACGAGCGATTGAACATGAACGCCGGAACGGGGTCCTCCCGAGCCTTCCAACGGCTCGATGAGCGGATCAGCGATCTGGAGCTGGAATCCCGGACGCTGAACGAAGTCCGCCGCTCCGGAGCAGGCTACGGCGGTGCTGCTTCCTCCAGCCGCAACCGGCTGGATGAGGAGATGGAGCTCCTTCGCCGCAAGCTGGAGACGAAGAGCGAAGGCGCCCGCGTCAAGCTGGAAGAGAAGCTGGGCAAGGAATTGAACAAGCTCGAAGAAACGCTGGAAGAAAATCGCATCAAGCTCGAGCAAAAGCTCGAAGAAAAACTCGCCAAGCTCAATCGGATCGACTGACGAACCGGTTGGCCCAGGGGAGAGGAAGGTTGGGTTGACATGAATAAATTATACCGGTCTCGCAGAGACAAAAAGATATCCGGCTTATGCGGTGGGTTGGCGGAATGGCTGAACGTCGATGCTACACTCATTCGGGTCGTGGTCATCATCACCGCCATCTTCTCTACGGGCTTTCCGGTCATTCTGATCTACATCATCGCCAGTGCGGTCATCCCGAAGGATCCCGGTCCCTATGACCCGTCTTCCGGTCCGTATAACGGGTCCCCTTTCAACGGCCCGGTCGGTGGTTCCAGTTGGAATGGCGGGCACACGAGCGGCGGACGTGACTACTACGGAACGCCAACCTATGCAGAGAAGAAGCCTGAACCGCAGAAGGACCAGTTGGATGAGATGATGAAGGAAGTCGAGAAGAAAGCCCTGCAGAAGGAAATCGAAGAACTCAAAGCCAAACTTAACCAATACGAAAAGGGAGATGTGTAACCATGGGAGTATTTTCTCGAATCAAAGATATGACGCGCGCCTCGATCAACGAAATGCTGGATAAAGTTGAAGATCCGATCATCATGCTGAACCAGTACCTCCGTGACATGGAAGAAGAAATCGCTCAGGCGGAAGTCACCGTCGCGAAGCAAATCGCCAGCGAGCGCAAGCTGCAGCAGCAATTGAGGGAAGCCGAGAAGCTCGCAGCGGACCGCGAAGCAACCGCCCTCGTGGCCATGAAGAACGGGCAGGAAGCCGCCGCTCGCCAAGCGCTGGAAGAAAAGCTGTACTACGATCAAAAGGTGACGGATTACACCGGCCTGCACATCCAAGCCAAGGCTCAGGCCGACGAAATCCTGGGGCAGCTGCATGAGATGAAGGACGAATTCTACAAGATGCGCAACAAGCGCAATGAGCTGATCTCCCGTGCCCAACTGGCAAACGCCAAGAAGCAAATGGCTTCCGTCACCCAACAGGTGACGCTGGGCGGAGGCAACGCCTCTCGCGGCTTCCAACGCATGGAAGAGAAGATCATCGAGCTGGAAGTACAGGCGGAAGTGGCAAGAATGCCCTACAGCGCCGTGCCTTCCGCTGGAACCTCCTTCAGTGCAGCCGATGCTGCTAAGAAAGAGAAGATCGACGCTCAGCTCCTGGAGCTGAAGGCCAAGCTTGGCACCACAAACGCTCCTTCCTCGGAAGAAGCGTAAGGAACCCCATCGCTCTCTTTGAGAAAACGGGCTAGAGCACATCTGCAGACCCAAGCTTCGCCTGGAGCTTCCTCTCTGGGCGGGTTTGCAAACCCGCTCCCGATCAGCCCCCGTGCAAGAGCCACTCTTGTGCGGGGGTTTTCCTCCTCGTACGGAGGACCGATGAATTTCGCTTTTCCGGGTTGTACGGTTTGTGATATGCTGGTTCGTGGCAGTGCGCTAGTCAAGAGAGACCCCCACAGGCAGGAGGTGCGAGATGGAAGATAACCGAAACAATCGAAACAAAAACACATACCTCATCCTGATCGCGGCGGGGGCATTCATCATTCTCGAACGCTTCGTCGGCTTCTGGAACCTGTTGGGACTCTTGATGATCCTCTATGGTGTTCACGTCCTCCGAGGTGGAGGAAGCAGCAAAAAAGGATACTTCCTCGTCATCGCCGGAGCCTTTTTCGTGGCGGGTGGACCGCTGGCGTTGATTATCGGCATCGTCCTGATTTCGCTGGGCCTTTTCTATAAAAAATCGAAGGACCTCCAGCAGGACGGAGCCTTCATGCAAAAGCAGAGCCTCGTCGGCAGCATTCGCTACGACCGCGAGCCTTGGGTGCTGCGTAACATGAGCGTTTGGCATGCCGTCGGTGAGATGAGATTCGACTTCTCGCTCGCTCTGCAGGAAGAAAAGGAAGTCACCATTATTCTTCAAGGAATGATCGGCAACCTCAGCATTATCCTCCCCGAGGATATGGCCGTCTCAATTGAAGGGTCGGTTCAGGCGGGCTCGCTCTATGTGGGAGGAGTGAAGCGGGAGGGCATCGGCAACAAGATCAGCTGGCAGACCCCTCATTACGATTCAGCCGACACAAAGGTGAAACTCGTCGCTTCTTATCTCGTAGGAGAAGTAAACATTAAAGTGGTCTAATCACACGACGTCGAAGGGAGGAAGAAAGCCGTATGAACAAGCGACTTACCGGCATGGTTTGGCGAAGCTTGGCCGAATCGGTGCTGATCGGCTTTCTTCTTAGCGGCGTTGTGTTTTATTTTTTGTATACATCGGGATACATACTGGCGGGCTCCTGGGAAAAAGGACTCCGCGTGGCCGTGACCATCATCGGCACCGTGTTTCTCATCACGCTCTCCTATGGCTATTGGAGCGGGGCGCGGACAGCTCGGAGGATCGATCAGCTGAGCGAGGTGATGCTCTCCTTGGAAAAGGGCAACCTGTCCCGCTCTGTCCCGCCGCTTGGCGAGGATGAAATCGGCGGGCTTGGGGAGCAGTTGAACCGCATCGGCAAGAAGTGGGAGGAGCAGGTCTCCTCGCTCCAACGGCTGTCCAACAACAACGCCCAGTTGGCGGAAAAAGCTCGGTATTCCGCCATCATGGAGGAGCGGCAGCGTCTCGCCCGCGACTTGCATGACGCGGTCAGCCAGCAACTGTTTGCCATCTCCATGACGGCGACAGCCGTCGGCCGCATCATCGACCGCGACATCGACAAGGCGACGCGGCAGATTCACCTGATCGAGGAGATGGCTTCGGTCGCCCAGTCGGAGATGAGAGCGCTGCTCCTGCATCTGCGTCCTGTCCACCTGGAAGGCAAGCGGCTTGCGCAGGGCTTGCGCGACCTCATCAATGAGCTGCAAGCGAAGGTCCAGGTGCAGATTACCCTGGAGATGGACGAAGAACTGCAGCTTCAGAAGGGCATCGAGGATCATCTCTTCCGCATCGTGCAGGAGACGCTCTCCAATGCACTGCGGCACTCCAAGGCGAGCCATCTGGAAATTCGCCTTGCCGCCACCGACAGCGTGCGGCTCGTCGTGCGGGACAACGGGGTCGGGTTTAAGCTGGATGAAGTGAAGCACGCTTCGTACGGACTCGTATCGATTCGGGAACGGGTGAGCGAGCTGGGGGGCTCCCTGCACATCGTGACCGCCCCCGACCGGGGAACCCGACTGGATATCCGCATTCCGTTAACACTGGAGACGAAGGAGGAAGACAGCGTTGGGCAATTATAACGAAGGCGAACCGCATGATTCCATCAAGGTGTTGCTCGTGGATGACCACGAGATGGTGCGCATCGGCCTCGCTGCGGTGCTGAGCACCGAGGACGGCATTGAGGTCGTAGGGGAAGCGGGCAACGGCCTGGAGGGCATTCGTCTGGTCCAGGAGTACCATCCGGACGTCGTGCTGATGGACCTCGTCATGGACGGGATGGATGGCATCGAGACCACCCGGCGGGTGATGAACCTCTGCCCGGACTGCAAGGTCATCGTGCTGACGAGCTACCTGGATGATGAGAAGATGTACCCGGTCATCGAAGCAGGCGCCTTCAGCTACCTGCTCAAGACGTCGCGTGCGACTGAAATCGCCGACGCAATTCGCGCCGCAGCGAGCGGACGTCCGATTATTGAAGCGCAGGTCGCGTCGAAGATGATGAACCGATTCCGGCAACCGCGTGTAGAGGCAGCTCCTCATGAAGAGCTCACCGAGCGGGAGATGGAGGTCTTGAAGCTGATTGCGAGCGGCAAGTCCAACCAAGAGGTGGCGGATGAGCTGTTCATCGGCATCAAGACCGTGAAATTCCACGTCACGAACGTTCTGGCCAAGCTGGGGGTCGAGGACCGCACGCAGGCGGCCATCTACGCCATCAAGCATGGGTTGGTGGAATAAGAACGTTTGGGAAAAGGGCGGAACGGTTCGCGAAGGATTCGTCCGCGACCCGAACGGCAAACGGGGCGCCTCGGGCCATAGTGGCCGCGAGACGCCCCGTTTGCAGTGGGAAGGATTACTTCTTTTTCGGGGAAATGAGGTAAGAATAAACCGTAGGTACAATCAGCAGGGGAATAAACGCGACCAGGATAACGGCAGTCTTCCATGCGGGAGGCAGGAACGACCCAAGGACCACGATAAGACCTGCAAGCATCCACAGCTTGCCGCCAATCCGATGAGTCTTTCTCCATACCTCGGGGTCATTCAAGGTCCAGGGTGTTCGAATGCCGACAAAGTAATTGTCCTTGATCTGCGGCATGAAATTTCCCAGGACGAAGAAGAGCAAGCCGACCGCGATCAAGGCGAATTGGGTGGTCTTGATCGGCGTTCCAAGTCCATAGAGAACGGTGGATACGAGAACGAAATTGAACACGAGTGCCAGGATAAGGCGGATGTTCGCATAGGCACTAGCGAATTTCGCGTAATTGGCACGCTTCGGGTCAAAGAATTTCGTTGCGAGGAGTGCAAAGGGCAGGAGCAGGGCGATCGCGCTGATCAGTCCTAGGCTCGACAGCTTGTCGCCGAAGCGATCTGCTTCACCTTGGACGTTGAAATGGATAGGAAGCTGATCGGGCAACCGCTGATAGTTGATAACGGCAAAGCCGATCGAGCATAGCCCGATGAGCAGAATGGCGGTGTCCTGCCATCTCCACCAACTTAGTTTCTTCATGAATGGGAGTCCTCCTCGTTCTTGTTCTTAGAGGAGCCGGTGCCGGTGCCGGTGATGGACAGAAACCAGCCGAGAACCTCCTGCAGAACGGTCGTATTCAGAGTGTAGCGGATAAATTGCCCCTCCCGTTCATCCTGGATAAGCCCTGCATGCTTGAGGGTATTCAGGTGATGAGAGAGACTGGGCTTCGACATATCAAAATGCTGCGCAAGCTCACCCGCTGTTCGATCCCGCTCCTTCAAAAGGTCGATGATCCGGCGGCGGGTAGGGTCTGAGAGCGCCTTGAACGACTCGTTCATGGCTTCATCCTTTCTAAACCGTTCTACGTTTAATCATTTAGATAATTATCTAAATATAGAATAGTCCAACCGGTTGCTTTTTGTCAACGGGTTCGAAAGAATGGGTAATAGCTGGGGATGGGCTAGCTAATCGAGAGGAGGAAACACGCATGACCTTTGGAGCCCGTGTGCTCAAAACCGGCGTCGCGGTAACCTTGGCGCTGTACGCCAGCACGTTCCTCCATTTGAGTCCGCCGGTCATCGCGGCCATCGCCGCCGTATTCGCGATGCAGCCGTCCATTTATCGGTCCTGGCGATACTTTTGGGAGCAGATTCAGACGAATACGATGGGGGCGCTCCTTGCGGTGGCGGCTCTGCACTTTTTTCAAAATGCACCGATTGCGGTAGGCCTTGTGGTCATTCTGGTCATCATGCTCTGTCTTAAAATGAAAATGGAAGACACCCTCGGGCTTACCCTGGTCACGGTCATTGCGGTGATGGAGGCTCCTTCGGGTCAGTTGGATTTTGCTCTAAATCGGTTTCTTCTCAGCTGCATCGGGATCGTGTGCGCCTTCCTGGTTAACCTGCTGCTTCTGCCGCCCAAGCCTCACAAGCAATACACCGAGCAGGTTCATAAGGTGTTTGAACGGCTGTCGCTGCTTCTCCGTACCTTGATCTCCGACGAGATCAAGGAAACCGTCTATCAGGAGGAGAAGAAGAAGCTGCTTGGGCAGATCAAGGGACTGTCGGACAAGTACAACCTGTTCGAGGAGGAGCATCGGAAGCTTCGCAAACCGAGCTACAGCGGCTCCCGGCGGTTGGTTGTCTTCAAGCAAATGCTCACGACCCTGGTCCGCGGGGCTGACATTCTGGATCGTGTGGAGGAGCATTACTTTTCCTCCGACCGGCCGAAGGGAACCGATGATCGGTTCGATCATCATGTCGAGCGTCTCATTAAACAGCACGAGCATACCCTCCTCAAGTTTGAGAACAAACTAAAGGTGGATGCGGAGAACGCTCCGATGGACGAAGAGGAGAACCGCGCCTTTTTGGAAAAGATGCTGCAGCTTTCGGCTTTCCCCAGCGAGCAAGCCGCGGATGGAGAGGGCGAGAAATCAGCGATGTCCGGTGTATCCGCCGTCCGCCTTCGCCTGGCCTTGGTGGCGTCCTCTATCTTCGACTATGGGTACCAGGTCGCTCGGCTGGATAAACTCGTTGTACAGACGATGAAGACCCATTCCGATGAAGCGGGGGAAGGCTTTATGCGGAAAGAAAAAGGATGGTGGAAACGATGAAAGGGGTCATCGGCCTCTTGGTCGTCTTTGCGGCCCTCGGGCTTGCGATGACCCAAGGCTGGACCGAGCCAATCGACACCTCGATTCGAGAATGGGTGCAGGCGCCTCGCTTCACCGGCCTGTTGGCCTTCGCCAAGAAGCTGACCTGGGCCGGCGATTTCACCCCTCAGTTCCTTGTCAGCTTGGTCGTGGCTGCCTATTTAAGGCTTTCCACTGGAAAGGCTGGCGCATCCCGCTTTCTGATGCTCTACCTGGGAGGCGTCTGGGTGCTGAATACGGTGTTGAAGGCGGCTTACCACCGTGAGCGACCCTCGGTCGAGCATCTCGTGGAAGCGAGCGGCTACAGCTTCCCGAGCGGCCATGCCATGAGCTCGGCGGCGTTGTACGGAATGTTGGGTTATCTGTTGTGGCGGAAGTTCCGACGAGAAGGCCGCTGGGTCTATGCGATACCGGTCATCACCGTCCTTTGGATTCTCCTGATTGGCTGGAGCCGCGTGTACCTGGGCGTCCATTTTGCAAGTGATGTCGCAGGGGGTTATGCGGTCGGCTGCGCCTGGCTTATGCTGTGCCTGTGGATGCGGTCCGGGGTGAACCCGAAGGCCTCCACAAGATGATGATTCCACGGGTCCACTCCTGAACCCGCCACTCGCGTGGCACTCCCCGCTTTCGTGTGCTAAACTGGATAGGACAACGGACATTCCACTCTTACATAAAGAAGGATGATGAACATGAGCGAGGTTAAGAATGAAACCGTCCGGTCCGATGGGGCCGTCTTCTTATTGTTCGGTGCGACCGGGGATCTTGCGAGCCGCAAACTTTTCCCCGCCATCTACAGCCTCTACCGCGAAGGGAAGCTCTCGGACAAGTTTGCGGTCGTGGGCGTGGCCCGTCGTCCTAAGACGGAGCGGGAATTCCGCCAGGATGTCTTCCAATCGATCCGCGAGTTCGCCCGCTACAAGGCAGAGGAGACCGATCCGGACTGGATTCGGTTTGCCGAGCATTTTGAGTACCTCTCCCTCGACACGACCGACACGGCCGGCTACAGCCGCCTGAACGAGCTGACGCAAGAGCTGGAGAAGAAATTCGATATCGCCGGCAATCGGTTATTCTATTTGGCGCTGGCGCCAAATCTGTTCGGCAGTGTTGCCCGCAACCTGCAGGCCGGCGGCTTGCTCGACAGCCCGGGCTATCACCGCCTCATCATCGAGAAGCCGTTCGGCTTCGACCTGCCATCCGCTACGGAGCTGAACGAAGAGATCCGGCACGTCTTCCACGAGGAGGAGATCTTCCGGATCGACCATTACCTTGGGAAGGAAATGGTTCAGAACATCAACGTGATCCGCTTCGCGAACGCGATGTTCGAGCCGATGTGGAACAACAAGCACATCGCGAACATCCAGATCACCCTTAGTGAAACGGTCGGAGTCGAGGACCGCGGCGGCTATTACGACCACTCCGGCGCCCTGCGCGACATGGGGCAAAACCACATGCTGCAGATGGTGACGATGATCGCCATGGAGCCGCCGGGACGCTTGCTCCCCGAGGATATTCGGGATGAGAAGGTCAAGGTTCTGCGTGCTCTGCGCGGCTTTGGCCGGAATGAGGAAGTGGCCGAGCGCGTCGTGCGCGGGCAATACGGCGAGGGCGCGATGAAGGGTGCCGTCAAGAAGGCTTATCGGACGGAGGACAAGGTGAATCCGGAGTCGACGACGGAAACCTACTTTGCCGCCAAGCTGTTCGTGGACAACTTCCGGTGGGCGGGCGTTCCGTTCTATGTGCGGACCGGCAAGCGGCTGCCCGCAAAGACGACGGAGGTCGTCGTGGAATTCAAGAAGATTCCCGACAATGTCTACCTGGCCAAGAACCAGGAGCTGAAGCCGAACCTGCTCGTCTTCCGGGTCTCTCCGCTGGAAGGGATCTACCTCAAGATCAATGCCATGCAGCCGGGTTCGGAAGGCACGGTCATTCCGATCGCCATGGACTTCTGCCAAAGCTGCCAGGTCGGGATCAACACTCCCGAAGCCTATGAGCGGCTGATCTATGACGCGGCCCGCGGCGATTCCACCCACTTCACCCGCTGGGATGAAGTGGCGCTCGCCTGGCAGTTCGTCGATAGCATTGCCGCCGCCTGGTCTCAGGGGCAGGGCGAGCTGCAGCCGTATGCCGCCGGTTCCTGGGGACCGGATGCGGCAAGCAAGCTGCTCGCAGAGGACGGCTTCCACTGGTGGCCGGTGAGCGGCCAGGAGGAAAGCGACGTGATTTGGGTGGCGGCTTCGCCTACCTGATCCCCAATAGACCATCGACAGACAGGAGGCGGTACCCGCATGAAGATTTACGATATCTCGATGACGATCCAAGCTGATATGCAGGTGTACAAGAACAAGGACGAGAAGCGTCCGGCGTTCACCACCATGTCCGATCATGTGACCGGCAAGGCGCATGAAACCCGCATCGCGCTCGATGCCCATACGGGAACGCACATCGACGCGCCTCTGCACATGATCGCGGAAGGTGCGACCATCGAGTCGATTCCGCTGGAATCGCTCGTCGGTCCGGCCCGCGTCCTTGATTTGACCGGCGTGCAGGACGGCATCAGCCGCGCCGATCTGGAGCCGTTCGCGATTCAACCGGGCGAATGGCTGTTGTTTAAGACGCGTAACTCCCTGTCGGAGGAATTCGACTTTGAGTTCATCTACTTGAAGGAAGACGGTGCCGTCTACCTGAGTGAGATTGGCGTGAAGGGCGTGGGGACGGACGGACTCGGCATCGAGCGCGCTCAGCCGAACTACGGTACGCATCGGACGCTGCTTGCGAAGAACGTACAGGTTGTGGAAGGGCTTCGGCTGAAGGACGTGCCGGGCGGCAGCTACTTCCTGGTGATCGCCCCGCTGAAGCTGACCGGCATCGAGGCTGCTCCGGCCCGGGCGTTCCTCTTCGGCAACTGAATCGGATAGACAAAAGGTCGAGCACGGAAGGAATTCCTTCCGTGCTCGACCTTTTTGCAAGCTGCGCATGCAGCTCATGTTCGCTTGGAGCTTCATCCGATCTCAGACCTTGGGGTCTGTTCCGGTTTCTTGAGATAGACGAGCGCAATTCCCGAGGATACCAGGAGAAGGGCCGCCAGGTTCTTCCACTCCATCACTTCTTCGCCCAGCAGGAGGGCCGAGAGCAGCGAGCCGAAGATCGGAATCAGGAAGTTGTAGATCGACACTTGCCCCACCTTGTTGTACTTAAGCAGCAGGTTCCATAAGCAGAAAGCGACAGACGAGAGAAAAGCAAGGTAGGCGAGAAGCAGTGAGCTTTTTGATGTAAAGGCGGTGACTTGCCCGCCGCCGAGCCAGCCGGTCAACATGAGTGCGAGCCCGCCGATGAACAAGCTGTATCCGGTGATGACCATGACGTCGAGCCGACCGCTCAACCGCTTGCCGGCAATGGAGGTTACGGAGAAGATGAGCGCCGCGATCACGACGAAGCCTTCGCCGTTCAGGTGAAAGGAGAAGTCCAGCCCGTTGTGCAGGTTGACGAGCACAACGCCTGCGAAGCCGAGCAGGCACCCGGCAAGCTTGCCGCCGTTCAACCGGTCGTTGCGGTAGAGGAAGTGGGCGAGCAGCACACTGAAAAAGGTGGTCGTCGCATTCATGATCGACCCCTTAACGCCGGTCGTGTGGGCGATGCCGATATAGAAGAACACGTATTGCAGCCCCGTCTGGGCGAGACCGAGTCCGCCGAGTGCCGCCCAGTCTTTTGGAGCGAGGCGAAGCACAGATTTACCGAGAAAGCGTGCGACGAGAAGCAGCGCCAAGCCGGCGAGTGCAAATCGATAGCCCGCAAAGACCAACTTGGAGGGAACGTCGGCGGCTGCGATGTGAAACCAGTCATAGCCAATCTTGACGGTGGGGAACGCGCTCCCCCACAAGAGGCAGCAGAGGGTGGCGATGAGGGCGACAAAGGAACTCTTGGTGTATAACGATGGGGTGGACAAGGTGTATAAGCCTCCTGGATGGAACGGATGAATGGACAATTCTCCCCATTATAAGCGAGCAACGCGGGAATGGAAAGAAGCACTTGACAGGGGGCAGGATCGGGTGCACGCTTGGAAAAAGACACGAGGAACCGCTGACGGCAGCGGTTCGTGAGCATCCTGGAGTCTATAGAGAGAACCAGACCAAGGAGGGGTATCGCATGGATGAACCACGGCATTCGAAGCAGACGGATTCCGAGCCGGCAAGCACGGAGTCCGCTCATCTGGAGCATAAGGAGGAGCATTTTACCGCCTCCGAGACGGTGCGCGACATTGTCATCGGGATGTCGGACGGCTTGACCGTCCCGTTTGCCCTCGCCGCAGGCTTGTCCGGAGCGCTGTCCCACACGTGGACTGTGGTGGTGGCCGGACTTGCCGAGATCGCAGCCGGCTGTATCGCGATGGGACTCGGCGGCTACCTTGCCGCCAAGACGGAGGAGGAGCATTACGACTCCGAGGAAGCACGGGAGCGCTGGGAAATCATCCATCTGCCGGACCGGGAACGGCAAGAGGTGGAGGATGTGCTGCGGGAGTGGGGACTCGAAGGAGAGGTGCTGGAGCAGGCGACGGACCGGATCTGTTCGGACCCGGACCGCTGGACGGCGTTCATGATGCGCCATGAGCTCGGGCTGGAAAAGCCGGAGCCGAAGCGGGCGCGCAACAGCTCGATCACCATCGGCTTGTCCTATGTGGTCGGAGGCCTGATTCCGTTGTCGCCTTACATCCTGATCGACGAGATGCAGACGGCACTCACGCTGTCGATCATCTTCACCCTCATCGCCCTGTTCGTCTTCGGGTTTGGAAAGGGCAAGTTCATGGGGACGAACGCTGTGAGGAGTGCGATCTCCACTACCCTTGTCGGAGGAGCGGCCGCAGCGGTCGCCTTCTTCATCGCCAAACTGATCGGGGGATAAAGCGAATAGTGGAGCCTTCTGCGGGGAAGTCGAATCAAAGCGCAGAAAACTTTCCAGGTCTGTGAAATGCCCGGTTGGAAGCGGGAAGGGAAAAAGGTATAATAAGCGGGTGTGTATTTTCTAAAGCGAAAGGATTTTACGACGACAATGAGTTCTTCCAATAAAGAAATGCTACGCGAGGTCGGCAAGCGCCGCACCTTCGCCATCATCTCTCACCCTGACGCCGGCAAAACGACGCTGACGGAAAAGCTCCTGCTCTTCGGAGGAGCGATCCGGGAAGCCGGAACGGTCAAAGGCCGCAAGGCGAGCCGTCATGCCACGTCCGACTGGATGGAGATCGAGAAGCAGCGGGGGATTTCCGTGACCTCCAGCGTCCTGCAGTTCGATTACAACGACTGCCGGGTCAACATTCTGGACACCCCGGGTCACCAGGACTTCAGTGAGGACACCTACCGGACGCTGACGGCCGCCGACTGCGCGGTCATGATCATCGACTCCGCCAAAGGGGTCGAGGCGCAGACGAAGAAGCTGTTCCAGGTGTGCAGCAAGCGCGGCATCCCGATCTTCACCTTCATCAACAAGATGGACCGCGAAGGCCGCGACCCGTTTGAGCTTCTGGAGGAGCTGGAAGAGGTGCTCGGCATCCGTTCGCACCCAATGAACTGGCCGATCGGCTCGGGCAAGCAGTTCAGCGGGGTCTACGACCGCGTGAAGACCCGGCTGGAGTTGTTCCAGGGCGGCGGCGGCGAGCATGTGAACGTCGACGTTCGGTCGGTGGAAGGCTACGAGGATCCGCTCGTGAAGGAGATTGCGGGCGAGTATCTGTACGGCAAGCTGTGCGAAGACCTTGAGCTGCTCGACGTTGCCGGCGATCCCTTCGATCTGGATCGGGTGAATCGCGGCGAGCTGACCCCGGTCTTCTTCGGAAGTGCCATCAACAACTTCGGGGTCAAGACCTTCCTCGAGAATTTCCTGGAGCTTGCTCCGACTCCGGCTCCCCGGACCGTCGAGGGCGGAGCCTCCGTGGACCCGATGGATGACGCCTTCCGCGGGTACATTTTCAAGATCCAGGCGAACATGAACCCGGCCCACCGCGACCGTGTAGCGTTCCTGCGTATTGTCTCGGGCAAGTTCGAGCGGGGCATGTCCGTGAAGCATGTGCGCGTCGGCAAGGATATCAAGCTGTCACAGCCGCAGCAGTTCCTCGCCCAAGACCGGGATATCGTCGAGTATGCTTATCCGGGCGATATCATCGGGCTGTTCGATCCGGGCATCTTCCGCATCGGAGATACGCTGTGCCAAGGCCCGGAAGTCCATTTCAATGAGCTGCCCACCTTCTCACCCGAGCTGTTCAGCAAGGTCACGGTCAAGAATGCGCTCAAGCACAAGCAATATCAGAAGGGCATCGAGCAGCTAACCGAGGAGGGTACCATTCAGGTGTTCCGCACGGTAAGCTTCGACGACATCATCCTGGGCGTCGTCGGGCAGCTGCAATTTGAAGTCTTCGAGTACCGGATGCGCGGGGAATACGGCGTAGAGGTGCAGCTGCAGCGCATGAACTATCAATTCGCCCGCTGGCTGGTCGGAGACGACATCGACCCGTCCAAATTCCGCATCAACTCCACGCTGGTGAAGGACAAGAAAGACAACCTCGTGGCATTGTTCGAGAACGAATATGCTTTGCGGACGGCCATGGAAAAGCTGCCGGACGTGAAATTTCTGGAGACAGCGCCGTAAGGCGCTGTTTTTTTGTACCTGGATAAGGGCAAGTACAAAAATGAATGGTTGACGGACTCGTTGTACTATGGACATAATACAGTTGAAAAGAAAAGGGGATGAGCGGCTTGTTGTCCTTTCACGAATTGAAACTGAACACCCGGGAGCCGGTCTACCTGCAGGCAGCGGCCTTTGTGAAGAGGCAGATTCTGCTCGGGAGGGTAACGTCGGGAGAGCGGCTGCCGTCTCGCCGGGAAATCTCAGCACAGCTTGGGATTAACCCTAACACGGTGCAGAAGGCCTTCAAGCTGATGGAGGAGGAAGGCTATGTGCGAACGAACAGCACCTTGGGGAGCGAGATTCATGTGGATGAGGAGGGGCTGGAGCGCATCCGCGCCGAGCTGACCGAAGGACTGGTGAAGGACTTTGTCGCATCCGCCAAGGAGATTCAGCTCCCATTCCAACGGGTGATTCAACTCATCAGCGAGGTGTGGGACTAAAGCTCTTGCGGGTAACTTGTATTATTCGAATCATACAGTGAGGTGAAATCATGAAGACTTTCTATCGCCTGTTCGCTCACGAATTTGGTCAGCTGCGGGGAATCACGCTTCTCCTTGCTGCGATCGCGATGGGAGGCCCGCTCCTCCTGCTCCGACTGGAACTGAAGAATCAGGGGAGTCGACCTGTTCCCCGCTATGAAGATCTTTTTGATGCTTCGGGGAGTGCTGCGCTCTACGGATCACTCCTTGTGCTGACCCTGCTATCCTTCCTGCTCGTCTTTTACAGCGCCTATTGGCGTGGGAAGAGCATCTATACCTCTCTCACTCTGCCGGCTCCGAGAGAGATGCTCTACGCAAGCAAGCTGCTCGCCCTTCTAACCAGCCTTCTCGCGGTCTACTCGGCCGAGCTGATCGGCATCCGGCTCGGCTATGCGTACAGCCTCGACAAGCTGCAAGCCATTGGCGTCGAGCATCCGATGAACAACGGTCTTTTTCTCGCCTTCCTGCGAGGGGATTTCTTGCGGTTCCTACTGCCACACGATCCCACCCGACTGCTCTCGAACGCGGCGATACTGCTAGCCGTAACCTCGGGTATCCTGTACGCGGTCCTTTGCGAGCGCAGCCGCAAGGGATGGGGAGCACTTCCCCTGACAGTGGGAGCCATCACGATCTTGCGCGTGCTCGCCTATCGGCTGAGCGAATCCGACCGCGTGTGGGAGCTGAGCGGGCGGTCTCTGCTCGGAAGCAGCCTCTTCTTGCTGGCATTGACGATCTGGTTTATCTGGCGGGGAATTCGGTTCTATCAAAGAGGGGCTATTGCCTAGAGGGGGAGTTAGGATGAGGAAGAGCCCATGGACGCAGAGGCTGCTTCGCCATACTGCGATACCGGCTTTGTTGGTTTCACTTGCTGTTCCCGGAATCATGGCGTTGGATGTCTTTCGGCAAAAAGAGGAGGCCGTCGTTCTCCTCGAAACCCTATCGGGGAATCCCAGCGTCCTCTCCGATGTTGTGCTTCAAGGAGAAATCGCCGATGCGGTTCATCGCACGAGCTTTCGCGTGGCGGGGGGACAGGTGGAGAACAGGACGACCTTGCTTCGTCAGCCGAAGGCGGAACGAGCCTACCGCTATTCGTACGGGGGCCGGAAGCGGATCGGGCTTGGGGACGATCTGGAATATGAGGTGGGGGATGTCGGGCCTTATCGCATTGTGGCAAGGAGCATGTCGGCCCCTGATCAAACCGGTCGAAGCGCCTCCATTCCAGCCATTACGCGCCCTGTGAAAAAATCCGATGGGAGCGAGAGCCGTTCGTTCGCCAACCCCCTTGAATACGGACTTGCTGGAGACGGCGACAAGCTTTATTTTGTCGAGCCGGTCACTCGAGAGGCAGGGGGAGAGGCGACCATTTATGAGATCGGAAAGGAGGACCTCTTCGGTCAGGCGAAGGACTCCGACGGGGCTCCCATTCGCAAGCGGGTCTCGTGGCCGCTCGTTCCGGCTTCGGTTGATCCGGCTAAGGCTGTTGACGTGCTGGGTCTGGAGGTCGTTCGCGGGAACCTGATTGTGATTCTGTACGGGCGGGAAGGACTGACCCTGCGCTGCTATGACGCAGGGAGCGGTGAACAAACGGGGACGGTCACCCTGCCTGACATCCGAATCGGGGGAAGCGACGAATCGGAACCGTCCAAAGCGCCTGTGACCACTCAGGTTCAAGAAGGGTATCGAGCGTATGCAGACAATCGGGCGAACTCACTCACCCTTGGCTTTCCCCGCTCTTTTGAGGAAAACAGGGAAGGATGGGCAGAGGAAGTGCTCAGCTTCACCTTCGATTCGGAGTTTCGCCTTGCCCATCGTGTGACGGTTGATGATCCGAACACGCGTGAATCACGACTCGGTTACGGGGATGCAACGGCTATGAGCTATCAGAACGGAAAGCTGTATACGATTCGTTCTCTGAACATTCTGCATTCTGCCGATCAACAGCGGGAGGACTCCCTTGCGCTGCCTTCCTCCATTCGAATAAATGTCTATCAGGAAGGAAAACGGCTTTACCAAGGGGCGCTGATTACGGACTTGAACGATGATCTGCTGGAGCTTCCGGACCCGTCAGCGTACTCAGGCGGAGGATTTTCGTACCGTGTGGAGCGCTACCGGACGTTGATGAACGCGAGCTTTTTTCCCCGGAATGAGGAGGTGGGACCATGATTGAGGTCAACGGTTTGATTAAGGAGGTCGGGCATCATGTCGTTTTAGGCGTCGACCGCCTGACCATCCGGACCGGCGAGATCGTCGGCGTGCTCGGTCGGAACGGGAGCGGCAAGACGACGCTCCTTAAGGCGATCAGCGGGATCGGGGAGCTGGCGGACGGTACGGTGACCGTTGACGGGAAACCGGTGACCCGACAATACGAGTCGCTCGCGTTTATTTCCGAGGAAGGCAGTGCCTTTCCCCGCATGACCGGGTACCGCTATGCGGAGTTCCTCGCAGCCTTTTATCCTCGCTTCGATTGGCATTACTGGGAGTGGATGCTGACGTTCTTTCAGGTGGATGGTGATCAGCGCATCGGTTCGCTGTCCAAGGGCCAACGCGCTAAGGTTGAGCTGGCGGCAGGTCTTGCCAAACGAACCTCTCATGTTGTGATGGATGAGCCTTTTCTCGGCATGGACAAAATCACCCGCTCCTCCTTTCTGAAGGACATGGCGGCTCGCCTCACGGGAGAGGAGACATTCCTCATCGCTACTCATTTTTTGGAAGACTTCGAGAACCTGTTCGACCGTGTTCTGTTGCTGGATGGAGGGCGCATCCGCGTTGATGCATCCGTGGATGACCTGCGCCAACAGGGCAAGTCGTTGGACGTCCTGCTTCTGGAGGTTACACTGGGAAAGCACGATCGGTCCTCTCTTTGAATAGTCAATGGCTTTAGACGGATGCCTTTCCCGTTCGCCCTACCGGGGACCTTCCCGCGATCATACAATGGCAGTAATGAGACGGATTACGTCCGCTCCCCATCCGCCTGGAAGGAGGACAGGAGATGCGCATCCTGATGATCGCCCCAGGACCGATCCCGGTTCCGCCAACCGGAGGAGGCTCCGTTGAAATTTGCATGAGCGCCGTGGCTCGGCTGCTGCGGGAAGGGCATGATGTCGTCGTGGCAAGCCGGCAGTTTCCCGGGTTGGCTTCCGTGCAAGAGGAAGGACGCCTCCGCTTCGTACGCGTTCGGGTTTCCCCTGGGGCTTCCTACATTCAAGCCGTGTTGAGGCATTTCGCGGGGGAGAAGTTCGACCGCATTCAGATCGACAACCGCCCCGCGTATCTTCCTCTGGTCCGGCGCGCCTTCCCCGGCACGCCGGTGTCGGTTTTCCTGCAATCCCTGACCTATACACCGGTTGGCAAGGTGACGGCGGCTCGCTTGGGCCAGGCGGATCTCGTCCTCGCCAACAGCCTGTCGCTCCATTCAAGGCTCGCAGCGCGCTTTCCCACGATCAAGCCAAAGCTAAGGACGGTTCACCTCGGCGTCGATTTCGATCGCTTTCGGCCGCCGCTTCCGGAGGAAAGGGCGGAGCTTCGCCGGATTCACGGACTGGAGCCCGCCGCCTACGCGGTGTTGTTTGCGGGCCGGGTGATCCCCCGAAAAGGCTTGAAGCTCCTCGTCCATGCCGTTCAGTTTATGCGGCGGTCGGTGCCGGAGGCGGTGCTGGTGATCGCCGGCAGCAACGGCGCGAGCGGCTATGGGAAGGAAGTCCGTGAATTGGCCCGGAAGAAGCGAGTTCCCGTGAAGTTCCTCGGCAAGCTTCCTCACACGAGGATGCACCATGCCTATTGGCTCGCGGACTGCTTCGTCTGCCCCTCCCAGCTGCATGAGGCATTCGGTCTCGTGAACGTCGAAGCGATGGCCACGGGTCTTCCATGCGTGGCCTCTGCCATCGGGGGCATCCCCGAGATTCTGGTCCATGGGGTGAACGGGCTTGTGGTAAAGGAATATCGCAACCCGCGAGCCTTTTCCAGTACACTGGTCCAACTGGCGCGTTCGTCGGAGACGGCCGCCGTTCTCGGTCATGCGGCGCGAAGAACCGCTGAAGAGAGATTCAGCTGGCTTCACACCGCCGAGCGCCTCGCCGTGCTGTATGGATGGCCCGGGCCGCTCATTCCAGAAAAGGAAGTGGAGGAACGTGCAGAGGTATGTGGCGAGCAAATGGAAGAAAACATCGGCGCTGAAGGAGAATGAGCGCATCCGGCCCCATCTCCTTCCTATGGAAAAAATGACGCCTGAATCGTTGGCTTCGATGCTGAGGGAATACCGGACGGTGTTCGTCAAACCGGTGTCTGGTATGCACGGCAAAGGTGTGATGAAGGTAGAACGAACGGAGTCAGGCGCGAAGCGCTACCGTTGCCAGGAGGGCTTCATCAAACGCAGCTTCGACTCTCGTGAGGAGCTGTACCGGGCCATTCGCAAGGTGGCGGCTGGTCGAGAGTACTTGGTGCAGAAGGGCATTAAGCTGTTGACCTATCAGGGAAGGCCGTTCGATACTCGGGTCATGATCCAGCACAATCCGCATGGAGAGTGGGAAGTGACGGGCATCCTCTGCCGGGTGGCGGAGCCGGGCAAGATCGTAACGAACGTGCACAACGGAGGACGTTTGAAGACGATCGAAGCGGTGATGAAGGGCTACCAGACACCGGGGCAAACGAAGCGGCTGGTGCACAAGCTGGAAAGCCTCGGGCTCGCCGTTGCCAGGCAGCTGGAGCGTCATTTTCCCGGAATTCGCGAAATCGGGCTCGATGTGGCGCTCGATCGCAGCTTGATGCCGTGGATCATTGAGACGAATACTTCTCCCGCCAGCTTTATCTTCAAGCACCACCCGGATAAAAGCGTGTACCGTCGAGTCCGCCGCTACGCGATGGCTTACGGCAAGCTGAGGCCCAAACGGAAAAAGCCGGACGACTCCCGCGAATGGATTGCCGCTCGCCGATCGACAGGCAAAAAGCTCGAGGAGCGCAAGGCAGCCCCGAAACGAGGAGAGGCCGGGAAATCGAAGGAGCTCCGCAGCGTAAGCCGCGAGAAAGCGCGCAAAGCCGTTCCCATGCGAAGAAAGGCTTAGGTCAGGAAGCTATATCAAAAAGGAGCCCGGCATCTGCCTGGCTCCTTTCACTTGGGAGTTTCGCGCGCTACTCCAGACTCTTTTCCAAATTCTCAATCATGTGGGTTTGCAGCGCAGCATCGCTGTTCTTCCATATGTTCTCGAACAAGACACCGAGGCCGGGTAAGGCTTTCTCCTCCCCATCCACCGACTCTGTGATGACCTCGCGCAGCTCTTCCTCGGACTTGCCTTTGACGCGCATGACGATCGCTTGGCGCAATGTGATGTTCATGTTGACGGTTCCCTCCGTTATGCTCATTTCCTTCTAAAAAGGATGCGGTTGATCCAGGGCTCCCTTGTATCCTTCCCGAAGCAAGCCTTTTCCATCCGGCTCAAGGCGGGGGTTCGAACATGTGCTATAATGTATGGGAATCAGGCAGGGACGTGAGGGAGGACGGTTTTCTTTGAAAAAGCAATTCGCCATCATCGGCATCGGGCGGTTCGGCTCCAGCGTTGCCTTGTCGCTCACCCAGCTCGGCTATGAGGTGCTTGCGGTCGATGCGGACGAGAGCCGGATTCAGGCGATCAGCCAATGGGTTACTCATGCCGTACAGGCCGACCCCACTGAGGAGGATGCCCTTCGTGCGATCGGCATTCGAAATTTTGACGTTGTGGTGGTCGCGATCGGACAGGATATCCAGGCGAGCATTCTGACGACGCTTATCTTGAAGGAACTCGGGGTCAAGATGCTGATCGTCAAGGCTCAGAACGAGCTGCATGGCAAGGTGCTGCGCAAGATCGGAGCGGACAAGGTCATCTTCCCGGAGCGCGATATGGGACAGCGGCTTGCGCATGCGCTCATCTCGCCCAACATTCTTGACTTCATCGAGCTGTCCGACCAATACAGCATCGTCGAAATCCGCGCGACGCCGCTCCTCATCGGCAAGAGCCTCAACCAGCTCGACATTCGGGCGGAGTACGGCTGCAACGTCATGGCCATCAAGTCCGTCGATGGAAAAATGAACATTACCCCAGGGGCAAACGATCTCATCAAGGAAACCGACATTCTCGTTGTCGTCGGCCACAATGACGATCTCGGCCGCTTGGAAAAAAGCTATTCGGAGTGAAGCCCTTGATCACCATAACCTCAGTTCAAAATGCTCGCGTGAAGGAATGGAGCGAGCTGACCGCCAAGAAAGGCCGCGACAAGCAAGGACGCTACCTCCTGGAGGGCGTCCATCTGGTGCAGGAAGCGCTCCTGGCCGGGGCCCCCATCCTGACCGTGCTATTCGACATCGAGAAGGGACTGGCCCGCGAGCTCCAGCCGCTTCTTGAGGAAGCCCCCGGCATTGAGCAGGTCGCGGTCAGCGCCCCCGTGCTGGCGAAATGCTCGGAAACGGATACCCCGCAGGGCGTCGTCGCAATTGCCGAGAAGCCTGCGGTGACCCTGGACGCGCTGTTTGCCCGTCCAAACGGCGTAGTCGTCGCCCTCGACGCTCTTCAGGACCCCGGCAACGTGGGCACGATCATCCGCACGGCGGATGCTGCCGGAGCCGCCGGGGTCATCATCGGCAAAGGATCAGCCGACCCATACGCGCCGAAGACCGTGCGCTCGACGATGGGCTCGCTGTTTCACCTGCCGGTGGTCGAGGGCGAGCTCGTGCCGCTGCTCGCAGAGGCGGTGCAGCGGGGGGCCGCGGTCTACCGCACCGGCATGGCCTCCGGCCTCACCTGCTACGATGCCGACTTCACTGGCCCGGTGTGGTTCGTCATCGGCAACGAAGGCCGCGGCGTCTCTCCCGAGGTGCGCGCCAGTGTGCCGCATGAGCTGTCCATCCCGATGCCGGGCCAGGCAGAGTCGCTCAACGCTGCCATGGCGGCAGGGATTTTGCTCTACGAGTCCGTTCGCCAGCGGCGTGGGTAACGCGCGAGAAGAGAACGGTCCATCCAACGAAAAGACGGGAACAATGCTAGGGCTCCCCCCCAAGCACTGTTCCCGTCTTATTCTCGTTTCTGTTTCCTTATTGTACAAAACACCACTTCTGATTAATCCTCCATTAATAAGTCTCGTCTTTGTCTGTGTAGATCGCCATGTAGATGTTCGGTCCGACCTTCCTCCAATTGTCCCATCCAACTCGATCAATGAGCTCCTTATAGTGGATGGAGGAGTCGAAACCGATGTAATCATAGGAGCCGTCGTAGTTAAATTGCTTAATGAAGTACGTATTCGAACGCTTTTGCCGAATGACCAGGTAAGATAGCCTCGCTTCCTGTATCCACTCCTTATTCTTGAAAAAGTCGAATTTGTACAAATAGATATCTGCTATTTGATCAATGGGTGGAAGTTCAGCAGGGACTCCCCCATCCTTCCATTTCAATGTGTCCATGACATCTGCAACGGATTTCTTATCTTTAAGCAGCCTCGTATCCGAAGGAAAGACGTCAAAAAGTTGTGGCTGAACTCTCGGTTGATTGCTCCTGTACATCGTAATCGAAATTTCATAATCAAGCTTCTCCTGCGTGGCGAGGTGCCATACAAGATAAGAATTGCCGCTCACAAGAAGCAGGGTAAGTCCCGCGATTAAGAGGAGTAATCGTTTTTTTATCCTCAACGATATCACTCCTAGCAGAGGATAAGCATAACGTTCATTTCATAAATCATACCATTCATAATCAAGCCAAGAAATAGAGAATTCCAGTAATATCCACGAACACCCGCGCAGCAGCATACAGAGAAGGGAATTCATCCATAAAGCTCGAATTCTTGCTGAAGCGGAATTTCAAGCAGATCTAGGGTTTACGAAGGCAAAGGCCAGAAGCTTGGCCTGGTCCGATTACGAGGAGGACAAGCCGTTGAATTGGAGGCAGGGAAGGCTGGAGCCGGGGGACAGGTTGTCTGTTCAGGAGAGGGATGAGCGCCTGGCTGCATTGACGGGGGATCAGCAGAGCTATTTACAGTCCATGCTGACCCGAGGACGTCGGACACGGTTTGCCAACAGCTTGGCTCGGGCGAAGGGGTACCAGATTCCGGAGGACACCGATCCCGAAGACCTGGAGCAGATGCTGGATGAATGGGTGTATGCGGGATTCGTCGACGGGGGACAGGTAACCCCCGAGCTTCGCTGCGAGTGCGGCCGCGCCCTTCGCTATCGGCATGAGGTCCGGCACAAAACGAGCGGCATCACCCGGTATTTCGGGATCGATCACTTGATGGAGCATACCGGCATCGATGCCAAGGTGGTAGCGGATATCCTGAAGGGGTTCGAGGCCATCGATTACGAGCTGGATGAAATCCTGCTTAAGCTGGAGAAGGGCTGGAGCTTCGATCCGAGCCTGCTGTCTTCTCCCATGCCGCCGGAGATAGAACGACAAGTCCAGCTGGAGCTTCCGCTTCTGGACCGCCAGATCCTGTTCTTACGGCGCCAGCAAGTGGAGCAGAAGAAGAGGGACCATAAGGAACGACCGGTCGAAGAACGAATGACAAACGGGCCGCTTGTGATGGATGATTTGTTTGGAGCAACCTTCCCCGGCTTGCCCCAACCGCTGGCTTCTGCAGCCTCCGTTTCGGAAAATGAGCCGAGCGATTCCACGCCGGTTCCGTTCGATCTGCCCGTTACCCTGCAAGAACCGGTGCTGAATTACTTGCGCAGCGGAACCAAGAGTGTTCGCATCATCTGCGAGCTGCTCATTCATCATCATGGAGCCCCGGGCGGGCGATTCTCGACCGGCAAGCCGAAGCTGTTTCCAACGGTCTGTCTCTTCCTGGAAGGACGCTCCGAATGGACGGGGAGCAGCATAGGTCAGGAAGATCGGTCCTATACAGGGAAGGAAAAATCCGATTCATTCAATCATTCTCTAGGCTGATGCGGGCATGGAGTGCTAGAGTAAACCCATCAACTGTTTGCTAGGAGAGAGGGTTTCTTTCGCATGATTCGTGATGAAGAACTGATTATTCGCCCCGTAGAGAAGCGGGACCTGCGCAGAGTATGGGAGATGACGGACGCCCAAGCTGCACCGGAATGGAAAAAGTGGGATGCGCCGTATTACGAACACGTTCAAACGACCTATGAGGACTTCTTGGCCGATCCCGCCAATGCTCCCGGACGAGAGAGCTTGTGGGTGATTGAGGTAAGCGGACTCGTGGTCGGCTTTGTGAGCTATTATTGGGAGCATAAGCCTTCCTGGTGGCTGGAAATGGGCATTCTGTTGTTTGAACCCGCCTATTGGAGTGGAGGGTACGGGACAAGAGCCCTGAAGCTGTGGATCGGGCATCTGTTTGAAACGATGCCGCTCGTTCGAGTGGGATTTACCACGTGGTCCGGCAACCATCGGATGATACGAGTCGGGGAGAAGCTCGGGATGACGATGGAAGCGCGTCTTCGCAAGTGCCGGTACTACGATGGAGTCTATTATGACTCCATTCGCATGGGACTCCTTCGGGAAGAGTGGGAAGCACCGCAAACAAATCGTTAGATATCCCTACGTCAAACAGGACGAGAACGAAGAGGGCAGGAGCCTTCTCACGTTCTCGTTATTTTTTTATAAAAAAAGGCTTGATTAAAATAAATCCTAACGATAAAATAAATTTTAACGTTAGGATTTATTGAAACGTTCAACAAGATTTTATTGGAGGAGATGCGAGTGGAATCCCAAGCCAGAGCAGAAGAAAGAGAGAAAGAGGAAAAGATGGAGGAACGAAACGAACCGATGCTGGAGGAGACGCTCGTTCTCCCCCACGTTGAAGAGCAGGCCTCTTCGGATGAGGCTCATTCCGATTCAACTGGAGAAGCACAGAATCAGACGACCTCGGAGGATGCCATGCCGAATCGGGAGGAAGAAGAGGAGCAAACGGGAAAGAAAACGCTCCTTCAGCTTCTGCGCAATCGGAGCTATCTCACGCTCCTCATGGCCTCTGTCATTTCACGCTTTGGAGATTCACTCGATTCGATCGCTTACTCGTGGATGGTGTATGAGTTGACTGGCTCAAAGGCTCTGATGGGGCTGCTCTTTGGTGTCAATGCGCTGCCCAATTTGTTAGTGGGTCCTTTTGCAGGGGTATTGGTGGATCGGTGGCCGAACAAGCCGATTCTGGTCATTTCCGATTTCGTTCGCGGTTCTGTTGTATGCGTAGCGGCCTTGCTCTTTTTTACCGGGCATTTGGCTGCCTGGCACTTGTTCGTGTTCACGATCATCCAGTCCACCATGGAGGCCCTGTGTGTGCCGGCTGAGAAGACGCTCATTCCCGAGCTTGTGCCGCATAAGCAACTGCTCAGTGCGAACTCGTACCTTAGTACCGCTTCCCGTCTTGCGGAATTGGGAGGGCTGGGGGCCGCCGGTATTCTGATCGCCACCCTAGGCATTACTGGTGCCATTCTGATCGACAGCTTCACCTTTTTGATATCGGGTCTCATCCTTCTCTTTGGGCTCACCCGTATGCCCGCTAAGCCTCAGGCAAGCGAGAAGTTGACTCCTCGCCGCTACATGATGATGATGAAGGAGGGCTTTGTCTTCATTCATCGCAACAAGCTGTTGTTCGCTGCGGTGATCACGGCCGCCTTCATCAATTTTTGCTTGACTCCCTTCAATGTCTTATTGCCTGCGTTTTCCAAGGATTTGTTGAATTCGGGACCTGCGGGACTGAGCTATATGAGTGGTGCCCTCACCGTGGGAATGATCATCGGCGGGATCTGGGTTGGCGCACGCGGCAGCCGCTACTCGAATTCGGCTCTCATTTCAACTGCTCTGGCGCTTATTGGGGCCATGTATGCTCTCTTTTCCCTCACGATCATCCTTCCGGATGGGGTTAACTTGATCGGAGCTGTCGCGGCTTGCTTCGTCATGGGGATGTCGATTCCCCTTGCTTCCTCTCCGCTCATGACTCTCCTGCAGCAGAAAACGCCGCGCGAGATCATGGGACGGATCATGGCGCTCATGAGCATGCTCATGTGTGCGATGATGCCGATCGGAGGATGGTTTACGGCAGGGCTCTCCGAGGTGGTGTCGGTGCCGGCGCTCTTCGTGATCATGGGGTTAATGGTGGTGCTGGCCGCAGCACTCTTCCGCAGAAGGACGAAAGCTTTCTAATCCTTCCGAGGTACGATAGAATGGTCTATGAGGTGAAAGGCCATGTCGATAAAAATTCTAACCACTCCGGCAGAAGTGAAAGCCATCACGGACCCCTATCGTATGCAGATTTTGCACACCCTTATGAACACTTCCAGCCCGATGACGGTCAGTGAGGTTGCAGCCCAGTTGGGCGATTCCCCGGCCAAGGTTCATTATCATATGAAGATATTAGAGAAGAACGAGATTGTGTCCATTGTGGAAACCAAAGCGGTGAACGGCATCCTGGCCAAGTACTACAATCCGACCGCCGGGTCCTTTCAGGTGGACAAAACGATGGGCCTCCCGCCAGGAGATGATCGGGACTCAGCCCTCCGGGACTCCTTTCTCTCTCTGATGGATTCCTACCGCAAGGAATGGTCCCGCCGCTTTGCGAGTACGTCCGGGTTCGCTCAATATATGATGATCACGCTCACGGAAGAGAAGGCGACGGAACTGCGCACGCGGCTTGAAGAGCTGATCAAGGAATATGCGGGAGTCTCCGGAGAGGAGCAGTCGGAACAGCGCGCTGCCCAGCCTGGAGAGAAGATCTATCAGCTGTTTGTCAGCTTCTTCGGTGAGAAGGACAGCAAACCCGAAGGCAGCGAGAGTGTAATTAAGGCAGTTATCGATTAAAGAGAAAAACGGCCGCGATGAGCGGCCGTCTTTTTATGGGGAAGGAAGCATGTGCTCTGTCCGTTAGGCATGAGGGAAGCGATCAGTCAACGACCTGGATCTCCACGTCGATGTTGCCGCGGGTTGCCTTGGAATAAGGGCAGAAGGCATGGGCTTTGTTCGCAAGATCCTCCGCCTGACTTCGTTCGATTCCGGGCAGCTTTACTTCCAGCTTGGCCGCAAGCCGAAACCCGCCGTCGCTTTCATCTTTGCCGATGGAGATGGAGGCCGTCACCTCGGGATTCGAGAGCGATACCTTCTCCTTCCGGGCGATCGCGGACAAGGCACTTTCGTAGCAGGCGGCATAGCCGGCCGCAAACAGTTGCTCCGGGTTGGTTCCGACTCCGCCGGATCCTCCCAGCTCCTTCGGCATCTTGAGGTCCAGCTTCAACACGCCGTCTGACGAGGCAACGGAGCCTTGCCGGCCTCCATGAACGGTTGCAGCAGCGGTGTACAGTGCATTCACGGTCGATCCACTCCTTTTTGAATAGGGTTCCCTCTTCCTTCCCCGAAGAGTCCCGGCTTGAAACAGACTGCTCCCGGAGAGGGCGGGCATGTTCTTCTTTTCCGGTGTTAGGTGGCATAAGGTATTAAAGGACTGAAGCCGATTGCCATGAAGGAGGTGGGGGAGTGGGTCGGAGGAAATGGAAGTCGCGCAGGCCAAGGCGGTCAAGCCGCAAGAAGATGGTCTGGGTCGTTCTGCTCGTGTTTCTATTGTCATCCGTCCAGTCGTTCATCTTTATCGACCACAACATGAAGCCTCCCCTGATGAACCTCGCCAAAGTCCGCCTGAAGCAGATGGCCACTCAGGCGATCAATACGGCCATTGCGGACCGCATCGCCGAGGAGACGAATTTTGATAAGCTGATTGACTGGCGGACCGATAAGGATGGCAAAGTAACCGGCTTTATGCTAAATTACACCGAACATATGAGGATCACCTCCGATACCATCAACCGGGTGCAGAACCTGCTGCTGGGCTTAAAGAGAATGCCCGAACATATCCCGCTCGGCATGGCGCTGAAGAGCCCCATCTTCGCATCCTTCGGGCCGGAGATTCCTGTTCGCCTGCAGCCGGTCGGAGCCGTGAAGGTGGACTTGAACACGCGGTACCAAAATGCCGGGATCAACATGATTCTGGTCGAGGTGTACATTCGAATCATGGCCGAGGTCAGCGTGATCATCCCCTTCGATTCGGAACCGGAGATCGTGGAGACCGAGCTGCCCATCTCCTATCTGCTCGTCGTGGGCGATACCCCCATGTACTATTACGACAACAAAGGCAATCCCTTGGGCAATTCGGCCCCGCTTCCACCCGGTGTCACGCTGCCCAATCAAACTTCCTCCTCCGGGAGCAGCACGGCCCCAACCTCCTCGTCTCATTCTTCGCTGTCCATTCCGGCCGCTGATTCAACGACGGCGGGAGGAGCGGGCGGCGGTACGGGGAGTGGGTCCGGGGGAACCGGTGTCGCAGGCGCGGGAGGCTCTGCGGGTGCTGCGAATACGGGAACAACTGCAGGGACCGGAACGGGACCGTGAGGACGGAATAAAAAGACACAGGACGCCCCACTCCTCGGGTCCGAGGCAGAGGGGCGTCTTGTCTTTACTTCATCTTCTTCATGCGCATGCGCTCTTCCCGTTCCCAGCGGAGAAGGGAAGGATAAGGATCGAAGGCCCATTCGGTTTTGCCGGTATCCTTGTACAGTCCATAATGCAGATGCGGGGGGAACTTACCCGATGTGCCAGGCTTGCCGTAGCCGGAGCTCCCTACCCAGCCCACAACTTGGCCTGGCTTCACCGGCGTCCCCACCTCCACCTCCTTGGAAAACCCGGAGAGATGAGCATAGTAATGATAGACGTTGTTGAGGTCGCGTATTCCAATTCGCCAACCTCCATAGTTGTTCCAGCCCTTCACTTCGACAATTCCGTAGCAGGTGCTGCGGGCTGGAACGCCGTACCCGGCAAAAATGTCCGTCCCTTCGTGAATTCGCCTGCCTCCCCAGCCTCGGCTTGCCCCCCACGTTCCCCGGTAGGTGTACTCCGAGCGCAGCGGCACCGGAAACGCATGCTCATTCAGGTCAAGTCGGCCATTCGCTTCATAGACGCGGGCGAATTGGTCAATCCGGTTCATGCCCTTTTCCCCGAATGCCCGGCGAAGGGATGCATTCCACTGAGCAGCCCCCCCGTTTGCGGCGCTCATGTCCGAGATGAAGGCGACGAGTGTATCCAGGTCGTTCATTCGCTCTGCTTTGCCATCCCCGGAGCCGTCTCGTCCCACTCCTCCGAAGAGGCTGATGGAGAGAGGATCGGTATCCTCCGCGTTCGGGTTGAGAAGCCCGATCCACTCTGGCAAGGGGTACCGCCCTTTCATTTCCGGAGGGGTGCTCTTCTTGCTGGTCCGGGTTACCTTATGGTATTGATCCGCTGCGGCCAGGCGGTACCAGGGAATGCCCGTGGCCAAGCTGAGCTGATCGAGAAGTTGACGACGGTCTTCCTCTGTCGGAACGGGCGGGGAGCTGGCATCGGGTGCTGCCGGAACGGAGGCGGCCGGCGCTGATTCCTTCGCCGCGGCTGCGGAGCTCCCCACAACCAGACTGGCCCCGATCAGCCAGAAAGCAGCGGCTAGTACCAAGATTCGTTGAAATGGATGGATGGGTCGATCGTTCATGAGTCATCTCCTGCCTTTGTGCGTGACGAGTTCAGGGGTTTTTGACCTGTTCGTTAGCATGTTCAGGGAGGCTCAAATTATGCCGATTTTTTCCGACCGCCGGTAGGGGAAGCGGATGGAAAGTGCTGGGGGAACGAGAGAAGCGGATGAAGGTTCCCCTTATGCAATCCGCAGGCAGCCTTCCCAAACAAAAAGCTGACCCTGATGAAATCAGAGGTCAGCGGCTGTTCCTTTTGTTATTCCAATCAAGAGAATGCGTGTATCCTTCTTTAGTGCTTGCTCTCCTCCAGCATGAGCTGGTAGAACAGCACATCATGCCAAGTGCCGAATTTCCATCCGGTCTCCGGGAAATGCCCCACCTTGCGGTAGCCAAACTGTTCATGCAGATGCACACTCGTATCATTGCCAACCGTGATGCAGGCGATGAGCGAGTGGTACCCGAGGGAACGGCTGCGCTGAATCAGCTCCTGCAGGAGCGCCTTGCCTATGCCTTGACCGCAATAGGCCTTGTCAAGGTAGACGGAGCTCTCCGCCGTCGGGCGGTAGGCAGGCTTGGCCCGAAAAACAGACAGGTACGCGTAGCCCGCGATCTGGCCTTGCCATTCGGCGATCAGGATCGGATAGCTTCCCCCGTAATGCGAGAACCACTCCAGGCGGTCTTCCAGCGTCTGAGGCTCCAGGTCAAAGGTAGCGGTCGATGTTTGCACGTAGTGATTGTAGATGCGAAGCAGATCGGGAACATCCTCCCGAACCGCGTCTCGAAAAGTCAGCATGGTCCTTGCTCCTTCTTCCTCATACCGGCGTGAGGGGCCGGAAAGTCTTGCTCCCCATTATACTCCCCGCCGTCGGAAAGTGGAATGTTGAACTTTTCATGGTATAATACGAGAAAGGAATTTGTCGGAAACCCGCGCAGGTCGGGCATGGGGGTGCGAAATTGTTTCACATAGGCGGCAATGTGTACGAACTGGTCAAGGAAAACAAGAGCGGGTGGAACCTGGAAGTGTTCCGCAATCGCTACAGCGAAGTGCTGGAACGCTATGATTACGTGGTGGGCGACTGGGGCTACAACCAGCTCCGGCTGAGGGGCTTCTTCAAGGAAGTCAATCCTCGGATGACGAAGGAGTCGTCGATTGCCAACCTGGAAGATTACATCAACGAATATTGCAATTTTGGGTGCGCTTACTTCGTCTTGGAAAAGGTAGGGCAAAGCGATCGAACGAGCGAGGAGGTAACCCTCTCCGAAGACGGCACGCCCGTGGAGGGCGGAGGCCGCCCCGAGAAGCTGGAGCGGCCGGACCGCTACAACCGCAGCGGCGAGCCCGCGCGTCCTGTGCGCCCGGCGCGCCCGGAGACGACGCGCCCGTCCCGGGAGCGGAGCGGGGAAGCGCGTCCGTCCGGTGGAGCGGCGTCTGAACGGGAGTCGGGGAAGGGCGGCGGCGAGCGCGTGCAGTGGCCGGATCGCAAGCCTTCGCGCGGCGAAGGGGAGCGTCCAAACCGGCCGCACCGGTCGGATCGCTCCGAGCGAGGAGGCGAGCGCGCCCCGGAAGGGCGGCCGCATCGCTCGCACGAGCGCTCGGGCGGAGCCCGCGGCGGAGAGCATGGCGGCGCCAAGCCGGAACGCGCTCGTCAGGAGCGCCCGGAGCGGGCGCATGAGCCGCAGCACGAGGGCGCTGCCCGCGGCGAGCGGCCGGACAAGCGGCCGCATCGCAAGGGCCAGGGCGGCCACGGCGGTCAGGGCGAAAAGCCGCGCCAGCCGGAAGGAGTGGCCGACATTTCGTCCGTTGAGCGCCGACCGGGCCCGTCCCGCAACAAGCGGCGCCATGGCGGCAACCGCCCCGACGGCAACGGCGCGCAAGCGCCTGAGCAACGGGAGCAGCGGGAGACGCGTCCGCCGCGGCAGAAGCCGCAAGGACCGGCAGGTCAGCCCCCTGCCGGCCAGTAAGCCATCCCGGCCCATAAGAACAAGAACCGCAAGCTCGCAAGGAAGACCCTTGCTTGTCTGCGGTTCTTTTTTATGCCTGCTTGTCGCGTTAGAATTCGGTCGGCTCCTGTCCGATGAAGGCCCGCTGAACGCGGCTCCAGAACGGATAAGGGCGATAACGGGCGAATCGGATCGTCTCCTTCGCAACGCTTGTGCGAATCGAAACGAGATTGTCCCGCTGGAAGCCGAGGTGATCGAGCGAGAAGGACATCCGCTTTCCGGCTTGCGGGTAGATGTCGCAATGATGGTGCTTCGGTAGCACGAGGGGAGAGCCGACGGTCCGAAAGACGCGGTTGTTGATGGACGCGATCTCCGTGATTTGCAAGCAGGGAATGGACGGATGAATGACGGCGCCGCCTAAGCTTTTGTTATAAGCGGTACTTCCCGAGGGGCTGGAGATGCAGATGCCGTCTCCCCGGAAGGTTTCGAAGATGACGTCGTTCACGTCGAGCCGTGCGACCATTGTCTCCTCAATGCCCTTGATGGTGAATTCGTTCAGCGCCAGCCGGGATTCCATTCCATCCGCCGTATGCAGCTCGATGGAGAGGAGCGGGTATTCAACGAATGAATGAGGGTGCTCCTCGGGAGGACGAGCCATCACTCGGGCCATCGTGTCGAGCTCTTCCGGTTTCCAGTCCGCGAAGAAGCCGAGTCGGCCGGTATGAAGACCGACGAAGGACAACCGATCGAGCTGGTCTTTGTATCGATGAAAGGCTTGCAGCATCGTGCCGTCTCCGCCGATGGAGAGCACGGTATCGGGCTGCTCCTCGTCCAGCGTGAGGCCGTATTGGTCCGCAAGACGGATAAAGCGTTCGTGGAGTGCTTGGGAGACTTCGTCTCCGCGATTGATAATGAAATACTTCAAGCCCTTGTCCTCCTTACCAACCTGTCGAGTCTATCATATCAAAAAGCCGGCATAAAACAAACGCCGTCCCTCGGGGACGGCGTTCTCTGCTGGTTGGGGTAAACAGCTTGCTATTCACGCGAATCATGGCTCTGCTCGTGTTAGGGTACGGTTGTGAAGCCAAGGGCCATCTCATAGCGATGGGCGAACAGCGGATGGTTCGGACGAACGCGAACCGAGTAATGCTCCATGTGGTGGAGATGGGAGGGGATGCTGCCCAGGAAAACCGCATGATCCCCATCGAGGACTCCGGTGGACTCAAGCGGGGCATGAACCGGCTCCCAGATGCCTTCGGTATTGTCCGCGTAGTAGACGATCTCGGCCGCAATCTCGGCAGCCGTGAGGGCGCCGAGCTCCAGCAGCACCCGTACCGTTTTGAGCCCGGCGGGTGCAGGCAGGTCGGGGCGATCCTCGACGAGGACTACCTGGACCTCCTGCCAGTTCGCGGCCACGCGGGCTTTGTAGGCGGCAAGCTCACGGGCAAGCTGCTGCTGGTCGGCTTCAAACCGTCGGAACCGCGCCATCGTCGGCATGTAGAAGGATCGGGTGTAGTCCTGAACCATGCGGTGAGTGTTGTACTCGGGCGCAAGTGTCTGGATGGAGTGCTTCATTCGGGCTGTCCAAGGATGTGGACAGGGGCCCCCTTTGTTGTCCTCGCCGTAGTAGAGCGGCACAATGTCTTGCTCCAGCAGGGAATAGAGCGATTCGGCATTTTGCTGCTCCTGGGCCTGCCAGTCGCTGCCGGGATCCGACTCGATGGCCCAGCCGTTCTCGCCGTCATAGCCTTCCTCCCACCATCCATCCAGCACACTAAAGTTGAGCACTCCGTTCAAGGCGGCCTTCTCGCCGCTTGTTCCGCTCGCCTCCAGCGGGCGGAGCGGGTTGTTGAGCCAGATGTCGACGCCTTGCACCAATTCTCGGGCGAGGCCGATGTCGTAGTTTTCAAGCAGGACGATCTTGCCGCGGAATTCGGCAAGCTGCGAAACCCGGTAAATTTCGCGGATCAAATCCTGTCCTGGAATATCGGCGGGATGCGCTTTTCCGGCGAAGAGGAACTGCACCGGCCGAGCGGGGTGGTTGACGATGCGGCTGAGTCGATCCAGGTCCCGGAACAGCAGGTTGGCTCGCTTGTAGGTAGCGAAGCGACGGGCGAAGCCGATGGTCAAGGCTCCCTCCTGAAGCAGTTTATCGGTTTCGGCGATGCGCTCGGGGCTTTCCCCGTTGCGGATTCGCTGGCTCCTCAGGTTGGCGCGGGCCGACTCGATCAGCTTGTTCTTGCGCAGGCTGTGCGTCTCCCATAACCGTTCATCCGGTATGGAGGCGATGGCCGCCCAATGAGCAGGGTTCGCTTGATCAGTCCGCCATGCCGAAGGAAGGTACTGATCGTAGAGCTCCGCGAGCTCAGGCGCGATCCAGCTTTCGGCGTGGACGCCGTTGGTCACGTGGCCGATGGGGACCTCCTCCACCTCAAAGCCACCGAGAAAGCCGCGGAACATCATCCGCGACACATGGCCATGGAGCTTGCTCACGCCATTTCGCTGGGCGGAGGCGTTCATGGCCAGGTAGGTCATGTTGAACTGGTTCTTGGCCGGGTCGAAGCCAAGCCCGACTACGGCATCCTTGGCTTCCCCGAACACGGGCAGGAAGCTGTCGAGGTAGCGGTGGAACAGCTCCATCGGGAAGGTGTCGTGACCGGCCGGCACGGGGGTATGGGTCGTGAAGAGGGTGCTGGAGCGAACGAGCTCCAGGGCGGTCTCGTAAGGGATTCCCGCCGCGAGATACTCGCGAAGCCTCTCCAGCGACAGGAAGGCGGCGTGCCCTTCGTTGATGTGATAGACGGCAGGGTGAAGCCCGACGGCTCGCAGCGCGCGAACGCCGCCTATGCCGAGAATAAGCTCCTGGGCGATGCGCATCTCTTGACCGCCGCCGTAAAGCTGGGAGGTCAGTTCGCGATGAGCGGCTGAGTTGACGTCCAGATCGGCGTCGAGCAAATAGAGCTTGATGCGGCCAATCCGGGCTTCCCACAGCTTGAGGGTGACGAGGTCGTTGCCGACGAGCACCTGGACGAAGACGTCGCTCCCGTCACCTCCCTTTACCGCATGGACGGGATGATTGGCGAAATCATGATCGATCCGCTCGGCGTTCTGATTGCCGGACGAATCGAGCGATTGCCGGAAGTAGCCCTTCCGGTACAAAAGGCCGACCCCGGTCAGGGGAAGCCCAAGGTCGCTTGCCGATTTTAGGTGGTCCCCGGCGAGAACGCCAAGCCCGCCGGAATAGATCGGCAGCGATTCGTGAAAGCCGAACTCGGCTGAGAAATAGGCAATGCCATCCTGCTGATTGCCGGGGTACTCCCGCTGGAACCAAGCTTGATCTGACCCATATCGGGACCAGGCGGCGACTGCTTCCTCATACAAGCGGAGGGCGACCTCATCCGCCTCAAGGCGCTGCCAATCGTCGTCCGTGAGCTTCTTGAGGAGCAGGACGGGATTGTTCGAATGCTCCTCCCACAGAGCCGGAGCCATATGGCGGAAGAGACGAGCGGCGCGGTCGTTCCAGCTGAACCACAGGTTGCCGGACAATTCGGGGAGCTTGGAGAAGCGCTCCGGAATGCGAGGATCTTGAGCCATAGCAGGAAAACACCTCTTTCTCGTCGAGGTCCGATGGAACCGGGAGCCATCAACAGGGAATTATTTCTGTCTATTATACAATCGATTCAAAAACCATTGCAAAACGATCAGCAAAAAAAGACCGGACAGGATTGCAAAGAGCACGAGTAGAGAGACGGGAAACGCAGCATACCGGGAAAGCCATCCCGCTGTCGACAGCGGGTCGCCCTGCAAGAAAGCGGGCAGCGAGCTTACGAACCCGGAAGCTTCGTCTCCTCCCGAAGGGAGAAGCCAGCGAGCGAGCGGAAAGACGAGCAGCGCGGCAAGAATCCCGTGAACCAGTCGGGCCGCTGCAAAAGGGAGGTAGCGCAGGCGTGAGGCAGTCAGCAGGCTGACAACCTGAGCATGCACCGAGAGACCAGCCCAGGACAGGACGAAGGCAGCCGCAGCCAGTCTCGGCAGAAGAGCGGCGCCTCCGGCGTCCGCTGCGGCATTCGTGCCGAGGGTAACCTCGAACAGTCCTCCCACGAGGGCGTCTGCGAGCGTACCAGGCAGCCCGACGAGGGAGAGAAGCTCGCCGAGCCCGCGCTGCAGGAAGGCCAGCAGTCCGCTCGTGCGAAGCGCCTCCAGCAGAACGGCGAAGAACACGACGAGCCCGCCAACGACGAAGATGAGCTTCAGGGAGGAGGCGATCGCTTCACGAAACAGTTGGCCGAACGGTCGTCCGTCAAGCAGCCTGGCTTCATGCATGGCGGTGAAGGACCGGACGAGAAGCGGTCGTCTTTTTCCCGAGGAACGAGCGGCTGTTGGGGAGGGTTCTGCCTGCCGTCCATGGAACCGCATCAGTCCGCCGACAAGCAGGGCAGAGCCGTAATGGGCCGCAGCAAGCAGCATGGCGACCCGTGCATTCCCGAAGAACCCAACGGACACGGCTCCGATCAGGAAGATGGGGTCGGAGGTGGTGGTGAAGGCGACGAGCCGCTCCCCTTCCTCTCGGGTCAGCAGCTTCTGCTCCATCAGCCGTGAGGTAAGTCTAGCGCTGACGGGATATCCAGAGGCAAAGCCCATCGCCATCACGAAGCCTCCCGATCCGGGAATCCGAAACAGAGGGCGCATAAGCGGGTCCAACAGGGTGCCAAAAAAGTGCACGAGTCCGAAGCCGAGCATCACTTCGGAGACGAGAAAGAACGGAAACAGGGCGGGAAAGAGGACGTCCCACCAGATCGCGGTTCCGCGCACGGCCGCCTGCAAGCTCTTCGTCGGCTCCGCAAGCAGAAGCCCGATCAGAACGGCAAGCAGGATGGCGGGCAGGATCCAAGCGTGGTTGGACGATTCCTTTTGGCGGTGATGGTTGAGGTTCTCCATCCTGCATTCCTCCCCCCGGTAATAAGCCCCAGAAGCGGACGGGCTCCTCTAACTATATGAGGGGAGGCTCTCCCCCATGCCGCCGTTTCTTTTGACACTCTGTTCATTGCGGACTCGTGTGATAGAATAGAGAGAGAGGCATCAACGGATGCTGCGGCCCAGGGGCGTTAATGCAAGCATGCTCTAGATGGCAACTGGAGGAAAGGAAGTAAGGCAGATGCTTGAACCACTGTACCAAGTCACCGAAGTTTGCGGCTATTGCGAGACGGAATTCCGCACCTCCAAGGTTCGCTCCAGCTTCAAGAAGGCAGCGCATACGGATACGGATTTTTACTGCAAGTTCAAGACGGTCAATCCGGATTTTTATGTGGTCGCCGTCTGTCCGTTTTGCGGCTACGCCTTTACCGAAAACTTCTCAAGCGGGTTGTCTCCGGAATTTCGTACCCGGTTTGAGCTGACAGTTCGCAAGAATTGGCAGGGAGTGGACTATGGCAAGGAGAGGTCATGGGAGGAAGCGCTGAAGACCTACAAGCTGGCGCTGCTCTGTGCCCAGATCAAGCAGGAAAAAGAACGGGTCGTTGCCGGGCTCTTGCACCATATCGCATGGCTGCATCGGGAGAAGGGAGATGTCGAACAGGAGAAACGATTTTTGCAGCTCGCTTTAGAGGAGTATATCAAGGTATATGAACGGGAGGGAATTCATGTTAACAATGCCAGGCTGATGTACCTGCTTGGAGAGCTCAATCGCCGCCTGGGTCGGTATAATGAGGCGGTTCGCTGGTTCGCTCGCGTCGTGAATGACAAGACGATCATGGACTCGGCGATGATTCGAGCCAGCCGGGATCAGTGGGCAGCCGCTCGCGAGAATATGCAAGAGGAACAGGCAAGCGAATAAGCCGAATACGAAGGAGCCTTCGAACCCATGTAAAAGCGGTTCAAAGGCTCCTCTTTATCTTCACCGTGCGGGACGGCTTGTCAGTTCCGACTTCCGATTTCGCGAACATGAAGCTCCGGTTCGTTCGGCGTATGATGGAGCGTGTAGCGGTTCTTGCCCATTTTCTTGGAGTGGTACAGGGCTTGGTCCGCCTCCCGGATCAGCTCCTTCAGGTCAGCGCCAGCTGCAGGGGCAACGGAGATTCCGATGGATATGGTGATGTTCGGGACGGCTGGGGCTTCCCCCAGGGAGAAACAATGCTCCTCTACAGAGCGGCAGAGCCGATCGGCCGTCTCCCGAAGGTATTCTCCGTCATAGCGGTGGCAGAGAATGATGAATTCCTCTCCCCCGTAACGAGCCGCATAATCACCGGGACCAATGGAATGTTGGAGCACCGCGCCGATCTCTCGCAAAAGGGTGTCGCCCTGCTGATGCCCATAGGTATCGTTATAGAGCTTGAAGTTGTCGATATCGACCATGAAGATGGCCACTCGCTCAAGCCGGATGGTGTTGCGCGCGATGGTCAGGAAGCTGTGAAGATTCGGCAGCCGGGTCAGGCTGTCCTGGTTGGCTTGAAGCTCCAGGCGCTGTTGGATCAATTGGTTTTTGGCGTCGTCATTGTGCATGATGATGAGAAGGGTCAGCACTAGAGAGGAGACCGCGAAGCCGAGCAGGCTGCCCGCAAGCCAGTTATCGTTCAGAACTGCAGGCCGATAGACGGCCTCGGCCAAGTGCCCCAACAGCAGAATGCCGCTGATTGCAATCCCATCCCCTACCCGAAGGGAAGACGTCGAATCGACATGCTCCATTCGATGAAAGAGCGAACTGATCAGGACAGGGAACAGAAAACTGAGCAGGACTCCCTCCACCGTGTGCCCCAGCGCGAAATAGCCGAATAGAGCAGGAAGCAGCGCGGACAGGAATCCGGGCAAAAAGCCGCAGCGAAGTGAAGCCATCACAAGGGGAGCGAAGCTCAAGGTTAGAACAGGCGGACTGCTTTGGGGGATGAGAAGCATAAGAAGCGAGGATATCCCCGTAAAGAGCGGAATGAACACCCACCTGAAGGATTCAATTTTGTGGTTGAGCTTGATCACGATGTAATTTAAGGAGACTAGTGCGCTGGCGCTCATGATCACGGATAGATAAGTGTTAGTCACGGGGATCCACTCGATTTAAAGGGGATAATTGGAAAAAAAGCTGCATGTCCATTATAGCGGATTTCTTTATGGGGAAAAAGTCCTAAAAAAGAAAAGGAAGGACGAAAATGTCCATCCTTAGTCCCGGTTGTTCTCCGCTTGTCTGCGTTTGGCAATAGCACGGTCTGCCAGCAAATAATCAGAATCCGCATCGACCAGCTTCAACCGATTGTAGCAGCAAGGGAATACAAGAAGGTGCTTTTTCCCTTCCTGTACCTCCTTCAGCTCGGATTTCTTAATGGGAAGGAGCACATGGCGGCTGTCGCAAAATGGACATTCCAGAACGTAGACGTCCGGGCCGAGCGTCTCGTAGGGCCAGGTGCGATCAAACGGGACCATCATTTCGGATCCCTCGGCGGAGTGCTGCCTTCTGCTGGTTGCTCTTTCGCCTTCTCTTCCTGGGAGAGCTGGGCAAGCTTTTGCAGGAGGATGTGCTTGGGCATGTGCATGAGTTGTTCGATGGGAACGTTCAATGCCTTGGCTAGGGTGATCGCCGTTTCGGCGGATATGTTTAGCGGCTGCATGGGCAACCATCCTTTCGGGACGCAAGTGTTGTTTCTTCATTAAAGCATGGAGGGAGGGCATATTCAAGTTCAGGCGGGAATCCGGCGGGTTTCTGAAGGGATTCTCAACCGGTGTTTAGCTCGGGGCGCTGGCTTTTTTACTATAGCGGTACTCTCCATTTCCGTAATCCTTCCACTTGTGCTTTAATGGAAACGAAGCCTTATAGAGAGGATGTTGACCATGGCAAAAGCTTTGAATCCCACCTGGGATCTGGACTGTTTCTTTCCGGGAGGCAGCGAATCACCAGCCTTCCAAGAGTTCCTCGACGACTTGAACAAGAGAACCGAAACCTTCCATGAGCGGTTGAAAAAGGCGGAAAGCCCGCAAACCGAAGCGGAAGCGGAGGTTTACACTGACCTGACCCATGAACTGCAGGCCATCATGAGCCGAATTCTCGAAGGGATCTCCTTCACCGATTGCTTGGCCTCGCAAAATCAGGCAGACCGCAAGGCGGTTGCCATGGGCGGCCGCGTGCAGGACATCTCCGCTCTGTTCCAGGCGGCATTGTCGCAGCTGGATCGCTTTCTCGCCGGCATTCCGGACGACGTCTTCATCTCTCTGTTGAAGAAGGCTCCTTGGTCGGATGCCTCCTTCTATCTGAATGAACGCCGCCAGCTGTCCAAGGAGAAGCTGTCTCCGGAGATGGAAGCACTCGCGAGCAGCCTCGCCGTAGACGGCTATCACGGCTGGAGCAAGCTGTATGACACCGCCGTCGGGAAGATCAACATTCCCTTCGAGGTAGACGGCAAGCTGGAGCAGCTGTCTGCCGGCCAAGCCTTCAATCAGCTCCATAACCCGGATCGGGAAACCCGCGCCGAGCTCTTCAAGCTGTGGGAGGCGGCATGGGCGGAGCATGCGGATCTCTTCGCGGATACCTTGAACCGGATCGCCGGGTTCCGCCTGCGGCTATACGCTCAACGCGGATGGGATTCCGTACATAAAGAGCCGCTCGCCATCAACCGCATGAAGAAGGAAACGCTCGATACCATGTGGGATACGGTCGAGAAGAACAAGGAGATCTTTGTTCGTTTTCTGGAGCGCAAAGCCAAGCTGCTTGGTGTAGACCGCCTCGCCTGGCATGATGTGGACGCCCCGATCGGCAAAGCCGACAAAAAGATTTCGTACGAAGATGCCGCGGACCTGATTGTGGATCAATTCCACACCTTCAGCCCGAAGATGGCCGAATTTGCGCGTCTTGCGCTAGACAACCGCTGGATCGAGGTGGAAGATCGCCCCGGCAAGCGTCCAGGCGGCTTCTGCACCCCATTCCCGCTGGAGGATCAAAGCCGGATCTTCATGACGTATTCGGGTACAGCGGACAATGTATCGACGCTTGCTCACGAGCTGGGCCACGCGTTCCATGACTACGTGATGAAAGGAATGCCTCATCTGGCCAAGGAATACGCGATGAACGTAGCGGAGACGGCATCGACGCTTGCGGAGACGATCGTCAGCGCGGCAACCATTCAAGCGGAGACGGACAAAGAGGCTAAGATCGCGCTCCTGTCGGACAAAATCAACAATGCGATCGCGATGTTTATGAACATTCACGCGCGCTTCCTGTTCGAAACAAAGTTCTACGCGGAGCGGGAACAGGGAATCGTCAGCATCGAACGCCTGAATGAGCTGATGGTAGAAGCACAAGAGAAGGCATATTGCGGAGCACTAAGCGAATACCACCCGCACTTCTGGGCGGCGAAGCTTCACTTCTATGCGACCGATGTTCCGTTCTATAACTTCCCGTACACCTTCGGCTTGCTGTTCTCGTCCGGCATCTACAAGACGGCGACGGAAGCCGGAGCCGGATTTGAGGATCACTACATTGCTCTGCTTCGGGACACCGCGAGCATGACGGTGGAAGACCTGGCAGCGAAGCACCTCGGCGTCGATCTGAAGAAGCCGGACTTCTGGCAGCGGGCGATTGATCTGCTGAGAGCGGATGTGGAACAATTCCTTGCCCTAACCGAATAAAACAGAAAACCGTTCGGAGCGAACGGATTCCGGATTAAATCGAAAAAAGCGAGGAAGGCCCGTTGGCCTTCCTCGCTTCTTTGGCTTGTTCTCCTCAGAAGTTGAAGATTTCGATGGTGCGCTGAAGCTGCTTCGCCACAACCGTCATTCGTTCGGATTGATGAACCATGTCTTCCACGAGGGCGATCTGCTCGTTCATCGAAGCGGACATTTCCTCGGTTCCGGCAGCGGACTCCTCGGTGATGGCGGCGATGCCCTCAATGGTCCGGGCGATAGCCTGCGCCTTCGTGAGCATGCTGTCGCTTTGCTCGGCAAACTGGGCGATCAAGCCGGTTATGTCATGGATATGATTGGCGATTTCGCGGAAGACCGTCTCCGTATCGCGGATATGGGCATTCTGCTCATGGACGACTTCCTCATTGATCGAGATGTTCCGGATGGCTTCCTGTACCCCAAGCTCGATATTGCGGACCAGGTTGAACACCTCGCGAGTGGCCGCACCCGATTCCTCGGCAAGCTTGCGGACCTCCTGCGCGACAACGGCGAAGCCCTTGCCGTGCTCGCCCGCGCGAGCCGCTTCGATGGAGGCATTGAGCGACAGCAGATTGGTCTGCTCCGCGATCTCCGAGATCGTGCGGGTAATCCGATTGATTCCTCCTGCCTGCTTGGCCAACTCGTCGATCGTACCCGCCACATGGGACGTGGCTTCGATGTTGCGTTTCATGCCTTCCCCCTGACTTTCTACCGCTTTGCGTCCTTGTTCGGCAAGCTGGACCATCTGCTTCGACTTGCCTCTCATCGCCTTCGACGATTCGACGTAGCTGTGCACGGCTTGTTGAATATCGTCGATTTCGCCGGTAATTTGGGAAACGCTTTCAGAAATCTCACCGGCACCCGATGCCAACTCACTGGCAGAGGAGGTTACTTGCTTCATAGCATCCGTCATCGTTTGATTCTTCAGGTAGTTCTTGTGGCTCGTATCCGCGACCTGCTTCGTGATGCCGACGGTATCCTCCAAAATGCCCTTCAGCTTGTCGGTCATCTTATTGAAGGAATCGCCCAACTCCCCGATGGTGTCCTTCGTGTGGATCGTCAATTTCTTGGTGAAATCCCCCTTGGCAATATCCAGAGCGAGGCGGGAGATGTTCTCGATCGGCTCTGTAAGCGCTCTCTCAAGCAGGATCAAAAAAGGATAAGCGAGGGCAAGCACGACCAGCACGACGATCACGCTGACAAACAGGCTGAGCTTGGACATGAGGAGGAACAGGATGGAGTAAACAGTGAGCATGGAGTAGCAACCGGCAAACAGCTTCTGCTTAAACGACAGCTTGTCTACGAACGACGGCATGACAGCATCTCCCCTGACGGAATTGGTAAATCCAGCAATTTTGGGACTATTATAGCACGCCATTCTTCGAATGGTCTATGAATTTGGTCCCGACTTCTCAGGAAAGATCGCGAAGGGGCGACTATAATGGAGAAATAAGGAACGTTAAGGGGTAAGGAGGAAATGGAGTGTCTCTCTTGAACTGCAATCGCTGCGGCAAACTGATCATTCAAAAAAAGCAACCGTATTGCGACAGCTGCCTTCGCTATTACGATCATTCGTACCGGCAAATTCGCGACTGCCTTCATACGCGGCCTCACCTGACCGCTTACGATGTGCACCGGGAGACGGGCGTTCCTCTTTCCGTCGTTCTCGAACTGATTCGCTCCTCATGATCGACCCTATGTTCGTATATACTTATCGCGTTAAGGAGAGGCCTCTGACCCGGGGCTTCTCCTTTTTTAACGCACGAAGGAAAGCCTGGGTCGAATGGCCCCCAAAAATGTAAAAATGTGTTGTACAAAGAAGGTTTGTTCGCATATAATAAGTCTCAAGCACCAGGATATTACATAGTTTACCAATATACCACATGACTGGAGGGAAATTAGTGATTGAGGAGCTTTCGCTCCCGAAACAAATCGATTATGTCTTTCGGGAGATTGGGGACGAGCTAAAGCGGATGTCCTCGGGAACGGTATTTGTTCAAATTCGAAACAATGTGGTGGGCAAGTTTGGAATCAAGCACAATCCCTTGGAGAGCCGGGACGGTCTGATGGAGCCGGGGGAGGAAGGGCTTACGGATTCCCAGGTGTCGATGCTGCATCGGATGGCGGTCGAATCGCTGCAGTACAAGGTCAATTGGACTCATGGGGAGATCTTTTACGATTTTGCGGTTCAGAAGGCAAAGCTATGCGCAAGCGTTCAGTTCGAATCTAACTACAACTTCGCCAATATTCTGTCGAGAAGAGACTCGAAGCTCGGGTTTGCGTACGCCCAACGGAAGCAAGGATGATCCAAACGAAAAAGTCCTGGCCATTCGGCCAGGACTTGCTTTTCATTTACCCCTTAGCGGGTGACGTTCGACTTGCCTGCCAGTTGTTGTTCGGCGATTTCTACCAAGCGGCGGGTAATGTGTCCCCCGATCGCACCGGTGTCGCGAGTCGCCATATACCCGTAGTAACCGTCGGCCGGGATTTGAATCCCGAGCTCTTGTGCCACTTCATACTTCAGCTGGTCCAGGGCTTGGCTGGCTTGTTGAACAACAAGGGTGTTGCTGCTGCGGCTTCCTGCGCCCATCTCTTCTCACCTCCAGTAATGGGTAGTATGGACGAAACGCGAAGAAATACTCATCCATACGAAAAATCCATTTGACGGCTTCTTCTTGAGGGGCTTATAGTTAGTTCATCCTAAACGGAAAACTCTGACATTGAGGTGTTTATACTCCCGTGAAATCATTAAAGCGTCTTCTGCTTATCGCTGTCAGCGCCTGTGTGATTCTGACAGCAGCACCGGTTTACGCGGAATCGGCAACTCCCGCAGCCAAGTCCTCCACGCCCGTGACCCGGATCGAGGATGTCATGAAACTGCTCCAGCAATACCTGCTGTGGAATGTGACAGAGGACGAGCTGGTGAAGGCGGCCATCCAAGGCATGATCGATTATGTGGATGACCCGTACACCCAATATTTTACGGCTAGTGAAGCCCAGGAATTTATGAATTACATAAACGCAACGGATTTCGAGCTTGGCTTCTATATGAAGGCGGTGGACAGCCGCATCAAAATCACGGATGTGGATAAGGGTTCACCTGCCGAGAAGGCTGGCATTCAAACGGGGGACTTCGTGGTCGCCCTGAACGGCATTCCGGTGAGTGTGGACAACCTTGTGAAGGTCTTGTACGAGCAACTCCCCAAAGGAGACAAAGGAACTTTGAAGGTGGAGGTTCGGCGCGGGGTAAGCAACTATACGTATACGCTTGATCTCACGAAGGTTGAGTACCCGCAAGTAAGAACCGGACTGTTCGCCGACAAGATCGGGTATCTGCAGCTGTCCTCCTTCGGGGATCGTTCCGTGGAGGAATTCGATAAAGGCCTTGCCGATCTTCGTGCCAAAGGCATGAAGTCCTTGATCTTCGATCTCCGTGGGAACGGCGGCGGGGATGTGGAAGTGGCCGAGAACATTGCGAAGCGTTTCATCAAGGAAGGCATCTTTATCTTTATTACCGACAATACCGGAGAGGTATACAAGGACGAACTGGAAGGCGGGACTCCGATCGGCGTTCCGGTTTATCTCCTGGTTGACGAAGATACCGCCAGTGCTTCGGAGATGCTGGCCGGCATGCTGCAGGATTACGGCATCGCCAAGGTGATCGGTGCGAATACGTACGGCAAGGGTGTAATTCAGCAGCTTCACGAGTTCGAATCGGACGGGGCGATGCTGAAGCTTACCACTTACGAGTACTTTACGCCGAAGGGGAACGTCATCAATGACGAGGGCATTGCTCCGGACATCGAGGCGGACGATGTGTTCAACCAAGTTTTGACCGCTGTGCGGGAGGCCGGAGCATCGAAGTTTACGGTTCAACTCACCCAAACGGCCTATACGGTGAATGGAGTCGAGTTCCAGGGAAGCGTTCCGGTCATTCGTGAGAAGGGCAAGGTCTACGCGCTTGCTCGTGTGGTTGCTCCTCTCTTGGGGGCGAAAAACGAGTGGAAGGGCGGCAAGGAACAAACGTTGAACCTGATCCATGACGGCAAAACGGTAAAGTTCCCGCTCGCATCGGGCAAGGCGCTTCAACGCAATGGATTGACGTACCTGGACCTCTCCGAAGTGGCTAAGCAGTTCCCATCCTTTATCTGGAAGGATGCGTCGGGTACGCTGACGCTAACCAGCGCGGATTGACTTTTGCCGGAAGAGGGCTATAATAAGGAAACTACAAGCTTGAATAGGGCAAGGCAATGACAGGAAAGAGTAGACAGGTCTCGTCTCCCCAGAGAGCCGGCAGAGGTGGAAGCCGGTGTGACCGCCTGATCGAATGGATCCTGGAGCTTTATGCCGAGAGCAAACGAAAAGGGTGGCTGCATGCACGCTCCCTCGTTTGAAGGTAGGCGGCGCGGCAGCTCTCCGTTATCGGAGCAGGAAGAGGCTGTTTTCGGCGAGTTTCGCTGCGAACGGCGAATTAGGGTGGCACCACGGTCTATCGTCCCTTGCGGGCGATAGGCCTTTTTGTATGCAGAAATTCAGGCGAAGCCTGTCCATGGAAAGGAGCAGGAGAACAAATGAAACGTGTATTGTCAGGGATCAAGCCAAGCGGTGATCTGAACATCGGAGGGTATTCCGGAGCGCTTCAGCAATATATCAAGATGCAGGAGGAGTACGAAAGCTTCTTCTTCATTCCGGACCTTCACGCCATTACGGTTCCCCAGGACCCGAAGGAGCTGCGCCATCGCTCGAAAGAAATCGCAGCCTTCTACATCGCGGCAGGAGTCAACCCGAAGAAATCGGCCGTCTTCCTTCAATCCCAGGTGGCGGCACATGCCGAGCTGGGCTGGTTGATGGAGACGCAGGTGCATTTTGGAGAGCTCAGCCGGATGACCCAGTTCAAGGACAAGTCGGAAGGCAAGGATTCCGTCAGCTCCGCCCTGTTCACCTATCCTGCCCTCATGGCGGCAGACATCCTGTTGTACCAAGCCACCCATGTGCCGGTCGGAGAGGATCAGAAACAGCATGTCGAGCTGACGCGAGACCTGGCAACCCGGTTCAACAATCGCTTCGGGGAGACGTTTGTCGTGCCCGAGCCAATTATTGAAGAGACCGGCTGCCGGATCATGAGCCTGGATGACCCGACGAAGAAGATGAGCAAGAGCAACCCGAACAAGAGCAGCTACATCCTCATGCTAGACGACGCGGCAACGATTCGCAAGAAATTCTCTCGGGCGGTAACCGACTCGGAGATGAGCGTTCGGTATGACCCGGAGAACAAGCCGGCCGTCAGCAACCTGCTTGAGGTCTACTCGGTCTTCTCGGGAGAAGAAATCCCCGTCATCGAGAAGCGGTACGAAGGGCAAGGGTATGGGGGCTTCAAGAAGGAACTGGCCGAGGTGGTGATCGCCAAGCTGGAACCGATTCAGAAGACGTTCCACGAGATCATCGACTCGGAGGAGCTGCTGACGATCCTGAAGGACGGCGCAGAACGAGCTGCTGCGATTGCCGATGAGACGGTGCGCAAGGCGAAGACGGCCATGGGCATCCTCACCTTCTAAAGAAGACGGAATCAAAGAGAACACCAAAAGAACCAGGCCGGCGCGCGGAAGGCGCGAAAGGCCTGGTTCTTTCTTTGGCAGAAGGCAGTTTGGTTCAGACCGTATCCGGGCGCAGCTTTTTCTCCAGACGGGAGTCGCTGACCCATCCGACATAGGAATAGAGAACCTTATAGTCATCATCCATGCGCAGCACGGCGAGGAAGGGATACTGCTTGCGGTATTGATACCGAACGTCCACCCATCGCACCTCATACCCGTCCGCACGCTCGCGCACCTGAGCGCAGGCGAAGGAGGAGAAGTAAAGGAAGGCGGCCACATCGGGATGGCTCTTGGAGGCCTCAATGGCGGGATGGTCGTCACAGACGAATTTGTCGATCCAGCGCAGCTTGCGGTTTCGCAGCTCCCCGACGAGGAAGGTCCCGTCACTTCTTCGTTTCACTACATTCCATGCCGTATAGTTGACGGTCGGGAACAGATGGATGCGATCCCCTCCGCGAAAGTCCGTATCCAGCCGGGTTGCATGCTTTTCCAGTCGAACGTGTTCCAGTGTTCGGAAGGCATAGTACAGGATGACAAGTCCGTAGAGGACCGGAAAGATTGTCTGCGGAGGTGCAGCGCCGAGCGCCCAGAGGGCCAAGGCAGCCAAGTGGCTGAAGAAGAGGAAGGGATCAAAGATGTGAATGATGTTCAAAGCGATCCAGCGATGAGTAAAGGGCTTCCCTGCTTGCGTGCCGTAAATGTTAAACAAGTCGGTTACGACGTGGAAGACGACGGCTCCAAAGACCCACAATCCGATATGCAAAAGGGGGAGCGGAGGGAAAAGCAGCCCTACGAAAGCGGTGATGAGCAGCGACCACAGGATGAGCGCCGGAATGGAATGGGAGGTCCCCCTATGGTTGCGCACGTAGATTGCGTTGCCGCGGAACCGGAGCAGTCCGTCCGCATCCGGAGCTTGGGACCCCAATACTGTGCCGAGCATAACGGCTGCTGTAACGGTCGAACTCTCGGCGATCACCGGATCAAGCTGAGCCAGCCCGGCGAGCCCAAGTCCAATGACGAAGTGAGTTCCCGTATCCATGATGAATGGCCTCCTGTCTGTGGAACGAATCCGATTCTCTTAGTGTACCACGTTCTTACCCAAAACATGAGTCGGTGAACGGCTCATTCTATGCAAGGGAAAAACAGGATGCACCGGGTGACTGTGCAGGAAGCTCAAAAAAGCCCTCTCCAGAAAGGAGGGGGCTTTATAAAGTGCGGGAGTGAGGGGAAGGAGATGGAGAACATTACCGTGGCAGCGGGACACCTGGCGGATGGAAATAGTTCAAGGGTTCGTCAAAGGTGATGTAATCCAGATTTACCATGAGCAGAATGTAGCGCCTGCCTGTTTCGGGATCACTGATGATAATATGATCGCGGCCTGCGGCTTCCAGCTTGCCCTTGAAGATCTTGGCGTTCCATTCGACGTTGTTCTCGAAGGTCATGTAGATGGTGGCAACCTTCCCAAGATTCAGCCGGAGGATGTTCTCAATATACGATTCTTCCACCCTTCCTGGCGGAAGGGCTCCAGGGGCGGCCGCCCCTGTCGGCGTAACCGGGGTACCGGCGGGAACGGGGGGGACCATTTGAGCGCCGGTGCCAGGCGCCCCGGGTATGTATCCGGGCATACTGCCGGACGGGGTCCCTCCATAAGGGGAAAAGCCGCCTGCCTGGGGACGGTAAGCAAACCCCTCATTGTTAAAATAACTCATTCTCCTTCATCCTCCTTTAAGCTTAATAAACACTTGGGCAATTCTCCGGCAGCGGTGAGAAAAAGCAGTGGCTCTTGAATCGGTCGGTCAGCGGCTGATTATACCATTCGGCAGGGCATTCTCCGGTCGGTCGGAAATACCAAAGGGAGTTGGTAGCGGGATAGATCCTCTCGCCATTGATAACCCGACGCGCCAATCTCCGTTCACTATCGCGAGGCCGCTGATAAAAGTATCCGAATTGGGTTGCTTCAAAGCCGCCCGGACTTTGATAAACGACATCGCGGATCGAGCGGACGTTGCGAAAATCGAGGCAGTCGACCAAAGCCCGATTGATAACCACGTTGCCGACCATGAGCATGCCTTGATCGCCTTCACCCTCCGCCTCGGCGCGGAGAAGGCGGGCCAGCAGGTCCACGTCGCTGGAATTTGTCTTGATGACGGCCAATGGGATCACGCTTCCTTTCGCAGTCTCTCCTTTATCCATCATATGGGCGTTCGCCCGAAAGCGTTCCTTTGCTGGAAAAAAACTTTTTCGAAAAGGTGTGATAAATGTTACAGATTTTCGAAGGTTTGTCTGAATGGTTGTTGTGAATGGCTCAGGATTGGTATAGTATAAGGGCAAGAATTGCAGATTAGGAGGGGTTATCGGTGAGTCATCCACTCGATGCGACCAACACGCTTGACCTCGATAAGACGGATCGTACCCATTCCGTCAAACCTTATACGTGGAAGGATTTTGTATATATTACCAAACCCGGAATCCTCTTTAGCAACCTGATGACCGTGTTCGGGGGCTTCTGGCTCGCGTCCCAATGGACCATCGATGGCATGCTTTTGCTATGGACTCTGCTGGGAACAACGCTGGTCATGGCCTCCGGCTGTGTGCTGAACAACTTTCTTGATCGGGAAATGGATTTGAAGATGGCTCGAACGCGGAAGCGGGCGCTTCCGTCCGGCAGGTTGAAGCCCGGCATGGTGTTTACCTATGGGGCGGTTCTCGGAATCGGGGGGCTTGCCATCCTGTATGCGCTTGTCAATCCGCTGACAGCGGGTCTCGGCTTGATCGGCCTGCTCGTGTATGTCTGGATTTACACCGCGTGGCTCAAACGGACTTCCGTCTGGTGCACCGTGGTAGGAGCCATTTCAGGAGCTATGCCCCCTATGATGGGGTATGTGGCGGTCACCGGGAAGGTGGATACGCTCGCGATCCTGCTGTTCGCGATTCTCTTCCTCTGGCAGCCGCCGCATTTCTGGGCGCTCGGCATTCGGCGAAAGGAAGAATACCGGGCTGCCGGATTCCCGATGCTGCCGGTGGTCAAGGGTGCTCGCGCCACCCGAATCAGCATGATTCGCTACGCCGCGCCGCTTGTTCCGGTCTCAGTGCTGCCTTATTTTGTGGGAGCTGTCGGCCCCGTTTATCTGGTACTGTCGGCGGCGCTCAGCATCGGCTGGCTGGTACTGATCGTGAGAGGCTACGGTCGGTCCGATGAGAACGAATGGGCGAAGAAGGTATTCGTCTATTCGATCAACTACCTCATGGTTTTGTTCCTCATCCTCATTCTGGATACCGCCGGCGGGTTCCTGTTTAACCTGCTTACCTAATCAGAACGGATTTGCGTCAATACCTTCAATAGGCCCGTCCAGCTTGTGCTGAAGCTCCTTCAGGGAGAGGCTTCAGGCAGCTGGCGGGCCTTTTGGGTTCATGTGGGGCTTGCAGAGTGTGTTTTCTCAACCATGCTCTTGCAAATATTCGCCCAGTCCGGCTTTGTCGAGCTGCCGGGCGAGGTATTCCTCAGGCGTTCCTTCCACCCCGGCGTACCCCTTGCGGGTGTAGATCTGCTCGGCGTCCGGGAAGGTGTCGCGCAGAAGCCCACGAATTCGCTTGCCCGACGGGTCGTTGTCGGTAAACAGGTAGATCGGATCGTCGCCTGCCTCCCGGCGCAGCCGATCCAGCTGTTCGGTTCCCGGGGTTCCCTTGGTCGTCAGAATCCGAACCTCAGGACGGAGTAACCGGGCGAGACGGCTCCGGTCGTTTTTGCCTTCCACAATGATGACGATCTGGGGCAGAAGCATGTCCATCATGCAGTCACCTCGCTCCTATCATACCCTGGATCATGCGGATTGTGCGAGGAGAAGCAAAACGGCTTGAGCCGTCGCCCGCGCGAAAGGCGCAGGGGACGGCTCCATCCAATGGAAGGCTGGATTGGGCTTCGCTTAATAGAAGCTGAGGAGAATGATGACCAACAGGATAAAGAGAACCAGCACGAAGGAGAAATTATCCCGGAATGTACCGACAGCGGCCATGAAGCTGCACCCCTTTCCGTCTTTCGCTTGCTTTGCCTTATCATCCTATGCGGCAAGAGCGGAAGGGCCTGTGCGAACACCCATATGAAACGGGTGCGAACCAGCGATGCCCGATCGCTCAGCCATAGGATCGGCGCTGGCGGCCGAAGGGCATCAGGACCAGCCCGAGCATGAGAACTGCAAAAGCGAGGAAGTAGGGGGACACCTCGGCACGAAGCTGCCCCGCCAGGATAGGACCGATAAAGGAACCGATCGAGAACGCGATGGACAATAGCGAGAAAGCGCGCCCGTACTTGCCGGAGGGAGTTGATTGTGCGAGAAGGGCAGCGAGCGAAGGGAAGGTGATCCCTTTGGCCGCTCCAATCAGGAAGAGCGATACAAACAAGGGAACTCCCCATCCGATGGCTAGTCCATAATAAAGAACGGCGAGCGCGAGACTGCCGGCGAGGGTCCGGCCAAATGCCGAAAACCGGTTCAAAAATATGAGACTGAGCGAGAAGAGGGCGCCGAAGCTGACGACGGTAAAGAGAACACCGGTTGTAAGGATGGAAGTCCGAGCCGCGGAACCGAGTGGAAGCTCAAAGAAGAGAATGCCCTGCGCGCAAGACAGCCCGATCGGGATTCCAAAAAAGAGCCAGGGAATCGGACTTTGCGGCTGCTCCAGCGAAAGGGTGGGGTCTGTACTTGTTGAATGGCCATGCGGGTTCTTGCCTTTCGGAAGAGACTGTGGATCGCGCGATTCCTTCAGGAAGAAGAGGGTGAGAACACCGGTGATCAGCAGCAAGATGCCCAGCGCGGTGAAGGAGTGGGAAAAGCCCAGCTTGTGGACGAGGTACGCGCCGACAGCCGGTGACACAACGGAAGCCAGCGTATGAATGAGCCCATTGCCGCTCATGAGCTTGCTTTGGTGAACCCGATCCTTGGCGAGCTTGGCCAGCATGGCCATGCTGGCGGGAGAGAGAAAGGCAAGGGCGAAGCCGCTTAGCGAGCGAATGATCAGAAGCTCCCATGGATCATTCACCCGGGCTTGCAGAAGCAGAAGGATTCCGCCCAGGACGAGGCTCGCCGAGATGAACCAGCGGCTTCCGTGCCGGTCAACGCCGTATCCGGCGAGGAGATTCCCTGGCAGGTGCGTGAGGGAATAGAGGCCCATGATGAGGCCGATGAACGAAGGCACAGCCCCGAGTGACAGAGCGAACGGAGAGAGAATGGGGTACTGGGCGTGGAGATCGAACATGGCGATGAACAGAAATAGATAGAGCCAAATTGCGGTTTTCATAAGCCACCCGCCTGTCGTAGAGGTTCTCTTCTTACTAGTACGCCAAGGAGTGGACCGATAGTACAACCATTCCTTTCGTTCTAGTTGCCCTTGAGCTTTCTCTCCCTGCGGGGAAGATGGTATGATAGAACAACAAACCTGTAAAGGATGGAAGCGAATGGAGCAATGGTCAGCTTTTCTAGCGGATCGATGGTATGTGATTTTGATTGTATTGGTCGCCCTCTTCCTCGTCATTCGAATCGTCAAAACGTTCGTGAAATGGGTGCTCGTCCTGGTGATTGCGGCCGGGGTGCTCTATTACGGCTACAACTATGAGGGAAGCCTGGATAAGATCAAGCAGGCGGTGACGACTGTGGCGACCGAATCCCTGCAACAGCAAGCGACAGACCTTATGAAAAAGGAAGCCCAGTCTGCCAAGTACGTGAAGAATAAGAACGGCTCCTACACCATCACGACCACCAGCCTGAAGCTTACGGGTAAGCCTGGCGATGAGGAAGTGAAGGTCACTGTGCTGAAGCAGACGTTTACCATGAAGGCCAGCACCGTGAAAGCCTTCGTCGAAGAAGCGGCCAAGAACGGCAACTAACCCCCGGTTCCCGACTTTAGTCAAGTTGAACGAAAGAAAGGGCAGAGGAGCACGGAGAGAAAGGTTGAAGCTGGAGGAGCGTAGCGATCGCCTTTGTTTTTCAATTTCAACCTCAGAAAAAAATCGAGAAATTGAAAAACAACAGCGACCGGAAGCTCGACCTCTTCTCGCAGTGCGTTCTCAGCAGATTTCAATAGTTCAACGCTTCACGGGAGCCGGCTTTGGAGAAAAGGAGGGACCCCCTTTGTCCGAATGGCTCCAGACACTCTGGGACGGCGGCAATCTCGTCACCGTGATTCTCGTGCTCATCATCCTGTTCTCCGCGCTCGCCGGAGCGGCGCGCGGTGCGACCAGCTCGGCTCGCCAACTCGTTCGTTTCGGTGTGGATACCGCCATGACCGTGCTTGCGATCCTCCTTTCGTGGAAGGCAGCCGAGGTGCTGTCTCCGCGCCTGGAAGAGTGGTTGACGAACCGCGCCATCCGCATCCCGGACCGGGCGCTCGGTGCAGTCGAGCAGCTCTACTATACGGTCGTAACGGGGATTCGGGATTTCTCCCTCATGCGGGCGGCGCTTCTCTTTTTCCTGGCTTATCTGATCATTCGCTCCCTGCTCGGAAGCATCACGTTCTTCCTCGGCCTCGGGTTTCTCCGCGGAAAACGTGGAGGGAACGAGGATCGCGGCCTCGCCTCGATCAGCAGCCTGACGGGAGCTGTGCTTGGCGCGATTACCGGGTCCGGCCGCGCCTTATTGTTGATTGCGATGCTGTTTGTCTATACTTCTCTCTTCCCCCAGACGGGCTTCGCCTCCACGATCCGCGATTCCAAGCTCTATGAGGAAGGAACGAAGCGAATTGTGCAGCCGCTGGCAGGCGATTGGCTGACCACCCGACTGCCCGTCTTCACCGAATCGGTGAAGGATGAGCTCTCCCGTGTCATGGAACGCCGCTACGAGGTCTTGGATGCCAATGTGCCCGATGATATCGTACTGGCGGCGAAGAAGGTCACGGAAGGAGCCGCCACCGAAGAGAAGAAAGCGCGAGCTTTGTACGAATGGGTAGGAACCCGTGTGCGCTATGATTGGGACAAATATAACCTGTATATGGATCAACGCATTTGGAAGGAACAGACCCCGAGGGATACGTTCCGCACGCGTACAGGCGTCTGCATCGACTATTCCCGGCTGTATGCAGTTATGGCTCGCTCGGTCGGCCTTGAGGTGAAGGTGGTGACCGGCCTCGGCGCTGACGGAACCGGCGGCTACGGGCCTCACGCCTGGAATGAGGTCTGGCTTCCGGAGGAGGGCTGGGTGCCGCTGGATTCCACATGGGTGTCGAGCGGCGGCAACTGGTTCAATCCGCCGAACTTTGACGAGACGCATATTCCCGACAAGCTTACGTAAGGAGGACACTCGGTTGACGAATACGATTCCAACCCCGATAAACCAGACGCCCCCCAAGGAACCTCGCCCGCTCACGGCTTACAAGGCAATCTTCTTTGATGCTGGCGACACCTTGATTACGGTTCCCGGCGACCGCAACCTGTTTGGGGCCTTTCTTGCCCGCTATTCCTTGATCCGCGAGGAGGAAGCCGTCGGACAAGCGCTCAAAAATGCCATTCACAAGCACTATGTAAACAAACCTTTAGCTGTGGACGAGTTGTGCTCACCGGAATCCGATCGGCTATACTGGATGAGCATCTATCATGACGTGCTCTTGGAGCTGGGAGCCGACCGGGAATGGAATGAAGCTGAGATCGAAGCGGTCTGCTCTGGTTTATATGAGGAGTTTCTCAAGCCCTCTCATTACGAGCTGTTTCCTGATGTCATTCGGAATCTGGAGCGACTGAAGCAAGAGGGGTTCCGGCTTGGGCTCGTCTCCAACTTCTCCTCGGGGCTGCGGGCGATCCTGGAGGACAAAGGAATTCTCCCCTTCTTCGATCCAGTCGTCATTTCGGTGGAAGCCGGGATGGAAAAGCCCAATCCGAACATCTTCAAGCTCGCACTTTCGCTGGCAAAACTTGAGCCCTCGGACGTCCTCTATATAGGAGATCACGAGGTCAATGATGTCTGGGCGCCGGCCCAGGTCGGAATTGACTCCCGTCGGATCAAACGCTACGATTACCATAAAGGCGAGGGAATCCACTCGTTGGATGAACTGGTCTGAATGATGGGAATGAGAAAGGAAGGCAACTCATGCAGAACTCCCCGGAGCTGAATGACGATAACCAAAAGCGCGAAGGGATGCTGCGACGGCATTTTTCCATCCGCATCAACATGTTCTTCTTTGCCACCTTCGTTCTGTTCTCGCTGCTCGTGGTGCGGCTTGCCTACCTTCAATTCGTGGAAGGACCTGCCCTCAAGGCCGAGAAGCAGAGCGGAACGCACGGAGAGGTGTTCATCCCGCCTGTTCGCGGCAATATCTACGATGTCAAAGGGGCCCCGATCGCGACCTCGCGCTCGACTCAGTCCCTCTTCATGCAATTATCCAAGGACGACCAATACGAGCAGCTGCTTCAGATTGCGCGTACCCTGGAACAGGTGTTCATCCAATACGGCAGCAAAACATCCACTCCGCTGACCACCGAAGAGATCTTCAATCTTATGGATACGGAATACACATTCGAGGGCGAGAAGCGGGCTCCGAAGGATTATTTCTATTCACCGCGTCGGATCAAGAGCGGCTTGACCAAGGAAGAGATCGCTCACATCTCGGAGCATCGGGATGAGATGGCAGGACTCGACATTTCGGAGGAAAGCATCCGCGAGTACGAGGAAGATCCCGACAAGCAAGTGGCGGTTCAGCTTGTGGGCTACCTGCGGCGGTTCAGCGGGGTAACGGGACCGGAAAAAGAGGGGACCATCGCGAACTTTTACCGCGACAAGAAGGAGAAGGAAGGCTACGAGGACCGGGAGTATGTCGGCGTAGACGGCCTGGAGTACCTGTATCAGGATGAGCTTCGCGGTGTGAACGGCAAGAAGGTGTACCCGGTCAACAGCCGCAACCAGATCATTGGTGACGCGGAGATCACTTATCCGGAAAAAGGGAAAAACCTCTACCTGACGATCGACCGGGACGTTCAACTCGCGGCCCAGAATGCCATCAAGGAAACGCTGGACGTTCTGCACAAATCGAACCGCCGGTATGAATCTGACGGGAAGAACGCCCTAATGGGCTATGCGGTGGCGATGGAAGTGGACACCGGACGTGTGGTAGCCATGGCAAGCTTTCCCGATTACCAGCCTGCGGAATGGTACAACATGACGGATGAGAAGTACATGAGCCTCATGAATCTCATTCCCAATGGCGCCATTCGCGACCGCCGGATCAACACCCAGGATCAGAAGCTTCTCAACCGAAGTGCTTCCTCGCTCGTGCCGCTCGGGTCCACCATCAAGCCTCTTTCGGTGCTGCTCGGCCTTCGGGAAGGGCTGTTCGGGCCGAACGACACGTACTATGATTCCGGTCTTCTTACGTTCGGTAAGGATGGAAGCGGCAAGGTAACAAACTCCGAGAAGCACGGGTCCCAGCTGTTAACCCCGAGCAAGGCCATTGAGCTGTCTTCCAATACGTTTATGGCCAAGATGATCGGGTTGAACCTGTATGACCGGTTCACGTTCTATCAGAACAAAGGCACGACGCCGCTTGAGGTGTGGGACAAGTACATGAAGGCCTTTGGGCTGGGCGTGAGCACGGAGAGCGGGCTTCCGTTCGAATCCGTAGGCGTTCGGGATTATATTGAGGACAAGAGCTCGAGTACGCAGAGCGTGCTCGTCATGTCTTCCTTCGGCCAAGGGGCGAAGTACACCACGTTGCAGCTCGCTCAATACGCAGCGATGCTGGGGAACCGCGGCAACCGGATGAAGCCGTTGTTTGTGGATCGCATCACGACCTATGACAACAAGGTTCTGCATACCTACAAAGACGACGTCCAGGTGCTGAATTCCGAGAAATTTACCGATCAACAGTGGAATACCGTCATCAGCGGGATGAAGTCGGGTGTGGAGGGTTTTGATGACTTCCCGATCTCCTTCGCCCGCAAAACCGGGACGAGCCAATCGTTTATCGCGGGACGCCGGGATCTCCTGAATGCGACGTTCGTGACGTTTGCACCGGTGGAAAAGCCGAAGCTGGCGATTGCGGTTGTCGTTCCGGAAGGCGGTTATGGACGCTATGGAGCGGCTCCGATCGCCCGGAAAATCTACGATGCCTATTTTGGGTTTAAAGCCGAGCCGGATGCGAGCACGACAGATTCGAAAACAGGCAATTCCGCTGCTGGAACGCCCAATACGCAAGGAACCAATGCGGTTAACCCGAATGCGGCTGGAAATACCGGGGGCAGCGGGAACAATGGGAATGCTGGGAATGCCGGAAATGCAGGAAATACTGGGAACGCGGGAACGAACGGGGGAACACCCTCGGGCAGCGGCCAGAAGGAGCAGCTGACGGATGGCGTATTCCGGGTTAACCCATAAACGCGATTTTGTGAATGGAAAAGAAGGCTTGAAGCGAAGGCGGGAGGTTTCCCTGCCAGGCTTCAAGCCTTCTTTTTTCATGCGCATCAGGTGCCAGATAATTCCTTAAAGGAGGCATCGTAGATCCGGAACATCGTTTTGTACCCCGACTCGTCGACCTTGATGCCGACATCCAGCCGTCCTGTTATTTCGAGGGGGCCAGACTTGTACCGGAGCTTCTGATCCCCCTCCACGAAGACGATCATGATCTTGTTCCAGTAGGTTTCGTCCCCGTTGTCGAACGGGCATTCCGCCCCCGGTGCGGGAATGAGCAGAAACCAATGCTTCTCAAAGGAAAGCACCTCGCCCATAAAGCCCTTGATCGTAACCGTAGCCTTGTCGTCGCTCAGATCCCAGAAACGCTCGGAGGGGCGGGTTTGATCGGTTCCGTCAAAGAAATCGTTCCAACCGATGGCCATCGTTCCCTGGGTCGGCTTTTTACTCGCCTTCGGGCTTGCAGCTGGAGCGGAAGGCGCGGTCGAAGGGTTTGCCGAAGTGCGTGCTGGGTCGGTGCCGGTACTGGAAGAACCGGGTTCCTTAGCCGTTGACGGGCTGGCTGAAGGCTTATTCTCGGTGGAAGGGTTCGTCTTGCCGCTTCCCTCTTGGGCTGCTGGATCGCTGGATGCAGAGGCGGAAGGAGGGGGAAGAACGGCCGAAGCGGCAGAGCTGCTGGGTTCAGCCGGTGTCTGGGCAGCCGGATCACTGCTTGCTGGAGCGGGCGAGCGGTCCGTCGCACCGGAAGCTCCTCCATCCGTGGGCGCAGGCTCGCTGCTTACAGCAGGCGCAGAGACCGCGGCAGTAGCTGACTGTGTTCCAGACGGTGAGGGGGAAACGGCTGCGGGGGAGTCCAAAGCTCGCTCCGCCGGTGCGGCAACTGCTTGGTTAAATGAACCAACAGCTGCGGCGGCCGGCTCCTTTTGGCCGCAGCCCGTGAGAAGGAGCGGCAGGGCCAGACCGAGCGTCAGAATCAGCAGGTTGGACCGCGAGACAAGCGCAAGCGGATGCTGGCGGTACAGCCGGAATGCGGGGAGCAGAGACGCGATCAGACCAATGCCCAGGGTTCCGGCGATGAGAAGCCCCTGCTCGGGTGTCCAGGAGAAGGGTTGAAGCTGGACGCCCGTTCGGGCGAAGGCGGTTCCCCGCGCCAGCCAAGCGGCGAAATGTCCGAGCAGAAGCCCGGTCGCGAGGCCGATGAAGGAAAGGATAAGCCCTTCGCTCATGATGGTCAGCCAAACGAAGCTCTTGGGCTTGCCAAGCAACCGGAGCAGCCCGGCATCCTTCGTTCGTTCACCTGCGGCTGCGACGAGGGAAAGCAGGATGGTGAGTGCAGCCAGCAGGACGCACAGGGCTGTAATCATGCCGACCAGGCGGGAACCCTGGTCCACGGTGTTCATGAGATCGGCGACGACCTTGCTTGAATATACGGCTTGCACGCCCGGAAGCGACGAGCCTATGCCTTGCTTGAGGGTATGGACGCCAAGGAGGGAAGCAGGCTTGACCAGAATGGCGGTAATCTCTTTCTCCTCTGCGGATTCGCTATGGCCGTGAACCGCCCACGCCGAGTCGACGGTAGTAAAGACGGCGCGATCATCGGGTGTATGCAGAGGCGGCAGAATGCCGGTTACGGTGTAGTGGAAGCGGGCATGTTCATCCGTATCCTGCTCGCTGCCTTCTTCATGGGTCGCGTCTCCTTCGTGGTGCTCCTCCCCCGCATGGTTCTCTTCCTCATGTCCAACTTCACCGACGAGGCCATGAGCGCCGGTGAACGTATCGCCGACGGAAAGACCGGATGTCCGCGCCGCTTCTGAACCGAGGACTGCTTCTCCCGTTGCGGCATACAAGCGGCCGGAGGAGAGGGAACGATCTCCATAGCGCGTTGGAAAGTATCGCGGCTCGATGCCGACGATGGGATACCCGCTCATGCGGTCACCGGTGGTAAACGCGAACGCTTCCGCGACGCCGGGATCGCGATGCACGCGATCAAGCACCGACAGCGGAATGTTCCCGGTCGGCGCGCCGATGTGGTAGAACGTATTGAGCACGAGTTGGCTTTCGCTGCCCGCCGCGCCGATGACGAGGTCGAAGGGGCCGTAGCCCTGCTCAGCTCCATGCTCGACACCTGTTCGGAACAGGGAGAACAGGACGATAAACGCGACGGTTGCGGCAATCGCGATCACGGTGAGAAGAGACAAAAACAGCCGATGGCGGATGTTGCGGAGCGAGTATGTGATGAGCCTCATGCGAGTGTCGCCTCCCGGCTTGCATAGTCTGCCGCCGCTCGCGGGGAGATGGGCCGGCCAATGCGATTCACTTCTCGAATATCCTGCCTGCGCGGGAACAGAGAGGCGAGGCCGGTATCATGGGTAACCACGAGCAAGGTTTGCCCGCCTGCCTGTGCGAGCTCCAGCAGCAGAGAAGTGAGGGAAGCCGCCGTTTCGGCGTCGAGGCTGCCGGTCGGTTCGTCGGCGAGTACAATAGGCGGTTGATTGATGAGGGCGCGCACGATGGCGACCCGTTGCTGCTGGCCGCGTGACAGCTGTCCAGGCAGGTGGTCCGCCCGATCGGCCAAGCCTACCCGGTCGAGCCATTCCAGAATGAATCGCTTTTCCGACTTGCCGGAAGCGAGGCCGAGCCTTTTCCGATTCAGAGCGATGGCGATGTTTTGTCTGGCTGTTAATGAGGGAAGCAGGTGAAAGTCCTGGAGCACATACCCGATAAAGCTGGCCCGGAAGCGATCGCGTTCGGATTCGTTCAAGCGGCCGAGCTCCACTCCGTTCACTTCGAGGCATCCTTCATCGGGCAGGGCGATGCCGCTGATCAGATGAAGAAGAGTGCTCTTACCGGAGCCGCTAGGTCCGGTAAGAGCCACTTGTTCTCCCTGATTCACCTGCCAGGAAGGGACGTCCAGGATGGGCAGAACGCTGCCCTGCACCCGAAACTGTTTTTTCAGGCCGGTGATGGTCAGCATGGGAGACCTCCTTATTTCACAACGATCCGTTCCGACAGGGCATCCCAGGTGAGGGATTTGCCCGTCAGGTCTTGAAAGGCTTTGAGCGGCAGGTAGACCGTTCCGTTGTCAAAGTCCACCGTGTACGCAGCTGCTTGCCCGTTCTTCTTGGCGGTGAGCCCCGTCTTGTCGATGTCGAGGGTGGTTTTGCCGAAGACGAGCTTGGTTGTGGCGGCTCCGCCTGCCGTGCTTGCGCCGAGCGCCTTGGCGAGTGCGGTGGCCGGATAGAGCACTTCGCCCGCACGGTTGATCTTAAACTTCGGATACAGGTTTTTCTTTTGCAGAGCGGTCGATTGCTTGTCGAGGTCTACGCCGACAATGGCGGCTGCGGCGCGCGCGATCTGGGTGTTGTCGATCTGGCCTTTGACTTGGGAAGCGATCGGTCCGTACGCCCATACCCCGACGTCGACGGCCGAGTGTCCATGACCGGACCAGCCGACCAGCAGGCGTTTGGAGATCACGGCATTATAGGCTCCCTCTTGCTTATAGGACGAGCCGTCCCCCTTGAGGATGGAGGCCACTTCCTCGTCCGTCAAGTCGGCAAAGCCTGTGTTTTCCTTGACGATGGCGCGGATTTCCTCCGGCGTCTTCGCTTCGGCAAGCTTGCTGGCGATGGATTCCGAGGAATGCTTCTGCTTATCCCACAGGTCGATGTTCAATTCATAAATATTGTCCCGGGAGAGGGAGAGCCCGCCGGTTTCATGGTCAGCCGTGACCACGACGGATGTGTTGCCGTCCTTCTTGGCGAATTCGATGGCAGTCTTGAAGGCGGCGTCGAAGTCGAGTACCTCCTGCACCATCGAGGGAAGGTCGTTCGCATGCCCGGCGTGGTCGATTCGCCCGCCTTCGATCATCATCACGAAGCCGTTCTTGTTCTTGGAGAGAATGGAAAGAGCGGAGGAGGTCATGGTGGCGAGGCTGGGGATTTCGGCGTTGCGATCAACGGTGTAGGCGACATGAGAGTTGCCGAACAGCCCGAGCGCCTTCGTGGTGTTGGCCGGGAGAGCCTTCAGCGAGCTGGTGTTCTCTACGATGGAATAGCCCTTTGCCTTGAAATCGGGCAGCAGGCTCTTGTCGGCGCGCTTGCCCTTCTCATCCTTCGTTACGAAGAATTGCTTACCGCCGCCGAACAGCACGTCCACTCCGCTCTCCAGGTATTGGGAGGCGATGGCGGCTTCATTGTCGCGGTTGCGCACGTGAGAGGCATAGACAGCAGGAGTCGCATGGGTAATGCGGGCCGTCGTGACAAGTCCGGTTGCCTTGCCGCTTGCTTCCGCTGCTTCAATGACAGAGGCGAAGGGCTTGGAGACATCTTCGTTCGATACGCTGATGCCTGCGTTGTAGGTTTTGTGACCGGTGGCAAAAGCCGTACCGGCGGACGCGGAATCGGTGACCACTCCGGATACCACGGTGCCGCCGTCTTCGCCGCGGTCCGCGAAGGTTGTCGCTTGTCCCACATAATAAGGATCGAGGGTCAAGTGGGTGACATTCTTTCGGTACTGCTCGTAATAGCGTGCCGCCGAAATCTGTGCCGGTCCCATTCCGTCCCCAATCAGCACGATCAGGTTGCGGGATGCGGGAGAAGCGGCTTTGCTGCTGGCAGCGGGCTGCGAATTTGCAGCGAAAGCGTATGTACCGCTGGTTAGCACGAGGCAGGCGAGGCCTCCAGCCAGCGCCTTTTGACTCCATTTCTTCATACGGGGTTCCCTCCTAATGGATCATCCGAATCTTCTCCAGTTTAAGAGGGGACTATTCGCTTTGTGTAAAAATATGGTTGAGATTATGTAAAGATTTGGGTATCCACCCATGCGACAACGGATGCTGGCGGTTTCGCCAAAAAAATACACCTGCATTTCCACCCTCCGCCCTGCCTGTGGTATACTTATGTATCGTAAAAAAGCAAGCAAATGCCGATCCGTTACAAAAGATGAGACCGGCTGAATTGGAGTGTGGAGATCAATGTGCGGAATTACGGGTATGATGCTGTTCAACGGCCTGGCCCCCTCTAGAGAAACCTTGCAGCGAATGACGGATGTCATCGCGCACCGGGGACCGAACGACAGCGGATTCTTGACCGATAAAGGCGTGGGCCTCGGCTTTCGCCGGCTCTCGATCATCGACATTCGCGAAGGACATCAGCCGCTCAGCAACGAAGATGAATCGGTTTGGATCATCTTCAACGGGGAGATTTACAATTACAAGGAACTGCGCGCGATGTTGATCGATCGCGGCCATGTCTTCCGCACCGCCAGCGACACGGAAACCATCGTTCACCTCTATGAAGAGTTCGGAGAAGACTGCGTTGCCATGCTGCGGGGAATGTTCGGCTTCGCCATCTGGGATCAGAAGAAGCGCAAGCTGCTCGCGGCACGCGACCATTTCGGCATTAAGCCGTTTTACTATCACCATACGTCGGAGAGATTTGTCTTCGGCTCTGAGATCAAGAGCCTTCTGGAAGCGGAGGGCATGGAGCGCTCCGTTCGCCCGGAGAGCCTGTTGAATTATTTGACCTTCCAATACGTGCCGGAACCGGACACGATGTTTGCCGGAATCCAGAAGCTTCGCCCCGGTCATTACCTCACCATGACCGAGGATGGCCGCATGGCGGTAAAGCGATACTATGATCCGATGTTTGCACCGGAGGACCGCCCCTTCGAAGACTACGTCGAAGAGATTCGCGAGCGGCTGAAGAGCTCGGTTGAGCACCATCTGGTGAGTGATGTCGAACGCGGCTGCTTCCTGTCGAGCGGAATCGACTCCACGGCGATGGCCGCTCATATGAGCATGTTCGAGTCGATCCAGACGTTCTCCGTCGGCTTCGAGGGCGCAAACAACGAGACGATCATCGCCGCCGAAACGGCGAAGGCGCTCGGCACTCAGCACTATGCCAAAATCATCACCGAGAAGGATTACTTCGACTGCCTGCCCAAGGCGGCCTGGCATCAGGACGAGCCCGTTGCCGACCCGTCGGCCATCGCCCTCTACCACCTCGCGGAGCTGGCTCGCCAGCACGTGACGGTCGTGCTGTCCGGCGAAGGAGCGGACGAGCTGTTCGGCGGCTATCGCATCTATCGCGAGCCCTTGTCGCTGAAGCCGCTCAGTTGGCTGCCGGGACCGCTTCAGCGCGCGCTGCATCAGCTTGCACAGCTTCTGCCGGGCGGCTTCACCGGCCGCAACTACCTGCTGCGCGCCACGACGCCGCTGGAAGAGCGATTCCTCGGCAACGCGAAGATATTCTCGGAGGACATGAAGGCCTCGGTGCTGGCAAGCCACGCCGACCTGCTCGGAACCTACAAGAACCCGATCCAGATTGCCGGAGATTACTACAGCAAGACCCGCCATCTCGATCCGGTCAGCCGGATGCAATACATCGACATGAACCTGTGGATGCCGGGAGATATTCTGATGAAGGCTGACAAGATGACGATGGCGCACTCCCTGGAGCTGCGCGTCCCCTTCCTTGACAAGGAAGTGTTCGATGTCGCCCGCCGCATCCCGATGAAGTATCGGCTGGCCAACGGGACGACGAAGCACATTTTCCGCAAGGCCATGGAAGGCATCATCCCCGACTTCATCCTGGATCGGCCGAAGCTGGGCTTCCCGGTGCCTATGCGCGATTGGATGAAGGGACCGCGCGGCACGCAGGTGCTGGAGCAGATCGAAGCAGGCGGGATCGGGAACTTTATCCGCTTCTCCGCCGTAGAAGAAATGTTGGCGAAACACCGCAAGGGCGAAGGAGATTATGCTCGTCGCTTGTGGACCATTTATATGTTTGCCCTGTGGCATGAGACTTACCTGCTCCCGGGCAAAGGAACCCAAGGAGGGAATCGTGACACGGTCTACCGAGAAGCGCTATAAGCTGATTGCACTGGACATGGACGGCACCGTACTGAACGAAGACACTCAGATCTCCGAGGAAAACCGCAAGTGGATTCACCGCGCGATCGAGCATGGAGTCACCGTTATGTTCGCCACGGGGCGCGGTCTGCAGAGCGTTCAGCCTTACGTGCAGGAGTTGGGCCTCGTCTCTCCGATGATTGCGTCAAACGGAGGAGAAGTCTGGGAAGCGCCAGGGCTGTTGAAGACCCGCCATACGATGGATCCCGAGTGGATTCGGGAGCTGGTCGAGCTCGCGAGGAAGCACGATACGTGGTTCTGGGGCTATGCCGTAGAGGGGCTGTTCAACAAGGAACGGTGGGTGGAGGACCTCGGCAGCGTGGAATGGCTCAAGTTCGGCTATTACTATGAGGATGCCGAAGTGCTGAAGACCATTCAGGAGGAGCTGCAAACGTCTGGTCGATATGAGCTGACGAATTCTCATCCGTTCAATATTGAAGTAAACCCGTACGGAGTAAGCAAGGAGAGCGGCCTGCGCGAGGTATGTGAGCTGCTCGGAATCACCTTGGCCGATTGCATCGCCATGGGGGACAGCCGGAACGATCTCAAGATGATCCGCGCGGCCGGGCTCGGAGTTGCAATGGGCAATGCACAGGAGGAAATTAAGGCCGCGGCCGACTACATCACGCTTCATCACAACGAAGACGGTGTGGCGCACGTGATTCGCAAATTCCTTTTTGAAGAGAGGGATTGATCATGGCCATTGTCGGCTGGCTTCTCATCATCGCGCTGTTCGTCATCGGGATGATTGGAACGGTTTACCCGATTCTTCCAAGCGTCGTTGCGGTGTATGCGGCGTATTTTGTCTACGGCTGGTTCTTCGGGTTTGAGGAGCTCGGCTTCTGGTTCTGGGCTCTGCAGACGGCGATCTTCCTTGCGATCTTCGTCGGTGATTATGTCATCAGTGCTCTCGGCGTGAAAAAGTTTGGCGGTTCCCGCGCTTCGGTTATCGGGAGCACCTTAGGGCTTATCTTTGGCCCATTCGTGCTTCCCTTCCTCGGCCTCATTCTTGGGCCGTTTCTTGGAGCCGCCCTGGGAGAGCTGATCGCAGGATCGGATTTGAAGAAATCCGTCAAGGTTGGGATCGGGTCGCTGGTCGGCTTCTTTTCCAGCGCGGTGGCGAAGATACTGCTGCAGCTTATCATGATCGTGCTCTTCATTATGTGGATTGTGATTAATTGATTGGCTTAGAAGAAGACGCATCCTGATTAGGGTGCACCATTCCCGCTTTAGAGGTGATTCGGTGATTAACGTAACCGTATGGAATGAGTATTTGCATGAACGCGAGCCCGGCCGTGTGGCCGAGGTTTACCCGAACGGCATTCATCAGGCGATTGCCGAAGGCATTCAGGCGGATGATCTTCGCATCCGCACCGCGACGATGGATCAATTGGAGCATGGGTTGACCGAAGAGGTGCTGAAGGAAACCGATGTCCTCCTATGGTGGGGGCACATGGGCCATGATCAGGTGTCCGATGAAATCGTGAACCGCGTTCACGAGCGCGTGCTGAAGGGCATGGGGCTGATCGTCCTTCACTCGGGGCACTTCTCGAAAATCTTCAAAAAGCTGATGGGGACGTCCTGCGACCTGCGCTGGCGTGAAGTGGGCGAGAAGGAGCGGCTGTGGGTCGTCGATCCCGCTCATCCGATCGTAGAAGGGATCGGGCCGTATTTCGAGCTTCCCCATGAGGAGATGTATGGCGAGCACTTCGACATTCCCGCTCCCGACGAGTTGGTACTCGTCAGCTGGTTCGAAGGCGGCGAGGTGTTCCGCAGCGGCTGCACCTATCACCGCGGCCAAGGCAAGGTCTTCTACTTCCGTCCGGGCCACGAAACCTATCCGACGTATTATGATGAGAACGTGCTGCGCGTCATCGCGAACGCTGTGCGCTGGGCCGCTCCTCGTCATGGCGCGCTGCCGATCTATGGGCATAACCAGCCGTTGGAGGACATTCGCACGCCCAACCCGCTCGAAGCGTAACGCATTGCGCGGACAAGTTGGCTTGAACAGTAGCAATTCCTGCCGCCGGCGATTTCGCCGGCGGCAGATTCAGGTAGGGCGGTGACCATCGCCCGGAGGAAGAAGGTAGCTCGCTTGTCCAAGGATTCATTAGTCAAAGGCACCGTCATTCTGACGCTCGCCGCTTTTGTCGCTCGCTTTCTCGGCTTCGTCCAGCGCATTCCCCTGCAAAACCTGCTCGGGGATACCGGGATGGGAACGTACACGATCTCGTACAACGTCTACTTCATCTTCTTCACGATTGCGACCGCCGGTTTCCCGAGCGCCGTCAGCAAGCTGGTTTCGGAGCGGATGGAGCTCGGCCGGAAGGCGGAGGCAGAGCGCATCTTCCAGGCGGCGATCTGGTTCGCCGTCATATCCGGCGTGCTCATGACGGTCATTCTCTACGCTTACGCGCCCATTCAGGCGGCAGCGAGCAAGGACCCGACGGCAGTCGGGCCCATTCGGGCCATCGCTCCGGCGCTCTTGCTGTTCCCGCTTGCCGCGATTATTCGCGGCTACTTCCAGGGACGGCAGCACATGATGCCGAACGGCATCTCCCAGATCGTGGAGCAGATTCTTCGTGTTCTGACGGCCGTATTCCTCGCTTACTGGTTCATTCATGTCATGGATTGGGGCGTGAACTGGGGCGTTACGGGGGCTTCCTTCGGCGGGGTAGCCGGAACGTTAGGAGCGATTCTCGTCCTTGTGGTTTACCTCGTCCGCTTGCGCAAGAGAGACGAGGAAGAGGGGAACGTGCCGACCGAAAGAGAAGTGCTCGCCGCAAGTCGGATCAAGTATTCGAAGATCTACAAGACGCTTCTTGTGATCGCGGTTCCGATCGTGCTGTATTCTGCGACGGTTCCGATGGTCAATTACATCGATTCGTCCATCGTCAAGCCGCTTCTCATTTCGAGCCTGGGTGACTTGAAGGCGCAGGAAATCCTTGGACAACTCGGGGGCCGGGCACAGTCGCTTGCCGGTCTGCCGATCGTGCTCGCCATTGCGATCAGCCAATCGATTGTGCCGATCATTTCGGCAGCCTTTGCGAAAGGCGACAAGCGGCTCGTCGCTCGTCAAGCGGGGAGGGCCATGCAGCTGTCCGTGCTGAGCGGCCTGCCGTTCGTCATCCTGATTACGGTTGGAGCCAAGCCGATCAACTCGCTCGCCTTCGGCAACGCCAATGGGACGAGCCTGATCGCCTTCCTCACGGTCACTGCGATGTTCCAGATTCTCATGCAGACCTCGGGCGCCATTCTCACCGGAATGGGCGTGATGAAGCCGCTCGTCGGCCATGTCATCATCGGTCTGGCTATCAAGCTGATCGTGAGCTACACGTTTGCTCCGTTCCTCGGCATCTATGGCATCATGGGCGGAACCGCGCTCTGCTTCATCATCATGGCTTGGCTGAACCATCGCAGCATGCGGCAGCGGATGGAGGGCTTCCACATCTTCACGCGCGGGCGCTGGACACGCCTCTATGCGAGCACGGCGATCGTCTCGCTCGCAGGCTATCTCGTCGCCTGGGGCTCCGGCAAGCTCATTACCGGCATTCCGTACCGCATCGACTTCCTGATTCAATCCTGCCTCGTTGGCGGAGTGGTCTGCGGGCTATATCCCATCGCCCTCGGCTTGACCAAGGTCGTGACCCGCGAGGATTTGAAGACATACCCGGCCTCCATTCAGCGACTTATCGGAAAAGTAGGACGGTTAATCGGTTTCAAGCTGTAACGGTCCAATGCTAATGCTTACGCTTGTTTATGCTCGCGGGTTGGCCCATGTTTTTGCCAGGACAGCTGCTTCCTGCGCCTGAATGAGCAGTTGATGCTCCCGGTCCATGATCCAGGAAGCCGGGGGCTTCAGCGCGCTGAAATGCTTGAGCGGGCTCATGTCCCGAAACCAGTCGCCGGGAACGGCAGGCTCGATGGGGCGAGTGGACCAAGCATCGGCGAGCGTGGGACTGTAGAGCTTTGGTGATTCAACAGGAGGCATCTCCCCTTTTGACAAAGGCGGAGATGCCTCTTTGACGTTCGTGAACCGCTGCGGCCAATAGTCAGCGCGAGAGCCTGTATGCGGAGTGCGCTCTGCGAAACGGCGGCAGCCGGCCTGGACAGCGGGCACCCCGAAGAGAAGGGCATACAGCTTGCGGCCAAAGCGGATGCGCTCGTCTACGTCGGGGAAGTCTTCCAGGGTGAGTCCGGCCAGATGGAGTCGATCTCCTCCTTCCTCCAGGAAGGGGAAGAGCACCTGGTTCGTATGAAGGAGTGCTCCCAGGTGAAAGAAGCCGTCATCCAGCACTTCTTTTTCAAAGAAAGGATTCTCTACTACGCGTCCTTGAATATACTGCTGCTCGTTGATGATGAGCCCGATGGCGAGAGGCACCGGGTCGCCTGTCACGGCAAAGTCCTCCCAAAGGGGAGGCATGAAGGAAGAGACGGGAAGCTGCCGGAGCAGCGCGTGAAGCGGGCGGCCTCTCCGCTTTCCCTCCTGGTAGAGGAGGAGCTGCGGGTAGGCATCCTGAAAGATGAGGGCATTCGCTCGCTCCAGCATCTGGAACATGGCTTCGGTCAGCCGGGCATTTATCAGCCGGGAGACGAGAGAGCCCTTCAGATCCGTCATGTTCCACCCGGCATTGCGGGAGACGAGATGCGCGAGAAAGGCCCAGTGCAGCTCGGGGTGGCGCAGGTAGAGCCGATAATAGGCGTAGGTTCGGGTGACGTTGGAGCGGTTCATCCGTCTCGTCTCCTCGACTACCCAGCGGAGAATCGAGGCATCGGCTTCAGCCGGAGAACCGGCAGGAAGGGGCCCTAGGCTAGCCCGGATCGGGAAAAGACTTCTGTCGCGGCTGGAAGATGACAGATCAAGGGTCTTCTCGATGGAAGAGACGGCTCCACCTTCATGTACGGTGCCGCCTTCCCATACGGCTTCACCTTGACTCGCTCCTTGGACTTCCCCAGCAGGCAGAACGCCTTCTGCCAGCTCCGCAGCAGCTTCCACGGCATATCGGTTTGGGTCCAGCGCCTGCGCCCGCTCCAATCGGTCTGCCCGCTCTCGCATTTCCAATCGAAGGGCTTGGGTCGTTTGCAGCACCGCCCGCAGCTTGTCTCTTACTCGCTCCGCTGCCGAAGGGGTGAGGGACAGGAGGGGCACTCGCGTATTCTTTTGCTTATCCGAAAGGGGCTTCTTGGCGGATGGAGCGGGTGAAGAGGCGGCCGCGTGGGAGTGAGGGCGAAAGAAAGGCATTTTCCGCCAAATGGATAGGGAAGCCGCAAGTCTGCGCAAAACGTTCATGGAATCGGGTCGCTCCTTCATCATTGGCTCAGGGAAAGGTCTTCCGGTTATTTTTCCCATTCGCGTGTTGAAATAGTCGCTCGATTTGACAAAGGCGGGCACAGAAGTGCAAGATCATAGGTACATTCGCATAGTTGAAGAGAGCAGGAGGAATTCACATGCAAACCATCCATCAAGAAGCGGAGTTCCACGCGCAAATTGCAAACGAAAAGCCGACGGTTGCCGTCTTTAAGGCCGTATGGTGCGGCGACTGCCATTTTATTGATCCGTTCATGCCTGAGGTGGAGGAGAAGTACGGGGATCGGATTACGTTCGTTCATGTCGACCGCGATGAGCTTCCCGACCTGTGCAGCGAGCTGAACATCCTGGGCATTCCCAGCTTCATTACTTTTGCGCGGGGGCAAGAGCTTACCCGCTTCGTGAGCAAGCTCCGCAAATCGCGGGCAGAGATCGAGGAGTTTCTGGATAAGAGCCTTCAGGTGGCAGAACTCTATTTGGCCGCGGGCAAGGAGTAAGCGGGAGGCCTTTCGGAATACCTTTGCGTTCGGGGAGGAACAATGAGCGTCAGGTCGCATTGTGAGGAGGATGGGCATGCTGCGCTTTCTATTCGGGGAAAAGCACAGGCTGGATACCGGGGAGCTGGCGGAAGCCAATCGGTGGCTGAAGGCCTACATTAAGGAAACGGCGCCGCTCGCTCATGGCCGAAAGCCTACGCCGGAGGAACGCAAGGCGCTGAAGCGGACGGTCATGGCCAAAGGACTGATCCGCTCGCTGGATGAGCTGGAGCAGAGCCTCTATGCGGCTCGGCGGTTCGGCGATCTCGTGACGAGCCGGTACATGGAGGAGATGGACGAGGCGGAGGAGGACGATTACCATCGCTGCGTTTACTTTCATAAAAATGCACTAATTCGGGTCTTCTCGGTGCTCGACAAGCTGGGGGAGTTCCTGAACGAACAGTTCTCCCTGCGTACCGAAGCTCTCAAAGAGAACTATTCTTATTTTACCGTGCTGCGTCGAATGAGAGACAGCAAGACCGCGTCGAACCTGGAGCAGCTTCTGTTTGAACGCAAGCAACGGTACCAAGAGCCCCTCCTCCGACTGAAAAAGGCGCGCAATCTGGAAATCCATGCGATCAACGAGGAGTTGACCGATGACCTTCTCCTGATGCCCGGAACGAAACATACACCCATTGAGCCTCTCGGAGAAAAGATCCGGGACGTGGAAGTCGGATACCAGGCAGCATGCGGAGCGGTACTTGAGGTGTTTCGCTATTTGGGCAAGGGACAGGAGAAAGCGGAGAAGCGAGAGGCTCGCTATACCCGATAAAAGACAATTATTCGGCAGATGGGAGGGGAGAGCCCATGAGCGTGCAGAGAGTTGCGTTGATTACGGGAAGCGCCCGAGGGCTCGGCAAGCGCACGGCTCTTACACTCGCTGCGAGCGGCTATGCAATCGGGATCAATTATCGCCATAGTGCAGGGGAAGCCGAGCTTCTGCGGCGAGAGATTGAAGAGACGTACGGCGTCCCTTGTTCCTGCGTGCAGGCGGACATTAGCCGCCCCAGTGATGTGTCGAGACTGGTGGAGGAAACGGTCGGGAAGCTGGGGACGATCGGTGTTCTCATCAACAACGCCGGCCCCTACATCCATGAGCGGCGTCTGTTCGCCGAGTACAAGCCGGAGGAAATCCGCTACTTGATTGCGGGGAACCTGGGTAGCGTCATGGAGCTCGACGCGCTCGTGCTTCCGGGAATGCGGGAGAAGGGCTGGGGGCGCATCATTCACTTCGGCTTCGGTCGCGCAGCGGAAGCTCCTGCCTGGGTGCACCGGGCCGTCTATGCTGCCGCCAAGGTGGGGCTGGTCTCGTTCACCAAGACGCTTGCGGTAGAAGAGGCACAGCACGGCATCACCGTGAACATGGTTTGCCCGGGTGATATCAAGGGGGATTACAAGGAGAAGCGGATTCGAGAGGTGGAGCTCATCACCGACGAGCGGTCGCCGCGCGGCAGGCCAGGCTCCGGAGAGGATGTCGCACGCGTGATCTCCTTCCTGTGCCAGGAGGAGTCCGATTTTATTACCGGCAACGTGGTCGACGTCTCCGGGGGGCTGGACCCCATCCGCGCCCGAAATGGAGGAGGGCCGCCTCTTCCCGAGGAGAGAAGCTCCTCCACCGATGCTTAATAAAAAAAAGGGCCGAGCTTGCTGAATGGATCTCCATTCAGGCAAGCCGGCCCTTTTGAAAGCTTTAGAATACTTGGACAACCTCTTCGATGCCTTCTACTTCCTCCACGAGGGCGCGTTCGATGCCGGCCTTCAGCGTGATGGTAGAGCTGGGGCAGCTTCCGCATGCGCCTTGCAGACGCAGCTTGACAATGCCGTCTTCTACATCGACGAGTTCCACATCGCCGCCGTCGCGTTGCAGGAACGGACGCAGCTTATCGAGAACCTCTTGAACCTCATCGTACTTGGTTTGGGTAGATTCGCTCACTAGGATCAACTCCTTTCCTTCGTTTCTTTATTATATTACAATGAGGGTAAAAAATAAAATCATCCGGGGGATGCACATGCGACCGATCATCGAATTCTGCTCCAGCAACATGCATCATGGCACGGATCGTGTGATGGAGACGCTGGAAGCGAATCCCGATTATGATGTCATCGAATACGGCTGCCTTGGCAATTGCGGCGAATGCGCCTACCAGCCCTTCGCCATGCTGAACGGGGATGTGGTGCTGGCCGAAAGCGCCGAGGAGCTGCTGGAGGAACTGGTTAGGCGAATCCGCATTACAGAAGAGCTCGACAAGCTTCTCGGCGGCTAAGCCTGGACTCGCTTGTCTTGAATAATTGAATTATTCTCCAATAGGAAATTCCAACCGCCCTTTTCTCTGTATTTGCAGAGGGGGCGGTTGTTTTTTTGTTTGACTGGGCCGTGAGAAGGAGCCTCCGGGAAGGAATGATTCCAAAGTAGTAAAAAAACGATCGAATCGTGTCGATATCAAGGATAAGGCAGAATGAAAATTTGCAGAGAAGGGTTGGCAGAAACAGCATGAAGAAAGACAAAAAAATGAACGACCTAAACCAAACAGTAAAGGGGAGAATTAATGGGATTCAAGGAATTCGGCTGAACATCCAAGGAAAGCTGCTGGCGGCCTTTGCGGGCGTGCTGGTGCTGCTGATTGTGGTTAGCGCCGTGGCATCGGTTAATCTCAGCGGACTCAAAGGGCAAGCAAAAGATGTGAATGACAAATGGCTGCCCACTGTCGTGCTGCTTGGCACGATGAATGGAGATGTGTCCGATGTAGAGCGCTTGGTTCTGAATATAATCGTCGAAGAGAGAGCGGATGAGCTGACGAAGCTTAAGGCCGCGTATACGGATCTATTGGTGAAGATCGAAGGCGAGCGAAGAGATCTTCAGAAGCTTCTTCAGACGGATGAAGAGAAGCAGCTGTATGAGCAATTTTCTGCCGAATATGATGCTTACCTGAAGGTGCTGCCGGAGCTGCTCGAAGCAGCCGAGAACAACGAAATGACGCGGGGGCAGGAACTTCATCGCAATATCTACAGCGCCTGGTACGCGGCGAATGACACGATCATGAAGCTGATCAACCTCGATAACCAGACTGCCGCTGGAATGACGGACGAAGCCGTCGATAAAGCGAACATTGCATTGAAGGTGGTCATGATCACGAGCCTGGTGGCCATTCTCTTGGCGATCCTGGTTGCATTTGTGCTGGCTCGACTGATCGCCGTTCCTTTGCGTCGGGTGCAAAAAGCGGCCCAATGGATCGCGGATGGCGATTTGAGCAAGGAAGCGGTTCAAGTGCGGAACCGCGATGAAATTGGCGAATTGGCCAAAACCTTCAATGAGATGGCGGATAATCTGCGGGTTCTGCTCAAATCGGTGGCTGCTTCCTCCGAGATGGTCGCCGCTTCGTCAGAAGAGCTGACGGCCAGTGCCGAACAAACGACCCAGGCAACAAGTCAGATTGCGGAATCGGTTCAAGAAACGTCCATCGGAACGTCGCGTCAAGCGAAGATTGCCGAAACCTCCGTTCATGCCATGGAGGAAATGGCCGCCGGGGCCGATGAAATCGCGGTGCGTGCTCAAAGTGTAGCGATCGCGGCAGCAGACGCCTCCCGGAAGTCGGAGAGCGGGAATGAAGCCATTCAGCAAGCGATCACGCAGATGGATGCCATCCGGGAATCGGTCACCTCTCTCGGAGGCGTGATCAAGGAGCTCGGCGTAAGGTCCGAGGCGATCAGTGCCATTACCGGAGAAATCTCTGCCATCTCGTCACAAACCAACCTGCTGGCCTTGAACGCTTCGATCGAGGCGGCACGGGCCGGAGAGATGGGCCGCGGCTTTGCGGTAGTAGCAGGCGAAGTGCGCAAGCTGGCCGAGCAGTCGACGGAATCTGCAAAACGGATATCCGATCTGATCTCCTTGATCCAGGAGGATGCCATCAACGCGATTGAAGCGGCAGAGCAGAATCGCCTTGAGGTGCAACAAGGAATTAACCTGGTGGCCCTTGCGGGCGAGTCGTTCAGCACGATCAAAGCCTCCGTCAGCCAGGTTGCCGGTGACATCGAAGAAGTCTCAGCCGGTGCACAAGAGATGTCGGCCAGCACGAATGAAGTGGTCTATGACGTCAAGGAGAGTGCCGTCATTGCGGAGCAATCCTCCAGCGCGATGACGCAGGTTTCCGCCGCTACGCAGGAGCAGCTTGCCTCTATGGAGGAGATTGCGAGCTCGTCCGCCGCGCTGTCCAAGGCAGCAGAGGAACTGCAGCAGTACGTGAACCGGTTTAAGCTGTAACCAAGGGATCAAAACAGCCGCTGCTTCTCTAAGCAAAACAACCGTTGCTTAGCTAAACAAAAGGACCGCCTTTCCGCAGGCTTGCGGGATAGGCGGTCCTTTTTGATCCAAGCTGAGACTCAGAAGGTGTTCACTTCGCCATAGAAGGTATCCCGTTCGACCGGAATCCGGTCAGCGGACCGAATGAGATGAACGAGCTCTTCCTTCGTCAGGCCTTCCGGTGAAAGGGCGCCGGCGGAGTGACTGATTCGCTCCTGGACGATAGTTCCATGCACGTCAGATGCGCCGAAATGCAAGGCGATCTGGGTGATTTGCGTACCGAGGTTGATGAAGTACGCCTTGATGTGCGGAATATTATCGCACATGAGGCGGCTTACGGCGATGGTCCGCAGGTCGTCATAAGAGGAGACGCGGCGCTTAAGCCCCATCGTCTTCTTCGCAGGCTGTACGGCGTTCGGGATGAACACGAGGAAGCCGTTCGTCTCGTCCTGAAGCTCGCGCAGGAGCATCATGTGGGTCAGCCGCTCCTCCAGCGTCTCGATGGAGCCGTAGAGCATGGTGGCATGGGTTTTCATCCCCATTTGGTGAGCGGTGCGTTGCACCTCCAGCCACTGGTCGGTGGTGGCCTTGCCGACTCCCATCTTCTGCCGATAGCGTTCGGAGAGAATCTCAGCTCCGCCGCCTGTGAGTGTTCCAAGCCCCGCATCAAGCAAGGTTTGCAAAACTTCGCGGTAGCTCAGCCCCGACAGGCGCGAGAAGAACTCGATCTCGGCAGCGGTGTGGGCTTTGATCGTGACGTGAGGGTAGCGCTGCTTCAAGGCGCGAACATACCCGACGTAATAGTCAAACGAAACATGCGGGTTATGCCCGCCGGTGATGTGGAATTCCCGCGTATCCGGCTGAATGTGTTGGTCGATATACGCGAACATTTCCTCCGGGCTCACGGTATAAGCCCCTTCTTCTCCTTCATCGCGGCGATAATGGCAGAAGGCACAGTGGGCTTCACAGACGTTGGTGAAATACAGACTCATGTTCTCAATGAAATAAACCTTCTTGCCGTTCTTGCGCAGGTTGACCTTGTTGGCCAGCATGCCCAGCATAGCCAGGTCATCGGATTGATACAGGAACAGGCCGTCCTCCAGCGTGAGGCGTTCGCCGTGCTCCACCTTCTCGGCAATGGCCGCCATTTGCGTGGCGGGAGTAGGAATGATGATGCTCATGGTCACTCTCCTTGCATCCGGCTTGGGTTCGGCCGCTTTTCTAGAATCATTATAAACTTCTTGAGGAAGAGGGACAAATTAAAATCGGTGCCAGCTGTGGAAAAACGGGGGACGCTTCTTTCCATGATGAAACTTACTGCGGTTCCAGGCCCCGTAGAACCCTTCTTTCCTCCTTGAGCCCTCCGACGAATCCGGGTATACTTGAAGGAGTGAGAATTCTTATCACCGACGAGGAGGAGATCCCATGATCGATATATCGGCTACGGCCATCGAGAAAGTCAAGGAAATGCTTGAGGAGCAAGGGAACCCGAAGCTGTTCCTGCGACTGGGTGTTCAGGAAGGCGGATGCAGCGGCTTTACGTACCAGATGGGACTGGATGACGAGCGCGGCGAAGGAGATCACGAGCTGAGCTATGACGGCTTGCCAGTCATTGTCGCGGAAGCCGATCTGCGGATTTTGGACGGACTCCAGGTCGACTACCAGGATTCCGGGATGTCGGGCGGGTTCACCATCGACAATCCGAACGCCGTCGCCACCTGCGGCTGCGGCTCCAGCTTCCGCACCCGCTCCGATGCAGGCAAGGCGGAGAAGTGTGACGATTGATTCGTCGAGACTCCCTTTTTTGACAAGACGCCACTTCAGCGGATTCTTCCGCTCGAGTCGGCGTTTTTTGTTATGCACTCAAAGCAGGAAATCCCACTAACATGCTTTACAAGGTAGTAAAGCCGTGCTACACTGATCTCAGCAAGTACTTTGCAATGCAAGATAGTAAAGCAGCAAGGAGGCACGCGAATGGAAGAGGAATCCAAGCGATCCTCCCAGATGCTGAAGGGCATTCTGGAGGGCTGCATCCTCATCATCATCGGCCGGGAGCCTGTCTACGGCTATGAGATGAATGAGAAGCTGCAGCGGTACGGCTTCTCGACCGTCTCCGAAGGGACAATTTATCCGCTTCTGCTGAAGCTTCAAACCAAGAAGCTCATTATGGGAGAGCTGATGCCCTCGCCGGGCGGACCGATGCGCAAGTATTTCAAGCTGACAGAGGCCGGCGTGAGCGAGCGCGATGCTTTTATCGAGCAGTGGACCCGCTTGCACACCAGCGTCAGTCAATTGGTGAAAGGGGACGAACAACCATGAACGCGAAGCAGATAATCGAGCAGAATCGAAAACTGCAAAAAGAATTGAATGAAGAGAACGGGAAGTACTATACGGATCTCGTGGCATATACCCGCTTGAAAGGAAGCCTTCTCTACAAGGAGCAGCAGGTTGAGGAAATCCTGCTCGTCATCCTGCAGGACCTTCTGGATGCTCAGCGGGCGGGAATTGGCGCTTCCGACTATTTCGGCAAACATCCAAAGCAAGTGGCCGACGCGATGATGCGGGAGCTTCCGACCGCCCCCTTCCTGCAGCAGATTCGCTATGTGCTCTATGTCTTCGGGATCTATGCGTTGTTTACGATCCTTCCCGGTCTTGTCTTTCCGGACGAAAGCTTTGACATCGGAGCGCTTCTCGTCAGCTTCCTGATCACGATCCTGTTTGTCAAAATGATCGTTGTGGAAATTCGTCAGTCCATTTACCGCGAGACGGGGCGCAAGGGGAAGTTCGTCATGATTGGCTGTGCCTGTCTTGGCCTTGCTTCCATCGTTGTCGCAAAGATCCTCCTCCCTGCCCTTTGGCCTGTGAAGCTGGAAGGAGCTCTCGGCATCGGCGTTGTGGCGGTCCTGTTGGCGCTGGCGACTTGGTTTACGCTGAGAAAAGGGAACGAGTTCTTCCGCCCCTTCCTGATCGTGGCTTATGCCTCGGGTGTGCTTGCAATTGTCTCTCGAATCCCGAAATATGCTGCCTTTTGGAAAAGTACGGGCGGCCTGCTCGTGATCGTCGTCTGGCTGGCTGGGAGTTTGATCTGGTTCTTCTATCGCAGCTACCGGCAAATAAATAGGGAGTAAAGGGAGAGCCTTCAATCGAAAAGCCCCTCTTTCCGGCAAACTGGCAGATTCCAGCTGTTCCCTCTGCCCAACGAGAGCACCCAGCCGCTATAATAGAGCCATTACTCTCGTTTTTGAAGTCACGGAGGCCTTCATCATGATCGAACCAATCCTTCCTTCTCGAACAAGAGCGGCCGTTGCTTCTCTTGCTCAAGAAGGAATTGTTTTTGCCGGCTGCTATTATTCCTGTTCACTCGCCATTCGCGCAGGGTGGTTTGTTCCTAGGCGGGAAGGGGAGCTTGTGGACGGAAAGCTTGCAGTCACCTATAAGGAAGGCTGCTATCCGCCGGAGGAATTGGAGCTGGTGAGTGCGGAAGGGTTAAACGGCGAACCCGTCATTGCGCGGAGGCTTCTGCACGCCTCCATGGAGGAGAGCGACCGACTCGCTTACCAGGAGCAATTCCAAGCGCTGCTTGCAGCGTGGAAGCTCAAGCGGCCCCGAAGAAGGCGGAGAGCGGCAGCGCACGGGACGGCACTCCTTCGGCCGGAATGAGGCGGCCGTTCTCCTTCGGGCTCAGGGCAGGTTGCGAGCCCGCGCGGCAGGACTGGCTTTTGCCTTCGGGCATGGGTATACTTTTCCTTATGGATATCATCATGGAAAAGGAGAATCCCTGTGCGCGAATTGTCTGACAAGCTGTTCCTGATCTCGCTGTTCCTCCTGCTCGTAACCTTTCTGTATGCAGGCTTTGGGCCGACGCATGCGATCAAAGGAGACGCGGAGGACCAGGAGGAGGAGCCGAAGACCCGCTTGCAGCGGAAAATTGAAAAACAGGATCAGCGGCTTGCCGCTGTGTGGAAGATGAAGCTGCTCTGGATTTCGGTCGGCGGCATCCTTCTCTCCGTTCTTCTCAGCTACCTCTGAAACAGAAGCCGCCGAAGCAAGCAAAGGCTGGCACAAGGAAGCCGCGTCCCGAAGTCGCGGCTTCCTTGTGTCTGCCTTTTTCTTATTCCCTGCCGGGTTGGTCTCCCGCCCCGGGCAACCTGTCCCTTGCCTTTCCCTTCCCCTTGGCATACAACAGGAGTAACGGGTTGGAAAGGAGGGATCGTCATGACCCGCCAGGACTTCATTGCGACGATCGGGCCGATCGCGGTTCGCCTGCGGCTCGAAGGGTCGCCGATCTTCCCGTCGCTTCGTACCGCCCAGGCTCTTCATGAAACCGGCGGCATCATTCCAGCTTGGAACAATGTGGTGGGCTTCAAGGTCGGCAGCGGCCAGCCGAACGCCTATTGGAAAGGGCGTTCTGTCAACACGCGGACGTGGGAGGTCTACAACGGCATCCGCTACAACGTAACCGCGAATTGGCGTGCGTACGACCAGATCGAGGATTGCTTTCGCGACCAGGATCTCTTGTTCCGCCTGAGCCGCTATGAGCGGGTTCGTCGGGCCACAAGCCCGGAGGAGCAAGCGATGGCGCTTCAACTCGGCGGCTATGCCACCGATCCGGACTATGCGAAGAAGCTGGTTCAAGTCATCTCGAGCTATGGCTTGAAGCGGCTTGATGAGGAGGTGGAGGATGTGCTCGAAAGCTTGTCGGTGCAGTTGAACGATCTGCAAAAGGAATTGCAAGCGACCCGGACCGAGCTCGCGACGGTGAGAAAGCAGCTGGATGCGCTGAGAAATCTGGAGCAGCAGGACCCTCCGGTTTGGGCGAAGGAAGCGATGGAGGCCGCCGTCGCGTCCCGATTGGTCGATACGCCCAAGGGGAGCATCGACTTCTATCGTGTGCTGACCATCATGTATCGCATGAAGCTGTTCAGCAAGTAAGGCACCGCTCTTCCGTTGAGCGTTCACAGGCTGCCCCGCCAGCCTTGGGAACGCTCTTTTCATTCACCAGCAGCTTCGTTATGATGAGGAGGAGCCTATGGAAGTGAAACGTGTGGAACGGCAGAAAAGCACGAAGAGATAGGTTGAAACTGGAGGAGCGAACGCGTTCGCCTTTGTTTTTCAATTTCAACTGCCCGCTAAGAAATCAAACCGAGAAATTGAAAAACAACAGCGACCGGAAGTTCAAGCTGTTCTCGTAGTGCGCGCCTTCTCTGCTAGTTCACAAGTTGAACTTCTGATACCGAAACCAAGGAGTGTCCCATGCCGATCCCCATTCTGGTCACCCTCAATTCGAACTACCTCCGCCCGCTCAAGGTCATGCTGAAGTCGCTGTTTCTCCAGCATCCGGGCGTTTCCTTTGACCTCTACCTGCTCCACTCCAGCATCCTTCCGGCGGAGATCGCCGACCTGCATCACTATATTGAGGAGCACGGAAGTGATCTACATGCCATTCGCGTGGATGACCACATGTTCGAGGAAGCGCCGATCGTCAAGCATTACTCCAAGGAGATGTATTACCGCATTCTGGCGTTCCGGTTCTTGCCGCCGGAGCTGGACAAGGTGCTTTACCTCGATCCCGATCTGCTGATCCTCAACGACATTCTTCCGCTTTACGAAACCAATTTGTCAGAGCATCTGTTTGCAGCGGCGTACCACGACCGCATTCCACTGACCGAAATCAATCGCCTTCGGCTGAGAACGCAGGAGCTGCCCGCCTATTACAATTCCGGCGTTTTGTTGATGAACCTGAAGCTTCAACGCGAGCGAATTTGTGAGCAGGAGATCTTCGATTACGTCCGAGAGAACAAGAAGAGACTCATCCTTCCCGATCAAGACGTGCTGAATGCCCTCTACTCCACGTCCATCCTAAAGATCGAGGAGCTTCTGTACAATTACGATGCCCGCTTCTACCTCTATTACAAGCTGGCGAGCGGCGGCAAGGTAGACATGGACTACGTCATCCGCCATACGGCGATCCTTCATTTCTGCGGCAAACGAAAGCCGTGGAACAAGAATTACTCCGGCAGCTTTCACGCTCTCTACAAGCATTATGAACGATTGGCGCTGCCGAAGTAAACGTACTCTCTATGCATGCCCGAAAGTATATTCTCATAAAAAGAAGCTGCCGGCCCCTGGCGATCTGCCATGGGCGAGCAGCTTTTCTATTGGATAAGGGCGAGAGCTTACGCCTTCGATTCCGGCGCCGGACCATGTTGGACGAGCTTCCGTCCGGAGATCCAGGCCTTCGCTTTGTCGCGATGGTCGTTCGTCACCTTCGAGGACAGCGTCTTGAGGGCTCCGGCGAGGATCGCGGCGTCATCGGTCCAGCCGGCGAGCAGGAACACGTCAGGGATGGCATCGATCGGCAGGATAAAATAGGCGAGCCCGCTGAACGCGATGGCTTTGGCCCACTTTGGCGTCTTCGGATCCATGGCGCAGTAGAAGAGGGCGATCACGTCCTGCAGGAAGGGGACCTGCTCGGCATGAGCCTTCAGCTTACTCCAGAAGTGATGCCGGACGTACTCCTCGTCGCTTTCCCCCTCATGCCGAACCAGCGCTTTTTCCTCCTGGGAAGAAGCGGGGGGATTCGAGCTTGGCTGCTCTTTTTTCCAAGGGAAGCGCAAACGGTTTGCCATGAGTTTCACTCCTCCAGTTTATCAATCTCCAATCGAGAACTCCTGTATATATACGGGAAAGGCATGGGCACAGTTTCGACAAAATGCCGTGTGAGCGCAAGCGCCTAGCGCCAGATCCGGCAGCCCGTTGGAAGCAGAGGCTTGTTCGATCGAGCCATAGGGAGAATAAGGGCCGAACTGATCCTGCATTCGCCCTTGATCGAGGGCCGCACTGCCGCATACCGGGCAACGAGCGGACAGGCGACTGAGTCCATTGCATACCGGGCAGATGGTATCCACAGGCTTCTCTTCCTTTCCAAGTGAACGTCCCTGCTACCTTCAAATGAAAGTGGCTTCTATTAACAGCTTACCCATTTTTCCCGAGTTCCCTCATTGGCATCTGAGTTCTATCCAAAAAAAACCCTCACGGCCAGGAGGCTCATGAGGGAGAGGAGTTCGAATTCTAAGCTGCCTCATAGGTTGCTAGGCTAAAACTTGAGGTTGCTGCTGTGGCCGGGAGAAAGCTTGGCGTCAGGATCGATGTAGACCTTGGCGTTGTTGATGGCGGTCGGTGCTTCTCCAAAGCCGACGGCAATCAGCTTCAGCTTGCCGGGGTAGGTCGTGATGTCGCCGGCGGAGAAGATGCCGGGGATGTTCGTCTCCATACGGGAATCGACGACCACACAGTGGTCTTCAATCCGGAAGCCCCATTCGGAGATCGGGCCGAGCGCGGAGACGAAGCCGAAGTTGACGATCACGTCGTCCACCGGAACGATGGTTTCTTCTCCGGTCTTGATCTGGCGGAGAATGACGCTTTCGATGGCATCATCGCCGTTCAATCCGGCAATTTCGGTCGGGGTGATGATCTTGACCTTCGACTTCATCAGCAGCTCGACGCTGTGCTCATGAGCCCGGAATTTGTCACGCCGGTGAATCAGGGTGACCTCTTCCGCAATCGGCTCCAGCATAAGCGCCCAGTCGACGGCGGAATCTCCGCCTCCGCTGATGAGAACGCGCTTGCCGGCAAAGGAGGAGAGGTCTTTCACGAAGTAGTGAAGGTTCTTCTTCTCATAACGGTCCGCTTGAGCGAGCTCGAGCTTTCTCGGCTCGAAGGCGCCAATGCCGGCCGTGACGATGACGGCTTTAGCCAGGTGAACGGCTTTGGTCGTCGTAATCTCGAACAGGCGCTCATCCTTTTTCTCCACGAGCTGAACCTTTTCTTCCAGACGGACATCCACCGGGAAGTGGTTCATCTGTGTAAGCAGGTTGTCGACGAGCTCTTGCCCGCGGACCTTGGGGTAGCCGGCGACGTCGTAGATGTATTTTTCCGGGTACAGGGCAGCGAGCTGTCCTCCCAGTTGGGGCATGCTTTCAATCAGTTTTACCGATGCATGACGCATCCCGGCATAGAAGGCCGCAAACATACCAATCGGGCCTCCGCCGATGATCGCGATATCGACGATTTCCTCTTTCGTGGTCACTCCAGTGGACACCTCCAGGGACGATTGCTTACGATACGCTTTCATTATACCCAACTCCGAGTGAGAAAAGAAATCAAATGAACGGCTTGCTGTAACTTTTGTCACAATGCGTGTCCGGAAGGCCAAAAAAGGCAGGCGGCGGTTTGCTTTCGGCAATCGTCTCGCGGTATGATGAAATGGGGAAAAGTCTTGCACTTTCGCCCTCAAAGGGATATCATTTTTAGGATTGAAAAGGAATGAAAGCAACCATTTAAGCGCCGGAGCGCCTCGCATGAACGAGGCTCCGCACTCGCTTGAGCGGGCCGGCATTCTACTATAGAGAGAGATAAAAGAAATTACGAGAAGGAAAGGATTAGGAGAGATGAGCCGTATTCCCCGCATTGTCATCCTCGGAGCCGGTTATGGAGGTGTGGTCACGGCCATACGGCTTCAGAAGCATCTTAACTACAATGAAGCGGATGTGACGTTGGTCAACAAGCACGAGTATCACTACATCACGACTCACCTGCATATGCCGGCTGCCGGAACCGATAAGCCGGAGAACGCCCGGGTTGACATTTCGAAGCTGATCGACGAGTTCAAGATCGATTTCGTCAAGTCCACCGTCGCCCAGATTCGTCCCCAGGACAAGAAGGTCATTCTCGAGGACAGCACCCTCTCCTATGACTACCTGGTGATTGCATTGGGCGGAGAACCGGAAACCTTCGGCATCCCGGGCTTGCGTGAGCACGCCCTTACCATCCGCAGCTTAAACAGCGTTCGCTACATTCGGGAGCATATCGAGTTTCAATTCGCCAAGTTCAAGCAAGAGCCCCAGCGCAAGGACTACCTGACGTTTGTCGTGGGCGGAGCTGGTTTTACCGGCATCGAGTTCTTGGGCGAGTTGGCCGATCGGCTCCCGAAGCTGTGCCGGGAATTCGATGTCGATCCCGCACTTGTGCAGATTGTGAACGTCGAAGCGGCTCCGAGCGCGCTCCCGGGGTTTGACTCCGAGCTAGTAGAGTACGCAACCGAAGCCCTTAAGGCGAAGGGCGTTGTCTTCCGCCTGTCTACCGCCATCAAGGAGTGTACCAAGGAAGGCGTTATTCTCGCGAATGGCGAAATGATCAAGGCCGGCACAGTCGTCTGGACCGGCGGCGTGCGCGGCAATCGCCTGCTGGAGGATGCCGGGTTCGAAACGATGCGCGGCCGCGCGGTGGTGGATGCTGAGCTGCGGACGAAGGAGCACGACCACGTCTACGTGATCGGCGATTGCTCGATTGTGTTGAGTGAGCAGGGGAAGCCCTATCCGCCCACCGCTCAAATTTCAATCCAGCAAGCGGAGGCGTGTGCGCACAACCTGATCGCCACCATCCGCAACACGCCGCTTAAGGAATTTTCCTTTACCAACCGCGGAACCGTCGCTTCGCTTGGCAAGGGAGATGCGGTCGGCGTCGTCGGCAAGTACAAGGTTAAAGGCTACAAAGCGGCCATGATGAAGAAGGCCATCGATATTCGGTATCTGTTTATCATCGGCGGGCTGCCGCTCGTCGTGCGCAAAGGCCTTTAGCTAATTCGTTGAACGAAGAAGCGAAGAGAAGCACGGAGGAAAAGGTTGAAGCCGGAGGAGGGAGAAGTCGGATGAGGCATTGCAGCGTACAGGTACGTGGGCTGCTGACCCGGGATGAATTGGACCGCTATAACGCTTTGATGGAAGTAGGGTCTTTTCTCGAATCGGTGAATCGCTACGACCTGGTCTATCCGGTCCAAAAGGAAGTCGATCTGCTCATCCAGCCAGCCATCGAGCGGCTGAAGGAGAAGGGGCGCCAGCGGGACCGCGCGGATGAGGAATACCTGGCTTCGCTCCGGGAGCGAGAGGGTACTTTGCCGAGCGAGGAAGATTGACCTAGAGCGTGTTTGCAAACACGCTCCGTGGAAAAAGGGTTCGGCAGGACGAGAATCTATGCCGTGACGATAGAAAAGACGCGCCGCCGTCGCTTTCCGAAAGGGAAAGGACGGGGACGCGTCTTTTTTGCATGAGCATCGGTGGATATAGGGTTTAGTTTTTGAAGCTGTGGATGGGGGCGGGAATGCGGCCGCCGCGTTGAATGAAGCTCTCGCAGGAGAAGGAATTGACGGCCATGACCGGCGCATAGCCGAGAAGTCCGCCGAACTCGACCATCTCCCCGACTTCCTTGCCGATGACTGGAATGATCCGCACGGCGGTCGTCTTCTGGTTGATCATGCCGATCGCCGACTCATCGGCGATGATGCCGGAGATCGTGTCCTTGGACGTGCTGCCGGGGATGGCGATCATGTCGAGGCCTACCGAGCAGACGCAGGTCATCGCCTCGAGCTTCTCGAGGGTGAGCGCGCCCTTCTGCACGGCTTCGATCATGCCATGGTCCTCGCTCACCGGGATGAAGGCGCCGCTCAAGCCGCCGACGTAGGAGGACGCCATGACGCCGCCCTTCTTGACGTTGTCGTTCAGGATAGCGAGGGCAGCGGTCGTTCCCGGTGCTCCCGCTTGTTCCAGGCCCATCACCTGGAAGATTTCGGCAATGGAATCGCCGATCTCGGGCGTCGGGGCGAGCGACAGGTCGATGATGCCGAACGGCACGCCGAGCCGTTTCGAGGCTTCCTGGGCGACGAGTTGGCCGACGCGGGTGATCTTGAACGCGGTGCGCTTGATCGTCTCGCACAGTGTCTCGAAGTCCTGGCCCTTCGCTTCTTCCAGGGCGCGCTTCACGACTCCGGGGCCGCTGACGCCGACATTGATGACACATTCGCGTTCTCCGACACCGTGGAAAGCGCCTGCCATGAAGGGGTTGTCTTCCACGGCATTGCAGAACACGACGAGCTTGGCGCAGCCGATGGAATCGCGGTCCGCCGTTCGCTCGGCGGTCTGCTTGATGATGTCGCCCATCAGCTTGACGGCATCCATGTTGATGCCGCTGCGCGAGGAGCCGACATTGACGGAGGCGCAGACGCGGTCCGTCACGGCGAGTGCTTCGGGAATGCTCTCGATCAGCACACGGTCGCCCTTCGTGCAGCCCTTCTGCACGAGTGCCGAGAAGCCGCCGATGAAGTTGACGCCGACCTGCTTGGCGGCGCGGTCGAGCACCTCCGCGACCGGAACATAGCTGTCGGTGTTCAAGCTTCCGGCCGCAATGGAGATCGGCGTGACGGAGATGCGCTTGTTGACGATAGGCACGCCGAACTGCTTCTCCAGGTCCTCACCGGTCTTGACGAGATGTTCGGCGGAGCGGGTAATTTTGTCATAAACCCGGTCACAGAAGACCTTTAGCTCGGAATGGGCGCAGTCCATCAAGCTGATGCCCATCGTGATGGTCCGGACGTCCAGGTTCATCTCCCGGATCATTTTGTTGGTTTCCTGTACTTCCACCAAGGAAATCAATGTGGACAAGCCCCCTTTTTCTAATCGTTGTGCGTTGTGGGTGAATTAAATCCGGTGCATGATGTTGAAGATGTCCTCGTGTTGCAGTTTGATTTCCACGCCGATCTCACGGCCGACTCCTTGGAGCTCCTCCACGAGGGCCTCCAGACTTTTTGGTGCTTCAGTGAGGTCGACAATCATCATCATGTTGAAGTATCCCTGCACGATGGTCTGCGAGATATCGAGGATGTTAACCTTTTCCGCAGCGAGGTAGGTGCATACTTTGGCGATGATGCCCACCCTGTCTTTTCCGAGTACGGTAATGATCCCTTTCAAGCCCATGGCCTCCTTGTCGAATCGGTCCTCCGCTTGTCCTTTGCGTCTAGGACACAAATCCATATTTCAATCATTATGGCAAAAGCGAAGCAAAGCTTCAACCAAGGATTTTTTCTCACCGTGATGGAGAGCGCCAGAGCGTGTTTGCAAACCCGATTTTTGGCCGAATAGGTCGAATGATTTTCCCTGAATCCAGCCACGATGGCTAGTCTCAAGGCGATGCACATCTGCTGTTTGGCCGTTTCATGGGTTTGCAAACACGCTCTAAATCGGAGAGGGGGAAGGTGAGGAGTGAAGGGGATAAAAAAAGGAAAGCAGGAACCGAACGCTCCGCTTTCCATTCTTTCTTACCGGTTGGTTGAGGGTTCCTCATTCAAGGAGACACCGTCATTTGAATCGTTATGCCATACAATAAAAGCAGGCGGCTTATGATGGATTTTGAAGTATTCGATCGCGGCATACACCCGTTCAACAGGCAATACCCAGGCCATGGGATATTCGTCACACTGCCCGTTGGATAGGAAGAATTCCATGGTTGCCTCTTCCGGGCCTGCATAATCGGGGTTTCGGGAGCTGAATCCCGCATCGCCTTCCTCGCGCAAATACATCAACCAGCCGTATTCTCCATTGAGGAGTGCAACTACCGTTTGCTCATCGGGTTCGTTGGTTACCCATATCTCTTGATACTGGTCTTTGTCGCTCATCTCATATCCTCGCTAACCCGAAAAATGAAGGTCTCCAGCTTATCCTCAGTCCGCCCGTCTACAGCTCCTCCCATTGAATGCAAGAAGGCTTTTCCGGCGAACGGAAGAAATGCAAAGCACATTCCAGGGCGGATTGCGGCTGGATAACCTGGTAGGCTGCCACTTCATACTTCCCGTTCTCAAAACAGGCGAGCCCCTCTTGGGACAGATCGCCTAGGGACGCAAACATTTGACCGTTATCTTCGGAAAAGTAGTTCACTACCGCCTTCGTATCCTTCACAAGGATGGAGAGGCAAGGAAAGTCTTGTCCTTCCTGGCGATAGCACCAGATTTCATTGCCGGGAGAAGCGAATAAACTTGACTTGAGCTGGGCTTCGTATTCGGCAAGAGTGAGGCAGGGAACCTCTCCGAACTTGCTGCTAATCACCATTGGGTCGTTCTCCTTACTTGACGCCCAGCCAATCGCCCAATCTTGCGGCATCGAGGCGGTTCCCGACGTAGAAGCCGCCGAAGTCACCGTAACGGGCGCTCACTTCGTCAAAGCGCATCTCATAGATGAGTTTTTTGAATTGCAGCGGATCATCCGAGAACAGGGTGACGCCCCATTCCCAATCGTCCAGGCCGACGGAGCCAGTGATGATCTGCTTCACCTTCCCGGCGTAGCTGCGGCCGATCATGCCATGACTGCGCATCATCGAACGGCGTTCGTCCATGCTGAGCATGTACCAGTTGTCGTGGCCTTCCCGGCGTTTGTTCATCGGGTAGAAGCAGAGATGGGCGCTCTTCGGAAGGATCGGTTTCAGGCGGGCTAGAATGTCGGGATCTTCCATCGGGTCCGTTCCCGGTTTCGCCATGTAGCTGGACAACTCGACGATGGAGACATAGGAATAGGTGGGCTCGGTGAATTCGGCGATAAGCGAACGGTTGAAGGCAAGTTCGACCTTTTCCAGATCCTGCAGCGTCTCCCGAAGGTGGAAGATCACAAAATCAGCCTTTTGGCCAACGATGCTGTAGAGGACGGTACTGCCGCGCCGCGAGGATTCCGTGAGAGCCCACTCGTCGAGCAGATTCTTCCATTCGGTCAAGGCCTGTCTCCGCTTTTCGGCGGGTGCTGCCTGAAAGGCTGACCAGTTGATGCGGCGAAAATCATGAAGGGCGTACCAGCCCTCCAGTGTTTGAACGGCTTCATTCATGGGAGACACTCCTTACGGAACATGGTTGAGAATCATCTTCATCTGATTGTAGCGCAAGGGACTGGGGAGGGCAAACGAGTGAGCGTGAGCGGTTTTTGTTGCCGATTTTTGTGACAACAATGCTAGCGCTACCGAACCGTAATATGGGATAGTGGAGAGGAATTCGTGCGTACGGAGGGATGTCGGTGAATCGCATTATGCTATGGGGAAGCCTGATCATCCTTATTCTTTTCAGCTCGGGTTGTTCGAAAACGCCAACCTTTCGAATCTTTGAAGGAATGACTCAAGAAGACGGAGGCCACACTCCGGGATTCGTGCAGAACGATGAAGCGGGAACGTATTTTATCAATGGTAACGGGAATCATCGAATCTATCGGGCAAGCCAAGCGGGCGCAGACAAAACTCCTTTAGGGAAAGATTCGGCAAGCAGTCTGCTGTTGGTTAACGATTGGCTTTACTATGTAAAGGATAGTGATGAATCCGGTCTGTATCGCATCCAAACCGACGGGACTAACCAGGAACAGTTGAGTGATGCGTTTGTCGGACTGGTTGGCTCTGATGCTAAAGGTTCCGTCTATTATCGAGACAGCAAAGATAATTATCACTTGAAACGGATGAAGTTTCCCGAGAAAGAGATAGAGACGCTTGTTCCTGAATCGATTAATGAAGCGGCAATGGCGGAGGGTTCCATTTACTACATAAATAATTCAGAAGAAGGACTCCTGTACCGGTATAACCTATCCGATGGTACTAAGGAAAGAATGAGCTCCTTTCCTGTTCGCATGATCACTTGGTCAGGAACAGACCTGTATGCTGTAAATCGACAAGACCAGGTTCTTTACCGATTTGATGAACAAGAGTCTCCCAAACCATTGACGAATTTGAAAGTGGAACATTACGCTGTGCAAGGAAGCAATATTATATACAAGACTGAAAATGGAGGACTCTTTCAAATCTCGCGGGATGGGACCTCATCTGAAATCCTTGTGTCTTCAGAAGATGACCATTACTACCGGTTTCAGATTCTTCAGAACTGGCTCTATTACGAAGACCATGCCAATCCTCGTCATGCAAAGCTTTCACTCATTTCACTTGAGGATATTGGATTTCAACGATAGCCCTGCCGCTCAATAAGAGACAGCGTCTATTCCCGTCTCATCGGCCGAGCTTGCCGGCCCTGTGATCTCGATGTTCATGCGCAGCGGTAAGCAGATGATAACCTGATGCGGTTTGGTGATGCGGCCGAAGGTAAAGCAGACTTTCTCGGGGCAGTCCGATTCGATCACTTCGATTCCGTTCTCTTTCACCCGTAACAGGTCATAGCCCTTATCGGTTCGGACCTCAATGAGCTGCGGTTCTTTCGTCAGCATCACGGTCTTATAGACCTGACCCTCCACATGAATCGTTGCATAGGAAGCTTGTCCCTCATAGGAAACGGGATGAGAGGCGCTCCATTTCATTTGGAAGGAAAAGCCGATGGCTAGGGCAATGCAGGTGAATAAGATCCAGTCGCTCTTCTTAAGCAGGGGGTTCATGGTTCCATTCCACATCCTATCAAAAGGTATTCTAGTCTTTAGCAGGAGGCTGTACATGCACACCTACGTTTATATGATCCGTCATGTTGAATCGCCGAAAGAAGGACCGGATCGGTTGAGAGGCCTCACCGACAAAGGCAGGGCGGACGCCGAACGAATCACGGAGCTTCTCCGGGAGGAAGGCATTGACGTGTTCGCATCGAGCCCCTATCGGCGAGCGGTCTTGACCGTACAGGGCTTGGCGGACGAAGCCGGGAAGGAGATGCTCCTCTTTGAGGATTTGAAGGAGCAGGTTTTCTCTGCGGAAGAAACCCGCATGCCGGATAAGGAATTGATGCCTCTGATCCATCGGCTTTACGCCGAGCCGGGGTTTTCCTTGCCTGACGGGGAATCGAACCAAGCCTGTCAAACCAGAGCCGTGGCCGTTCTGAATCAGTTGTTGGAGACTTATGCGGGACAGCGCATTGCCATTGGGACTCATGGAGCGGTCATGGCCCTGATGATGGGCGGCTATGACCCCCACTACGACTTGAATTTCCTCCTGCACACCACGAAGCCGGATGTCTATCGCATGCAGTTCGATGGGCATCAACTGATGGAAGTGGAGAGGCTGTGGCCGAGACGGCAGTCCGAGGAGCAAGGATAAGGGAAGCCTATCGAGGCTTCCTTTTTGCGTAATAGACGCAGAGTAGATTGAACTCGATATGCAGCACGACCGTGAACAGAATCGACTGGGTAGAATCAGCGACTGCTCCGAAGACCACACCGCCGATAAAGGCATAGGCCATATAGATCAAGCTGGACCTAGTCAGGCGGTAGTATTGGAGATGGGAGACGGCAAACAGGAAGGCCGTAAGGAGAATCGGACCCGTAATGGACAGATCGAACAGTTCCCAATGGGAGGAGGCGCCCAGCACCTGATTTAGCAGCGGAAGAACAGCCCCTCGGTAGACCCACTCTTCCATGACCGGAAAGAAAATAACGAAGTTTGCTAGGTTTCGCCTGCCGACGGGGTGATACCCAGAATATTTTGCAATCCAAAGGTTGGTAAGAAGTACGGCGACAACCAGGGGAAGTACGAAACCTACATCAACCGGCAGGCGGCACGCATAGTTCCCCTCCATAAACGGGACTGCGGCGATGAGAAGAACAGCCCAACCGTAAACCCAATAGGATTCCATACGTTGAAAACGATTTTTGCCGAGAAGGGTGTGCAAGGTCATCTCGACGAGTTTATAGGAAAAGGAAAGCAAAGCAGCAAGAAGCAAAGCGGATAGAGCACCCATCCCTGTATCCCCCATTGATTCGTGGTTGTGATCTCGATGTGAACTCTGTTACAAGTTCGCCTTTTCGTACCAAGTTCCTTCTCCGATGGCGGGGGGCTCTATGGTATACTGCGTGGAAGAAGATTCCTAGCGTATACAGATGAGGTGGCCCATGAAGATTGATCATCTAGTCGTTAACATAGACTCCGCCTGGCAAGAAGACCCCCATCATGTGGAGGAGATTCGTTCGGCTGGACTGCCGTATATGCCGAAATGGGGGAAGGGGACACGAGGATTCAAGGTGTCGAATGTCTGGATCGGCAAGGAATATCTGGAGCTGGTTCGCATCAAACGTCCGGACGGGGGCGGCTGGATTCCCGAATGGACCCAGCGCTACCTCGCGGGGCATCGGGGCCTCGTCGGATTGGCGATCGATGTGGAAGATATCGAAGCGGTCTATCGAAAGCTTCGCGATGCCAAGGTGAAGGTCACCCGGCCGGAGCCGCTTCGGTTCAAGTGGTTTTTTCGCCTGCTGACGCGGACGATGCCCTGGAAGAACGCCTATTTGCCGCCTTTTGAGGGAATGCCGTTCCAGCTCTTTCTGCAGCAGATGGATAACGAGAAGGCGCGTTCCTTCATGGAAGCTTACATGGTGCCGAACAGCCGGAATCAGGGCATAGAGGGAATAGCGGAGTTGATCGTCTATGGCCGGTTGACGGCGGACGACAAACGGATCGTGATGGCGCTGTTCGATCATGTGGATGAGATAGCCGGCGAGATTCGGATTGCCATCGGGGAGCAGATCATTCGCTTTGTTCCTGCGGATGCTCACCGGGTGGAGGTTGTCCTGAGGGGGACCAACCGGGAATATAACGGCCAGCGGCTTGCCTTGCACAACCTGGAACTTATCCATCCCGAGTAAAGAAGAAGCCGTCTTGGATGACGGCTTCTTTTAAGTCCATGCCCTCATTCCTGCCCGAATTGACGCTTAATAGGAAAATCTTTTTTCGTTGGGAACGTAAGATACGTGTCGATTTGTGTGGTAGAATGAAAGGAATGAACGTCAGGGAGGATGGGGTTTTGCTGATATGCGCATGACCAATATGTTGCATTTTACGGAGAATCATCGGTTCTGCGTGTTTCGGGATTTTTCCCTGAGCAGCCTGGATTACAAAATGTTGACCAAGATGTACCAGCCCATGGTCGGAGCGTTTGCGATCGGGGTCTATTCGACACTCTATCAACAGCTGGAAGGGGACCGCGTTGGCTTCTCGTCGCTAGAGCAGCAACGGACGCTGTTTCTGTCGCTCGATCTGGAGCCGGGAGAACGCGGACGCAAGATCTTCATCGAGCAGACGTCGAAGCTGGAGGCCGTGGGGCTTCTCCAGACCGTGCGGCGCTTCCTGCCGGAAAGCGATGACTATGTGTTCGAATACCAGCTGTATGAGCCGCTTGCACCGGCTGAATTTTTCCGCAACCAACATCTGACCTACCTGCTTCGCGACAAGGTAGGCAAATATACGCTGCTCTTTCTGAAGGACGAGCTAGTGGCCAGCGAGCCCGAAGGGTTTACCGATGCGAACGGAGAGAACCTGTCGGTTCCCTTCTACGAGCTGTTCCGCCTCAACACCCAGGTGTTCGACGACGAGTTGGAGCAAGGCTTTGCCGAAGCGGCGACGACACGCGATTCGAAGGTGAAGCTGGACGTGGTGTCCAAGGGCTTCGCTTACCCCGATATCATTCAGCGTTTTCCGCGCGGGTCTCGCAACCGCGACTATGTTGAGGCGCTCAAATACCGCCAGGATCAGTTGGTGGAGATCAACATCATCGCCAAGAAATACGAGCTTACCCTCAAGGAGACCTGCGCCCTTCTGGACGAGGATTCGGTGTTCGACGAGGACGGCTCCCTGCGGCGCGATGTTCTGCAGTACAAAGCCAACCTCTACTTCCGCCAAGGAAAAAAGCGGGAGGACGAGCTGGAGCGAGGCCTCGCCAAGGTGGTCCCATTACGGGCAGGCGACGAGGAAGGCACGGAAGAGATGGCGGTCGAAATGGCTTATTACCTGGAGGTCCCTGCCATCTTCCAAGGCCAATGTGACCAGCATCAATATAATATGATTCTGCGGAATGATCCATATACGAAGGTGCTCAAACGCTTCTTCTCGCAGGGCAGCGTGCCGGACGGCGTACTCGACGTATTCGAGAAGATCGATTTGAACTACAAGCTCCCGGAGGAAGTTATCAACGTCCTCGTTCATTACATGCATACGAGCCGTCGCTCCTGGGCGAAGTCCTCCATTGAGGCGGTGGCGTCCGATATGCTCGGCAAGCAGGTGCATACCTACGAGCAGGCTGTGGAGTATACCCGCGATCGCGCCAAGCTCAAGGAGCGCACGGAGGCAGGGGCTGGCAAAACCGGCGGCGCTGCAGGCGGACGAACGGGAGGAGCACGCGGACGCGGCAAGTCGTCGAAGCCCGTGCTGCCGACCGTCAAGGGGACGAAGGCGAACGGCAAGCTGTCGCCGGAAGAGTTTGCCGAGATGGTGAAATGGGCCGAGAAGCTGGATGGCAATCCCTAACCTGCGAAGCAGCATCCTGATATAACGTTCACTTAAGCAAGAAAGGAGAAATCCTTCATGGAGTCCTTATCACAAGCCCTTAAGGGCATGATAAAGCCGGAGTACCGCAAGATGGCGGAGGACAAGAGCCGTGAGCTGTTGGCCGACCCGCTTCTCCAGAAATGGCGTGCCCGGTTTCCCTTCGTAACGGACGAAGACCTGAAGCCGCATCTGAATGCGGTCTATCAGTTTTTAAAAGAATACAAGGTTTGCACCACGGCTTGCCCCGGCTTGGCCGACTGCCCGCATGATCTGCAAGGGCACTACACGACGATCGTGGCCGAACGAGACAGCGGGGAAGCGAAGCTATACGACCAGCGAACCCCGTGCAAGCGATTCAAGGCATTCGAAGCCCAGAGTGCGGTTCACCGCCGCATTCGCAGCTTTTACGTGGATGACCGTGCGCTCAACGAAGGGTATTCGCATTCGGAAATTTTGAAGATCGATCCCGAGCGTGCCTCGGATGTGGCCCAAGTCTTTGAGTATGTGCAGCGGACGAAGGAGCGAGGCTTGTCTCCTTACGGTCTTTATCTGCAAGGCGAGCACGGCGTCGGCAAAACCTTCCTCATGTGCTACCTGCTCTATGAGCTGGCGAAGGCGGAGCTAAGCGGGGTTATCGTCTACATGCCTGACTTTGCCGAGGATTTGAAGTCGATGTTCGAAGAGCCTCAGAAGCTGAAGGAGACCATCGACCTGTTGAAGGAGACCGATCTGCTCGTGTTCGATGACATCGGTGCGGAGAATCTCAATCCGTGGCTGCGGGATCATGTTCTGGGCTCTATTCTTAATTATCGGATGGACCGCAAGCCAACCTTCTTTACCTCCAATCATGACCTGGACACGCTTGAGCGTCACTTCAGCTTCACGACGCGGGACGGGGAAGACATATCGCGCGGCCGTCGACTGATGGAGCGTGTCCGTCCGTTCGTGCAGGTCGTTACCCTGGCCGGAAGTAACAAACGGGGGCTCGGCCGTTCGCAGGAGTAGAGGAAGCCGCATGCGCCAGGACGAATCCGTTTTGGGCAATGGGTAATAATGGGTTTAAAAAAGTGGGACGAAGAACGGCCTACTGCCGGAATGTGTGGTACAATAGGGGAAAGCAATGTCGATGGAATTGGGGTTTGTTTTGTCCAAGTGAGTAAGATGAGAGCAAACCAGGCATGAAGAGAAAGCTTCCAATCCGTCGCAGACGGAGCCAGGAAGCTTTTTTTATTTGTGCTGTATTTTTCGGAGGGAGGAAGGATCGATGCCCGTTTGGAAACGGAATTTGTTGGTGCTTTGGATCGGTTGTTTTGTAACATCCGCGAGCTTTTCCATGGTCATCCCGTTCTTGCCGCTCTTCTTGCTGCAGATTGGGCAGACCGAGCATGTGGAGATGTGGTCGGGGCTTTTGTACAGCTCTGCTTTTTTCGCAGGGGCGTTGTCAGCCCCGTTTTGGGGGTCGGTTGCAGATAAATACGGACGCAAGCCGATGATCGTTCGCGCGGGCTTCGTGCTGTTCTTCGTCTACGGGTTGATGGCCTTTGTGGTCCATCCCTGGCAAATCCTCGTCCTGCGCATCCTGCAGGGGCTTTTATCGGGTTTCATTCCCGGCTCCATTGCCCTGATTGGGACGAATACACCAGAAAATAAGGTGGGGTATGCTTTGTCGATGATTTCGACAGCAACCGCTACCGGAAGCATTATGGGGCCTTTGCTAGGAGGCGTTATTGCCCGGGTAATGAGCAACCGCGTCGCGTTCGGTAGTGCGGGAGTCATGATTTTCTTCGTGACGCTGCTCGTCATGTTCCTGGTGAATGAGGAGAAATTCGTTCCTGCTAAGCAGCGAAGCTCCATCTTGAGCTCAATGAAGGACGCGATGGGCAATCGTCCGTTACGAAATGTCCTCATGCTGACCCTGCTCACGTCGCTGTCTGTCATGACCATCGAGCCGGTCTTGACGCTGTACATTGTGCAGCTTGGGGGTTCCGAGAAGAATGCTTCGCTATTGGCGGGAATCGTCTTCTCCATATCCGGGGTGGCCGCGATTTTGTTCGCTGCACGCTGGGGCAAATGGGCGGATCGCGTCGGGTTCCGCAAGGTGCTGCTGATCGGGCTGCTCTTTGGCGGCCTCTGGACGCTGGCTCAGCTTCCCATGCATACGATTCTGGGATTCTCCATCATGCGGTTTGTCTACGGAATCTTCTTCTGTGCGGTATTTCCCGCTCTGAACGGACTTGTCGTTCGTTCCACGACCGAGGATTTCCGCGGTCGTGCTTTTGGCCTGAACCAGACCGCGAATCAGGCGGGAAGCATGCTGGGGCCGATGGTAGGGGGAGCCGTCAGCGGAGCGGCGGGGATTCACAGCGTGTTTTGGGCAACGGGCCTTCTCTTGCTGGTGACGGCTGCCGTCGCGTATCGGCTCCGCTTGGACTCTGGAAACTCACAAGAGAGCACCGCATCGATGCCCTGACGGGGGTAAGCTACCCCGGCGAGAGTTGGATTGTGGCTCCCATGGAGGTGAAGCCTTCAGCTTGCTTTACTTGTCGTACAGAAATGGGTAAGATAGAAAAGAAGTGTTACTTACAAAAGAAAAGGAGGATCAACCATGGCAATTGTCAATGTTTCGGACCAAACCTTCGGAGCAGAAGTAGAAGGCAAAGGCACCGTCCTCGTGGATTTCTGGGCACCATGGTGCGGCCCTTGCAAAATGATCGCGCCGGTCCTGGAAGAACTGGATCAAGAGATCGGAGATAGCATCAAAATCGCCAAGCTGAACGTGGATGACAATCCCGAGTCCGCTTCCCGCTTCGGCGTTATGAGCATTCCTACTTTGATTGTGTTCAAGGATGGCCAACCGGTCGATAAGGTCGTGGGCTTCCAGTCCAAGGACGCATTGAAGAACGTCGTAACCCGTCACCAATAAGGGCTACGGGGCTTGCGTAAGGGAGCTGTGTGCCTGTAGGCATACGGCTCTCTATCGCACGAGAGCAGGCGGAGGACACTGGCGGTGAAGCCGGACGATTCCCCTGCTCTTTTTTATGAGAAAGAGGTGAACATATGATCGCATCCGTACCGGAAACGGTTCGCCACAAGCTCGCTCTCTTGCCGGATCAGCCGGGCTGCTACCTGATGAAGAACGAGGAGGGCAAGATCATCTACGTCGGCAAGGCGAAGGTGCTCAAAAACCGGGTCCGCTCGTACTTTACCGGGAGCCATGACGGCAAGACCCAACGACTTGTCAGCGAAATCCGGGACTTTGAATATATCGTCACCGCGAGCAACATGGAGGCGCTCATTCTCGAGTGCAACCTGATCAAGAAGCACTCTCCTCGCTACAACGTGCTGCTCAAGGATGACAAGACTTATCCCTATATCAAGATCACGAACGAAGAGCACCCCCGATTGGAGGTGACCCGCTCGGTGGGCAAGGACAAGGCGAAGGTATACGGCCCTTATCCAAACGCTTATGCAGCGCACGAGACGAAGAAGCTGCTGGATCGGCTTTACCCGTTGCGCAAATGCCGGACCATGCCGCCGAAGGTCTGCCTCTATTACCACATCGGGCAATGCCTCGCTCCTTGCGAATACGAGGTGCAGCCGGAGACGTATGCCTCGATGCTGTCCGATATCCAGCGCTTTCTTGGCGGCGGGCATCAGGACATCCGCAAGGAGATCGAGAAGAAGATGCACGAGGCGGCGGAAAACCTGGAATTCGAGCGGGCGCGCGAGTTTCGCGACCAGATCGCCAGTATCGACGCGGTCGTTGAGAAGCAGAAGATTACCACGGCCGATCGCTTGGACCGGGACGTCTTCGGCTATGCGGTCGACAAGGGCTGGATGTGCGTGCAGATCCTGTACATGCGTCAGGGGAAAATGATCGAGCGCCATGCCTCCATCTTCCCTTATTACGGGGAAGAGTACGATGATTTCTTGTCGTTCGTCACGCAGTTCTACAGCAACAACCCCGCCCTCCCGAAGGAGGTGCTGCTTCCGGCTGCTCCCGGAACGGTCGAGATCGAGTCCGAGTCCGAAGAAGCCGATAAACCCGCGAGCGTTGACGAAAGCTCGGAAGGAACGGGGGAACCCGCCTCCGAAGCCGATACGAAGCGAGCCATTGAAGAAGCGAATGAGCTCATTGACGCCGAGCCGGAGGATGAGGCGGAGGAAGAAGCGAGTGCAGCAGCCGGCTCGGCTGGCGAGGAAGAGAACGCACCGGGGGCGGAAGGCGCCGTGCGCAGTTCGAGTGATCTAAAGGAGACGCTTGAAGGGTGGCTGGGCGTCAAGCTGCATATTCCGCGGCGGGGCCGGAAGAAGAACATGGTCAGCATGGCGGTTAAAAATGCGCGGGTCTCGCTTGACGAAAAGTTCCGCCTCATCGAGCGGGACGAGGCGAGGACCGTCAAAGCCGTGGAGAATCTCGGCGCTTACTTGGGCACGGGTCCGATTCGGCGCATCGAGGCATTCGATAACTCGAACATCCAGGGCAGCGACCCGGTCTCCGCCATGGTCGTGTTCACCGACGGCAAACCGGACAAGAAGGAATACCGCAAATACAAGGTCAAAACCGTACAAGGCCCGGATGACTATGAGACCATGCGCGAGGTGGTGCGGCGGCGATACGAACGGGTGCGGAAGGAAGGCCTTCCGCTTCCCGATCTCGTCGTCATCGACGGCGGGCGAGGCCATATCGCAGCGGCGGCCGATGTGCTGGAGAACGAACTCGGGCTGTATCTGCCGGTCTGCGGCCTGGTCAAGGACGCGAAGCACAAAACGGCTGAGCTGATGGCCGGCGACCCGCCTCAGGTGGTGCCGCTGCCGCGCGACAGCCAGGAGTTTTACTTGCTTCAGCGAATTCAAGATGAGGTGCACCGCTTTGCGATTACCTTCCATCGTGAGATCCGCGGCAAGTCGATGGTTGTCTCCCAGCTCGATTCGATTCCCGGCATCGGGGAAAAGAGGCGGAAGCAGCTGCTCAAGCACTTCGGATCGCTCAAAAAAATCCGAGAGGCCGCAGTCGATGACTTTCGGCCTCTCGGAATTGGGGATAAGCTGGCAAGCACGATCCTCCGTCATCTTCGACAGGAGGAACCTACAGCGTCGGAATCGGAATTGAATCCGAATGAGGACTTGGATCAGGAGTTGGATTCAGAGAATCTGGAGTAGCTGGGGGCTTTCGCCAGAAGGTTTTGTGCAGGAACAGGATGATGGCGGCGACCAGGAATGGCGTCGCCATGTAGAAGAGTCCCAGTGCGATCGATCCCGGCGTGCGCACACCGACCATGTACGACAGGGCCATCAGAATGACGTCCATGGAGACGTGAGCGAAGATCGCCGTGTACAGGCCGTACCGCAGGAAAATGTACCCGAAGATCAGGCCGAGTGCGGTCACCTCGAACAGGCGGGTGTAGTTCGGATAGAACGCATAGCTTGCATGCCCGGCGGCCCAGATGAGGGTCGGCAGCAGCACGCTGATGAAGCGAATCAGGTGCTGGCTGACCTTGTTGCGGCCGTTCGGCAAAATCTTGCGGAACAAGGATATGCCGAAGAGACGGAACACGATTTCTTCCCCAATCCCTGCATACCAGGCCAAGGTTGGGAAAACCCAAGGCCAATAGAGATTCTCCATCGATTGCGACGGATCATTGACCGAGAACGTATCAAATGCATTGTAGGCGAACAAGAACAGCACCTGCTGAACACCCATGATGAAGAGGCAGAGCAGGTAGCCGCGCCCCATGCTGGCGTACACATGCTGGCCAAACCGTTCATCCTTCCAGCTTGGCCAAGGCTTCCAGCCTCGCTCCTTCCAGAGCACATCGCCTGATACGGCGTTGAAGTAGAGGGAGACGGCTAGCAGCGCATAGAGCACGATGCTGACGATGGCGAGGAAGGAATCGCTCATGAGGCCGGATTCGCTCACTCCGACGCTGGCTCTCTGAGCCGGAAGGCTGTTATAGGTATGAATGCTGATCGCGGCTAGAAAGACCAGGCTGAACAGGATGCCGCGGCGGAAGCTTGCGTTCTTGCGTTTCAGGATCATGAGAATGAGTCCGACGATGCCGAAGGTGAAGGCTCCGATCATATAGAGCATGCTGTAGAGTCCGGCTCCCGTATCTTGTTTATGGAGCCAGCTCAGGAACTCCGCAGGCGGCTGAAGAGAGGGAACCATCTGGGTGATGCCGTCTGGACCTGTCGAATAGTCGACAACCAGCTTGGCCTCTCCGATTGTCGGCTGAAGCGGTTCGAAGCGGAAGGTGGGGGAAACCGCTTCGGTTTTGTCTTGATTTCGGAAGACCTTGATCTGATAATCCTGGGGAGAATAGCCGAGCTCCGCGAACAACTCATCAGGCTGCTGCGTCTTCAAGACAATCGCTGATTCGCTGTGGGGCTTCGGGGACAGAATGCCGAACACTCGGTTTTCCTCCAGGCCGATCCGCAGGTACAGGCGGCTGCCGTTATCTGCGACTAGGCCCACCCTCCAATATTCCAGGGGAAACAGGTCCTTGTAGGCGTCTTCGTATTGCTTCGTAAGCTTGTTCTTTTCCAGGTAAACCTGGGCTTGCTTTTCTACGGTATGTACGACTTCCTCTACGCGGGCGGTACCGCCAACCTCGCGCTCAAACCAGTCGAGTGCTGTTTTCTCCGCGATTTCCTTGGTCACGGCTGGAGTGGGCGGCAGCGTGTCCGGGTTGTCTTCCCCCTTCGTCGCATACCAGGCCGATACGGAGAAGTAGAGCACGATGCCGACCAGCGCCAGGATGAGGAGCTTGCGGTTCAAGCGAATTGAGAACAAATCGGTTCCTCCTTCATGGTCATTACGCAGTGTCTTCCTGATTATTATAACGGTTGGCAAAGGCTGGAGTCTATTCTCCGGTTCTGCTGAACCCAATCCGGAGGACGGGATCACCTTAAGATGAATGATAGCGAGAGGAAGATAAGACATGCGGAAAAATCAATTCGCGGTCATCGGACTGGGACGGTTCGGCGCCAGCCTGGCCCGGGAGCTGTATCAGCTTGGGTATGAGGTGCTGGGCGTCGACCGCGATGAAGAGCGCGTAAGTGAAATGAGTCCTTACCTCACCCATGCGGTTGTAGCGGAAGCGATCGATGAAGAGGTGCTTCGCTCCCTCGGTCTGCGCAACTTTGACTGCGGCGTGGTCGCGATCGGCAGCGATGTGCAGGCGAGCATCATGACCGCGATTCTGCTGAAGGACATCGGCGTGAAGATGGTCGTGGCGAAGGCCGTCTCCAAAATCCACGGCAAGGTGCTGGAAAAGATCGGCGTCGACCGGGTCGTCTTTCCGGAGCGCGACATGGGCATTCGGGTTGCCCATCAGCTCGGGTCGCCCAACCTGCTCGATTACATCGAGTTGTCGTCCGAGTACACGATTGCCGAGCTTCGGGCTACCGCCCGCATTGCGGGCCAAACCTTGCGGCAGCTGAACCCGCGCGCCCGTTACGGCTGCAGCGTGGTGGCCCTCTTCAACAAGTCCGGCAAGGTGAGCATTGCCCCCAGCGCGGACGACATTGTGGACGAGAATGACATCATGGTCGTTATCGGCATGAACGATCAGATTGAAAGCTTCGAAGAAGCGGTAGGCAACTAACAGGGGAAGACGGACTAGAGCAGCCTGGAGTCGACATTGAGCGACGGCGGGCTGCTTTTCTTTTCCTATAACCAAGAAAAGGGAGCGGATGGGAAGCGGAAGAAACCATTGCAGCGAGATTGCGTAGAAAGGGGAAAAAGCCTAGTGCGTGTTTGCACATGCTCTAGCCTAGAGAAGGGAGAATGCACAGTCGTGACCATGAAGCTGAGAATCGCAGGCATGGAAAAATCCTTCGGCAGCAAGCAGGTGTTGGACAACCTCCAGTACACCTTTGAACAAGGGAGAATCTATGGGCTGCTCGGACGAAATGGAGCAGGGAAGACTACGCTCTTCAACTGCTTAAGCGGGGAAATCCGGGCAGACGGCGGGAAGGTTCTGCTGGAGGACAGCCAAGGCTTGTCGCGGGAGCTCCAGCCCGAGGACATCGGGTATGTGTTTTCCCTGCCGATCCTGCCGGAGTTTCTCACCGGGTACGAATTTGTACGCTTTTACATGGACCTGCATCCGAACGCAGCCAAGGCGGGACAGACCCCCGAGAGCTACCTCGATCTGGTTCGCTTGTCGGAGGAAGACCGCTATCGGCTGATCAAGGACTATTCCCATGGGATGAAGAACAAGATCCAAATTTTGTGTTTCCTGATTGCAAAGCCTCCGGTGATCCTGCTGGATGAACCGCTCACTTCGTTTGATGTGGTGGTGGCGCACGAGATGAAGCAGCTGCTGCTCGATATCAAGAAGGACCACATCCTCATCTTCTCTACCCACCTTCTTCAATTGGCAGCTGAGCTGTGTGACGATGCGGTACTGCTGAACAAGGGGACCTTGACGCCGATTGCTGCGGAACGGCTGAAGGATAAGGGCTTTGAAGCGGAGCTGGTGGAGCTGTTGAAGGAGGAGAGCCATGGGTAAGGGCCTTCGAGCCATCTGGGCCATTCGAGCTTCGGCGGGCGCTAACCGAATCCTCTATTACATAAAAAGAATTCCCCTTATCGGCCGGCTTCTGCCGGATGCGGTGTACCGCTCTTTGCCTCTAAAGCAGGTATTGGGCCTCTTGGCTCGATTCGCTGTCGTGTTGAGCGGTTTTGTGGGCAAGGGCTTGTATGTGGCGCTCTTGATCGCCTTGGCGAAGGAGTCCGGAACAGCCGGGCTGCCAGTGGATGCTGTATGGGGCCGGTTCCTGTTTGTGTTCCTGATGCTCAGCTTTGGGGTGAGCGTGTTCTTGAATGCGATCGTACTGGAGCCGAAAAGGGACAAGTACTTGATGGTGAAGCTCATGCGAGTACCCGCGACCCTGTATATGCGCATGAACCTGACGCTGCGCTACCTGTTCTTTTTCATTCAATACGCGGTCGTTCTGATGGCTGCTGCTTCCTGGCTGGACGCTCCGACGGGAAGGGGGCTGCAGTTGGCTGTTCTGGTCACAGGCTGGCGGCTTGCGATAGAGGTGCTGCACCTGGTGGTGTTCGATCGCTCCGGGGTTATCCTCGTCAAACGAATGGGGCTCACCTGGAGCGGGATCATCGCAGGAATCGTCTTAACCCTTGCTCCCTTGATCCTCGCTCGTGACAGTGCCTTCGAGATCGGCTCGGTACTCTTTAACGGGCTCGTTCTGGCCGTTGTGGTTGTTCTGGCGGCGGGGTGCGCTCGTTTTCTCTGGCGCTACTCGAATTACAAGGCGGCGGTCGATGCGGTGACGAAGCAGGATGAGCCGCTGCTCGATATGGGCCGGATGATGCGCGATTCCCAGGTGGAGTCCGTCCGAGTAAAAGAAGGCGATCTCGTGCTGGAGGCGGGTAAGGGACAGGCTTATTCCTCGCTTCGGGGTCTGCGTTACTTGAATGCACTGTTTCATACCCGATACCGGCAGGTTCTCCTGAAGCCTTTTCAAAAGAGGCTGATGGTCCTGGTTGTTCTACTCATCGGGGCGGGCTTGCTTGCGGCTTTCCATCCGACTTCGAGTGATGCCGGACTCCTCTTGCAAGAAGTGAAGGCGATTCGGCTTCCCCTTCTTATCGGGATGTCGTTCCTGCTTCTCGGGGAGCAGTATGTCAAGTCGCTGTTCTACAACTGCGACCGCAGCCTGCTGCGCTATTCGTTCTATCGATCCCGCCCTGCTGTGCTGGAGCATTTTCGCATTCGATTCGGTCGGCTCCTCCGGTACAATCTGCAGTTGACGGCGGTGCTCGTCTTCGGGACGGCCTTGGTTCTTCTGGTTACGGGCATCCCCTTTACGACGGACCTCCTTTTCCTTGCAGCCGGTTGCTTTGGACTCAGTGTCTACTTTACGCTCCACCCGCTCGCCACCTATTATTTTTGCCAGCCTTATTCAACGGAAATGAACGTGAAGAATCCATTTTTCCTGATTATCAGTTCAATCGGCAGTATGGTGGTGGTGATGCTGTCGCTGCTCGTCTCGACAATGGCGGCTTTCGCTGCCGTGATCTGGCTATTGACGATCGTCTATCTGCTCCTTGCATTTGCCGGTCTCGCTCGCTTCGGTTCCCGAACCTTCCGCTTGAAGGGGTAAAGAGCAGCGGTTTCGATTCGCAACCTCGGCTCGGTTTGCACCGTCTATCCAATCAGGAAGATATTTCCTGACGGTCTCTTGGAGACCCGGGATGAGGAGCGAACGAGGACATGAGACGTAGTGTGAAAATCGGGATCGTCGGATTCACCTTGATCATGGGTTTGTCACTGGCTGGCTGTGAGAAAGGGGAGGACCTTCCAGCGCCTTCTGCTTCAGAGGGGGAAAGCGGATCATCGGTCTCGCCGATTGCTCCATCTCCCACCGCAACGGCAACCGGTGGAGGAGTAGTTCTGAAGCCGGGAGAAGGACTGGTTGATCAAATTCCGCCTACTTTCGGGGTTAAAATTGGAGAAAGCTACACCACCGCTTTGCGCTGGCGTGCCAAAGACCGACCGGACAGCGTGGCCATGACAGCCGCATTGCTGACGAGAACCGACCGAGCCTATCAGGTCACCGAGCAGGTAGAGGAGTACGTCAAGATTGAAGCGGACGGCATGAGCGGTTGGCTGCCGGCCTGGTACTTGACAGAGGCCGCCAGGCAAGTAATGGGTATATCTCCCGAGCGGCTTATGCTCGTTCCCAAAGCGGGGCGCCCGCTCTTCCTCTATCCTGAATCGAGCGCTCCGAGCGAAGAGCTTCCGCTTGAGGGAGGCCGAGTCGTCAAGGTAGTGGCGGAGTACAGGGATTGGGCGATGGTGGAGTTCCGTCTTTATGACGCAGGAGAGTACGGCAATCGCTGGATGAACAAAGCCGACCTTGCGGACTATTCGGCATCCGCTGCTCGCGAGGGTACTCTTCGCTACAACGGCAAGTTCTATGACCCGCAGGGGCAGCCGCTAAAGGAGGGGACCTCAAGCTCGCTTATGATTCAAGAAGAGGTTAGCCTCGCTGGAAAAGGTGACTTTTATCGGGTGAGCGGCCCCGGCGGCTTCAGCGCCCTGATCAAGCGGGCCGATTTTGTACCGGACCCCTTCCGCCTGCCGGGCAAGGAGCCCGAGAACACCTTGAAGGTTCAAGTGAAGGGCGAGGAGAAGACGTGGACGCTGCCCGAAGGCATTCTTGCCTCCGAGCAGGAGACAAAGGGAGAGATGAAGCGCTTGTATTCGCTTCGGGACGCGGGGACGGGGGAGGTCCTCGGCACCTGGAAGGAAATCACGTCTGGTCAGGTCGATGACCGGTACGACGAGGCAGGCCGCTGGATCGGAACCTCCAACGAAGGAGAGAAGCTGATCAGCCCGCTCGGCAACGGGCATCTGTTCCTCCAGTTGATAACGAGAAGCGCGGAGGAGCAAGGGATGGAACGTCCGGAAGCTTCAATCACTGCACTCCTTCCAAGGAGAGAGGGCCATCCCGGTTACGCCGTACAGCTCGACGTTCCCTATGGGAAAGAGCCGGGTGCTTATGTGCAAGCTGTGAAGAAGATGCTGCATGCGGATTGATCGATCCGCCTTGCAGGGATAACAAAGAAACGCCTGCTCCTTCAGAAGCGCGTTCCCCTGCCCCGATGCGGGAGGGGGTCGTGGCTCTAAGGATCAGGCGTTTTTGAATAGGATCAAGGGGAGGGAGGATGCGGATTCACGATCCGCTGGAGTCTTTCCCGCGCCTTCTCGACCAAGGGCCTCCATCTGGAGGAGGCAGCAGCCTCGTCGAAGAAGACGAGCGAGGTCGTTCGCTTCGCCCGGGTCAGCTCCGGCAACTGCCGGACGGCGAGTCCCCCCGTTTCCAGCAGCGAGCGCCGCAGGTAAGACATCGGCAGCAGGGTAGCGGCTCCAAGCGAAGGGACGAGCCGGACGATCGCCTCGAACGAGTCGATCTCCATCCGAACCTCCGGATTCAGTGCGTGGGCTTCAAAGAGCTCGTCCACAAGCCGACGAAACCAGGTGCCGCGTGAGAAGAGCAGCATTGGCAAGCCGGTAAGCTCCTGGATGGCAATCGACTTCTGCCGGGTCAAGGGGTGCCCATCGGGGAGAACCAGCGCAAGGTGATCGTCGAAGAGCGGCACCGACCAGACGCCGTCATGCTCCGCGAGGGAAGCAATCAGTCCGAGATCCACGCGTTTCTCCTTGACGAGCGTGAGGATTTCGTGGGTTTTCCCTGTCACCACCTGAATTTCCGTCTGGGGAAAGGCCTCCGCATACCCCGTCAGAAGATCGGGAAGTGTCGTCTGCAGCGTCGTAAGGCTGGCGCCGAGGGTTAGGCGCGAGGGAATCGGTCCTTCCCGCAGCCGAAGAAGAGATTCCTGCAGCTCTTGGTCAAGGGTACGCATTTTTACCGCAAAATCGTAATAGATTTTACCTGCGTGGGTCAGGCGAAGCCGTTTGCCTTCCCGGTCAAACAGCGGCACCCCGAGTTCCTCCTCAAGCGCCATGATTTTTCGCGACAGGGCAGGCTGTGAGAGCCGCATCACCGCGGCGGCCCGATTCACGCTTTCTTGTTCGACGACATGGGCGATAATCTCCCAATCCTTCACGAGAACCCCTCCGCTTATGCCGTTTTGGTATAACAGATTATACCAGAATGACATTTCCAATCGTAGTGGAAAACGGTTACTATGAGGATAGTCACACCACATTATTTTTTTATGACAGTCATGTGAATAATGATCAACCAAGGGAGATTGGGGGCGCGGGTTCATGAAAGGGAATTCGTATCACTACCGCAAGATCCACTCGTTACTCGGGGTTTTTCCGGTGGGGTTCTTCTTGCTGGAGCACCTCATCACGAATTACTCCGCGTATAACGAAGGGCCGGAGGGGTTTCAGAGTAAGATCGAATGGATCAACAAGCTCCCCCTTCTGCTTGGCATGGAGATTTTGTTCATCTGGCTTCCGATTTTGTATCACGGGGTTTACGGCTTGTATGTGGCGTTTACATCGAAGAACAATGTAAGGCAATACAGCTACGCCCGTAACATTCTATTCATGCTGCAACGTGTAACCGGTGTCATTACACTGGTGTTCATTGGCTGGCATGTTTACGAAACGCGAATTCAGCTCGCGCTGGGTCATGTGACACACGAGCAGCTAGGGGTCCAAATGCACGAGATTCTGACCCAGCCTGTCTCGTATGCGTTCTACCTGATCGGGACGCTGGCCGCTTCGTTTCATTTTACGAACGGGATGTGGTCGTTTCTCGTCAGTTGGGGCATCACCGTAGGGCCGCGCGCGCAAAGGGTTTCGGCCTACATCTGGCTGGGCCTCTTCCTGGTGATGGCGGTGATGTTTATCCTGACGATGAACGCCTTTACCGGTTCCGAATTCGAGCAGGCCGCTGCAGCATTTAATGGGAAGGGGGCGTGACGAGGATGGCTAAGGGTAAGCTGATTGTCGTAGGCGGAGGACTGGCCGGCTTGATGGCCACGGTAAAAGCAGCCGAAGCGGGCGTGCCGGTGCAGCTCTTCTCGTTCGTCCCGGTCAAGCGGTCCCACTCTGTATGTGCGCAGGGCGGTATCAACGGGGCCGTGAACACGAAGGGAGAGGGCGATTCGCCGTGGGAGCATTTTGACGACACGGTGTATGGGGGAGATTTCCTCGCAAACCAGCCGCCGGTGAAGGCGATGTGCGAGGCGGCGCCGGGTATCATCCACCTGATGGACCGCATGGGCGTCATGTTCAACCGGACGCCGGAGGGCTTCCTCGATTTCCGCCGCTTCGGGGGAACCAAGTATCAACGCACCGCCTATGCCGGCGCGACAACCGGCCAGCAGCTCCTCTATGCGCTCGATGAGCAGGTGAGGCGGCATGAAGAGGCCGGGCTCGTGACGAAGTTCGAGTTCTGGGAGTTTCTCTCCGCTGTATTGGATGACGAGGGCGTCTGCCGCGGGATCACGGCGCAAGACCTCCGCTCCATGGAGATTCGAACCTTCCCGGCGGATGCCGTTCTTCTGGCGACCGGGGGGAACGGGGTTATCTTCGGCAAGAGCACGAACTCCGTCATCAACACGGGAACGGCGGCGGGGGCCGTCTATCGGCAAGGGGCTTATTACGCCAACGGGGAGTTTATCCAGATTCACCCGACGGCGATTCCAGGCGACGACAAGCTGCGGCTCATGTCCGAATCCGCACGGGGTGAGGGCGGACGCATCTGGACCTACAAGGACGGGAAGCCTTGGTACTTCCTTGAGGAGAAGTATCCGGCTTACGGCAACCTGGTGCCGCGGGACATCGCTACTCGTGAAATTTTTGAAGTGGTGGTAAACCAGAAGCTTGGGGTGAACGGAGAGAATATGGTGTACCTCGACGTGACCCACAAGGACCCGAAGGAGCTGGACGTGAAGCTCGGCGGCATTCTGGAGATCTACGAGAAGTTCATGGGCGAGGATCCGCGCAAGATTCCGATGAAGATCTTCCCCGCCGTGCATTACTCGATGGGCGGCCTCTGGGCTGATTACAACCAGATGACCAACATTCCCGGCCTATTCGCGGCAGGGGAATGCGACTACACCATTCACGGAGCCAACCGACTGGGAGCGAACTCCCTTGTCTCCTCCATCTATGGAGGGATGGTGGCGGGACCGAAAACCATCGAATACATGGAAGGGCTGGATCGAACGGCTGAGGAGCTGTCCAGCCGCTTGTTTGACGGGGAGACCCGGCGCGAGGTTGAAGCCTACGAGGCTTTGCTCCGCATGGAAGGCAAGGAAAATGCCTATCAGCTCCACCGGGAGCTCGGCGATGTGATGACGGAAAACATGACGGTGGTTCGCTACAACAAGCGCCTAGAGGAGACGATCGACAAGCTCGGCGAGCTGAAAGAGCGGTACCGCAAGGTTGGCTTGTCCGACACGGCCGGGTGGAGCAACCAGAGCGCCGCCTTCACCCGCCAGCTGGGGAATATGCTGGAGTTGGCCCACGCGATGACCTTGGGCGCTCTGCTGCGCAACGAGAGCCGGGGCGCTCATTACAAGCCGGACTATCCGGAGCGCGACGACGAGAACTTCCTTCGGACAACCAAGGCTCGCTATACACCGGACGGCCCCGTGATCGAGTACGAGCCGGTGGATGTGTCGCTCATCACCCCGCGCAAGCGGGACTACACGACCGACAAGAAAAAGAAAGAGGAGGGGAAACGAGATGCCAGCGCCCGTGCCTAACGCCGAAGCTTCCGGGAAAACCGTGAGGCTGATCGTCACCCGTCAGGATCACCCGGAATCGCCCTCATACACGGAGGAGTTCGATATTCCTTATCGGCCGAACATGAACGTCATCGGCGCACTCATGGAGATCCAGCGTAACCCGATCAATGCCGAGGGAGGGCCGACGGCGCCGGTCTGCTGGGAGTCCAACTGCCTGGAGGAGGTGTGCGGCGCCTGCTCGATGGTGATCAACGGCAAGCCCCGCCAGGCATGCAGCGCACTCATCGACAAGCTGGAGCAGCCGATCCGGGTCGCCCCGATGAAGACCTTCCCGATTGTGCGGGACCTCGTCATCGACCGGGGGCGAATGTTCTCGGCGCTCCGGAAGGTGAAGGCCTGGATTCCGATCGACGGCACCTACGATCTCGGGCCGGGACCGCGCATGGCGGAAGCCAAGCGGCAGTGGGCCTACGAGCTGTCCAAGTGCATGACCTGCGGGGTATGCCTGGAAGCCTGCCCGAATGTGAACGAGCGCTCGACCTTCATCGGGCCGGCTGCTATCTCCCAGGTGCGCTTGTTCAATGCCCATCCGACCGGGGAGATGAACAAGCATGAGCGGCTCGATGCGCTGATGGAGGACGGGGGAATCGAGGGTTGCGGCAATTCACAGAACTGCGTGCGTTCCTGTCCGAAGGAGATTCCGCTCACGACCTCCATCGCCGAGATGAACAAAGACACCACGAAGCGGTTGTTCCGCAAATGGCTGGGAATGTAGAAAAAAGCCAGCACTCGCAGGGGAAGGGATCTTCCCTTGGGCGAAGCGCGATCGATGGATGAGGATCGATTGCGCTTCGCGCCTGCGAGCAGTTGGCTTTTTGCGTGAGATCGAGAAAAGAGAGCCTAGTCTAGCGGATCTGGTCTTCCACCCTTGCTTGCTGTACTATCCGATCTGGGCATCTGACGACGGCAGCAGAGGAGAGGGAGCGCCGGTATGCAGCACCACCAACCGGTGCAAAGCCCGGGTGGAGGCCACGTATAGCAGCTTGGCGTCCCGGCTGTCTGCCAAGTAATGGCGGTCGTCTACATCCGTAAGGAGGACCGCATCGAATTCGAGGCCTTTGGCCAAATAGACCGGGACGACCGAGAGACCGCCTTCATACCGGAGATTACCGGTATGAATCAGGTTTGCGCTCATGCCCTGCTGGAGCAGATAGGCATGGGCTTCTTCGGCTTCCTCCGCGGTGCGGGTGATGACGGCGATCGTGTTCAGCCCGCCCGCAGCCAGAAGCTCGGATACGGAGGAGGCGATTGCTTGCATCCGTTCCTCTTGCGAAGCGAGTTGCTGGATGCCGACCGGTTCACCGGTCCGGAAGACCGGGACGGCGAGCGAATCGCCAAGCCCGCCGTTCGTCAGAACGGCATTGGCGAATTCGATGATCTCCGTCGTCGAGCGATAGCTTCGGCTGAGACGGTAGAAACCCTGCTGCTCCTCCGGGAACTGGTTGAGGAATTCCTCCCATTGATGAATGCCCCGGTAGTCGTGAATTCCTTGGGACAAGTCGCCCAGGATGGTGAAGGACCCGGTCGGAACCATTTGGCGGAGCACCGCCAGCTGGTACGGAGAAAAGTCTTGTGCTTCGTCGATTACGGCGTGATCGAAGCGATCGTTCCCGTCTACGCCGTACCAGCGGTTATGAATATGCGTGAGAGGAGCAAGGTCCTCTTCGGTAACGGTTTTCTTACGCAACAGCTTGAGGGTTGTCTGCGCGATGCCTGGCGGGACGGCAGAAGCTTCCTGTGGCTCGAACAGCATAGCGTAGAAGGTGAGCGGCGTAAGAGAAGGCCACTGCTTCAGGAAGGTTTTCAGCTTCGCGGTCGCCTTCTGCTTGCGGTCCTTGCGCACCTTGGGATCGGCGATGCCGTCCAACTGCATCTCCAGCCAGCGGCGGATGCGCGCTTCGCCACGTTCCCGTCTCTTCTGAAGCGGGTAGTGGCGCAGGTCCTCGTAGAACCACTTGCGAATCTCGGCCGCTTTCAGCACCTTGCCTTCCCAGGGACTGTAGGCGAGGTCGGGCAAGAAGGCCGTCTCATACCGATCCAGGGCATCATTCACCTGCTCGTAAAAAGCAAGCGAGCCCTTGAAGCGGCCTGCCGGCGGTTCGCCGGAGTCGGGAGCGGCATCGGCTTCATTGGCGCGGGCTTTGCCCTTCCGGGCAGCAGAAGCGGCTTTCCCCGATGCATCTCGCAGCTTGAAATGCTCTTCATAGGAAGCGGAAGCATCGGTCAGCTTCAGGCTGTCCTGGAGACGCTCCTGCGTCCAATCCGCCCAGGTGGTCTGCTTGATGTGGCCGACGCCCAGCTCAGGAAGCACACCGGAGATGTAGTCCAGGAACATGCGGTTGGGCGCGAAGATGATCATGCGCTCGGCGCGCATGCTGTCGCGGTACCGATAAAGCAGGAATGCAAGGCGGTGCAGGGCGACGGTCGTCTTGCCGCTTCCCGCGACCCCTTGGATGACCAGCGCTTTGTTGCGGTCGGCGCGGATGATGCGGTCCTGCTCGGCCTGGATGGTGGAGACGATGTCCCGGAGCTTGTTGTCCTTGTTTTCTCCCAACCGATAGAGCAGGAATTCGTCCGCGACAGCCCCGCCCGTCCCTTCCTGCCCGCGTACGTAGGCATCGACGACCCGCTGCAGCTCTCCCTGCCGAATGAGCAGGTTGCGCTTTAAATGAACGTCGCCTTCGATCGTGCCATCCGGGGATTCATAGCTGGCCGAATCCTCTCCCCCGGTGAAGGAGTAGTAGAGCTCGGCCACCGGAGCGCGCCAGTCGATGACGAGCAGCGGCCCGCCCTTGGAATGCTCCAGCCCTCTTTTGCCAATGTAGAGCGGCATCGGCTCCTGGGCTTTCCGCTCCTGATAATCGAGCCTTCCGAAGTAAGGCTCATCGGCAATCCGGGCCAATTGCTGGCGATTCTCTTCCCGGATCCCCTCCAGGACCTGTTCGGTGTAATCATCCCCGCGGTAACGGGGCACCTGGTCCAACTGTTCCCGCTGCACCCGGATTTCCTCCGTTGTGTGGCGCAGACGAGACACTTCTTCCAGATAGGCACTTTGATTTGGTTCCGTCAAAATCAGTTACCTCCATGGATCATAGTCAGCCGTTCCGATTGGAAAGACAGGAAATTACTATAGCACAACGCCAGAGGCGGGGCAACGGCAACCAGACAGAGTTCTTGCTAATGAGAGTATCTTGGACCTTGGGATTTACGGCCCGCGGGGGAGGGGAGACTACCAGAGATTTGGATCGTCGGAATCGGTTCTTTTTAATAGGAAAGAAGATTGGAAAAGTAGGGTTAGCTATTATTACGTTTCGAAAAAAATGAAAACGCTTAGAAAAGCCGCTCTAAAGTGGAAGCACTTCCAAAATCCGCGATTTGGGCAAAAAAAGAGGCCCGCCAACGGGGCGGGCTTTCAAGTGTATTGAAAAAAGGGGGTCTTGTTAAGTATTCTAACCTGAATCTGTTAACCTAGTGTAACAGAAATATTTCATTTGTGTTACAAAGCAACAAATGGATGTACAAAGTTGGCGTTAGGACCAAGCTTTCGGTACAATGGGAGCATCATGAGGACATGAGGAGGAAACAGATGAGCAAGAAGACGATCAAGTGGGGAATCCTTGGAGCCGGTTGGATCTCAAGCAAGTTCGTACGGGACTTGGCCTATGCCGAAGGTGCGGAAGTGACGGCTGTTGCCGCCCGCTCCTTGGAGAAGGCCGCTGCCTTCGCCAAAGAGTACGGTATCCCGCGTGCTTACGGAAGCTATGAAGAACTGGCGAACGCTCCCGACGTGGACGCCATTTACATTGGAACGATTCATCCGGCGCATCATGAGAATCTGTTGACCTGTCTGAAAGCGGGCAAAGCGGTGCTCTGCGAGAAGCCGTTCACCATGACCGCAGCGGAAGCGCGTGAAGCCGTTCAGGTGGCGGAAGAAAATGGCGCCTTCCTGATGGAAGCCATGTGGAGCCGCTTCCTTCCGCCGCTTCGCCAAGTAAGCGAATGGCTTGCGGAGGGCCGTATCGGGGAGGTTCGCTTGCTGAAGGCTGACTTCGGCTTCAACACGGACTGGAACCCGGAGGGGCGCCTGCTGGATCCAAAACAAGGCGGCGGCGCACTGATGGACGCGGGCATCTATCCGATCTCGCTGGCATCCTTCGTGTTCGGCCGCAAGCCGAATACGATTCAAAGCACCGTACATATGGGAGAGACAGGAGTCGATGAGCATTTCAGCCTTTTGTTCGACTATGGGGATGGGAAGACAGCTCTCTTATCGGCAGCCGTGAGGCTCTACATGGGAGAGGATGCCTGGATCCTCGGAACGAAGGGCCGCATCTACCTCCCTCGCTTCTTGTTTGCTGACCGCGCAACGCTGCTCGTCGAAGGGGAAGAGCCTGTTGAGTTCGTCGATGAGCGCAAAGCGGAAGGCTATTGCTTCGAAGCGGAGGAAGTCATGAATAGCTTGCGCGAAGGCAAGAAGCAAAGCGACATCATGCCGCTCGCCGAAACCGTTGCCATCATGGAGACGCTGGATTCCATCCGCAAGGAATGGAAGCTCGTCTTTCCTTTTGAATAAGGAATCGACTTTAGGCCGATAGGAAGATCAAAAGCCAACCGTTAATTCGGTTGGCTTTTTGCTTGCTTCGTTCGATCCAAGGAGAATTGATGATGGCGGCGATAAGCTGTTGGGGACATCCCAAACTTCTTGGTGAACTGGCGAGTGAAATAGTTGCTGTCATTAAACCCGCTTTCGTAGGACAGGACCGTAATCGGCAGATTGGTTTTCTTCAAGAGAATGCAAGCGTGCTCCAGACGGAGCTGGTGAATGTACTCCAGGGGAGTAAGCTGGTAATGGGCCTTAAAGATCCGGTTTAAGTGACGGATGGACAGCTTGGACTTGGCGGCAAGCTCTTCCATGGATAGCTGCTCCAGATAATGATCCTCCAGGTAAGACACCGCCTTGGCCAAGTGGATCAGGTTGTTCTCCTTGTCGCAAACCTGGTTTTCATATTGACGGGACAAGTAGACGATCAGCTGCAGGAACCCTGCGCTCACCATCGTTTGATAGGCCTGCTGCTTCTCTTCATATTCCCGGACCAATGCGGAGATATGGGCAACAACAAATTCGAGGCTGGGCAAGTCCAAATTCAACCGACTCTTCATCTGCTCATGGCGGGAGTTGGGCTCGATCACGAACAAGGCTTGGAAGCCGCTGGATTTGTTCAAGCTGTTGCCGGATGCGGGAAGCAGATTCGTTCGGTACATAATGTTGCAGATTTTAAAGTTATGCGTGTTCTTATATCCGTGCGGAGTGGCGCCATTGATGACGAAAACGTCGCCTTTCTTAATAAACATCTCCTCATTCCCCACCACGTGAGTGGCGGTACCGCTCAAAATAATGACAAGCTCGGAAAAGTCCACATGAACATGCATCCTCGTGTCTTCGTCGTGCCCGCCATATTGAATAAAGAAGGGGAATGTCTCGTCATGGGTAAACCAATTCAAATAAACTTCGTTCACCGGCCGGGTACCTCCTGTTCACCTAACTTTTTTGCTGGAAATGTCCGAATCGTGCTAGTCGATGGCTGAAATGTGAAGGCCTCATTGTTCTATGCCCTATAGAATGAGGAAGAAGGCGCTAGTTCAATGAATGAACAAAGAGAACCGATGGCTTGGAATTGATGGCTTGGAAGCGATTGCACGGTTGCCATTCACAAGCTACAATGGGAAGGGCAAGGTTCCCGGTGCAACGCAGGATTCACGTACTATCAAAAATAGTAACATGAACCGATCTTGGCATCAATTTTTCTGTTTTCGCTTTCATTGGAATGGCCAAAAATAGAAAAAGAGAAAAGACGAGAGGAACCTGCTATGCAGTATTCAAACCCTGTTATACCCGGTTTTTATCCTGATCCCAGCATTTGCAGGGTTCAAGATGATTACTATCTGGTAACGAGCACCTTCGAATATTTTCCAGGTGTCCCTGTCTTTCATAGCAAGGACCTGGTGAATTGGAAGCAGATTGGTCACTGTCTGACGACAGAGAGTCAGTTGCCGCTTCACAAGTCCTGGAGCTCGGGAGGCATCTACGCTCCGACGATCCGGTACCATGATGGCTGGTTCTACATGACTACGACAAATGTAAGCGGTGTCGGAAACTTCTATGTCCGCACCCAGGACCCGGCAGGACCTTGGTCGGAGATCATTCCCGTCGATCAAGGAGGCATCGATCCATCCCTGTTCTTCGACGAGGATGGGAAGGTTTACTATCTCTCGGCTTGGAACGGTGATCGAGGAGACGGCATCTATCAGTGCGAGCTGGACATCTCAACCGGCCGCCGCCTGACAGAGAGTCGCCTGGTCTGGCAGGGAACGGGAGGAGCAAGCCCGGAAGCTCCTCACATGTATAAGAGGAAGGGCTATTACTACCTGATGATTGCGGAAGGCGGGACAGAGTACGGGCACATGGAGACGATCATTCGGGGCTCCACGCCTTACGGTCCTTTCGAACCTTGTCCGCACAATCCGATTCTGACTCACCGAAGCTTGAGGCACACGATTCACGCAACAGGACATGCCGATCTCCTGGAAGCTCATGATGGAACCTGGTGGGCAGTCTTCTTGGGAATAAGGCCGCCCTCGTATCCCATGCGCCATCATCTGGGTCGAGAGACGTTCCTCGCCCCTGTTCAATGGACAGACGAAGGCTGGCCTGTTATCGGTAACAATACTCGAATTGAGGCGGTAATGGATGGTCCTTCCTTTATGGGGAATCCTATCCCAGGCCCGTCCGTCCGAGATCACTTTACCGAAGAAGCCCTTGGGTTCGACTGGATCTTCTTGCGAAACCCTCCGGCGGGCTCCTGGTCGCTGACCGATAAACCGAGTTCTTTAACGCTTCGTGGTACCGCTTGCACGCTCGATGAGGACGGCGCCCCGGCCTTTGTGGGCCGTCGACTGCGCCACTTCTCCTGCAGAGCGGAGACGATCCTGGAGTTCGATCCCCGGCAGGATGGAGAAGAAGCGGGAATCACCGTCTTTATGAACGGAAGGTACCACTACGATTTCGCGGTGATCCAGTCGGCAGGGGACCGTAAGGTTCTGCTGCGACGGACCGTGGGTTCTCTGAAAACCGAGCAGTTGTTTTCCTGCGAGACTGGTCCTGTGAAGCTGAAGGTGGATGCGACACCCGACCTCTTCACCTTCTCGTTCCAAGGCGTTGGCGGAACGGAACACAAAGCAGGTGCAGCAGAGACACACTTGCTCTCGACTGAGGTGGCTGGAGGCTTCACCGGGGTCATGTTGGCCATGTACGCCGTGAGCAAGGCGGATAGTGCTTCGCCGGCTCATTTCGATTGGTTTGATTATGAGCCGCTCAACTAGCTTGCTTGCATCATGATCACTGCGGCTTTCTACTACAGGGGGGGATTCCATGAAAACGGCTGTCGAAAACCAAATGCAGCCTGCGCGCACCAAACGCTTCACCATTCCGGAACGTTATCGCTTGTTCCTTTATGCGCTGCCGCTGCTTGCGCTCGTCTTCATTTTCAGCTACATGCCATTGTATGGTTGGATCTACGCATTCTTTAACGTTCGCCCGGGTTTCTCCTTGTGGTCGTCGGAATTTGTAGGATTCAAATGGTTCCGTGCCATCGTATCCAATCCGACCCAATCCAAGGAAGTTATCCGCGTTCTCAAAAATACGCTGGGGATGAGCTTCCTGGGGATTATCACCTCGATCTTCCCCGTGATCTTTGCCATCCTGCTGACCGAAATCAAAGCTACCAAGTTTAAGAAGGCCGTTCAAATCCTGACGACCCTTCCGAACTTTATCAGCTGGGTGCTCGTGTTCAGTATCGCCTTCATGCTGTTCTCCGTGGACAGCGGGGTCATCAATCAGCTGATGATCAGCCTGGGCTTCCAGGATAAAGGCGTCAATTACCTGGCCTCGGATAGTCACATCTGGCTCAAGATGACCTTATGGGGATTATGGAAGGGACTCGGATGGAGCGCCATCATGTACATTGCGGCGATCACCTCGATCGACCAAGAGATGTACGATGCAGCCCGGGTTGACGGCGCCGGCCGCTTCCGGCTGATGTGGCACATCACAGTGCCGGGCGTCATGCCGACCTACTTCGTCCTCCTGCTGCTGTCTATCGGGAACCTTATCAACAACGGACTCGACCAATACTACGTTTTCCAAAACCCTGTCAACAAAAATACGATTGAGGTTCTGGACCTGTACGTTTACAATGTCGGTCTGCTCGGGGCCAACTTCTCCTTCGCCACGGCGATCGGTATGTTGAAATCCCTGGTCAGCGTCACCCTTCTGTTCTTCGCCAACCGATTGTCCAAGATCGTACGCGGCGAATCGATCATCTAAACGGAAAGGAATGGGAACTCAACATGGTACAGAAACGAAGTGCTGGTGACCTTATATTCGAGATTCTAAACTATACATTCTTTGCCCTCTTCACTCTGATTTGTATTTATCCCTTCTATTATCTATTCATTCAAACGATCAGCAGCAATGATCTGAGCGCCCGGGGGCTCGTAACCTGGTATCCCAAGGGGATTCATTTCTCCAACTATTTGAAGGTGCTGCAGATCAAGGGGCTCCCGAATGCCGCCCTGGTCTCTGTAGGAAGAACGGTCATCGGAACGGCACTCACCGTCATGGGGTCTGCTTTCCTGGCGTACCTGTTCACGAAGCAGAGGATGTGGGGCCGCAAGTTCTGGTATCGGTTTGTCGTGATCACGATGTACTTCAACGCCGGGATCATCCCTTGGTACATCATCATGCTGAACCTGCACATGACGAACAACTTCCTGGCTTATATCCTGCCGGCTATCGTTTCCCCGTTCTATGTCATCCTGATCAAGACCTTCATTGAATCGCTTCCGGCGGCGCTGGAGGAGAGTGCGGAGCTAGATGGAGCGGGTACCATGACCCTGTTCACACGCATCGTCTTCCCATTGGTAACTCCGATCGCAGCTACGACTGCCATTTTCGCCGCGGTTGGTCAATGGAACTCGTTCATGGATACCGTTTTCCTGATGACTACTCCGAAGTTCCATACCTTGCAGTACGTACTTTTGAAGTATTTAAATGAATCCAATTCGCTTGCCGCGATCATTCGTTCCCAAGGGACAGCCAATGTGGATTTGACGAACATGCAGACACCGAACTCGATTCGGACGACGGTATCGATGATTGTCGTTCTCCCCATCCTGTGTGTTTACCCGTTCTTCCAACGGTTCTTTGTAAAAGGGATTCTGATTGGCTCCGTGAAAGGGTAAACCTGTCGGCAAGGGCGGGTCAAGCGGCCCGCCCCACTTCAAGGAGGTGGTGCTTAGGCACTCATCGCAAAAGAATCAATGGACACCAGGTATTCGCAAGATGAATCCTTTCATTTAAAAAAGGGAGGCAACAAGCGTGGCAAAGATGAAAAAGACAGCACTGACAGCTCTTTCTCTGGTAATGATGACTTCTCTCGCAGCATGTTCCAGCAAGTCCAATGAGGCATCGTCCTCTCCTTCCAGCAGCGCAGCAGCAGGAACAGAGGCTCCGGCTCCAGCTCGCGATCTGCTCAAGCTGGACGTCTTCTCCTTGACCTCGAACTTCAGCGGCGCACAACCCGGCTGGTTCGCCAAGGTAGTCAAGGACAAATTCAACATTGAGCTGAACATTATTGCTCCGCAGCTCGAAGGCGCCGATGCAAAATTCAGCGCGCAAATGGCTTCCGGCAACCTGGGAGACATCGTGATTTTCGGCGGAGCCGACCAAAAGTGGCAAGATGCCATTAAGGCGGGTATGCTGCTTGACTGGACCAAAGACGGCCTTATCGACAAGTACGGCAAGAACATGCTCCAATACGCTCCGAAGGCAATTGAAAAGAACAAAGTCAATTTTGGAAACGGTACCAGCGTATACGGGATCGGCATCGATGTAGGTCCTGACCAAGACGGACCTTCCGAAGCGAAGGAACTGAACGCTCACCCGAACCTGCGTTGGGACTTGTACCAAAAGATCGGCAGCCCGGAAATCAAGACCATGGAGGACTACCTCCCGGTTCTGAAGAAGATGCAAGAAGCCCAACCGACGAGCGATTCCGGTCGCCCGACGTACGCCTTCTCCATGTGGGGAGACTGGGACGGCAACATGATGATGCACACGAAAGCTTGGGCTATCCTTCACGGCTTCGAGGAAACCGACGGCTTCAACCCGGGTGGATTTTCTCTGATTTCAGCTGACAAGGATGAAACCCAAGGCATCCTGGACGAAGACGGCTTGTACCTGCGCGCTCTGAAATTCTACTTCGATGCCAATCAAATGGGTCTGGTTGACCCGGACTCCCTGACGCAAAAGTTTGAAGACGCTACCAACAAGATGAAGGACGGCGCAACCCTGTTCTCCATGTTCTCTTGGCAGGATGATGTGTACAGCACGCCGGAACGACTGGCTGAAGGCAAGGGCTTCCAATTGGTTCCGTTTAAAGAAGAGCGTAACTACTCCAACGGCTTCAACCCGTACGGCGGCAACAGCTTCTGGTCCATCGGCTCCAAGACGAAGTCTCCGGAACGCGTAATGGAGTTCATCGACTGGATGTACTCTCCTGAAGGCTACATGACCGCGAACTACGGTGTAGAAGGCATGGTTTATGAGCTGAAGGACGGCAAGCCGGTTCTGACCGAGCTCGGCGAAAAGGCTCTCCCGGCAAACGACACGCCGATTCCGGACGAATTTGGCGGCGGTAACTGGAAGGACGGACGTAACCAACTGACCAACTCCTTCAAGTATACGTCGGTAAACCCGATTACGGGCGAACCGTACGACTACCAACTGTGGTCTTCGCAGCTGGCCAAACCGACCAACAAGGTTGACGAAAGCTGGACGAAGGCAATGAACGCTACGTCTCCGAAGGACTACCTGGAGAAGAACAACATGCTTGCCATTCAAAAGGCGATCTTCACGGGATCCGCTCCGGTTCAATACACGGACGATCTTGAGCAAAAGAGAGGACAAGTCTCTGCCGTTATCAGAGAGTTCTCCTGGAAGATGATCTTTGCCAAGGATCAAGCCGAATTCGACAAGTTGAAGAAGGAAATGATCGAGAAGGCCAAGGGTCTTGGCTACGACGACGTCCTGAACTTCAACATCGAAAACAACAAGAAAGTGTTTGAGTTCCGCAAAACGAAATAAGAACCGTACAATCGCCTTACCATGAGAGGCAGCTATGGCCCGGATCCCGGACCATGGCTGTTTTTCTTTTTGCTTACATAGGATCGGCTGGGGGAGTGAAATGCTGGCACGGACGAATTCGCCTTGCAGGGCTCGTGTCGATGGGCTAGGATAAGGGATACAGGAAATGTCGAACCTTGGGGATGACAAGCAGGGGAGAGGGGCTCACATGGGCTGGCGGAACAATCGATGGGTGAAATGGCTGTATTGGCCGGATTGGCGGATGGAGGCAAAGATGTTTGCCGTCTTTGTGCTGCTCCTGGTCATTCCGATCTGGATCGTAACCCAGCTCGCGGGCCGCAGCTACTCCAAGTCCATCGAAGAGAACACCGTTTCTTATACGTCGCAGATTGCAGACAAGATGATGGGCAAGCTGGATGATTACATGGAGGATATGAAGAAGATCTCCATCATTCCCTCTTATCTGGAGACCATCCAGACGGGCCTGCGCAATTCGAACGATTTTTACGGGGAGCAATCCGCCATACCCACCACACCTCCTCCGGATTCTCACGGTGCGGGGGAGCCCGTCTCTCCCGGTGGACCGGGCTCGACAACGGATCGGGGCAATGCAGTTCTTCCTGAGACTGAGCGGAGACGGTTGGACATTCAGAGCCAAATCGCAAACAGCATCTACTTCATTACAGGGCTCAAAACCGGAACGAACACCGTGTATCTCTTCGACCTCTATGGCAACCCTTACTACGTAATGAAGAGCAGTACGGTCCGCAGCGATCTTCCCAAGGTGTACGATGAATGGAGAGAGCTGGCTGAGAAGGCGAACGGCGCTCCCGTGCTGAGCAGTACCCAGGAAGTGTCCGATACCATCAATCGGAAGCGGTTTGTGTTTACCGTGGTCCGGCAAATCATTGACACGACCTTCTCGCCGGTAGGCCTCATCGCCATCGACGCCAACATCAGCGTCATTGAGGACATCGTCAAGGACCTGGACCGAACGACGGAGGGCACGACGCTTATTCTCGACGGAGAGAACCGGGTCGTCTATGACAGCCAGAAGCAATATCTGTCGCAGAGCTTAGGTGAGCGGGAAGCATGGGTGAAGGCAGCGGGCACCGAAGGAAGCTTCCACACGACGGTCAACGGGCAGAAGGAATTGATCATCTACCGACAATCCGCTCAAACCGGCTGGCGGATCTTTATCAGCATTCCTCAGAAGGAATTGATGGCCAACGCAGACAAGACGCGCGACAACACGCTCTTCGCCGGTATTTTCTTCATCAGCTTGGCGATGCTGACCTCCATCGTGCTCATCTACGCTCTGATCCGCCCTTTGCGTTCGCTGGTCCGGACGATGAAAGAGGTGCAGAACGGCAATCTCAATGTGATCTTTCCCGTCAAGCGAAGGGACGAAGCCGGCCTCGTCGGTACCGCCTTTAACCGAATGATTCAGAGGATCAGCCGTTTGATCGAGGAGATCCACTTCATTGAGCAGCGGAAGAAACAGGTGGAATTGGAGTCGCTGCAGCACCAAATCAACCCGCATTTTATCTACAATACGTTAGAATCCATTCGCATGACGGCTGTCCTGCATGATGATTCCGAGGTAGCCGACATGTCTCGATTGCTCGGTAAGCTGCTCCGCTACAGCATCCATCAAGGGATGGAGACGGTACCGGTTACGGAAGAGTGGGAATACCTCGACATGTATGTCCAACTGCTCAATTTTCGGTACGGCAATCGCTTCCGGCTCATTCTTCCGGAGGAAGACTTGTCTCGTAAACGGGTGATCAAACTGCTGTTTCAACCGATCGTGGAGAACGCGATTCATCATGGGCAGGACAGCATGAACACCCAGATGGACATTGTCATTGATTACCGGGAAGAGGAAACCGAGCGAGTCTTCACGGTCTCCGATAACGGGGTGGGCATCGAAGCAGAGGTGCTCGAGCGGCTCCGCAGCTCCCTTCAAGCTTCGGGTTGGCAGGAGCGGAACGGCAAGGGGATCGGCATGTGGAATGTGCACGAACGGATCAAACTGAAGTACGGTATGGCGTACGGTCTGTCCATTGACAGCGTGTATGGAGAAGGAACGGTGGTCACGATTCGGCTGCCCCTGGAGGATGAATGAAGCGACAGGAGATGACAACATGGTGACCATAGTGGTCGTAGACGACGAAGAACGAATTCGGCTGGGACTAGCCAAGCTGATCGAGAAAGCTGGAGAGCCTTATCGGGTGATCGGCATCTTCGAGAGCGGGTTCGAGCTTTTGGAGCAGCTGGAAGAACTTGCACCGGATCTGATCATCACCGATATCAAAATGCCCAAGCTGAGCGGGCTGGAGCTCATTGAATGCGTAAAGCAGGCGCGTCCGGAAGCCTCGATCGCAATCGTGAGCGGGTTCAGCGAATTTGATTACGCCCGTCAGGCCATTCGGCTGGGGGTCGAAGAATATTTATTGAAGCCTGTGGAGACCGAGGAGCTGAACAGCCTACTGGATCGCGTACGCATGAAGCTGATGAAGGAGCGGTCGCGGCAAATAACTGCAACCGATGATTACCTGCGGCTTCTGGCTATGAATGCGCCCGATATGCTGTCCGAATCGGTTCAGGCGGAGGCATTGGAAGCGCTCGCGGGGCATCCCTTGTTTAGCCATTATTATACCGTTCTTGTGATAAGAGCCTCCGTGGAGCGCATCCAAGAGCGAGTCCGCAATTGGGCGAAGGATCAACGCCGGGAATGTCGGGTACTCTCCTGGAAGACAGGGGAACTGGTGCTCTTGTTGGGCATTCATCCAGGTGATGATGTCGAGACCATTCGTTCTCTTACGGCGGGGCTGCTCAGCATCCTTCCCGCCAACGTCCATGTTCGCGCAGGCGTTTCCGGGCTTTTTGCAGATAGCCATTCCCTCCATGAGGCTTACCAGCACGCGGGGAACGCGGTGCATCATGCATGGTATGCGGAAGGCATTCGGGCCTTCGAAACCGCAGATCGGCTGCCGAAGCGGCTAGAGGACACCCACGCGCTTCATCGGCTCATCGACCGGGATTTCCGTGCTGCTCTGCATACCGTGGATTACGAACGGGCCGAGACCGCGCTCAAGTCCTGGATTCAAGAGGCGGCCAAGCTGCGTCTTCCCTGGTCTGTGGTGCAAGAGCACAGCAGCCTGCTCTTCACCCTCATTCGAGAGGAGCGAACGGAGCGCAATCTGCCCATTGGAGCCGAGGAGCTGGTGGAACCCGTTCTCCCGCCCAGCTATTCGGAATGGAACGAATTCCAGCGTGCCTTGCTTCATCAGGTTCAAGAGCAGTTCGGGCTCTTGAAGGATGTGCAGCAGGATAATTGGATGATCGAGACGGTAAGAACCTACATTCACGAGCATTACAAGGAAGAGCTAGAGCTCGGCAAGCTGGCGGAGATCGTCTATCTGACTCCCAGCTATTTGAGCAAGCTGTTTCGCATGAAGACCGGAGAGACGATCACCGACCTCATCATCTCTCTTCGCATGGAAGAAGCAAAGCGATTATTGGTTTCGGAGCTGGCCTTGAAGACCTATGAGGTTGGGGAACGGGTAGGGTACGCCGACCCCGCTTATTTTAACAAGGTGTTCAAAAAGGTCGTGGGGATTACACCGAAGGAATACCGCGATCGGGTTCGCCTGTAAGAGGCGGCTGGAAACGAAACGCTTTCACATGGAACGCAAATGAAGACAAAGAAAACAAACCAAGACCATTATAATTGCGGGGTCAACCGTTTATACTGTTGATGAAAGCGATTACCGGGCTTTCCCCAAAACGGGAAGGCTTTTTTTTCGGTTTTGACTCATTCTGCATGCCAATGGAAAGTGGGGTTCGATCATGTTCAACAATCTCAGCTACAAAAACCAGCGCACGCTCATCCTGTTTGGCTTTCTTCTGATACCGGTAGCGCTCTTGCTCGTGCTGTCGTATTACCCGGCACTGTCGCTCCTGTATTACAGCTTCACCGACTGGACGGGTGTAGGTTGGGATATGAACTGGGTAGGGTTTGACAACTACAAAGAGATTTTCACGCGACCCGAGATCTTTGCTTCGTTTAAAGTAAACGCTTATTATTTTATCGGCGGTCTAGTTCAAACCGCGCTCGCCTTGTTCTTCGCTGTTATTCTTAGCGGCAAGCTCAAAGGACGCAACGTATTCCGCGCGATTCTCTTCTTGCCGTATGTTCTTCACAGCGTTGCAACCGTCATCATGTTCAAGAACGTTTACCACATGGAGTACGGTTCGCTAAATGTTTTCCTCGGGGCCATCGGACTGGAGTCCTGGCAGCAATCCTGGCTCGGCAATGAGCATCTGGTCAACTTCTCCCTGGCGTTCATCTCGATGTGGAAGTTCATGGGCCTCAGCATGATTATCTTCATCGGTGCCCTTCAATCCATCCCAGGTGACATGTACGAATCTGCGAAGATCGACGGAGCCAACAGCTGGCAGCAATTCCGTTACCTGACCCTTCCAAGTATTCGCAGCGTCCTGGAACTGCAGCTCATTCTCACCTTGACCGGTGCGCTCGCGGCGTTCGAAATTCCGTACGTCATGATGCTCGGTGCGAACGGCACATCCACCTTCGTTATTCAGACTGTGGACACCGCATTTAAATTCCAGAAGGCGGGACTCGCTTCCGCAATGGGGATTGTGCTCATGCTGTTCGTCGTTGTGATCATCTTCATCCAACGCAAATTGCTGCCGGGAGGGAAAGACTGAGATGGAAACCAAACAAAACAAGCTGGTCAGTGTACTCAAATACCTGTTCTTGATTGCCGCTTCGTTCGTCGTCTTCTTCCCGATCTACTCGGTGTTCATCGGAGCCTTCAAGACTCAGGTGGAGTACTATCAATCCGGTATGGCTTTACCACACGACTTCTTCAACTTCGATAACTTCAAGCGCGTAATGAAGATCGGCAAGCTCGGCTCGAGCTTCTGGAACATCGGAATCATCATGGTGATTTCGCTGGCCGGTAACATCATCTTCGGTACGATGGTCGCTTATGCGCTCGGTCGCTTCAAGTTCAAGCTGAGAGCGCCGATCATGGCTCTGTACCTCGGAGCTCAACTGATTCCGACCATCACGACGCAAGTTTCGACGTTCAGCGTAATCAAGGCTTTCGGTCTCTACAACACAATGGGAGCTCCGATTCTGCTCTACCTGGGTGCGGACGTTCTCCAGATCGTCATCTACCTGCAATTCATCAACAGCATTCCGAAGGATCTTGACGAAAGCGCCATGATGGAGGGGGCCTCGCTCTTCAAAATCTACCGCTCCATCATCTTCCCGCTGCTTGCTCCGGCAACCGCTACACTCGTCATCCTGAAGAGCATCTCGATCTACAACGACTTCTACACCCCTTACCTGTACATGCCGGCTCAAAAGCTGCGCGTTGTCTCGACGGCGATCTACTCCTTCGTCGGTCCGAATGCAGCTCAGATCAACGTTATTTCCGCGGGGATCCTGATCATCTTCATTCCGACGGTTGTTCTCTTCCTCTTCCTGCAGAAGTACATCTTCTCTGGAGTCACGAGCGGAGCCGTCAAAGGATAACCAACCCAATCAGCGCATCCTTGCAGCAAAACGCCTTTCCTGTCTCTCGAATGGTCGAGAGAGGGGGAAGGCGTTTTCATTTCTCCTGCATAAACCGGACGTAAAGCGCTAACAATTGAGTGAGTTAGCACAATTGATAACAAGAAAAACAAACCGAAACCATTTTTCTTGTATATGTAACCGCTTATACTGGGTATTGTAAGCGATATCAAGCGGTGATCCAATCAGGATCGCTAATCCAATCCACGGGGGTTGAACTTAGAATGAAAAAGAAAAGCATTGGAGTCGGCTTGGCATCCGTTATGATGGTTTCGATGTTGGCTGCTTGCGGATCGAGCAACGAAGCAGAAAAGAGCGAATCGCCTTCCGCTTCTCCGGCTGCCACCAACGCCGCATCGACCGCACCGGCTAGCGACCTTAAGGGTAAGATTAAGGTCTTGACCCACCGTACCGACTATGTAAACGACGGCACGCTGGACGGATACGTGAAGAAGTTCAAAGAGAAGTATCCGAATGCCGAAGTTGAATTCGAAGGACTCACGAACTATGCAACCGATATCAAGGTTCGGTTGACGACCGGCGAAGCTGGCGACGTCAACATGCTGGACGGCGGTATGCCGACGAGTGACCTTCCGAAGTACTATGAAGCCCTTCCGGATTCCCTGTTCGAAAATGCTTACTTCGCTGACGTTCGCGAGCTGGACGGCAAGCGTTACGGCATCGCAACCGGCGTAAATACGCAAGGGATCGTGTACAACAAGAAAGCCTTCAAAGAAGCTGGCATCGACAAAGTTCCGACGACCCTGGACGAACTGTATGCTGACGCTCAAAAGCTGAAGGACAAGGGCATCATCCCGCTGTACCTGAACTACGGCGCTCAATGGCCGATGACCAACTGGGGAATTAACTCCTACTGGTACGTTGATGGCAACCCGAAATATACCGATACCTTGATTGGAACCGACACGCCGTTTACGGTTGACGGACCTTACGGCAAGCTGGTCAGCATCGCTCGCGAATTCGTGAACAAGGGCTGGGCAGAAAAAGACCTTTCCACGAACAACTGGGAAATGTCCAAGGGTGAAATCGCATCCGGTAAAGCAGCTATGTACTTCCTGGGCAACTGGGTCATTCCGCAAGTAATCGGCGCAGGCGCTGCTTCTGAAGACATCGGCTTCTTCCCGCTTCCGTATGACAACACCGGCAAGTACAATGTACCGCTGGGTGGCGACTACTTCATCGGAGTAAGCAAGGACAGCAAGAACAAAGAGCTCGCTACGGCATGGGTTGAGTTCTTCATCAAGGAATCCAGCTACGCAGCAGACTCCGGCTTCATGCCGATTTACAAGGACCAAGAGCCGGCTGTACCGCAAATGGCTGAATTCAAGTCCTACAACCCGAACTTCATCGAAAGCACCTCGACCGATCCGAAGTTCAACGAAATCGCCAACAAGGCTGAAATCGCAGTCAGCACGGGTTCTGTAGAGCAAGAGCTCGTCAAGGCTCCTGACCTGCAAAAAGCATTCGACAGCATCAACAAGAAGTGGGCAGACGCTCGCAAGGCTCTGGGCTACTAAGCCGACCGCATTACACGAACCGCTTCCCTTAGTGACAAGCCGACCGGACCCTCCGGTCGGCTTGTTTTTGCGATTGGAGAGTCGGAAAACTTTCGCTTTCGCAGCCGGAATAAATCGGGTATTCTGTTCCTGAGCTTGGCACAAATCACGAAATCGAAAGAGGAGCACTCCATGAAAACCGGATTGAAGTCCCGCCTTGGACTTCCGATCGGCGACATCGCTTGGTCCAACTTCAAGTTGGATTTTACGTCGACCCTGCTTTACAGCTTATTCAATGTGGTCTTTAACCAGTTTTATGTGCCGGTCGCCATCCAGCAGGGGGCTTCCGATCTTCAGATCGGCCTGCTCACCGCCTCGCCTGCCATCGGGCTGTTGTTCTCGCCTCTGTGGACCGGGTGGATCGAGCGATTTGGCCCCCGTCGGTTCTTCTTCATCCCGAACCTGATCGGGCGGCTGCTGGTCATCGTACCGGCTCTTCTTGGAGCACCTGTCGCCTTTGTCGCAACTGCACTTGTGTTTCAACTGCTCATGGGCATGCAGTCTCCCGCTTATGCCGCTTTGCTGACCCGGATTTTTCCGGCCCGGCAGAGAGGGAAGCTTCTCGGGTACGTACGGGTTGGGATGTGCGTACTAATGATGCCGATGGCCTTCGGCATCGGCACCTGGATCGATCATGCGGGGCCAAGGCCGGCGCTTCTTTCCGCCGCGCTGACGGGGGCCGTCTCGCTCTTGATCTTCCGCGGCATCCGCAATGAGGACGGGAGCCGCGAACCGGCCATCGCAGCAAGGGCTGTGACGCAAACCAACTGGCGCGAACGCTTCTCGCTGCTTCTCGGGAATCGGGAGCTGCTGGTCTTTTTCCTTGCCACGACCTTGGCTGGCTTCGGCAACATTCTGTCCAGCCCGCTCTATCAGATGATTCAGGTCAAGGAGCTGAGTCTGACGAACAGCCAGATTGGTACGGCGCGGGTCGTTTACTACGCGTTCTTGTTGCTTTCCTACTTGATCTCCGGTTGGGCGCTCGATCGATATCCTCCGAAGCGGACGCTGGTTTACGGGCTCGGCGCCGTGATTGTCGTCCCGCTGTTGTACGGGCTTATCCCGAGCTTTGGCTCGGTCCTGGTCGCCAGCGGCATTCAGGGCATTGCAGACGCCATCTGGGACATCGGGGTACTGAGCTTTGTCTTCCGCATTGCGCCGGGGCGGGAAGCGAGTGTCTTCAGCATCCACCTGATGGTGTTTGGGATCCGGGGAACGATCGGCCCCCTGCTCAGCACCTCCCTCGTGAAGACCGTTCCCTATTCCAGCATTCTCATGGGCGCTTCCATCTGCGGACTGATTGGTACCGCACTGTTCCTATTTTTGCTCAAGGAACGCAAGCCGCCTCGCGCTCCAAGGGCCGATCTGGACGCAGCCCGTTCTCCCTCTGCATAAAATTTCGGTTGGATTTGCTTGTCTTTAAGCTTCATTTCAGGTACAGCGGGTATACTGATGATAGTGGAAGTGACGGACAAGGCAAATCTTAAATGAAAAGAGGAGAACCGCATGAAAGCAAAACGCATCCTGATCATCGGAACAATGGCTGCCGCCCTTACGGCAGGAAGCGGCGTCGGCGCAGCTCAGGCGGAGTCAAGAGCCCTCGATACCAGCATGAAGCTGAGAGCGCCCTCGGCCATCGTGCGTACCGTCGAAAGTACCCGCAAGGAAGACGACCTGCGGGAAACGCTCGGACTTGCCTCTGACGACGAGCTCTATGACGAGCTCTACGAAGGCAAATCGCTTGCCGAGATCGCGCGCGAGCATAGCAAAGACGCGCAAGTCGTCATCGACCTGCAGGTGGCGCAGCTCGAGGGACAACTTCGGGAACGTCTGAATGCCGGCAGCATCACCTATGCTCAGTATGCGGCGCATCTCGCCGAACTGGAGGCTGTGGTTACCCGCTCTGTATACGGTGACGCTCAATAGTAACTCTTCGCTTCCAGCGAATCCTTAAGAATGACGTTTGGCCCCAGGCCGAACGTCATTTGTGTTTTGTGCGGGAAGAAGAGGAGTTTGTCGGGGGTTTGTCGAAACCCTAACCGCATGAAGACCAAGAAACCATGGATTGCTATCCTTCTGTTGGCTGCGTTTTTGATGACAGGAGCGCGGTTGTTGTGGCTAAATCACTTTCAGGAGCTTCCTCAACCCGAAGCGGGACAAGGCGTGCTCGATCTCCGAGGAACTCCCCTGGATCAAAGACCGTTGGCCTTGATCGGCGAATGGGAGTATTACCCGGAGCAATTGCTCACTCCGAACGATTTTTTGGAAAGGGACACGCGTACCGTTTACTATGAACCGCTCTATGGGCATGATCCAGCCGTTGTCTTGTCAGGCAGATCTGCCTATGCGGGGACATATCGCCTTCTCCTGCGCTACGACAAGACAGGAGAACCGTTAGGAATAGACCTTCCGGAACTTTCCATCGCCTCTCGCGTCTACGTAAACGGCCAGCTTGTAGCTCAAACGGGAGAACCCTCCATCCAACCGAATGAAGTGCAGCGCCAAGCTTATCCGAAGGTGGCGCTTTTTCCGGACGGGCAAGGAGAGGCCTCCATTGTTTTGCAGGTAGCGGGCAATGTTCGCATCTCCCCTGAAGTCATGGAGCGGCCCATCCGATTTGGGACGTACGAGCAAGTTCACGGGGAGCGTGCCTTTTCTTCGGTCATGCAGTTCATGCTCGTTGTCGTGTTGGCCCTGCATGCGATCTATGCGGCCATCCTATACGGCTATTCCGGTCGAAATCGGACGGTTCTGTACTTGTTCCTCCTGCTGGTCTGCAGCCTCTACGCCTTCCTCATGGATGAAGCCAAGCTTCTTCTCGCTTGGTCGGGAGGTCACTTCTCTTATACATGGGCAGATAAGCTCAAGCACGTGGCTTATGTCTGGCTGTTTGTCCTGCTCGTTCTGCTCGTCTTTCGTCTATTCCGGGACAGGCCAAAGGCTTGGGCCATTCGGCTCTACACCGGGGTAGCGGCTCTTTATTGCGCGTTCGTGCTCTTTGCTTCACCGGAGCGCATTCATGAGGAGCTGTGGGCCTATCAGCTGCTGATGACGGGCTCCTTTCTTTCCGTACCGGTGTGGATTTTCCGCAGCCGCGCTTGGAAAACGGACCCCGGCTTTCTCCATCTGGCTGTTGCGGCCTTGGCGATCTTATCCAGCTCCTTCTGGGGAAGCTTTCGTTGGCACTTGGACATCGTTCGGCCTTTCTATCCCTTCGATCTCATCGTCGCTTTCATTTGCATGGCAACGTATGCGTTTCGGAGGTACCATCGCTATACGGTTCAGACCCGGGAGCTGGCGGCTCAGCTTGAAGCGGCGAACAAGACCAAGGATCAATTTTTGGCGTATACCTCTCATGAGCTCCGCCATCCCTTGCAGGGGTTTATCCAAATTACCCGTCAACTGGCGGAACGGAGCGAGCGACTTGATTTCGATGCCCAAAGAAGCGTACGGCTCCTGCTGACGGTCAGCAAGCGCATGGCTCGCCTCGTTGACGATCTGCTGGACCTTTCCCTGCTTCGAGAAGGTAAGGTGCAGCTTGCGCGGTCAGCAGTTTCCGTTCGGCCGATCGCTGAGACCATCCTCGAGCAGCTCCGCTACCTGCTGGACGACAAGCCTGTTGAAATCCGCAGTGTGATCGGAGACGAGATTCCACGGGTGTGGGCCGATGAAACCCGGCTCGCTCAACTCCTGGCTCATCTTGTGCACAATGCCGTTAAATTTACGCATGTCGGCACGATCGTTTTGTCCGCGGAGGCGAACGAAGACCACGTGTTCCTGCATGTGACCGACACGGGAATCGGGATGGACCCTCAAACGGTTGCAAGGGTGACCACTCCCTACAACCAGAGCGGAGATTTCGAAGAGAGCGGGGAAGGCGGGGGCCTTGGACTCCGCATCTGCACGATGCTCGCCGAATTGCACAACGGGAGACTGGAGGTGAGCTCCTCCCCAGGTCAAGGCACAGATGTGTGCCTCGTGCTCCCGGTCTCGAAGGATGAGAGCGTCGCCTTGGCTGCGCAGGAGGCCCTTTTCCGTGGAAGCGACCTGCGAGAAGACAACCCCGGAGCGGCCGCTCCGCCGATTTTACCGGATGCGCACCTGTTTACGCAGGAGGCCCCGCTTCCTCAATCGGCTGATCAGAGGCCGCGCATTCTGGTCGTGGATGATGATCCTGTCAATCTCAAGCTGCTCTCCTATCAGCTCCCCCCTGAAGAATATGAGCTGGCCTTCGCCATGAACGGCATGGAGGCGCTCCGTCTGCTGGAACGAGGCTCCTGGGATCTGGTGATCAGCGATGTGATGATGCCGGGGATGTCGGGCTTTGAGCTGACCCGAAGAATCCGCTCCCATTATTCGATGACCGAATTGCCGGTGCTCCTTCTTGCGACTCGCACCCAGCCCGATGACATCGAGGAAGGGTTTCGAGCCGGTGCGAACGACTACACCTCGAAGCCCGTGGATCGGGTGGAGATTCGAACCCGTGTCGATGCTCAAATTCACCTGAAGCAGGCGATCGCAAAGCGATTGGAGCTCGAAGCCGCCTACCTGCAGGCTCAGATGCATCCTCATTTCCTGTTCAATTCCTTGAATTCGATCTCCGCCTTAGCCGAAATCGATGTCCATCGGATGGGCGAGCTGTTGGATGCCCTCAGCAATTACTTGAGAATTAGCTTTCATTCTTTGAACAGCGAGCAGTTCGTTCCCTTCGAACATGAGCTGGAGCTGGTCAGAGCGTACCTGTACATTGAACAGGAAAGATTCGGAGAACGGCTGCGTATCGCTTGGGAGCTGGAAGAAGGATTGACCTTCCATTTGCCGCCTTTGACCTTACAGCCGCTGGTGGAGAATGCAGTGCGTCACGGAGTCACCTCCAAGGTGAACGGGGGAACCGTGGTCATCCGTACGGTAAAGCGGGGAGACGAAGTAGAAGTGAGCGTGAAGGATGACGGCGTCGGGATGGACGATGAGAAGATGCAAGAGGTGTTCGCAGCGTCTACCCGGCAATCGGCCGGGGTCGGGCTGGCGAATACCGATCGCCGCTTGAAGCGATTGTGCGGCCAAGGGTTAAAGATTGAAAGCACACGGGGGGAAGGGACTTGTGTTTCCTTCCGAGTCTGGCTGAAGGAGGAGAAAGCGTGATCCGGGCAATCTTAATCGATGATGAGAGGCTGGCCCTGTTGCAGTTGGACAGGTTGTTGAAGGAGCATTCCGATGTGGAAGTTATCGGCAGTTACACGGATCCTCTATCTGCATTTGCGGAAGTGATCGAGCGGAAGCCGGACGTCATCTTTCTCGACATCCACATGCCGGGCTTGAACGGGCTGCAGGCGGCGGATCGCATTCAGCAGGATCTCCCTTCCGTCGAAATTGTCTTTGTGACGGCATACGACGAATTTGCCGTGGAAGCCTTCGAACTGAATGCTCTCGATTACTTACTGAAGCCTTTGAATCGGGGAAGGCTGGCGAAGTCGATTCAACGCCTGCATGCAAGCCTATCATCTGACTCGGCGCCCCAGCCGGAACCGCAGGATCAACCGCTGATTCGCTGCTTCGGAACACTGAGGGTGGAGAGCCGCTCCGGCTCCGGGACAGAGCCGGTCAGGTGGCGTACCTCGAAGGGGCAGGAGCTTTTTGCCTATATGCTGCATCATCGGGAGCGCTTCGTATCCAAGGAGGGGCTCATTGAACTGCTGTGGCCCGAATCCGATCTGAAGCGCGCATCCGCTCAACTGTACACGACCATTTATCAGGTTCGGCAAAGTTTGCGGCAAGCGCACCTCCCGTTGGAAATTCGCAACGTCAGCCGGGAAGAAGGGTATTGCCTCGCCTTGAACGGGATGGCAGTCGATGCTGAGGGCTGGGAGCGAGACATTGAGCAGTTGGATGAACCCAAGGAGAGCAACTGGCGAGAGATGCTGCGCTTGATTCATGCTTACGAAGGGGACTACTTGAGCAGTGCCGGGTACCTTTGGGCGGCGAGCGAACGCGAGCGGTTAAGCCTGTTATGGAAGGAAAAGGCGCTGCAGATCGGTGATTATTTGCGGAAGCAGGGACAAGAGGCCCAGGCGGTCATGGTCTACGGAAGATTGCTGGAGCTGCAGCCCTATTCCGAGGAAGCGGAGCTCGGGCTCCTGCGGGCTTATGCCGAGATGGGCGAGCGGGCGCTGGTCACCGCTCATTATACCGATTTCGGTAAACGAATCCGGGATGAGCTCGGTTTGGAGGTCAAGGGCAAGCTTTCCGAGTGGTATGAAAGCTGGATTCATAGTAAAGTGTAGGCAAGAATGGAGAAGCAGGCTCTTCAGCCTCGCTCTGGTTATAGGATCGAAGCTCCGGCAAGAGGAGGGAAGGCGGATGTGGAAAAAGGCGGCGTATGTGCTTATCTTTGCGGGAATCCTCTTACTCCTTTGGCCGCAGGCGAGGGAATGGGTGGACGATTACCGGCAGGAACAGCTGCTCAAGGAGGCGAGAGCAGCTTTAAGCAGCCCGGTCTCGGGTGATGCTTTGCGGGAGTACGAGGACCTGACCCATCTGTTTCAACAAGAAGCGGACGCCTCTGACCATGAGCCTGCCGCGAGCGGCGGAGCGGTGTCACCCTCCCCATCTCCTGCCGCAATGGCCGAAGGGGTTATCGCCATCCTGCGGATTGCTAAGATTGACCTGGAGCTCCCGGTGCTGGAAGGAGCAAGTCAGGCGAACATGAAGGTAGGCGCTGCCCACATGGCGGAGACTTCCTCGTTTGGCGAGGTGGGAAATGCAGCGATTGCTGCTCATCGGGCTCGTACCTACGGCAGGCTGTTCAATCGTCTCAATGAAATCGAGGTGGGGGACGACTTGGAAATGGACTACAAGGGAGCCCACGAGCGGTATACGGTGTTCCGGGTTGTGCGCGTGCTTCCGACGGACCTTTCGGTACTGGACGGTAACGGAAAGGACGAGATCATTACGTTGATCACCTGCGATCCGATCGACACCGCCACCCATCGCATCATTGTACAAGCGAAGAAAGAACCTGCAACACCCTCATGAAGCTCGAATAGCAGACCTCCTTCGAAACCGTAACCGATCGGTTTCGAAGGAGGTCTTTTTTCGTTTGTTCAGTTTTTGTTTAGTTAGAATGATTATTATGTTCGATATAATGTTCATCCACTATCCATTTCTAAAGCTATTGGAGGAAGCAAGAACATGTCGAGCCTAAAAAAGAAAACCAGCTACCTGCTGGCGTTTGTCGTCCTGTTCATGCAGTGCATAGCGGGCGGAGGATGGCTGAACGTCGCATCTGCGACGGAGATTTCACCCAGCCTGAATCTGATCACGAGCGTGAATCTAGCCGTCTATGACGGCAAGGGGAATGCCGTAACTGACGTTGTGTATGAACAAGGTGCCAAAGTCACCGTCGATTACAACTGGTCTCTACCCGATGGGCATGGCTATGAAGGGGGAGATACCTTTACCTTCCACCTGCCGAATGAATTCAAGCTGTTTAGTGATGTTCGGGGCGATCTTATCAGTCCTGAGGGAGAGCCCATGGGGTCATTCCATGCCAGCAAAGATACGCACGATGTCGTGATGACCTTCAACGAATACATCAATTCGGGAGAAGTCGGGATCCACGGAACGATTCGCTTCGAGACGCAGTTTGACAAGGAAATCATCAAAGGCGATACCACGCAGTACATTTCCATTCCGGTTCAGGGCGGCACTCAGACCGTGGTTCTCACATTCAAGCCGAATGTCAGCCAATCGGTGAGCAAGTCGGGACAGGCCTATCCGGCTTACAACACGAGGGATATTACATGGGCGGTCGACGTTAACAAGGATTTGCGGACCCTCTCCAACGCCGTGTTGACGGATGATCTTCCGGCTGGGCTTAACGCTCCGCTTACAGCAACCGTCTATGAGCTCCGTGTACAGCTGGACGGAAGCGTGATTCAAGGGGCGCCTCTTCAGGCTAGCCAGTATACCGTGGACACTACGGGGCAACAGGTAAAAGTTACGTTTACCGAAAACCCGATCAAGGGAGCTTATCGCGTCGTCTACACGACTCCGCTGACGGCAGCCTCTCTTGACAAGAGCAGTGCGAGCTTTACCAATAAAGCTGCGCTTACGGGGGAAGAGAACGGAACCGCTGTTGTGCTGTCGGCACAAGCGACCGTTCAGACCAAGCAGGGGGAAGCGCTGAACAAGACTTCAACCAGCTACGACAGCAAGACCCAAACGATCGGCTGGGCCGTTCAGTACAATTACAACGGCAAGTTAATTCCACAAGGCGATGCTGTGCTGGATGATTATTACGATCTTTCGCAGGACTTAGTAGCTGGCTCGGTTCATGTCTACACGGTCAGCCTGGACGCGAATGGCAACGAGACAAAAGGAGCGGAGCTCCCTGGCTCTGCTTATACGGTCACCTCCAATCCTAAAAAGGATGGGAATGATGTTGTCATCCAAAACGGCTTCAAACTGCAATTTGCATCGGATGTGAATGCGCCGCTTCGCATCGAGTACAAGACGCAAGCCAACAAGCAAGTGATCACGGATTCGACAGTTACCAACACCGTCAACTGGAAGGCCGAGTCCAAAACGGCCACAAAAGATATTGAGCAAATGGTTGTCCATAAAGCCGTTTACGGTGCGAATTACCAAAGCAAGACCGTCAACTGGAAAATCTCCTTAAATGAAGATAGCCAAACGATGAAGAACGTCACGGTCACGGATACTTTTCCAAGAAAGGGCTTGAAGCTGGTTCCTGGCTCCTGGAGTGTCCTGTATGCGGACGGCAGCGCGGTTCCGACGGGCTCTTATTCCTTTACGCCTGATGCAGCAGACAATGGGTTTGTCCTGACCTTCCCGGGCACCATTCAAGAGCCGATCTATGTAACCTATCAAACGCAGTTTAACAATGATTGGCTCTCGGAGGACTGGGTAACAAATGCGGTCAACTTCCCCAACAAAGCGAAGGTGACCTGGACAGACGAGGACGACCAACCCCGAACCCAAGAGGGGAGTGCAACGTTTACTCCCGTGAAGGCTTCGCAGGATAACGGGTTTAAATCGGGGAGCTACAACGCCGTAACCAAGGAAATCACTTGGACGGTCGGGCTGAATTTCAACAGCAAGCCGCTGACCCAGGCCACCCTCGTGGATGAGCTCAAGCAAGAGCAGGAACTGGTTGCGGGCTCACTCAAGGTGTATAACCTGACGGTGAAAACGGATGGAACCTATGCGAACGGAACCGAGCTGGGAAGCGGCGCTTACACCGTGTCCTATGTAAATGACAAGCTTACGGTTACGTTTGCCAATCCGATCACGACTCCTTATTCCGTTGTCTTTAAGACAACCCTGAAGGATAAGCTGATCGGCTCGACGACGATCAACAACACGGCTAATCTGCTGGATGGAGCGACGAAGGTCTCCAAGGATTTGAAGGGGACGGCTTCTGTTCTACAGGGCGGTGAATATGTGGCCAAGGTAGGAACCCAGAACGGGGAAATCCTGAATTGGACCGTCTATATCAACCGCGGACAATCGACGGTTGATAAAGCCAAGATCGTCGATACGCCTACCTCCAATCAGCTGCTGATGCCGGATTCCTTCAAGCTTTATGCCACCACGGTTCAAACCAACGGGACCGTGTCCAAAACCGGATCGCCGCTTGAGCCGGGAAAAGACTACACCCTGACGATCAACACCGATGCGAGCGGACAGCAAACGTTTGAGCTTGGCTTCCTCCAGCTCATTACGAAGCCTTACATCCTGGAGTACCAATCGGCGATTCTTGCCGGCAACGGTGAGAAAGTCGGTAATACCGTTTCCTTCTCCGGTGAAAACACGGTGCAGGTGACCAAGAGCAACACGCAGGAGGTGATCGTTGCGTTCTCGAGCGGATCCGGCACCATCACGGGATTGCGTGGAGACTTGACGGTCAAAAAGGTAGACTTGGCTGACTCAACCTCGCTCCTGCCTGGAGCGAAGTATGAACTGTCTCGTGTAGTCGGTGCCACCCGCGTAGTGGTCAATACGCTCACCACCGATGCAAGCGGAGTTCTGAAATTCGAAAATCTTCGCAGCGGGAACTATGAATTGAAGGAAGTGGAGGCCCCAGCTGGATACGTTCTGGATTCCACGGTGCGTTCGTTCCAGGTGAACTCGGCCCAAGCGACTTGGAGCTGGACCTTGACCAACGCGAAGGTCATTGTTCCGACGCCTACGCCGAAGGCAACACCGACCGCAACGCCAACGGCAACCGTAGCCCCAACGGCCACGCCAACGGTAACGCCGACGGCAACGCCGACCGCGACACCAACGGCTACCGTAACGCCGACCGCGACGCCTACCGTGACTCCTACGGTAACGCCGACGGCTACTCCTACCGGAACTCCGACAGCTACGCCTGCTGTAACGCCGAGTGAAACGCCGTCGGAAAGCCCGACGGCAACACCGACAACGCCTGTTGTGATTGTGCCGACCGCGACACCTACACCTAGCTCAACCGTCACACCTAGCACGGAACCTACGACGACGCCAAGCCCGTCGCCAAGTGCTTCGCCGTCTACAACGCCAACGGCGACACCTACGGCGGCACCGACCTCTACGCCTACCCCTGCGCCTACCAAGCAGCAGGAAGAGACGGACAAAGACAAACCGGTGAGCGGTGAAGTCTCCGTTCCACCGGGGGGTTCGACTACAGTTGGCAAAGACCCGAGCAATGGGACGGTAACGGTTGACGAGAATGGGAAATGGACCTACACTCCGAAGCCTGGCTACACCGGCAAAGATGATTTTGTCATCATAATACGCGATCAGGATGGCAACGAGACCGAAGTGATCGTGGAGATCGACGTGGATGAGATTCCGTTCGGCGGAACGGATCCCAGCGGCTCGGGCTCCGGTTCGGGATCGGGAAGCACCCCGCCTGCCACCCTTCCGCAAACGGGAGAGGCCAGCAGCCGCGGTTTGCAGGTCATCGGTCTTGGGCTCATCCTATTGGGTGCAGGACTTCGCCTCCGTTTGAAAAAGAACTAATCTGACTGTTTATGGACGCCTGCTGAAAGGTTCACCTTCGGCAGGCGTTTTCCTATTCACCACCCTTGTTTCGGGTGCCCGGCCTCTCTTTGCGGAGAATCAAAGAAGATTGTTGTTGCATCCTGTTGCTGATCGTGATATGATGTAAAAGTTGACGCGGGGTGGAGCAGCCCGGTAGCTCGTCGGGCTCATAACCCGAAGGCCGCAGGTTCAAATCCTGCCCCCGCAATTAGAATGATACCCCTTCCGTTTCGGCGGAAGGGGTGTTTTGTTGCCCAGGGTTGCCAGATGCGGAGATCAAGGGTACAATAATTGGTAGCGCTTAATTTCCGGACCATTCGTCCGGAGAGCGGGGGAACCAAGTCTTTGGGGCGAATCGCCGCATTTGTTGCGGCATAGGGAACCATCCTTCCCGAGCCCGTCAGCTAACCTCGTCGGCAGAAGATGGGTCCGTCTTTTTCCTCATGAGCAGAACGCGACAAGACCCTTTCCGGGTCTTTTTTTGCATCCATCGACCCTTCTGTCTGAACGTCTGCTGGCTGTTTCTTGTTCCTGACAGCCCATTCCAGCAAGGAGAGGAGGTCCGACCCGGCGGATGGCACTTTTTCCGCCCTGCGGGTGCAGCAAGCGCATATCTGCCCATAAGGATAAGGAGGAACGATCCATGATGACACCGGCAAGCTTCGCCACTATGGCCAGACTGGATACGTATCTGAATGAAGAGGAGCGAAAGAAGATTCGCTCCGTTGCCGAGCGATATGCTTTGCGCGTGAATGACTATTACTTAAACTTGATCGACTGGAACGACCCGCACGATCCCATTCGCAGGCTGGTCATTCCGGGGGAAGGTGAGTTGGCTGAATACGGCCGCTTGGACGCCTCGGATGAAGAAGCCAATTACGTTGTTCCCGGCTGCCAGCACAAGTATGGCGCAACCGCCTTGCTCGTCGTATCGGAGGTGTGCGCCTCCTATTGCCGATATTGCTTCCGCAAGCGACTCTTCCAACAGGAAGTCCAAGAGGCAACCGCGAATCCGGAACCGGGAATTGCCTACATAGCCCAGCATCCCGAGATCAGCAACGTCTTGCTTACCGGAGGAGACAGCCTCATGCTCTCGACCGGGAAGCTCACGGCCATCCTCAGCAAGCTTCGAGAGATTCCGCATGTCCAAATCATCCGACTTGGGACGAAGATGCCTGCCTTCCAGCCGATGCGAATCTATGAGGATGAAGCCTTACTGGAGGCCGTTCGGCAATACTCCACACCGGAGAAGAGAATCTACATCATGGCGCACATGGACCATCCAAGGGAGCTGACACCCGAGGCCTGCCGCGCTTTCCGCGCCTTGCAGGATGCGGGAGCCATCGTCATGAACCAGACGCCGATCCTGAAGGGCATTAATGATGATGCGGGTGTCCTCGGGGAGCTTCTGGACCGCCTGTCTTGGATGGGGGTCGCGCCTTATTACTTTTTTGTTAACCGCCCGGTAGCCGGGAACATCAGGTTCGTCCTTCCGCTGGAGAGGGTCTACCGGCTTGTAGAGGAAGCGAAGGCACGGACCTCCGGCCTTGGAAAACGGGTTCGTCTCGTGATGAGCCACTCCTCCGGCAAAATCGAGATTCTGGGCATTGAGAAAGGAAAAGCCTATTTGAAATATCACCAGTCCCGGGAGGGACGCTACGGCAAGCTGATGCTGCTGGACTGCCCGCCTCACGCGGCTTGGTTTGACGATCTTCCGGGACACGAACGCTATTGGAGCGCTCCCGGAAGCAAGCAGCGGTTCGTCATGACCGTCCCGGCCTCTCCCAAAGCTTCCAGCACAAGCTGTCACCCCTAATTGCCACCCTGGTTTGGAAAGGAGTCGCCATGGCCTTTCGACGTCTGTTGGAGCATGCACTCTACCCTCACACTTCGCTGAATTTCGATAAGCTTGCTCTTGCGCTGAAAGGCAAGACCATTCTGCTGACCGGGGCTACCTCCGGCATAGGCGAGCAGTTGGCAAGGCAGCTTGCGGAGGTTCCCGTCCGACTTCTGCTCACGGGCCGCCGAGAGGAGAAGCTTTATGCCCTCCAGCAGGAGCTGGCGGCGAAGCCCGCATCGGTCGAGGTGCTGGCCGCCGATCTCCGGCAAGAAAATGACCGCAAGAGGTTGATCGAGCTCATGCAGCGCGAGCCGCGGGGCATCGATCTTCTCCTGAGCAACGCCGGGCACTCCATCCGCCGGCCGATCCTGGAGTCACTCGGAAGGCTCCATGATTTCGAAAGAACGATGGCGATTCACTATACGGCACCCGTGGCTCTCATTCTGGCTGCTTTGCCTTATCTGCAGGCGAACGGCGGCCACATCGTCAATGTCTCCACGATCAATGTGCTTCTGCCGCCTTTTCCCCATTGGGCGGCGTACCAGGCCTCCAAAGCCGCCATGGATACGTGGCTGCGATCCGCAGCACCTGAGTTTAAGGCGGCGGGGGTTCGGACGTCTACCATCTATTTGCCGCTCGTTCGAACCCCGATGATCGAGCCAACGGCGGCTTATCGGAATGCTCCGACGATGGCTGCCGACCAGGCGGCCCGGCGCATCCTGCGCATGCTGTATACGCACAGGAAGCGAGTTCATCCGTGGTGGTTCCGCATTGTTTGCCCGATGGCTTGGCTCTTCCATCCCGCATGGGCAAGGTCGGCGGTGCGAAAGCAGAAGAGGTTCGGGGAGGAGCGGTCATGATCCCGAACCCGCGTACAAGGTCGGTTCGCCGCTACCCGCTCGCCCGCCTTCTCGGGACTTCATCCATGGCCGCGCTGGTTCGCTCGATTCATCGCCACGGCATCAACCTGCTGGCCCTTGTCGAGTATGCCGCCCGGTTGTATCCAGACCGTCCGGCGGTTGCCGATGAGCGGGAAGCATTAACCTATCGCGAGCTTGCGGCTTCCTCCGAACAACTGGCGAAACGGCTTCGCGATTCGAATGGGTTGACCCGCGGACAGCGGGTGGGGACGCTGTGTCGCAACAGCGCCGCGTTCATTCGGCTCATCATCGCCGTCTCCCGCACCGGAGCCGACCTCGTTCTGCTGAACCCGGAGCTATCCAACGAGCAGGTGGCCAGTCGCCTGCAGGAGCAGAGGCTGGATTGGCTCGTCCATGACGAGGATGCCGCTGAACGGCTGGAAGCGCGAGAGCGGCGGACCCGCCCGGAACAAGCTTATTCGTCAGGGGAGACCCTTGGTGTTCCTTTACCCCAAGGGTTGAAGCGGCTTCCGCTTTCCCTCTTGGCTGGCGAAGCTCTGGACGAAAGAGCCCCAGGCTCGCCTTTGGCACGCTCTGCATCCGGCGGGCTTGTTCTCTTGACGAGCGGCACGACCGGCAAGGCCAAGGAAGCGGAGCATAAGCCGTCTCTCTTTGCTTACTTGGGGCCTTTCTTCGCCTTGACGAATCGGCTGAAGCTCACCCAGGCGAACGCCGCCTACCTGGCAACTCCTCTATCTCACGGGTATGGGCTCGCGGTGCTGTTTGTCTTCCTTGCCCTCGGCCGGAAGACCGTGGTGCGCCCCCGCTTCGAGGCAGCAGAAGCCTGCCGAGCGGTACGCGAGCATCAGGTGGAGGTCATGACGGCGGTGCCGCTCATGGTTGAGAAGATGCTCGCCCAGGACCCCGAGGCGATGACAAGCCTTCGGTGCATCGCCGCCGGCGGCGCCGTGCTGAGCCCGCGTCTAGTCGAGGAGGTGACACGTACGCTCGGGCCTGTGCTGCACAACCTGTACGGCACGTCGGAAGCCGGCCTCACGTTGATCGCCGCCCCTGGGGACTTGTGCCAATCGGCCGTGACGATTGGCCGGCGCATCCCCGGGGTGCGCGTTCGTATCGAGGACGCCAGCGGACGAGAGGCTCCGCCGGACACCCTTGGCGTTCTCTCGGTGCGGAGCCGGAGCGCGATGGCCAGCCGCCGCCGAAAATGGACCGCCACCGGAGATATCGGGTATCGGGATCGGAACGGTCTTTACTACCTGGGAGGCCGCACGGATGATTTGGTCGTCTCTGCGGGAGAGAATGTCTACCCGCTGGAGGTCGAGCAGGTGCTGCGGCGGCATCCCCTCGTCGCGGATGCCGCCGTCATTGGCGTTCCCGACGAAGCCTTCGGTCAGCGGCTGAAGGGCTTCATCGTTCCGCTCCCAGGAGCTTCCCTTACCGCTGACGAGCTGCTCGCTTGGCTTCGGGCCGGTCGCCTGGCCCGTTACCAGATGCCGAGGGAGCTGGTGTTTCGCGAGGAGCTGCCCTACACGCCTCTGGGCAAGCCCGATAAGGCGAGCCTGAAGGCGGAAGGAGAGGCAGCTGCGGCCAAAGGCCGTCTCAACATTTGACGCCAAACGGAACCGCTCGCCAATAAAACAGCCCGCCAATTCGTCCCCGTGAGGACGGTTTGGCGGGCTGTTTGAGTTACAGCGGGACGTGCTGCATGATCTTTTGACGGAAGAAGACCCATTTGGTAAATCCGATCTCCCGCAGCTTCTGCTGCACCTGGTCGAATTCATCGCCCACCCGATCCGGGATGTGCGCATCGGACCCGAAGGTGATCGGGATTTGGTAATAGCAGGCGCGCTCGAGAATGTCGTCGGAGGGGTACCAGCCGCCGCTCAGCTTGGTCTTGCCGGAGGTGTTGACCTCGATGGCCACTCCGGTCTCCGCGATGGCGGCGAGGGTGCGGTCAACGGCCTTGGTCACGATGCCGGAGAAGGGCGGGTAGTTGCCTTTCATGGCATCGATGTGTCCGAGGATCTGGAACATGCCGCTCTCGGCAGACTTTCGGATGAGCTGGTAGTAGTCATCCTTGACCTGGACCTTATCGAAATCCGACAAATCTCTCCAGCGCGACTTGTTGAAGATGCTCACCCGATTCGTCGTCTGGTGGACCGAACCGATGATGTAATCGAACGGATAAGGAGCGAAGGCTTCCCGGTAGACATCGGCGTGCCACGGATAGTAATCGGATTCGATGCCGAGCAGCACCTCGATCCGGTCCTTGTACTCTTCTCTCAGCTTCAAAACTTCCGAGATATAAGCGGTGAACTGGCTCTTCGCCATCACGATATGAGGCTCGGGATGATCCTCCTCCCGGCCAAAATAAGGGGAGTGGTCCGAGATGCCGATGACGGAAAACCCTTTTTCGATGGCGGCTTCGATATAGTCGCGAATGGTGCCGTCTGCGTGTCCGCAGCGTTCGTGGTGGGTGTGCAAATCGAATTTCAAACGGGTTAACCCTCCTTATTCACTGCCGAGAAACTTCGTCTGGGGCATTCCCTTCAAGTCATTCAGGAATTGCAGCATCGCTGAGCTCAGGTAACGGCCCGTCTTGTACATGACGACGACCGGCTGACTCGTCTCGATCTCGTCGAGGTTGACGAGGCGGAGCGTGCCGAGCCGCAGCTCGTTCGCCACGCAGTTCTTGGGGATGATGGCGGCGCCGAGGTTCAATTCGACCACGCGCTTCACTTCTTCACTGCTCGACAGCTCCATCACCACCTGCGGGTTGATCTCCAGCTCTCGGAACAGCTTGTCGGTGAAGCGGCGGACGGCCGTTCCCGGCGTCATCAGGATGAGCGGCAGATGATGCAGATCGTTTGCGGTCGCATGGCCGACGGCGGCGAGCGGGTGATTCGGGGAAACGATCAGCTCAAAGGTGTCGTAATAGAGTACGGAGCTCTCGACGGTGGAGTTCTTGTCAAACAGGTAAGAGATGCCGATGTCCACGCTGCCGTTCTCCACCGAGCTCAGGATTTGCGAGGACGTCATCGAGTGAATGGACGGCTTGATGAGCGGATACTGGTTTTGAAAATACGACAGCACGCGCGGCAGAATTTGTACCGCGATCGAGGCGGTGGTGCCGACGCTAATGTTGCCCTGCGGGATGCTCTCCATGTCGGCGAGGCGCTGCTTCAGATCCTCGACGGTGTGCAGGATGCGATACGCATGCTCCAGAAACACGCGGCCGCTGTCTGTCAGCGTCACCGGCTGGTTGCGGTCGACCAGCACCGTTCCGAATTCGTCCTCCAGGCTCTTGATCTGGGCAGATACGGCGGGCTGGGTCAGATTAAGCAGCTCCCCTGCCTTGCGAAAGCTCATGGTTTTGGAGATGGTGATCAAGGTTTCCAACTGGTTGATGTTCAAAGGGGCGCCTCCTTTTGCCAATAATTATTGATTATTATGTTTTTGTCTTTCATAAATAATTCTTTTCGTACTACGTATTATAGGCGAGAAGCGGTCGGAGGGCAATGAGCGGAATTACAAATCGGGCCAGTCGAGCAAATGGCGCAAAATTCGCTCGGGCCGAATGCCGCTTGCGGCCATTTCGGCCTCGGGATCGACGCCGGAAGCGATCCCCGTGAGCACCCACGCGGTACGGCATCCCGCTGCCAATCCGCCGGCGATGTCCGTCCGCAGGTTGTCGCCGACCACCCAGATCTCGTCGGCGGGGAGTCCCAGCTTCTCCACCGCATAGGTCATGATGATGGGCGACGGCTTGCCGATCCAGACCGGTTCCTGCCCGGAAGCGGCGCGTATCGCGGCGGTGAGGGAGCCGGACCCCGGTGTAAGTCCGCGCTCGGTCGGGAGCTGAAGGTCGGGATTCGTGGCGATGAAGGCGGCTCCTGCCCGAATGGCCCGGCTGGCGGCAAAGAGCTTCTCATAGGTAAAGGAGCGGTCGATTCCCTGAACGACGGCATCCGGCTTTTCATCCGCATCATCGCAAAGGACGAGCCCTGCATCGACAAGCGCCTGCCGCAGTCCCTCCTCTCCGATGGCGTAGACGCGGCTTCCGGGAGCCGCTTCCGCTTGATAACGGGCGGCCGCCTGCGCGGAGGTGAGCACTTCTTCGGCTTCGGCGGGAATGCCTAGAATCTCGCGCAGATGGCGAGCGACTGCCTCAGGCGTGCGCGAGGAATTGTTGGTGACGAAGAGGCGGGGCGCGCCTTGCTCGCGCAAGTGGTTCAGGAAAGCCGCCGCCTCTGGAATCGGGTTCGTACCGGCGTACAAAGTACCGTCCAGATCAAGGATATAGCCGGGCATGGGGTTCACCTCTTTTTGGAAATCGGTTATCGTAAGGCTTAGGAGCTTATCCTACCTATATTATCAGAAGCGATACGGAGAAGCACCCTCGGAAGCAGGAGTCATTTTCGGGAATAAGGGTAAAAGAGAAGAGAAGGCATTTCAACAATCAAGCGTGTCTATAAAGGAGGCAGCGAAGATGGAAAAACGCCCTTTTGGCAAAACGGATATGAACGTGAGCGTGCTGGGCTTTGGAGGGGCCGAAATCGGATCGCTTGATCCTCGCCGTTCGGAGGATGTCCACACCGTGGAGAATCTGCTCCACAGCGCTTTGGATGCTGGCTTGAATGTCATTGATACGGCGGAATGCTACGGGAACAGCGAAGAATGGATCGGCCTCGTCGCCTCCAAGCGAAGGGACGACTTCTACCTGTTTTCAAAATGCGGACACGCCTCCGGGCTCGAAGGAGAGGATTGGGACCCGGTTCTCCTGGCCGAGTCCATCGACCGCAGCCTGAAACGGCTGAAGACGGATTACCTGGATCTGATCCAGCTCCACAGCTGCTCGGAGGAAACCCTCCGCCAAGGCGAGGTCATCGAGGTGCTGAAGCGGGCGAAGGAGGCCGGCAAGGTTCGGTACATCGGCTACAGCGGGGAGAACGAAGCGGCACTCTATGCCATTCGCACCGGAGCATTCGATTCGCTGCAAACCTCCGTCAACCTTGCCGACCAGCATGGCATCGATCGGATTCTGCCGGAGGCACGCGACCGGGAGATGGGGGTCATCGCCAAGCGGCCGATTGCGAACGTAGCATGGGCATCAGGCGACAAGCCGCCTGCGAATGAGTATGCCACGGAATACTGGCGCAGGCTGCGAGAGCTGAACTATGCCTTCCTGGAGGAGCATCCGCAAGATGCGGTGGCGACGGCGCTGCGGTTTACGCTCTCCATGAACGGCGTATCAACTGCCATCGTCGGAACGAGGAACCCGGAACGCTGGGTGCAGAATGCCCGCCTGCTAGAGAAAGGGGAGCTGTCCCCCGGCATCATCCGCGAGATTCGCGAGCGCTGGGCAACGGTTGCCTCGAATGATTGGGTCGGGCAAATCTGACCCCCGACCCCTCGCTGAAGCATAGGGTTCCATCCGCAAGCCTGTCCAAACCGTCCGTTTCTTGAGCCGCCTTATCGTGCAGAGGGCGCCCAAACGGGCGGTTTCTTCTCTGCACGCGCGGTTCATGCTATGATAGACCGAGAATCCCAGTACGATGAAACGACAAAAGGAGTTTTTACACGCAATGACAACGACCTTCGATCAATGGCCGCTTCCCGGGCGGTTTGTGCAAAACCTGCGCGAGGCAGGCATTGAGGAGCCTACTCCCGTTCAACAGGAGGCGATTCCGGTTATTCTCTCGGGCAAGGATGTCATCGCCCAATCGCAGACCGGAACGGGGAAGACGCTCGCTTACCTCTTGCCTGTGATGGCTCGCCTCGAGGAAGAGAAGCGCGCCGTTCAGGCCGTCATTCTCGTACCGACGCGTGAGCTCGGCATGCAGATCGTCCAGGAGGCCGAGAAGCTGGCGGCCGGATCCCAGCTGCGCGTGCAGCAGCTGATTGGCGGAGCTTCCGTGTCGCGCCAGGTGGAGAAGCTCAAGCTTCATCCTCAGCTCGTCGTAGGCACGCCAGGCCGGGTGCTGGAGCTGATCACCAAGCGCAAGCTTAGCCTGCATAACGTGAAGACGATCGTGGTGGACGAGGTGGATCAGGTCTTCGACCTCGGCTCGAAGAACGAGGTGGACAAAATTTTGAGCGGAGCGCTGCGCGACCGTCAAATCCTGTTCCTCTCGGCGACGATCACAGCAGGCATTCGCAGTCTGGCCAAAAAGTGGATGCAGGAGCCGGCGGAGCTTGCCATCAAGCCGGAGGAGAAGACGGCTTCCACTCTGGAGCATCTGTACCTGGTCGGCGAGGAACGGAATAAGATCGATTTGCTGCGCCGCATCGTGCGCCACTATAACCCGAAGATGGCCATCGTCTTCATTGGCGATACCGAAGACATCGCCGAAGTCGCCGCCAAGATTCGCTATACCGGCCTTTCCATCGAAGCGCTGTACGGCGATTCCTCCAAACAGGAGCGCGCGCGGGTGATGAGCGGATTCCGCGACGGCAAATTCCAGCTGCTGCTGGCGACGGATGTCGCAGCGCGCGGGCTGGATTTCCCCGGCGTCACGCACGTGATCAACTTCAACCTGCCGATCGATGCCGAGCACTACGTGCATCGCGCCGGGCGCACCGGCCGAATGGGCCGCTCCGGCACCGTGCTGAGCCTGCTTACCTCCCGCGAGCGCTTCATTCTGGACAAATACGCCAAGGCACTTGGCGTGACCTTCGAGGAGCGCAAGCTGTACGGAGGCGAGTCGCTCGCGCTGGACGAGCAGGGACGGTTCAAGGGCGGCCCGCGCTCGGGCGGCGGCCGTTCGGCTGCCCCGAGGACGGCAGCGGCAGGAGCGACGACAAGCGGAAGCAAGCAGCCGACGAAGCGCAACGGCGCACAGCCGGAGGCCTCTCAGCCGAAGCCCGGAGCAAGCGCGGCGGTTCCCGCGAAGCCGAAGCCGAAGGCCGGGGCGGACACGTCCCGCGCGCGTTCCAATCGCGAGCGGGATCGCAAGGCCAAGGGAGCGCCGAAGTGGCTGAAGGAAAAGCGGGAGCAGGACAAGGATAAGGGCAATCGTCCCTGACGAAGGCTCCACTCCCACGCTGAACAAACGCTAGAATACATGCTGAACAAGAGGGGGACCCCCATTCATGGATATGCCCGATTTGCGGGAAAAGCAGTTGGACCTTGCGCTCGTGCAGTTCATCTTCCCCTTTTCCATCGTCCCCCGGTCTCAAGCCGACTTCAAGAAGAAGCTGAGGGAGGATGGGTACGAGCCGTTCAGCCTGAAAAACCTGGAGCTGGAGGATCGATACTACGGTTCCTTTCGCGTTTCGCATCGGAGAATGGAGCGGTATTTTCTACCGTTTACGAACAACGTGCTTTTTCCCCATAAAGAGAATGAGGATGCCTTTCAGAGGTATTCCCGCGAGCTGGAGCTGGATTGCGTTCTGAAGAGTCAGCACAACCAGACGCCGTTCCGCATCCTGTCAGCGGACGTGATCCTCTGTCCGTTTTCGATCGGGTTTATCACGATTCGCACTCAGATTTCCCGGGAAAACGTAAGCTTTACCGAAGCGCTCGATTTCGTGAATCGCTTCCGCGTCCTGCAGGACATTACCGAATCCGATGATCTCACCTATGTGGAATGCGAGGGGCGGGATTATCGGGAGGTGGAGGATTTCATCTTCAAAAAGGTCGCGGACAGCATCCTTCCGTTCCTCGATAACTCTGAGCAGGCGGGGGAATATTTCGAAACGATGCCCTTTTTCGTTGATGAGCGAATGTACGTGCAGGCGTTCTACAATTTCCCGGAAGGGACCGAGATCCATCGCGAGGATTTGTATCGGGCCTCCCGGATCGACGGACTGACTCTCGACGGAAAGCCGCACATCAGCTCCAGCAACCTCGACTATATTGAGGCTTATCTCGACAAGCATGCCTACGCGCGTTGGGCGCCGCATACTCATTATGTCATGGACGAGAACTCCTTCTGCTGTCTGACGAGCCGGAGCGGGGAGATTCGGCGGATGCTCGCCAACCAGATCTATGGCGAGTATTATTATGGGCTTATCCTCAACCTGTTTCACAAGATCGTCCTGCTGAAGCTGAGCAATAGCTACTCGACGGTAAGGTATGACCGCAATCCCGATGACATCGAGGAGCTGATCGGGCAGATCACGAAGTTCTCGTCGAGGTACTTTTTCCTCGAGCTGGTCACCCAGTCGCAGGGGCGGGAGCTCTTCATCCAGCTTCGCCAGTTGTTTGGCAACATCGGCTTGTATGAGGAAGTGAAGCAGACGCTGAACGACCTGTACAAATTCCAGGCGGACACCACCGATCGCAAGACCAATCAGCTCATCATGATCTTTACGATTTATACCGTCATCAGCGGAATCTATGGCATGAACCAGGTCATCGAGGACCTGAAAGGCCCGACGATCGATTGGTCGGTCCTGAGGACGTATTCGTTGTTCCAGTACATCGCGCTCGGCGTGACGATCACGGGGATCGTCACCGGGCTGACCCTCGCTTTCCGCATGCTGCTGCTACGCATGCGAAGCTGGTTAAAGAAGCGAAGATCGAGCTCCTTCTGATTTAGCCGTCCGGAGCCCTCAAATGGAAAAGGCTCTCCACCCTTGCTGCAAGGGGGAGAGCCTTTTTGCTCGTCTTATAAGAAGGAACAGGCCGGAATCAGGTCGCGGCGTTCGCTGCTGCCAGCTCAAGCGCTCCTTGGTGGATCAAATCGTACAGTTCCTCCACCGCTTCCTCTTCAATGCACGAGAAAGCGACGCGCAGGTCGGTCTCGCCGAGGGCGATGGTGCCGACTCCGTACTTGGTGAGAAGGTGCTGCCGCAGCGCCTCAGCGGTGACGTGCTTCAGCTTCAAGCACATGAAATACCCGGAGTTGAACGGGTAGTAGCCCCAGGTTTCGTCATACTTGCCGCTGTCGAGAACCGCTTTGACGCGATTCGCCCGCTTCTTCATGATCTCGTACTTCTCGCGGCGCTGCTCATCGAAGCCGGGCGCAGTAAGGCCGCGCAGCACGAAGGTCTGCGACGGGTGCGGGCCGCTTGAGATCGTGGCGCGAATAATCCCCATCGTCTTCTGCTCCAGCGCGCCGAGCACGGCGGGGTCATCGCCGCCGTAGGTGATGAAGCCGACGCGGAAGCCCCAGACGTATTCCTCCTTGGTGGCTCCGTCTACCTTAACCGGAAGAATGCGGGGATGCAGGCTGCACAGCTGGCCGAAGATGGATTCGTGGAGCGAATCCTCGAAGAAGAGTCCGAAGTAGGCGTCGTCGGCTACCACCACGACGTTGATGCCAGCTTCGGCTCCGGCCTTCACCGCTTCGACGATGGCTTTGCCTTCCTCGGCTCCCGGTGTGTACCCGGTCGGGTTGTTCGGGAAGTTCAACACGACAACAGCCTTGCCTTCCGGCTTCGAGGCGAGAATAGCGGCCTTCAAGCCCTCAGCGTTAAAGCGGTTGTCATCATTGTACAGCGGGTATTCGACGATCTTTGCTCCTCGGCGCACACCGAAGGTAAGCTCGTAATTTTCCCAGTTTTTGTCGGGGATGATCACCGGGTCGCCGGGGCCGGCGAAGAGATCCGCCACGATGCTGAGCCCATGGGTCAATGCATTGGTCACGATCGGATGGCTGAATGACTTTCCTTCCATGGAGGGATTGTCGATGAGCATCTTTGCTTTCCAGGCACTTCGCAGCTCGGGCTTGCCGGGAGCCGGTGCATAATCGTACAGGTCCTTCGGCTCGTAGGCGGACAGGGTGTCTTGAATGACCCCCAGGTGCATGGCTTGGCCGCCTTCTAGGGCGGTTCCGATCGTAGCATTGTACCGGGTTGCCTTCGTCTTTGCTTCTGCGGATTGGCTCAAGATCCCCAGCTTGGGAAAATAAATCGCTCGACCCAGATCGGACAGCATGTCATAGACATGAGGATTGCCGTCGCGGATCGTCTCGTTCAACTGTGCGGCCTGCGGATTCATGGGAGGGCGTTCCTTCCTTCCAGATGGATTGAATACTCTCGGGTGATGAGTGTTGGGATTCATTATAGCATCTTCGAGGTAAAGCGTCACTTGAGGACATGGCGAAAAAGTGGACATTCCATCCGCAAACTTGCGCGTCATGCCTTGCGGAAATGGGCCATCAGCCGGGCTGCTTCTTCATCACCCGGGAGACCGCGCTCCTGCAGCTTTTGCCGAATGTGCTCGTGCTTCGCTTGATCGAGGTTTTGGCCGAATTTGAACTTGGCTGTCAGCTCGTGAACCGCGATCTCCACGACCGCCACCGCTTTGATGCGGGAGACATAGCCGGGATCCTCCAGGGAGAACGGGTCATAGCCGCCCTCCGGCTGCAGCTTCTTCATGAAGGCGCTGAGGACCTGGGCCTTGCGCTCCGGGTCTTCGAGCACGCGGGCTTCGCCCTTGATCAGCACCGATTTGAAGAAGGCGGTCGCCGGGCAAGCGAAGTGCGGGTCGGTAAAGTAGGAGGGAATGAGTGCAACCTCTTCGGCTACCGCAAAGCTCACGCGTTTCTCAGACCGGAGATTGGCCATCTTTTGCCCGACTTTGCTTCCATGGAAATAGAGATGGTCTTCGACATACACATAATTCAGAGGAGTGATCTCGGGAGCGCCGTCTTCCCCGACCGTACCCAGATAGCCGAAGCTTTGCTGTTCCAGAAAAGAGCGGATCTCCTCTTGTTCTTCGATCGAAAATTCATTCCTTCGCATGGACTGATTCCTCCTGAAGAGTAGTGAGAAACGTCCGTATGGCAAGGACGCATCATTTTTGTCCACTATAGCAAAAAAAGAACCGTCCGGGAACCGTTTCTTGTTCCGGGACGATCCAAATTGGGGAGAGGTTGCACGTTGCGGCGAACTTCCGACTTTGCTAAGCTTAATAACCGGGAAAGCGGCTTTTCATCGCCGGCCACCTGCCTTGCGCTTGTCGAACGGTGCCTGCATCAATTGGCCTGATGCCAATCCCATTGCTTGCAGGCGGGTGATGTATGGTAAGAACGCAGAGAGAGGGTGGCGGAATCTGCCTTGCTCCTTGCATTCTGCCTGGCATGGACGAGTTCATTGTACTGATTCAGGGCGGCCCTGTCCTCCGGATGAACACCCAGGTGAAGGGTAAGTTGCAGCATGGAGCAATCGGCGTTCTGCATGTCCTTGAGCAGCATGAGCGGCTTGGAATGAGTAGGCTTCATATCTCAGAACTCCTTTATCGATTGAGATGGGGTCCCCAGCCTTCGCTTGGGGCGGCTTGGCCGACTGCTGCCTGTGCGCCTTGCCTCGGGTCGCCTCCGTTTCATAGGGAGCTCGTTCGCGACGAATCGGGAACGGCGAAAGACCTGGGATCACGCTCTAGGCCCTATTCCTTTTCATACCCGGCGGTAGAAGGCTTGAAACGGTTTCTTTTCAAATTCTTTGTAAAGGCTGGAATCGAATCGATCTTCCCTCCGTAGGGTATGAAGAAGCAGAGGAGTAATTCGGCCCTATCATAGTTTCTGTACGGATATTAGGTAAGAAAGGGGGGCCACGCATGCGGCTCAAGGTTGCCACGTTTAACATCCAGCATGGAAGAGGAATGGACGGCAGAATCGTGCTCGACCGCATCGCGGCGGAGATTGCCCGCATGAAGGCGGATGTGGTGGCCCTTCAGGAAGTGGACCGCTTCCATCCTCGAAGCTACCTGCATGACCAGCTTCGTCGTTTGGGAAGAAGACTGGGGAGAAGAACAGCATTCGCGCCGAGCATCAATTTTGGGCTGGTTCAATACGGCAATGGCCTGCTCACTCGGTACCCGATCCTCTCCAAGCAGGTGATTTACCTGCAAGGAATTAACGAACGGCGCAGCATTCTGTCGGTGAAGGTGCAGACCCCGAGCGGCCCCTGTACGTTTGTGAATGTCCATCTGGGCCTTCTGGAGCGGGAGCGGGAGCTGCAGTTTCCCTACGTCCTGCAAGCGTTGGATTCCATCGACGGCAAGGGAGTGCTGCTCGGCGATTTCAATATGGAGGCCGATCATCCGCTGCTTGACAAGCTCAGCCCGAAGTGGGTGAAAGTCGCTGCGAACCCGCTGATGCCGACGGTTCGATCGGGGCGGGAAATCGATCATATCTACGTCAATGACTTGCCGAAGCACTCGAAGGTCTATGTCCAAACGACCGATGCCTCGGATCATCATGCCGTAGTCGCAGCCCTGGATTGGTAACAGCCGATTGAGGCTGTTACGGGAGGGGCGAGGGGCATCCGCTCGTTGACGGAACGGGCAGGAAGTGATATATTGTTAATACCAAGTAATCCAATAAGAATTATAATATAGAGGAATGAAATCTACTCACGAAGGGAGCGGATGGCGATGGAGACCACTTTTCGAATTCGTCAAGGGGAATGGGAGCTTGCGGCAACTCTGCATCGACCGGAAGGGGAGGGGCTTCCTCCCGCTCCTTTGGTGGTGATCTGCCATGGCTTTGTCGGGAGCCGGATCGGCGTCGATCGGCTGTTTGTGAAGACGAGCCGGCAACTGGCTGACGCCGGCCTAAACGTGCTGCGCTTCGATTATGCCGGCTGCGGGGAGAGCGAAGGGGACTATGGAGCCGGAGGGCTTGATTCCATGGTTCAGCAGACCCGGGCTGTGCTCGATCATGCCTTGGCCTTGCCGGGAGTGGCTGCAGAGGATGTAACCCTGCTTGGTCACAGCCTTGGCGGAGCGGTGGCCATCCTGACGGCAACCCTCGACAAGCGGGTTAAGAAGCTGGTGCTGTGGTCTCCGGTGGCCAACCCGTTCGGCGATATCGTCCGCATTGTCGGTCGGGAAGTCTACGAGCAGGCTCTGCAGGAAGGACATGCCGATTACCTCGGTTACCGCTTAAGCTCCGGGTACTTCCAATCATTAAGCGATCACCATCCTTTTCAGGAAGCACGCCGCTTTGCCGGTCCGATTCTGCTCGTTCACGGGACAGGGGACGATGTCATTCCCGTGGACTACAGCTTTCTCTACCATAAAATCTTTCGGATCCGCCGCGAGGGCTGCTGCGAGAAGGAACTGGTTCCGGGAGGGAATCATACCTTTTCCTCCGAAGACAGCGTGGCACGAGCCATCAATCGGACTCGCAGCTGGCTGATCGGTCAGAGCGGTTTGCAGAGCGGGATTATTTAAGGGTGTACAGGAGGGGGAAGGGCTATCGTGGCTAAATCGCTGGAAATCGACGACGAATGGAAGGAGCGAATCGCAGCAAGCTTGAACGGAATGGAGTACGGAACCGTTCAGGTCATTGTTCACGACGGACGAATCGTTCAAATCGAACGAACCGAGAGAAAGCGATTCGATCTTCCCCAAGAGAAGAAGCTCGACTCCGAGCCGAAGGGAAAATCCCGCGAACGAAAATAACGTCAACGTGAAAAGAAGCCCGTTTCGCTGGACTCCCCTCATCGGGGGTCAGGCGAAACGGGCTTTTCGATTGGCCAGTTCGGGTAGGAGAGCTTAGCGTCTCCAAAGGGTATTGCACGAAAGCGTGTTTGCAAACATGCTCTTAGTGGCTCACGGCCTTATGCAAAGTGCCCAACCGTTCGCCCATCTTGACGACCTTGCCGTTCATCAGATCGGAACGGGGCTCGAACATGCCGTTTTCCAGCAGCAGGACGACGGTGGAACCGAATTTGAAGGTAGCCAGTTCATCCCCTGCGTTCAATTGCTCCGCCAACGGACTGGCGTAGTGAATTCCGCTTACGTTCATGGCACCGACCTTGACGACCGCAACCTCACCGTAAACGGTATGGAGGTACGTGACGAGCCGCTCATTGCGGCTGAGCACGCGGGTCATGTAGCGCAGACCGAATTCATTGACCGGATAGACCTTGCCGGAGATCCGTTCCTTCTCGAGAATGCGTCCGGCAACCGGAGTGTGGATGCGATGGTAATCCGTAGGGCTCAAATAGAGCACCAGGTAGTACCCGTTCTTGTAGCTGACGGTACGCGGAGAGCCGTTCAAGAGCTCATCTACTGTGTAATCCTGCCCCTTGATCTGCAGCAGCTGACCTTCGGTAATCGGGCCCATCCCGGTTATCTTGGCATCCACCGGACTGACGAGGCTATCGAGCGTTGCATCGATCGGACGCAGGCCCGGCTTTAGCCTTCTCGTGAAAAAGTCGTTCAAGGACATGTATTCGGTCCAGTCCTTCTCCGCATCCTCCAAGGGAATGCGGTAGGTTCGGCTGAACCAGGGAATCAGCCGACGGCTTACCCCGGATTCGGCGAAGGCACCGGTTAAGCGGGAAATGCTCTTGCGCGAGGACAGCTCCGTTAAGAGTCGAAAAAAGCGTTTTGCCACCAGTCTCACCTGTTTTCTCGAATCAATCGTTAGTCGTTCCTGCTTATCTTGCCACAGTTCGCCTATCTTTCGCAACGCCTCGTTAACAAGAAAGGAACCCGTCAGCAACGGGCCGCGGGTTAAAGAGAAAGCTCTATCATGAAAAAGGGGGGTCAAGGTTTAGTATAGGGCCTCTACATTAAAGGGGCATTAAAGCGAGATTACGAAAGCATTACAAATTTCATAGCGGGATTTAGGGGCATTCCCCCCGGCATCTGCATAGGGTACAGGAGACTATCGATGCGGAAGGGGAACCAGCATGGACAAAGGCAAGCCGGTGCGTGGAAAAAGGAAGGAGAAAAAGGTTCGCGGGTATCGCTACGACTCCCGCATTCAGGAATTGGAATGGCTCGACAACGGCTCTAGCAACGTTTCCCGAGGGAAACCGCTTGAGGATGACACGGTGCAGGTACAGGTTTCAAGTGCAGTTCCGGTGGAGGAGGTCGTGCTCGAACGGCCGCAAGAGCCGGCAGAGGTAGAGGTCATTCGCGAACAGGAAGAGCCCGAACCGCCCCCGGAGCCGCCCAAGGCCAAGGAGAGGAAAGTGGCAGCGGCGCGAACCGGGAAAAACAATGCGCTCTTCACGGAACGCAAGACCGAGTTTGAACAAGAGCCTTTTGTGTATACAGACGATCTTGTCGACGGAAGCATTACGCGGGATAAGCTGGCTTACGGAGCGGTGGATGGTACGCGCCTGGCAGACGGAACGATTCGCGAATCCCATTTGTCGGACAGCTGTGTGACCAGCCGCAGCTTGCATGCGGAAGCCGTTACCTCCGCCAAGCTGGCGAAGGAAGCCGTACAAGAGAAGCATATCAGCGATGGAACCATCAGCGGGAGCAAGCTGCGCAATCGTTCCATCGGCAGCGAGAAGCTGGCGGACAACTCGGTGACGAGCGATAAACTGGCGGACGGCGTCATTGGAGCCGACAAGCTCGCTCCTCGCTCCATCGGCTCCCGTCACCTTCAGGAGGGCAGCATCACGAGTGATCTGCTTCAGGATCAGACGGTCACGTCCGACAAAATCCACAGCGGTTCGGTCAAGGCCGCTCATCTGAGCAATGGCTCCGTCAACTCCGCCAAGCTGTCCGCCGGCTCGATCACGACGGATAAGATTCGAGCCGGCGCCGTTACGGAAGAAAAGCTGGCAGAAGGCAGTGTAGGCTTTGATAAGCTGAAGCCTTCCTCGGTATACACCGAGCACATCGCTCCCGGATCGGTTGGACCGGATCAGTTGGCAAGCGGGTCGATTACGTCCGACAAGCTGATGAAGGGATCAATCGAAGGCCATCACCTGGTAGAGGAAGCCATCACTCGCTATCATCTGGCTGAATCCTCCGTGCAAGAAAGGCACTTGTCGGAGGGCAGCGTCACGGCTTCAAGGCTTGCTCCGCAATCCGTACAAGAACCTCATCTCGCCAGCGATTCGATCGCAAGCCGCCATCTCCGGCAGGAGATCGTGAGCGAGCGACATCTGGCTCCGAACAGCGTCAGCGGAGAAAAGCTCGCTTACGGGGCTGTCGATTCCCATCACCTGGCGCAGGGGGCCATCACTTCCTCCCATATTCGTCCCGGAGAAATTCACGGTGAGCTTTTGGCGGCGGAAGCGGTGGACGCCTCCAAGCTGGTGAACGGGGCGATCGGCTCCGACCACCTCCAGGAGAGCAGCGTGGACAGCCGTCATCTGGCAATGGAGGCGGTGAGGGGGCATCATCTGCCGACGGGCGTCATCAAATCGCTTCATCTCGCGGAGGGCTCCATCACGAGCGACAAGCTGGTGGATCGCGTCGTGGATCGAAGCAAGCTGGCACTCTCCTCGGTGACGAGTCATCATCTGGCGGAAGGCGCTATTACCGACAAGGCCATTCTGCCGGGTACCATCGGTCCCCATCATCTGGCAGCGGCGAGCATTGGATCGAATCAGCTTGCTCCGAATGCCATCGGAGCGGTTCATGTTCAAAATGGAAGCATCGGCACCGAAAAGCTGAGGGATTCCGCGATCACGACCGCCAAGCTTGCAACCGGTGCCGTTACAGGCGAAAAGCTGGAGCTGGAATCCGTCAGCTCCATCCATCTGAAGGCGGGCGTCGTCCAATCCCGCCATGTGAACCCCGGCAGCATCCATGCGGAGCATCTCGGGGAAGGGATCATTGAAGCCCGCCACTTCCGCGCAGACAGCGTGGGGAGTGAGCAGCTGCAGGCGAGTGCGGTGGAAACGCGTCACCTGGGTGCGGAAAGCGTCGGGAGCGAGCAGCTGCAGGCAAGTGCGGTGGAGACGCGTCACCTGAGCGCGGAAAGCGTAGGGGGCGAGCAGTTGCAAGCGAGTGCGGTGGAGGCACGGCACTTGAGTGCGGAAAGCGTCGGGAGCGAGCAGCTGCAGGCGAGTGCAGTGGAGACACGGCACCTGAGCGCGGGAAGCGTGGGCGGAGAACAGCTGCAAGCAAGCGCGGTGGAAGCGCACCATCTGGGCGCAGACAGCGTGGGGAGCGAGCAACTCCAAGCGAGCGCGGTAGAAGCGCGGCATCTGGGCGCAGACAGTGTGGGGAGCGAGCAATTGCAAGCGAGCGCGGTAGAAGCGCGACATCTGGGCGCAGGCAGCGTGGGAAGCGAGCAACTGCAAGTGAGCGCGGTGGAATCCCGCCATCTGGGCGCGAGCAGTGTGGGGAGCGAGCAACTGCAAGCGAGCGCGGTGGAAGCCGGCCATCTAAGCGCAGGCAGTGTAGGCAGCGAGCAACTGCAAGCGAGCGCCGTAGAAGCACGGCACCTGAGCGCGGGAAGCGTAGGGCGTGAGCAGCTGCAAGGGGATGCGGTGGATACGCGTCACCTGAGAGCGGGGAGCGTCGGCAGCGAGCACCTCCAGATGAGCGCGGTGGAGACCCGCCACCTGGGTGCGGAAAGCATCGGGAGTGAGCAACTGCAAGCGAGTGCCGTAGAAACGCGCCACCTGGGCGCGGAGAGCGTCGGGAGCGAACAACTGCAAGCGAGCGCGGTGGAAGCACGGCACCTGAGCGCGGAAAGCGTAGGGAGCGAGCAACTGCAAACGGGCGCGGTGGATACACACCACCTGAGCGAAGACAGCGTGGGGAGCGAACAACTGCAAGCGAGTGCCGTAGAAGCGAAGCACCTAAGCCCCGGAAGCGTCGGGAGTGCCCAACTGCAAGCGAGCGCGGTGGAAGCGCGCCACCTGAGCGTGAACAGCGTAGGGGGATGGCAGCTGCAAACGGGTGCGGTGGAAACACGGCACCTGAGCGCAGACAGCGTGGGCAGCGAGCAGCTGCAAGCAGGCGCGGTGGAAGGCCGCCACTTGAGCGCCAAAAGCGTCGGGAAGGAACAGCTGCAAGTGAGCGTGGTGGAAGCGCGGCACCTGAGCGCCAAAAGCGTAGGCAAGGAGCATCTGCAAGCCAATGCCGTCAAAACCCGCCATTTGAGTGCAGGGAGTGTCGGAGGCGAGCAACTGCAAGCAGGCGCGGTGGACCTCGGCCACCTATCCGCCCGTGTAACTGAAATGATCGACACGGTGATTCGGTCGGTGTTGGAATCGGTCGTGAGTCAACCGACGAAGACGAAGCAGGCGGCGACGCTGGCTGGAACGGTTGAGGTTGAGCTGGAGCGCAGCACGGCGCAGGCCCTCGTTACCATCACCTTTCCCCAAGCTCTCGAATCCGAGCAGGTTACGGTGGTGGGAACCGGAAGCCATCCTTCCTTCTTGGTATCGCTGCGGGAAGCTCATTCGAGCGGAGCTGTCTTTGAAGTGACACGGCTTGAGGATTCCGAGGAGCTTGACGTCCGCATTCATTGGATCGCTTACGCGGGCCTTGCTACGGAAGCATCGGTTCAAACGACCGTTCTGAAGGAGCAACAACCCCTTCCCGACTTAGCGGAAAATCCGCTGGCCGCGATCCTGGAACAGATGGCCCCCTTGTTGGGTCAGCTTCCGTTTGAGTTTGAGAGCAGCGGCTTGCTGGAGGAGGAAGCCTTGGAGCTCGAGGAGTCCGATGCGCTCTCCCTTCTGGATGAGCCGGAGGAGCTTCTGCCGAGCGAGCCATCCCCGTTTGCGGAATCCGAACGCGCCAAGATTGCCGGACTGTTGGAAAGCCAATGGAAGGCGCTGGCGGGTCGCGGGGAGCTCGAGGACGACCAAGAGGGAGCGGATTTTAAGGAAGGAAGTCTGCCATCCTCACTCGTTTCGGACCATGAGGTGCCTGAGGATTCCGCACTCGATGAGGAATCGGCATTCGCAGAGGATTCGGCACTCACAGAGGATTCAGATACCGGTGAGAATCAATAAGCATGAATAGCGGCACATCTGCATAATCCGATCAAAAAAGCCTCCGACCGGGGGCTTTTTTCTATGGACAGGAGCGGTGATTTGAGGCATTCCCCCCTGTGTGGAAGCCGTGTCCGCATTCAACCCGAGACATAGTATGGCAAAAAAGCCCCAAAGGATGGCAAAAGGGGGATTCCCATGGTGGTCGCAGGACGATCCGGTTCGGATACGGGCATGGGCCAGGCGGCCCCGATCGTCTCCGTTATCATACCCGTGATGAATGAAGCACGAACATTGGCGCGGGTGTTGAAAGAAGCGAAGCGGGTTCATCCCCGCACGGAAGTGATCGTCGTCTTAAATGGTTCAAACGACGGCTCTGAGCGCATCGCAAGGGGAGCGGGAGTCCGTGTCCTGCATTTTCCCGAAGCGCTCGGCCACGATGTAGGCCGTGCCGTCGGAGCGGAGGCTGCGCGCGGAGACATCCTGCTCTTTCTGGATGGAGACATTCCGGTCGCCGCTCCTCAACTGAAGCCGTTCATCCGCGCCATTCAGCGCGGAACGGATGTTGCGCTCAATGCGTACAGCGGCCCTCGGGTGAAGCATCGTCCGCATCCGGTTAATGTGGCCAAGAAGGCGCTCAATGCCTTCCTGGGCGCCCCTCACCTGCTCGGGGCATCCATGACCGCGATTCCTCATGCCATAAGCCGCCGCGCATTGGAGCAGATTGGGGCGAGGAGCCTCTCGGTTCCGCCGGCCGCCCAGGCGGCCGCTGTGCGGAAGGGGCTGCGTGTGTATACCGTCCGCTATGTGGAGGTAGGGCGGACCAATCCTTCCAAGCCGCGACCCAGTGGAGCGTTGACCTCTCTGATCATGGGTGATCATCTGGAGGCGCTCCATGCCCTCATGAAGGAGAAGGGGAGTCGCTGCGGATTCTCGGACGGCGGCCGAAGGCGGGAGAAATTAACATGAATCGTTCCCCGTTCATCGCTATCGAACAAGGAGGCACGGCCATGGGCGATTTAAGCACGTATCTCTTGATCGGAGCGCCTGGCAAGGTTCGTCTTCGGGCTGTTGCACCGTCCCGCACGACAAAACGGAAGAGGTCAATGGGGGCTCGGCGTTCCCGTTTTTCGGTTAGGTTGGCTGTCCATGTTTCCCCTCATAAAAGCACCCGGAGAAATCCGCGTGCTGCTCGTCGGCTTAGCAAATCTCGGCCTCGAAAGCGACCTTTTCTTCGGCGTGCTGCCTCGCTTAACCTGCACCCGCTTTCGCTGCCGATGGGAGCTCGAACGAGTGTCATTTTGACGATTCAGGGTCCCGCCGGGAATCTGGAGAGCGTGCTGAAGCAGCTCCAGCGATTGCTCGTCAAGGAGATTCTTGTGGTGGTGGATGACCCGTTTCACCCTGCCCTCCCGTTATTGCTTGCTCATCCGCTTGAGCCCTTGGTCCTGTGCTACCCGGAACCGCTCGGGCCGGGGGTGGCCAGGGCGCTCGGTGCTCAGGCTGCGGCTGGGGATATCTTGCTGTATGCGGATGCCCATGTACTCTTGCCCGCAGAGCAGCTTATTCCGTACCTCTACGCAGTAGCCTCGGGCATCGATCTGGCTCTGCTGGACTCGACGAGCGTGCTGCCGCCGTTTGCCGGCTGGGACTCCGCGACAACGGCTCAGTCGTTTCTCAACCGGCTGCTCGGTCGAGGCGATCTACGGACCAATTCGCTGCGGTCTCTGCCTCATGCGATCAGCCGCCGCGTGCCAGAGACCGTTGGGTACCCGGCTCTTGCCATCCCTCCTCTCGCACAGGCGCTTGCCCTTGAGGCAGGATTGTCAGCGAGTCTCGTCGGCACGGGCCGAATGGGCGCGATAGCCGGCGAGGGGAGCCCCTTCCCGCTGGAGGTTACATTAGGCGATCATCTCGAAGCGCTGCATGAGCTGATGGCTCGAAAAGGGCCGCGGTTTTCCTATTTTGATCACCTGCGCAAACGCGATGCCAAGGGGGATGAAGCATGACGCAGCCTTCCGTATCGATTCTCGTCCCGGTGCAAAACAACCGCCATGAGGCCGGTCTTTTTCTCGAACAGCTCAAGGCCCGGACCCCTGAACCGCATGATGTGCTTGTGCTTGACCTCGGCTCCGTGGACGGAACAGCCGAGGAGGCTCGAACACGAGGGGTCCCCTTCCTGCGATTCCCGGCTGGAGCTTTCACAGAAGAAGCCGTCGGCCGAGGACTTCGGCTTGCTGCCGGAGACCTGGTAGCTGTGCTCGATGTAAGGCACCGGTTGCGCTCAAACTGGGTACCGACGGCACGCGCGTTGTTTGAAGCGGAGGAGCGACTTGCCGCTGTGGAGTTGGAGCGGGATCAGGAGGAGCCTGGCAGGGAGTCGGACCAAGCCCCTGCCGCTCTCTGGCTGCTTCCCGTTGTCTATCGCCGGGAAGCGCTGCGAGCGATCGGATGCCTTCGGCACCGAATGGCCGAAGCAGAAGCCCTGCCGCTCTCACAAGCTCTGGTTCGATGGAAGGAAGCCGGCTACCGCGTGAGGGGAATGGGAGCCAAATCATGAATGCTTGAGGAGGGAGAACGATGCTTACGAATTGGGCTGACGGAACGGACGAGGATTGGGAGATTGAAGAGCTGACCCGTTCCCAGGCCGTCAACGAGGTTCTGCTATCCAAGCAGACGGAGTCTCCACGCCGATATCCGCTTCATTTGGCGGTGTGGACCAAACCGGCGCATTCAGAAGGAGGAGCGGTTTCTGCGCTCCGCTCACTCGTGAATCGATGCTCGGTTTGGACGATGGAGGATGCCGAGGAAGAGATGCTGCGGGCAAAGCCCGACCTCGTGCTCCTCATCGACCGGGAGTGGAAGGACTCTGAAATTGCTCAACGGTTTAAGAAGGAAGGAACGCGCCTCGCGTTCTGGGCAACCGTTCCCGCCGAAGTTCCTCTCGAGGGAACGGACGGAGAGACACTTGTCGATGCGTACTTTTCAACCCCTACTCAGGGTCAGCTCCCTCATGAGGATAGGAAAGGGATTCCCGTGTACGATCTGCCGCCCTTCGCCCGAACGGATCGCTTCTATCCTCACGATGGGCCGGAGACACCGCCCGCAGACCTGCTCGTCCTGGGGCTGGAGGAGCTGCCTTCGGAAGAGCGGAAGGCTTTGACTGCGAAGCTGAAGGAGCTTGCCCTTACGAAACAGATAGTCGTTGTTACGGACGATCAAGCGGATATCTCTTACCGGCCCGCAGGCATTTCCTCCATCCCTGGGGATGAGCTGGGCAAGTGGGTGAGCGAGGCAACCGTCATCCTTCATCTGCTTTCTGCGGATGAAGAAGACAACGAACGGACGCGAGATCGTTGCAGACAACGCCTCGTTGATGTGGCGGCCTGCGGTGCGGCCCAAGTTGTCCCGCTTCACCCGTCCTTTACCACGCTGTTGATTCCTGAGGTGGAGGCGGCCGTATATCGATCGGCAGAAGAGCGGGATGAACACGTACAGCGTCTCCTGGACGAGGAAACCTATCGCCGCCAAATGGCGTTGAGCAGCCTTCGCCGAACATGGGCCTCCCACACCGCCGTAGAGCGGATGGAAACCCTCTTGCTCACCGCCTTGCCCCGATTGGCAGAACGTCAGCCGCTTGTGCGGGATCGGCGTGTGGCTTCTCGTTTTGGGTTTCCCCGCTTTGCGAAGTCGGCTGTGAAAGCCCAAGGAGAGGCGGGGGTGTCCCGTACAAAGGGAAAGTCTCGTCTCGAGCCGACCCCATCCAAAAAGAAGAGAACGGCGAAGCAAGTCTCTTCATCGACAGGAAGCTCCAGGCCGGCTCTGCCGTCCGCCGGCAAGCCGTTATCGCTGACCAAGCGCGTGTCCGGGTCAACCTCCAAGCGGATGCCGCCTCGTTCCCAAGCTTGAACGGGAATCCTCTCTTTGCTCATTCAGCAGCCGCCCGTCGGACGGGCGGTTGCCTTTTTCCATGGCTCCCCACCACTCGACCATACCTATGTCGGATACCCCGCATCCAATAACGGGAGATAACTCCCCGCCGTCCTTGAAGGGACTTTTGGCGGCAACCGTTGAACGGAGGGATCCCCCATGAAAGTCGTGACCGTGCTCGGAACAAGGCCGGAGGTTATTCGCCTGAGCCGGATCATCCCCAAGCTCGACCTCCTCGCGGAGGAGCATACGCTCGTTCATACCGGCCAAAACTTTGATCCCCGTTTGCGCGACATTTTTTTTCGCGAATTGGAGGTAAGGGACCCGGATTACAGCTGGTCGCATACCCGTCACACACTGGGCAGTCAGTTGTCCTCGCTGTTTCGGAGACTCGAAGAGGTTCTGGCGAGCAAGCGCCCGGATGTGCTACTCACGCTGGGAGACACCAACAGCGCGCTCAGCGCGGTTCTCGCCGAGCGAATGGGAATTCCCGTCGTGCACATGGAGGCGGGCAATCGCTGCTATGATCCCGCTGTGCCCGAAGAGAAGAACCGCCGGGTGATCGATGCCATCTCCACCTTCAATCTGCCCTACACGCCGGGAAGCCGGGAGAATCTGCTGAGGGAAGGAATCGCCCCGTCCCGGATTCTGCTGTCCGGGAACCCGATCTATGAGGTGCTGGAGCATTATCGGGATCGGATCGAGAACAGCACCGTTCTCGCCCGTCTTGCCCTCACGCCGGGCGAATACTTCATTGCGACGATTCATCGAGCCGAGAATGTGGACCATCTCCCGCATCTGAAAGAACTGATTGATGGGCTGAATCGGATTGCAGAAGGGTTCGGCAAGCGCATCATTTGCAGCCTTCACCCCCGGACGAGGGTTCGGCTCGCGGCTTCACCGGAGCTTGCCATTCATCCGCTTGTTGAGCTTCATGAGCCGTTTGGCTTTTTCGACTTTGCTTCACTGGAGCAGCACGCATTCTGCGCTTTGACAGACAGCGGAACCGTTCAGGAGGAATGCTGCCTGTTCCAGGTTCCTACCGTGACGCTGAGGCGTACGACGGAGCGGCCGGAGACGGTCGATTGCGGGAGCAATGTGGTGGCGGGGCTGAATGCAGCCCGAATGTACGATGCGGCCAAAGCCATGACGGCGCTGTCCCGCACCTGGACGACACCGGCCGGGTATCAGGAGTCTGACGTCTCGGGGAAGGTTGTTAAATTCATCAGCACATGCTGGCAAGGAGGCCTGCCTAATGTTTACCGGTAAGACCATCTTCATCACCGGGGGAACCGGTTCTTGGGGCCGCGAGCTCGTCAAGCAGATGCTTCAGCGGAATCCCAAGGAGATCATCATCTTCTCCCGCAACGAAAGCAGCCAGGTTGAGATGAAACGAGAGTTTGAGGACCCGCGGCTGCGTTTCTGCATCGGGGACATCCGCGATCGGGATGCGCTGATCGCAGCGAGCGCGGGGACGGATTACCTCTTTCATCTAGCGGCTCTCAAGCATGTTCCCGTCTGCGAAGAACAGCCCTTGGAAGCGGTGAAGACCAACATCTTCGGCACGCAGAATGTCATCGAGGCCGCCATCCACAACAAGGTGAAGAAGGTCATGTACATCTCCACAGATAAAGCCTCCAACCCTTCAAACCTGTATGGGATGACGAAAGCCGTCGGGGAGAGGCTCATCATTCAAGCCAATCTGCTTCCTACCGAGACACGTTTTGTCTGTGTGCGCGGTGGCAATGTGCTTGGAACGAACGGAAGTGTCATCCACCTGTTTCTGAAGCAGATCAAGCAGGAACGGCGCGTGGGCATTACCGACCTGAACATGACCCGGTTTTTCCTGACGCTGGAGGATGCCATCGGTCTTCTGTTTAAGGCCTCCGAGGACAGCTTGGGAGGAGAAATCTTCGTGCTGCTCATGCCGACCTGCCGGATCCTTGATCTCGCGGAGGTGCTGATCGATACGCTAGGCGTCCCAAATGTCCAGGTTGAGGAAACAGGCATTCGTCCGGGAGAGAAAATCCACGAAATTCTTTACTCCGAATTTGAGAGCCGAACCACGGTCATTTATGACGAGCACTATCTCGTTGTTCTTCCCACGATGGAGATACCGGGGCTCAAGGAACACTATCAAGCCTCCCCGCCGGTATCGGAGGGCAGCTACAGCTCCTCGGAGCTGCTTATGACCAAGGATGAAATCAAGCAGCTCCTCGTCAAAGGAAGGTTTTTTCCATGAAGGTGCTGATTCTCGGGGCAAAGGGGATGGCCGGTCATGTGATGGTAGAGCATTTCCATTCTTTGCCTGGCGTAAGCGTCTATAGCACGACGCGGGATCGGACCGATTCCGATTCGCTGTACCTGGATGCCTGCGACGAGGAGCACCTGACCAAGCTGATGGAGGTCGTTCGCCCGGATGTTACGATCAATTGCATCGGTTTGCTGAATGAAGAGGCAGCGAAGCGAGAGCAAGAGGCGATTCAGGTGAACGCCCTTCTCCCCCACCGCCTTCGCAGACTGGCTGACAAGACGGGAGGTCGACTCATCCACATTAGCACGGACTGTGTCTTCAAAGGCACGAAGGGGGGCTACGTGGAGGAGGACTTCCCCGACGGCGATTCCGTGTATGCCAAGACGAAAGCGATGGGAGAGGTGCGGAGTACGCCGCATCTCACCATCCGCACGTCCATCATCGGACCGGAATTGAAAAACGGGATCGGGTTGTTTCATTGGTTTATGAAGCAGCAGGGAAGGGTGTCCGGCTATCGGGGAGTGGAGTGGAATGGGGTCACGACCGTACAGCTGGCAAAATCGGTCGAACGTTTGCTCGCAGAGGGGACGAGCGGGCTCGTCCACTTGACGGCCCCGGTAACAATCAGCAAGTATGAGCTTCTCCAGCAGCTGCAGCTCCTCTTCGACAAGGAGGAGGTCCAGATCGTACCGGTGGATGCTCCTGTGCTGGATCGAACGCTGCGGAACACGCGGGCAGACATGAGCCTGGACATTCCCGATTACCCTGCCATGTTGCTGGAGCTGAAGGCCTGGATGGAGGAGCATCAGCATGGCGACCACTAAAGGGACTCTGCTCGTTACGGGCGCCGCTGGCTTTGTGGGAGGGCATGCGGTTCCTCTTTTGCGAGAGGCAGGCTACCAGGTGGTGTCCGTTGTCCGCAAGGAATCACGAACCAGCCCCTCGTCAGCGGGCCGCCCATCTGATCGCTACAGCTGCGATTTGACTGTCTCCTCCGAGGTTCGCCGGATGGTTCGCGAGCTTCGCCCGAACGCCGTGCTTCACCTCGCGGGCCGGAACCATGCCGGCGATTCCTGGGCGGACCCTGCCGGTTACCTGGAGAGCAATCTGATGGCGACCGTCTATTTGCTGGAGGCCCTTCGGCAGGAAAGCCCGGACACCCGCATCATCGTAGCGGGCTCCATGCTGAGCGTACCGCTTGGAGAGCGGCCGCAGCCTCCGCATCCGTACAGCTTAAGCAAATCCTTGCAGACGCTCATCACCCAATCCTGGGCGCATCTGTACCGAAGCGATGCCCTTGTCGTTCGTCCGTCCAATCTCGTCGGTCCCGGTCCTTCCGGCGGCATCTGCACCCGCCTTGGGGCCTGGATCGCAGATCGAGAGCAGGGTGCGGATACGTCGTTCCGGCTAGCTTCGCTTGCGGAGCCCCGCGATTACCTGGATGTACGAGATGCCGCCGCAGCGATTCGCATTCTGTTTGAGAAGGGGAAGCCGGGCCATGTCTACCCCGTAGCATCGGGGGTCTATCGATCTCTCGGAGAGGTACTGAACGCTTTCCAAGCGCAGAGCACGGAAGCTTTCGCGGTGGAGACTCCCCAGGAGCTGGTCGGAACGGGCTCCTCTGCAATCCCGGCCGACACGCCGGTTGCAGCGCTTCATGCCCGTGCGCTACGAGTCTTCGGCTGGCAGCCGCAAATTTCGTTTGCCCAGTCGGTCGCGGATATCCTGTTCGAACAACGTTCCGGTAAGGGGGTGCGCGTATGGGAGATCTCGTGACGATCGTGATTCCCTTTTATAACGATCCGTATGTGCCGCATGCCATTCAGAGCGCCTTAAGCCAGACCTATCCGAATGTCGAGGTGGTGCTGGTGAACGATGGGTCTACGGCATACACCCATCTGCTCGACCCTTACCGTTCTCTGATTCGGGTAATCGACAAAGCCAATGGAGGCACGGCGAGCGCCCTCAACGAAGGCATTCGGCAAGCGAAAGGGCGCTACATCGCCTGGCTCAGCTCGGATGATCGGTTTCACCCGAGGAAGCTGGAGCGGCAAATGGCCTTCATGAAGACCAATCGAGCCCGCATTTCCTTCACCAATTTTCACCGGATCGATTCCACGGGACGGGTGATTCGCACGAGAGCCGGGAGAAGGTTTCGCTCGGTGATCCCGTTCTACGAGTTTTTTCGAAAAGGCAACCCCATCAACGGCTGTACGATCGTTGCCGAGCGCGATCTGCTGTTCGAGCTTGGACTCTTCGATGAAGAGATGCTCTATACCCACGACAATGACATGTGGTTCAAGGTTCTCGTCAATCGGATCGACTTCTATTACCTGGATGAGGCACTAACGGAATACCGGATGCACGGAAGCATGGGGTCGGTTCGGTTTCGGCCCGTCGTCAAGCAGGAGCTGGTCAAACTCAGAGCCAAATACGTCCCGCCTCTGAATCGTGTCATCGCAGCGCTCAAACGGGAGGAGGCCCGGCGCCGTAAGTGATTCCGACGCCGGCCTGGCGGGTTACTTCGCTCCAAGCGCCGCCGCCATGGCGGCGAACTGAGCAGCATACCCCTCCGGGGAGAATCGGCTCGCGACGAAGTCGCGGGCCTGACTGCGGATGGACTCCCTCTTCACCGCATCCTCGATCAACTCCGCTGCCTGTACGGCGGCGGTCTCATAGTCATCGGCAGGGTAATACTTGCCCGTTACGTCGTGAACGACGAAATGGCGCACCCCGTCGGAATCGGAGGTGAGCACCGGGCAGCGGCAGCTCATCGCCTCCAGCACCGCAAAGCCGAAGCCTTCCAAGCGGGAGGTTGAGACCAGCAGCCCTCCCGAATCACCGATCTGGGACAAGTAGTCCGCCATGGAGGCGTGAGGAACATTGGGGATCAAGTGCAGGTGAGGCGTCAGGTTTAACCGGTTGACGGTTCGGTAAAACCGGCTGTTTTCCTTCGGGTTTGCAAGATTGGTATCGAGGAACATATACAGCTGAAAGGCCGGGTTTCGGGCGATTAATCGGCTTCCGATCTCCAGAAAGCCCTCCCAGTTCTTGTTCGCCTCAATCCGTCCGATCCAGGCAGCCACCGGCGCTCCGAGCGGGGGGAGCGGCCGGTAGGTGAATTCACCGGCAGGAAAAGGGTTCGAAAAGCTGAAGTGGCGTTTCTTCGGGTAAATCTGCTGAAACAGCTCGGCGAGATGAGAGGTGGGGGGGTAGAGTAAGCCGTTCGCATAGGTCTTCACGTTGCGAGCAGCCAAATTGAGCACACGCACGGCTTGCGGCCGTGTGCCGAAGCCTTGGCCCTCGAAGACGAGCGGTCCGCGATACCCGAGCCTTCGAAGCCGCCTCAGCATGGACGAGTCCGAGGTGACGACGATGAGGGAGAATTTCTCACGAACGAGCAGCCGTTTCAGGAAGAGATCCTTGTTCCCGACATGAACCGGGGAAGGAGACGGATTTTGCAGGCCGGCCCCTTTTTTCAGGTAGAGCAGGTGACAGTGGATGCCGTTCTTTTGCAAGGCGGCCGAGCGAATTCGATTCAGCGTCTCCATTCCGCCGCTGGGTACATAAAACACAAACAAAACCTTCATGGCACACTCCCCGCCTTCTGTTTCCAATCACCCTGCAGTATATGGAGAAATGCCCGGAAGGTTGAAGGATTGTCGAGACCTTCTTTTTTTGAGGCAAAGGGGAGCAGGAGGGGCTTCAGGATAGACCGAATGAGGGGCGGCTGCATACCGTAAAAGGAAGCGATGGCCCTTAGCGGATAAGAAGGAGAGCGGATCGGCATGGAACGACAACTGAGTGAAATGCTTCGGCATGTGGCCCAAACCCAATGGAAGGTGGCGGATCTTCTTGCGGCGGAGCAGCCGCTTGCCGATCAGGCAGCGACTTTCCTTGGAGCGCTCTCGGGGCTGCCGGGGGAAAGCCAGGAGGAGCGAAGGGAGAGGGGAACGGCGGTTTCCCGCAGCCTGACGGGGTACCTCTCGCAACTGGCCGAGCTGGAGATGGCGCTTGCGGATCAGATGGAAGTGATCCTTCGCGAGTGGAAGCGGCAGGAAGAGTAGGAAGGAGCGAAGCGGGATGAAAAAGGAGCAGGCCTGCGAGCGGATTATGGAATCCGCTGCGCTCATTCAAGCGTCAATTGCCAAGCTGCTGACGGCGAAGGCCGGCGAGGCGAAGCTCGCTCAAGGCTGGATCGCGGCGCAAATCCGCCCGGAGAATTGCGAGGGTCCGGAGGAGGTCCATCAGACGGCGATGGAGATGCACGATCAGATGATCGAGATTCTGGAGGGCATCACGAAGATGGAGATCGCGATCGCCCGCCAGCTTCGACTGCTCCTGGAGCCGGAGGAAGAGGGGACGTCTTCTTACGACGGCCTGCTCGGCTCGGACCGGGAGACTTCGACCCGATGAATCTTCGCGGCCGGGAGAACCGAATCAGGCTTCACCTGCTGGAATCCTTCGCGATCAGCGAGCGCGCTCTGGCCGACCTGCTCATGCGTGTGGCCAAGGAAGAATCGACTCTCCCGTTAAGTGCCTCAGACCAGAGGGCGGTTCAACGAAGACTGGCTGCAATTGCCCGCTGTCAGGAAGCGCTTCTCGGGACGATTGGCGGGATTCGCGTCCGTTCCCTTCGCCACAGCCCGCCGGGACCGATCTGGTACCCAGAGCGGAAGTATGGGGGCAAGCGGAAGCGTCTTCGTTAAAGCCGTTGCCATCCCCAAAGTGTCGCAAAACCGCATCCAGCCTATTTTTTTCGGATACCGCACCAAGGGTTTCCCGCACTCATAAGATGGTTTGACTGTATCCCTATCCCTTGTAACCATCCCAAATCCCGAGCAAGGAGGGGTGACATAATTGAAAGGCGATCACAACAGCAAGTTCTTATTGACGCATCGCGAGCGCGAAGTGTTCGAGCTTCTTGTCCAGGATAAAACCACCAAGGATATCGCTCAACAGCTGTTTATCAGCGAAAAAACCGTTCGCAACCACATTTCGAACGCAATGGTGTTTGAAATGCAAACAATCAAACCCATTACTCATTTTTGTAAACTTGAACAACCTTTAGCAATATCGTGCGCATACTCTCGTACTTCCTATATTCATGCTGGAAATCACGGTATTTGCTCAAGTCAAAAAACTGAAGGAATCGATATTTAGGATACCAGTCATAGAATGATTTGGTTAACCAGTGTTGGACCTTTCGAAGTTCGTGTGAATCCTTTAATCGGTTTCTGATCTCCCCTGATGCCAATCCAGCAATAAACATCCAATAATAATTTAAGTCGGGACCGAGAGAGAAATCTCCACGGGCAAATCGAATGAACCCTCTTTCAAAATCTTGTTGAATCGCTCGCACGTCTGCATACGGAAAAGGCGTCGTATCTTCCAACCACATCTTATATAACGTATCCACCAAAGTGTTCAACTCTGGATCTCGACTCATGGAAGCTCACCTATAAGTAGGACATTTTAGTCCGTTATTTGATTTGGTTACAGAAGCAAGGCACTTGGTTGTAGGATTCAGAAAATCATTCGACAGAGACGGATGAATACCTGTTTTCGATTCTTTTGAAAATGAAAGAAACGGCCAGAGTTGCGAGATGATCTTCACGGAGAACCTTGGGAATAGGAAACCCATGATGTATTGGACAAATTCTGACATGAATAGGCATAAGGCAGAGGTGATTCCGATGCCAAGGAAAAGAGGCTTTCATGTACGGTACCACAGGGTTGAGGGAGACGTTCGAGAAGTCATCTCCGAAATCATAAAGGAGAAAATAAGAATGATCTCACCGAAATATGGACTCATGCCATATGATTTTGACGAGATAATAAGCTGCTACATCACAGGGGAGGGCTGTAATGACAAGAGCGGCGATTTACGTAAGGGTATCGACCGAAAAGGATGAGCAAAAGGACAGCCCCGAACACCAGTTAGCGGCGTGTAAGGAGCTTTGCGATCAGTATGGTTTTGATGTCGTGCAGGTCTATGAGGACAGGGCGTCAGGAATGTCGTATATAGAACGACCTGATGTGCAACGTTTAGTGTTTGACGCAAGGGACGATAAGTTTGATGTTGTCCTATTCACTCAGTTATCCCGATTGGCAAGGAGAGGCCATCATTTCGATGTTCTTATGGGACGACTTGTTGACATATGTAAGAAGCGGGTTATCGGGGTGGAAGACGGGGTGGATTCCCAAAAGGAAGGTAATGAATTTGTGACACGTATCCTTAGCGTGGTTGCCGAGCAAGTGAGTAAACAGATCAGCATTTCCTCAAAAAGGGGAAAAAAGCAATCAGCGCTAAAAGGTAACTTCACCGGCGCGTTCGCTCCGTATGGATACAAGAAGACGGTAAGGGAAGGCAAAAAGATGCTTATCGTAGACGAGGAAGCCGCTGAGGTTGTTCGAAAGATCTTCGATCTTTACGTGAACCATAAGATGGGGGAAAAAGCGATTGTAAACCATCTCAATTCGCCTGATCTCTCCATCCCCTCCCCCAGGCAAAAAGGACTTTGGGGGCTGACAACCGTTCAGCGCATATTGCAGAACGAGGCCTATTCTGGACGAAACGTGTTCTGCAAATTTACAACCGAGGAGTTTTACAATAAAAACACGATGGATTTATTGGATTTAAGAAAGAAGCTCGTACGAAGAAAAAAGAGTGAGTGGCTAATGACAGAAACCAAAACCCATGAACCGCTTATTGGCGATGACCTGTTCCAGAGGGCACAAGAGATCCGTCAGATCAGGGGCGGCGGCAGTCGAGGCGGACGGAAAAGGTATGTCAACGTATTCGCCAAGATGATCTTCTGCAAGCATTGCGGCTCAGCTATGGTCACGATGGCGGCAAAAGGGCAGTATCGTTACCTGATGTGCTCCCGTCGGCGTAGAATGGGAGAGAACGGCTGCGAAAACGACAAGTGGGTTCCCTACTATCACGTGCGAGACCAAATCATGGGATGGATCAGCAAAGGCCTCAGAGAGCAGATTGACATTGATACGGGGACGGACGCAGTGATTGAATACTTGAGGGTAAGGGAGAAATCGACAAAAAGCGGCGAAAAGGAGGCAGCGATCCTCCAGAGAGAAATCAAGCAGAACCGCGATTTGTTGTTCGGGCTGCGAAAGCAGAAGATGCTTGGAGAAATCGACGATGCACAATATCGCTACGAGAAAGAAAGGTACGAACAGGCTATAGTCGATCTGGAAGGCAGAGTAGGTAAGATACAGGAGGAAATGGAGCAGGAGAAGGATTTCTCAGCTGAACGAATGAAGATTAGAGCCGCTGTGGAGGGAATAATGAACTTCGACAGCGACGATGAAGTAGAAAAGGTGAGAATCACGCTGACCAAGTTGATCAAGGAAATTACGGTGGATCGCGACGGGAACGTCGATGTGTACACTTTACTCAGCAAACAGGGATAATGCTATCCTTTTACGTGTTTGATCCCACATCTCGAACGTCATGCAAAAGCTGAACGTCAAAGGCCGTTCGCAAGCGGTTGTCGAGCTGATCAAGCTTGGGGAGCTGAAGATTTAGTTCGGTTCCCGGCGCGATGCCGATCTGCCTCCTCGCCCCCGATTCCCCCGTGAGGGGCCTCTCGCCGCCCGGCAAGAGGCCCCTCACGGGGGATTTTCGTTCGTTTAATCGGCGTCGGAGCTTATACGCCGGAGTACGCCTGGAAGCCGCCGTCGACGGGGATGACGGCGCCGGTGACGAAGGCGGAGCTGCGCTCGTCGACGAGCCAGAGCATCGTACCGAGCAGGTCCGCGGGCACCCCGAAGCGGCGCATCGGGGTATGAGCGAGGATTTTCTTGGAGCGCTCGGTGAAGGTGCCGTCCGCCTTCGTGAGCAGCTCGCGGTTCTGCTCCGTGAGGAAGAAGCCGGGCGCGATGGCGTTGACGCGAATGCCGGCTTCCGCCAGGTGAACCGCTAGCCACTGTGTGAAGTTGTGGATGGCGGCCTTGGCGGCGCTGTAAGCGGGAACCTTCGTCATCGGCGCGAACGCGCTCATGGAAGACAGGTTGAGGACGACAGCGCCGGGGCGTCCGGTCATCGCTTCGGCAAACACCTGTGTCGGAATCAGCGTGCCGATGAAATTGAGGTCGAGCACGCTTCGGAAGCCGGGGATGCTGAGGTTGAAGAAGGTCGTTTCGCCTCCGTCTCCGTTTGGCCGGTAAATCTCCTGCGTGGTAGTCGCATCCTTGCGATTGCCTCCGGCCCCGTTGATGAGGATGTCGCAGGTGCCGAAGGCTTCCCGGACCGCGGCCTCGGCGGCGCGGACGCTCGCGGCGTCTGTGACGTCGCAGGGAACCGCGATCGCGCAGCCCCCCGCAGCCTGGATTTCATCGGCGACGCGGTTGCCCTTCTCCCCGGTCCGGTTCAGGACGGCGACGCGCACGCCCTGCCTTGCCAGCTCCAGCGCCATCGCCCGACAGAGGACACCCGCGCCTCCGGTGATGACGGCCGTCTTGCCCTGGAGACCGGGATGGAAGGGCAGCTCCTGCGAGGAGGCATTCGGTTGATCCGTCATCGAACTGCCTCCTTTCTCTCAGAGGCAGCAGCGTCGGCGGCTACTCTCTGATAGGCATCCCACAGCCCCCACAGGTACATAATGCCCAGCGCCCGGTCATAGAGCCCGTAGCCGGGCCGGCACACCTCATCCCAGATGTGACGGCCGTGGTCCGGTCGGCAGTACCCGTTGAATCCCAGTTCCTGATAGGCCTTTACGACACCCGCGATATCGACCGTCCCATCCTCGGTGCGGTGCGAGGTTTCGATGAAGTCCCCGTTCTCGTAGACGTTCACGTTGCGAATGTGCGTGAACGGGATGCGGTCATGGAATTCGTGAATCATGGCGATCAAGTCGTTGTCCGGATTTGCCCCGAGGGAGCCGGTGCAAAGGGTAATCCCGTTCGAAGGCGAATCCACCAGCTGGAGGAAGCGTCGCAGGTTGTTTTGTCCGGTGAGGATGCGGGGGAGGCCGAAGATGGACCAGGGCGGATCGTCGGGGTGAATGGCCATCTGGATGCCGTTCCGTTCGGCGACCGGAATGACGGCCTGAAGGAAATAAGCGAGATGGGTCCACAGCGCTTCCTCGTCCACCGTACGATAGGCCTCGAACAGCTCAGTCAGCCGAGACAGGCGCTCCGGCTCCCAGCCGGGCATCGTGAGCGAGCTGTTCTCATTGATCGTGCGGACAAGCTCGAACGGGTCAATTCCGTGAATGCGCGCTTTTTCAAAGAAGAGGGCGGTTGATCCATCGGGTCTCTTGCGAAATAAATCGGTGCGTGCCCAATCAAAGACCGGCATAAAGTTATAGCAGATGACTTTGACACCGGCATGGGCAAGCTGCTCGATTGTTCGGATGTATCGCTCGATGTAGAGGTCTCGGGTCGGCAGGCCCAGTTTGATGTCCTCATGCACATTGACGCTCTCCACAACCTCCGTATGCAGGCCGAACTCCTCCGCTTGCCTCTTCACCTCAAGAATGCGCGCAAGCGGCCATTCCTCTCCCGCCGGGAGGTCATGCAGAGCCCAGACGATGCCCTCGACACCGGGAATGTGCCGGATATGCCGAAGGGACACCGTATCGTTGCCTTCCCCAAACCAACGAAAAACCATGCGCATGCAGTTGTCCACCGCCTTTTCCCATGATTTCTTCCTTCAGACAAAATAGCTCGGATGGGCCTCCTTCAGCATCGCTACATCCAGAATCGCCAGACGGAGGTGCTCCTTCATGAGCAGCTCGGCGTGATCGGCATCGCCGGCTCGAATCGCCGCTAGCATCGCGCGATGATGCTCGAACAGCTTGCTCCAGTCCGGGTCGTTCGCAAGCCATAGGATACGGCTTCGATTGAGATGAGCGTTCATCTGTTGGATGACCGTCCATGTCCCAAGCTTGCGGCAGCCGGCGAAGAGCAGCCGGTGGAACTCCTCATCCAGCTTGAACATCTGCTTGCTGTTATGATCGCGGATGCACACCCGCTGCGCCTCCAGGTTCTCTTCCAACGGGGGGAGGAGCTCCGGCGGGAACTGCTTGCAGGCAAGGCGAATGACGGCGCGCTCCAGCTGCTCGCGCATGAAGCGGGCTTCCTCCACCAGCTCGGGATCGATGAGCGACACGCGTGTCCCGCGCTGAGGCAGAACGACAACCAGCCCTTCCTGAGCCAGACGGACGAAGCTCTCCCGAACTGGTGTACGGCTCACTTGAAAGAGCAAGGCCGTTTCTTTCTCCGAGAGAGATGTTCCCGGCGGAAGGGCGAGGCTGACGATCTGCTCCTTGAGCGTGGAGTAGACGAGCGCTCCGGCGGCAAGCGGGGGATACCTCGAATCAGTTGCCAATGAAAGCGCCTCCTTTCCTATTCCATGCTACCATACAAGTATGGTAGCATGGAATAGGAATAACAAAATTTTCCTTCTATGGAACTATCCGAGGAAAGGGCTGATTCGCTTGTATCGTGCCATTCTCGTTGACGACGAAGGATTCACTCGCAAAGGACTGATGAAGCTGATCGATTGGGAAGCCTCCGGCTTCCAGGTGGTGGGAGAGGCGGATAACGGGGAGGATGCGCTCGAACTTATTGAACAGCTCCGGCCGGATGTGGTCGTGACGGATATCCGCATGCCGGAGCTGGACGGACTGGAGCTCATCGGGCAGGTCAAGGAGAGGCTCACCTGCTCGCCTCATTTCATCATCGTAAGCGGCTATGACGAATTCCAATATGCCCGACAGGCTCTCCGCTATGGAGTGGAGGATTTCCTCTTGAAGCCGATCCACGAGCAGGAGCTTTTGGACGCGCTTGATCGAATCCGCGAGCTCCTGCAGAAACAGAAGCGAGAGGAAGAGCGGGAGGAGCGGATGCTGCCCGGTGCTCTTATGGAGGCCCTAATTTTGGGTGACGCGGAGGACCGTACCCTAATGGGATGGGCGGAGCGCCTGCAATGGAACGTGGAAGAGCCGCTCTATTACCTGTTTGCCGAGCGAAACGATACGGAAGCCCTCTTCCACCGGGAGGAAACGGAAGCGATCCATCCGCAGGAGGAGCCGCACGCTTTCAAACAGCGGGTGGAAGCCGCCTTGTCTCGAATGGCGGACGCATGTCGAGCGTTCTTTCTCCATGAGCATCGCAACCGGATCGGAATCCTGCTGCCATCCAGCTCCCTGCGTTGGTATGGGGGCAAGGTGCGCACCTTTGCGGAGGAGCTGCGAAGGCTTCTGCAGGCGGAAGCGGGGAGCGAGCGGATCTTCATTTATGCGGGGACCCCGGCTCCCGGCCTTCGGCGCCTCGCCGATTCCTACCAGAGCGCCAAGCAGGCTCTGCTCTACAAGTATCAGGAGGAGAGAAGCGGGCTGGTCATTGCGGGGGAGATACCGCTCCCGCCTTTGCGATACGCTCCGATTGGAGAAGAGCGGTACCGCGAGTTTCTGGAGAGCGTGGAGGAACGCCAGGCGGCGCGGCTTCAGCAGACCATCGGTGACATGTTCACCTCCTTTCAGGAGGAGCATTATGCCCCAGAAGCGGTTAAGATGGCGATTCATCATTGCGTGCTCGGGATCATTCGCGTCATAGAGGACATGGAGGGAGACAAGAACGAGCTTCCTGCGCTCCACCTGATTCTCAATTGGCAGGATCAGAACCTGACGCTCGGCGGACTCCAGCGGTTATTCGAGCAGTTTGCTGAGGAAAGCAGTCTCTATTTGGCGGAGCTGAGAAGCGAGCAGGGCAAGGGCAGCATTCATAAAATTCGTGCCTATATCGATGCCCATTACCGGGAAAACATCAGCCTGAAGAGCATTTCCGCGGCCTTTTACCTCAATTCGGTCTATCTCGGTCAGCTGTTCAAGAAGACCTACGGCCTCTACTTCAACGATTACCTGCTGAAGCTGCGCATAACGGAGGCCAAGCGACTTCTCCGCCAGACAGACCGCCGCATCTACGAAATTGCCGAGCTGGTCGGCTTTAGCCATGCAGATTACTTCGTCACCCAGTTCGAGAAGCTGGAGAAGCAGACTCCGAGTGAATACCGAAACCGGCTTACCCCCTACTCCGGGAACCGAGCGAGGAAGAATCATGGGGCCTAGCATCAACCATGTCCGGCTGCGTGGAAAAATGCTGCTCATGTACGCGCTGTCCGTCTTCCTGCCGATTGTGCTCACCAATCTGTTCTTCTATAAAGTTACCACGGACAGCGTGAAGGAGCAGCGGGAGCAGGATGTACGCATCGCTCTCACCCAGATGAGAAACGAATTTGAGCGAGAGATTGCCGATGCGATCGACATCTCGTCCAGCTTTTACACCGATCTCCCGCTGAATGAAATCATCGATAAGGACTATCCGAAGCCCGTAGCCTACATTGAAGCGTACGATTCCTACCTGCGAAGGGTGCTGAATGCGGGAAGTCCGATCTACAACTCCGTGGAAGGCATCTCGATCTACGTCAACAACCCGACCCTGCTCTATTCCGGTGGGATCATTTTTTTGGACGATGAGGTAAAAAAAGAGCCCTGGTACCGGATGGTAGGGGCGGAGAACCGGCTTCAACCGATTATTTTGGCCGTTGAAGAGGGTGGACGGAAGGACCGGCTTCGCCTCTATCGGCGATTGAATTATTACGAGCCGGAGAGCAACTACGAGAAATACCTCCAGATCGACCTCCGCATGTCCACCATCCGCAAGATTCTGAGGAACCTGAACGTCCAGGGGAACGTTTTTTTGCTGAACGGAAAAGACGAAGTGATCTGGACCACAGACCCCAAAACCACTATTGGCGTGGAGCCCCTGCTCTATTCAGATGCCATTCGCGAGGACAAGCGGCTGGAGTTTCGAACGGAGCGCTTCTACACGAACAGCATGAACAGCTGGAGCATTGCCGCACGTGTACCGGCGGATGTCGTATGGAAGGATGTCGCCCACTCGCAGCGATTCATCTTCCTCCTCAGCTGCCTGAATTTCGTGCTGCCTACCCTGGTGATCCTCTGGATCAGCCGTTCCATGAACGTGCGGCTAGTACGCATTTTGAAGCATATGAAGAAGGTAAAGAACCAGCATTACGAGACGATCGGCGGCCCCCTCTACCGCGACGAGATCGGGCAATTGACGGCCGAATTCAACCGGATGACTCTTGAGCTGCGCAGCCTGATCCACGATGTGTATATTGCCGATATTCAAAAAGCCCATCTCCAGTTGGAGCACCGCAACGCCCAACTGAATGCCCTCCAAAGCCAGATCAACCCCCATTTTCTGTTCAATGCCCTGGAGACGATTCGCATGCGCAGCCTGATCAAGGACGAGACCGAAACGGCGCACATCATCCACAACATGGCGAAGCTGTTTCGCAACTCCCTCGTGTGGAAGAAGGACATGGTCACGCTGCGGGAGGAGCTGGAATTCGTGCATTGCTTCCTTGAAATCCAGAGGTATCGCTTTGGCGAGAAGATCGAGTACGAGATCCACGTGCGGGAGGAAGACCTGGAGAGGCTGCTTCCGAAGATGGCCATCGTCACCTTTGTGGAAAATGCCAGCATTCACGGCATCGAGAAGCGCAAGAACGGCGGGCGCATCGAGGTGACAGCAGAGGAGCGGGAAGGCTGTCTGGTCTGCTCGATTGAGGACAATGGCGCAGGAATGGAAGAGGAGCAGGTCGAACGGATTCGCGGATTTCGGAACAGCGAGACGGAGATGGGGGAACGGATCGGCATTCAGAATGTCATCTACCGCCTCAAGCTGTTTTACGGAGATCGGTTCCGATTTGAAGTGTGGAGTCGAAAAGGGGAAGGGACCCGGGTGGAGCTGCGGATCCCGAAGCAAGACCTGTAATTTTCTAAGTATCGCCTTTAGATTGCCGGGTAAAAAACGCAAGGCCCCTCTTTTATACTGAAAGTGCTTCCAAAAATAGGTGGGATGAAAGGGGAAGGTCGTTCGCATGAAGAGAAAGGTATGGCTCAGCTGCCTGAGCGCAGTTCTCGTGGTCTCCCTTCTGGCGGGCTGCTCGAAGAGCGCGGACAAAGAGTCACCCAGCGCCTCTGCAACGGATGGCGGCACGAAGAAGGAAGAAAAGGTCACCTTCACGTACTTTAACGCGGCGGCAGGCAAAGACAAGAACACGAATGAAACGACGATCGGTAAAATTCTGGAGGAGCAGACCGGTGTCAATTTCAAGCTGGAGCACCTGGTGGGAGACGAGAACACGAAGGTCGGTACGTTCATTGCGAGCAATGCCTACCCGGATGTCATTGTTCCCGGCAACTCCATCGACAAGCTGGTGGGAGCGGGCGCCTTCATTCCGCTGAATGACCTGATCGACAAGTACGGTCCCAATATCAAGCGCGTCTATGAGCCTTATTACAACCTGATGAAGGCAGCCGACGGCAACATTTACTTCCTGCCGATGAGCGCCATCGTGGGCGACTACCTGCCCGCTCCGAACGTCGATCAAGGCGCTTTCTGGATTCAGCGCCGCGTGCTGAAGGAAGCCGGCTATCCGAAGATTAAAACCCTTGATGAATACTTGAACCTCATTCGAGACTATACGAAGAAACACGCCGAGGAAAAGCTCACTGGATACCTGGCCCTTACGACACAGGACAAATTCTTCGCCTTCACCAACGCGCCGATGCACCTGGCCGGCTACCCGAATGACGGCGGCGTCATCGTCGACATGAAGACCCACAAGGCGAACGATTACGGCGACGACGACATCACGAAGCGGTACCTGCAGGAGCTGAACAAGCTGAATGCCGAAGGGCTGTTCGACAAGTCCTCCTTCGTGGACAACTACGACCAATACCTGGCGAAGATCGCCTCCGGCAAGGTGCTCGGCTTCTTCGATTACCGCTGGCAGGCCGGTCAAGCGCTGTCTAACCTGCATGAAGCGGCGGTAAAATCGGGTAATGACGACCTGGAGTATATCGGTCTTCCGATCGTGTATGACAAGGACACCAAGGATCAATACCTTGACCCGCCTTCCTTCGTCAACAACCGGGGAATCGGGATCTCGATCAGCGCCAAGGATCCGGAACGAATCGTCAGATTCTTCGACAACTTGCTGACGGACGAGAACCAAATCCTCTCCAACTGGGGGATCAAGGATCAAACGTACAAGGTGGACGACAAGGGCCGCTTCTATCGCCCGGCTGAGATGGTGACCGAGACGAATGCAGAAGCGTTCCGCGAAAGCTTCGGCTTCAAGTACTTTGAATACAATTGGCCTCGCTACGGCAATGGCTCGACGCTTCCCGACGGTAACTCGGCAGGCGCCGGACGTCAGCCGGAGGTTGCCCAAATGTCCTATACGGAAGGAGACAAGAAGCTGCTGCAGGAGTATGACATCAAGTCCTTCTCCGGCCTGTTCGCCGCCCCGGATGATCGCCCCTGGTATCCCGCCTGGAGCATTCCAGTCGAGCAGGGCTCGCCGGCGCAAATCTTCACCCAGAAGAAGGGCGATCTGCAGCGCAAATACTTCCCCAAGCTGGTGCTCGCGGGTGCAAACGAGTTTGATGGGCTGTGGGAGGAGTATTTCAAGGAATTCAACAAGCTGGACGTCAAGGTCTATGAGGATCTGATCACGGCGGAGGTCGCCAAGAAGATCGAGAACGCTGAGGGCAAAAAATAACGCAGAACGAAGGAGGCCGGATGCTCGGATCAAGGGCTTCCGGCCTTCTTTGCTCCCTTACGACAAGGGCTCGCGATAGGAGGAGATGTGACCATGCGCGACATCGAACCGCTGTCCCCCGCGCAGGTTGACGCACTGCCGCTGCCACCCGGCAGAAAAAGCTTTTTCAAGAAATTGGTGCAGCAGAAAACCCTGGTCTTCATGTCTGTTCCCTTCCTGATCTGGCTGTTCATCTTCAAATACATGCCCCTCTGGGGCTGGACCATCGCCTTCCAGGATTTCCGCGCCAACCGCAAAGTCTTCGACCAGCATTGGGTCGGATGGAAGCATTTCAAATTCCTGTTCCAGGATGAGCATTTCTTCCTCGTGCTGCGCAACACGCTTGCCATGAGCTTCATCAATCTCGTGCTCGGCTTCTTCACCGCCATCACGCTTGCCATTCTTCTGAATGAGCTGCGCAACATCGCCTTCAAGCGAGTGGTGCAGACGATCAGCTACCTGCCGCACTTCATCTCCTGGGTCGTAGCCGCAAGCATCATCTCCACCGTCCTGTCAGCGGACGGAGGGATCATCAATGAGCTCTTGATGGCGGTCGGCCTGATCAAGGAGCCGATCCTGTGGCTTGGAGTGGGCAAGTACTTTTGGGGAATCCTCGGTGCTTCTGAGGTCTGGAAGAATGTCGGCTGGAACACGATTATTTACTTGGCTGCAATCACGACCATCGATCCCGCCCAATACGAGGCAGCGGAGATTGACGGAGCCGGACGCTTCCAGCGCATCTGGCATGTCACGGTGCCGGGGCTGAAGCCCGTTTTCATCATCCTGCTCATCATGAATATCGGCAGCCTGCTCGAATCCGGCTTCGAGCCGCAGTACCTGCTCGGAAACGGAATGAATGTGGACTATTCCGAAAATCTCGATATTTTCGTGCTGAAATACGGCATTCAGATGGGGAACTTCTCGCTCTCCATCGCGGCGGGGATGTTCAAGACGGTGGTCAGCTTCATCCTCTTGTTCTCTGCCAACCACATCGCGAAACGGCTCGGCGAAGATCGGCTGTTTTAGGAGGAGGATCCCCCATGTCCAAAACCCGTTCTGCACCCGTCAAGCAGTACGCCCGGTTCAAATCCCCCTCGGATCGCCTCTTCGATGCGGGGAACATCACCTTCATGCTGCTGCTCGTCATCGTCACCCTGTATCCGTTCCTGAACACCCTGGCCGTGTCTTTCAATGAAGCGGTCGATTCCGTGAAGGGCGGTATCTACCTCTGGCCCCGTGCGTTTACTTGGGAGAATTACCATTATGTATTTAACGAAGCGACCATCTTCCACGCGACCTTGATCTCGGTCCTGCGGACGGTGATCGGCACCGTCGCCTCCGTCTTCTGCTGTGCGATGGTCGCGTACACCATCAGCCGCCCGGAGTATGTGCTGCGCAAATTCGTCTCCCTCGCCTTCATCCTCACGATGTATTTCAGCGGCGGGCTCATTCCGAATTTCCTCCTCATCCGGGAGCTTGGGATGATCGGTACCTTCGCGGTGTATATCATCCCCGGGTTAATCGGGGTGTTTAACATCATCGTCATCCGCTCCTTCATCGAAGCCCTTCCGGAGGGGATTCTGGAGTCTGCGCGCATCGATGGAGCAGGTGAGTTTGCAACCTTCCTCAAAGTCGTTCTGCCGCTCTGCATCCCCGTGCTCGCCACGGTATCGCTCTTCTCTGCGGTAGGGCAATGGAACTCGTGGTTTGACGTATTCCTGTACAATTCGTCCTACAAAGAGCTGAGCACCCTGCAATACGAGCTGATGAAGATCCTGCAAAACTCCAATACGTCTCTGAACACCGGGCAGGACTTCGCGAGCCAATTCGCGAATTCTGAAAGCGGAGCCAATCGGGTGACGCCCACCTCGATCCGGGCGACCATGACCATCGTGGCCAGCGTCCCGATCATCCTCGTCTACCCGTTCCTTCAAAAATATTTCGTCAAAGGTATGACACTTGGAGGAGTAAAAGGATGAAAATTGAAGCACCCATCAACAAATTGTTCAATGCCCATCATTCCCCTATCGGAGCTTATGCAAGCTTGACCCTCGGGTTTCCCGGAGCGGGCGGCGGGCTCGATCTCGAGCTGGGTCGTTCCCCCGAGCGCAGCGTGTACATCGGGGTGGAGACCCCGGAAGGAGGCCGCTACGAAGCGCTGCCCTTCTTCGAATCGCAGGAGGATGAAGCGAGCCGTTACGATGTCGAGAATCCCGATCCGAACCCTAACAAACCGACGATTTTGACAGCGTTTGCAACAGACGGGATCGAGCGGGATTTCCGGCTCTCCACGGATACGTGGACGGCGGGAGACCTGACCTTTACGCTCTATTCGCCTGTGCAAGGCGTTCCCGATCCCGATCGTGCTACCGCCGACGAGTTGAAGGCCGTCCTCGTGCCGGCCGTCCTCGCGGAGCTGACCGTGGACAACCGCAAGGGCACTCGCTCGCGCCGCGCTTTCTTCGGCTTTGAAGGAAGCGATCCCTACAGCTCGATGCGGCGGATGGATGACACGAGCCGACTCTCCGGTATCGGGCAGGGACGACTGACCTCCCTCGTGTCCGGTGATGCGGATGTGCGCTCCGCGCTTCATTTTACTTTGGAGGATATCCTTCTGAGCGAGCGAGAGGAGAACTGGACCTTCGGGCTGGGGAGGATCGGTGCGCTTATCATGGACGTGCCGCCCGGCGAGAGGAAGACGTACCGGTTCGCCGTCTGTTTCTACCGAGGCGGACTCGTCACGGCTGGCGCAGATGCTTCCTATTGGTACACCCGCTACTTCCGAAGCCTGGAGGAGGTAGGCGAGTATGCCGTGGCCGAGAGCGACCGGCTGATTCGGCTCGCGGAGGAGAGCAATCGGATGGTCGAGGAGGCGGCACTGTCCGCCGACCAGAAGTTTCAACTGGCGCATGCGATTCGCAGCTACTACGGCTCAACCCAATTCCTCGAGCTGGACGGCCAGCCGTTCTGGGTCGTGAATGAGGGCGAATACCGCATGATGAATACATTCGATCTGACCGTGGATCAATTATTCTATGAGCTGCGGATGAATCCTTGGACAGTGCGCAACGAGCTGGATGGCTTCGCAAGCCGCTTCTTCTACGAGGATCAGGTGCGATTTCCCGGAGAGGAAAAGGAATACCCCGGCGGTATCAGCTTCACGCACGACATGGGCATTGCGAACACGATCTCCCGCCCCGGTTATTCGTCCTATGAGCTGTACGGCTTGACGGGCTGCTTCTCTCATATGACGCACGAGCAGCTCGTGAACTGGGTGCTGTGTGCCGCCGTTTACGCAGAGCATACCGGAGACGCCGATTGGCTGAAGGAGAAGCTTCCTCTATTGGAAGCTTGCCTGACCAGCATGCTCAATCGGGATCATCCGGAAGCTGACAAACGAAACGGGGTCATGGGGCTGGACAGCACCCGCACGATGGGCGGGGCCGAGATCACGACCTACGACAGCCTGGACGTCTCGCTCGGGCAGGCTCGCAACAACCTCTACCTGGCCGGAAAATGCTGGGCCTCGTATGTAGCGATGGAGAAGCTCTTCCGTGCGAACGGCAGGGAGGAGTCCGCGCGCATCGCCGGACAGCAGGCGGATCGTTGCGCTGCGACCATATTGTCCCATCAGACGGAGGAAGGGTATTTCCCCGCCGTGATGGGCGAGAACAACGATTCCAAGATCATTCCGGCTATCGAAGGCCTGATCTTCCCTTATTACACCGGCTGCCGGGAAGCGCTCGATCCAGAGGGCCGCTTCGGGGCGTACCTTCAAGGGTTGAAAAAGCACCTTCATTACGTGCTTCAAGAAGGCGTCTGCCTGTTCCCTGACGGGGGCTGGAAGATTTCCTCGACGAGCAGCAACTCCTGGCTGAGCAAAATCTACCTCTGCCAATTTATCGCCCGCAAGCTGCTCGGCCTGCCCTGGGAAGAGGAAGGGGCGAAGGCGGATCGGGCGCATGTCGGGTGGCTAACGCACAAGACGCTGTCCGTCTGGAGCTGGAGCGATCAGATCATTGCTGGAGAGATCACCGGAAGCAAATATTACCCGCGCGGGGTGACGTCGATCCTGTGGCTGGAAGAAGCGGAGGCGTAAGCGATGAACGCAAGCGAAGGACCTGCATTGAAGGAGCTGTTTCAGGATGACTTTTGGATCGGGGCGGCCGTCAATCCTCTGACCATCCTTACTCAGGGCAGGCTTCTGGCCCGCCATTTCAATAGCATTACCGCGGAAAACGAAATGAAATTCGGGTCTCTTCATCCAAAGGAAGATCGCTACGAATTCGTGGAAGCGGATCGGCTGGCAGGCTTCGCCCGCAAGAACGGCATGAAGATGCGCGGTCATGCACTCGTCTGGCATAACCAATCCTCGGATTGGCTGTTTCAAAACGCGGACGGCAGCCTCACGGATAAAGAGACCCTGTATGCCCGGCTGAAAGAGCACATCGATACGGTCGTAGGCCGGTACAAGGGAACGATCTACGCGTGGGATGTCGTCAATGAAGCAGTGGCGGATGAAGGGGAAGCCCTGCTGCGGAACTCCCGCTGGACTGAGATTGCCGGGGGTGAGTTTATCGCGCAGGCGTTTCGATATGCCCATGATGCCGACCCGGAGGCGCAGCTGTTCTACAACGATTATAACGAGACGAACCCGACCAAGCGGGATAAGATCTATACGCTCGTTCGCAGCCTTCTTGAGCAAGGAGTTCCGATTCATGGCATTGGCCTCCAAGCGCATTGGAGCCTCTATCATCCCGAGCTTGATGAGCTTCGCGCCGCTATCGAGAAGTACGCCTCGCTCGGCCTTCGGCTGCAGCTCACCGAGTTGGATCTGTCGGTGTTTCGCTTTGACGATCGAAGAACCGACCTCATGAAGCCGGACCCGGCCCTGCTTGAGCTGCAGGCGGTTCGGTATGAGTCCATCTTCCGCCTGCTTCGCGAATACCGCAGCTCCATCGACTCGGTCACGTTTTGGGGAGCGGCGGACGATTATACGTGGCTGGATGACTTTCCGGTCAAGGGCCGCAAAAACTGGCCCTTCCTCTTTGATGAGCAGCATCAGCCGAAGCCGGCTTATGCCCGGCTGGTGGAAGCGGTGAAGGGATGAAGCCCGCCGGCAGCGTTGTAGAGCCGAATCTTTCCTATCGCGCCTGGCTGCAGGCCGTCCCCTTGGAGCAGGAGGAGCTCCGCTCCTCCTGGGCAAGGGTTCTGCAAACCGCTGAGGTGCCGGACTTTCATTCCCCCACAGGGGCAGCGGTGCTTACAGAGTGGGCGACGCTCTGTCGAGAGCTGCTTGAGACGGAGGGGAGAGTGGTTTCTTCAGCCGACACTTCCCCAGCCCCTCGTTTGCGACTGGTGGTGAGAGAGGGGATTTTGCACGAAGAAGGCTTTCGAATCCGCCATCTTCGAGAGGGGGCCGGGGATGTTCTCGAGCTAGCGGCTCGATCGGAGGTCGGGCTGCTCTATGGGGTGTTTCACCTGCGGCGCCTGATGACAGACGGCGTTCGTCCGGAAGGAATCGACCTTATGGAGGAGCCTCGCAATCGCCTCCGCATGATCAACCATTGGGACAATGCGGACGGTTCTGTGGAGCGGGGATATGCCGGCCCGTCCATCTTCTACGAAAATGGCAATTTCGCGCACCGGTTCGAGCGGCTTCGCGACTATGCCCGTCTGCTCGCCTCGGTCGGCATCAACGCTGTCTCGATCAACAACGTGAACGTTCACGAGAACGAGACGCAATTCGTCACGGAGGAGAAGCTGCCGGAGGTCGCTCGTGTGGCGGAGCTCTTCCGGGTATACGGCATTCGGCTGTTTCTCGCCGTAAACTTCGCTGCACCGCTCCAGATCGGTGGCCTTTCGACCGCAGACCCTCTGGATGAGGGAGTACGTCGTTGGTGGCAGGAGACGGCCGAAGTGGTCTACCGGCGGATTCCCGATTTCGGCGGGTTTTTGGTGAAGGCCGATTCAGAGCACCGGCCTGGCCCTTTCGCCTACGGACGAAACCATGCGGATGGCGCCAACATGCTGGCCGATGCCCTCGCTCCTTACGGCGGGCTCGTCATCTGGCGCTGCTTCGTCTACAACTGCATGCAGGATTGGCGAGACCGCTCGACGGATCGGGCGAAGGCGGCGTTCGACCACTTCATGCCGCTGGACGGCAGCTTTCGGGAGAACGTGCTGCTCCAGATCAAGAACGGCCCGATGGACTTCCAGGTTCGCGAGCCGGCGTCGCCCCTCTTCGGGGGCATGAAGAGGACCAACCAGGTGCTGGAATTCCAGATCGCGCAGGAATACACAGGACAGCAGCGGCATGTCTGCTACCTCGTGCCGCAGTGGAAGGAAGTGCTCGACTTCGATACACAGGTCGAGGGGGTTGGTTCACCGGTCAAGGCAATCATTAGCGGCTTCGTGTACTCGATGAAGATGAGCGGAATCTCTGCGGTATCAAACATTGGCATGGACGATACCTGGACCGGGCATGTGCTCGCTCAGGCGAACCTGTACGGGTACGGAAGGCTGATCTGGAATCCCGAATTGACCGCCCGCGCCATCGCAGAAGAATGGGTCCAGCTCACCTTCGGCAGCCATCCGAAGACGCTCGACACCCTCTGTCGCATCCTGCTGGACTCGTGGCCCATCTACGAGAGCTACACCGCCCCGCTCGGCGTCGGCTGGATGGTCACCCCGCACACGCATTACGGCCCGGATGTGGACGGCTACGAATACTCGCGGTGGGGGACCTATCATTTCGCCGACCGGGACGGCATCGGCGTGGATCGCACGCAAGCAACCGGCTCCGGCTTTACGACCCAATACGGGTCGGACAATGCCAGCCGGTACGAGTCGCTTGCGACCTGCCCCGACGAGCTGCTTCTGTTCTTCCATCATGTTCCGTACGGGCATGTGCTTCATTCCGGCAAAACCGTCATTCAGCACATCTATGACAGTCACTTCGAGGGAGCTACAGAAGCACACCGCCTTCTGGAAGAGTGGAAGACACTTGAGGGACTGGTGGAGAAGGAGCGCTATCGCCTCGTGCTCGATCGACTGATGGAGCAGGCGGAGCATGCCGACCACTGGCGGGATGTCATCAATACGTACTTTTACCGCAAATCCGGTGTACTGGATGAGCAAGGACGGCCTCTTTATTCGTAATCCATGTAACCTCTTTTTTAAAAGCTTCCGCATCACGTCAACCCGGTTGAGGGAGACGGGACGGAAGCTTTTTCTAGGTACGGTGGAGAGCTCCGGCAGAGGAAAGTTTGCGCAAAGGCCTATGAAAAGCGGAGGATTCTCTAGCATTTGCGAGGAAACCACAAACAAATCTCGCAATTCCAGCAGAATCTCTCGCCTATTGCCTGTCTTTTCGCGAAAGATCGCGTTTTTCAAGGTGAATTCGTTGCTATTGCGATTCATAATGGGTATAATCAATTTTGTTTGTTGGAATGGTTCCATTTCAACCGCTATTCAAGGCACGAACAGCCTTATTGTACTGGAGGAATGCTATTTTGGGAAAAGCGTTGATTATTGGCGCTGGCGGTGTAGCGAGTGTCGTTGTACACAAGTGCTGCCAGAATCCGGACGTATTTGAGGAAATTTGCATCGCGAGCAGAACGAAGGAGAAGTGTGACGCCCTGAAGGCCAAGCTGGACGGCGGACGTACGAAGATCCAAACTGCTCAACTGGACGCCGATAACACGGATGAGGTCATCGCCCTGATCCGCAGCTTTCAGCCGGACGTGGTCATCAATGTTGCTCTCCCTTATCAGGATTTGAGCATCATGGACGCCTGCCTGGCAACCAAGGTCCACTATGTGGACACGGCCAATTATGAGCCGCTCGATACGCCCAAGTTTGAGTACAAGTGGCAGTGGGCTTACCGGGAAAAGTTCGAGCAAGCCGGCATCACCGCGCTTCTCGGAAGCGGCTTTGACCCGGGGGTAACCGGTGTATTCACCGCTTATGCCCAAAAGCATCATTTTGACGAAATCCATACGATCGACATTCTGGACGCCAACGGCGGCGACCACGGCTATCCTTTCGCCACCAACTTTAACCCCGAGATCAACATCCGCGAGATTACCGCGAACGGGCGTTATTACGAGAACGGGGAATGGATCGAGACGCCTCCCTTGTCCATCAAGCAGTCGTATGACTTCGATCAGATCGGTCCCAAAAACATTTACCTCTTGTATCACGAAGAACTGGAATCTCTCGCCGTTAACATAAAAGGCCTGAAGCGCATTCGCTTCTGGATGACGTTCTCCGACAACTACCTGACCCACCTGAAGGTTCTGGAGAACGTTGGCATGACCTCCATCGAGCCCATTGAGTTCGAGGGCAAGGAGGTCATTCCGCTGCACTTCCTGAAGGCGATCTTGCCGGACCCGGCTTCCCTCGGGCCTCTCACGAAGGGGAAGACGAACATCGGCTGCATCATCCGCGGCGTGAAGGACGGCAAGGAAAAGACCTATTACGTCTACAACGTGTGCGACCATCAGGAAGCCTACGCCGAAGTCGGCTCCCAGGCCATTTCCTACACGACGGGCGTACCGGCGATGATCGGCGCAATGCTGATTCTCCAAGGCGTATGGAAGAAGCCCGGCGTCTACAACGTAGAAGAATTCGATCCGGATCCATTCATGGATGCCCTGAACAAGCACGGTTTGCCTTGGCAAGAAGACCTCTCGCCCGTCCTGCTTGACGAGGTGAAGTAATGGACATCGACATCCGTTCGCTGCCTTCGCCCAGCTACCTCGTTGACGAACGGCTGATCCGACGCAACCTGGAGATTTTGAAGTCCGTACAGGATCGCACCGGAGCGAGCATTCTGCTTGCCCAAAAGGGCTTCTCGATGTTCGAGCTCTACCCGCTCATCGGGGAATACCTGAAGGGCGTCACGTCGAGTTCCTTGTTTGAAGCCCGCCTCGGGTACGAGGAGATGGGCAAGGAGGTTCACGTCTATGCTCCAGCTTACGTGGACAGCGAATTCGACGAGATGCTCACCTACGCCGATCACATCGTGTTCAACTCGTTCGATCAGTGGAACCGGTACAAGGACAAGGTGAAAGCGGCTGGCAAGCCGATTGAATGCGGCATTCGCGTCAACCCCGAATATTCGGAGGTGGCGACGCCGCTGTATGATCCTTGCTATGCGAATTCCCGTCTGGGTGTAACCCTTGCGAACTTCCGTCCGGAAGAGCTCGAAGGGCTCGACGGCCTGCACTTCCATGCCCTCTGCGAGCAGAACTCGGATACGCTGGAGCGTACGCTTCAAGCGGTTGAGGAGAAGTTCGGGGAGTACCTGCATGGAATGAAGTGGTTGAACTTCGGCGGCGGTCATCACATCACCCGCCCCGATTACGACATCGAACGGCTCGTTCGCTGCATCACCCACATTCAAGACAAGTATGGCGTGCATGTGTACCTGGAGCCGGGAGAGGCGATCGCCCTCCACACCGGTTACCTCGTGACCACGGTGCTCGATACGATCAAGAACGGCATGGACCTCGCCATTCTCGATACCTCGGCCACCTGCCACATGCCGGATGTCCTGGAGATGCCTTACCGTCCGACGATCATCGGCGCAGGCCAACCGGGCGAATTCGCGCATACGTATCGCCTCGGCGGATTGACCTGCCTGGCCGGCGATATCATTGGCGATTATTCGTTCCCGAAGCCGCTCGAGGCGGGCGATAAGCTCATTTTCACCGACATGGCGCATTACACCATGGTCAAGAACCACATGTTCAACGGCGTCAACCTGCCGTCCATCGCCCTCTACCAAGAGGGAAAAGGCAGTAAGGTTGTGCGCCAGTTCCAATACGAGGATTACCGCAATCGGTTGTCCTAGAGCGTTCTTGCAAACTCGACCTTCGGTCTAATTCGTCAAGGATGACGATAGCTGCAAATGGCCCCCGTTCCTGCATCTGCGATTTTTCCGCAGAAAGGATACGGGGGCTTTTTTTGCACCGATTGGCACGGGTTGGATGCGAATATTGTTGATGTCGGGCGAGTATCTTTGGCTTTCTTGTTGGAAAGATGTTGAGTAAACTAAAGGTGTATTCGCGTGAACCCAACCCATGAATAACGAGGTGCCTTATGCCGAATAAATTTATCTATACGCCTCCCACCAATGGATATCCAGAATGGAACAACAACCCGGACATCTTTCAATTGAACCGGATGGCCGCTCATGCGTCATTTGTTCCCTACCCGACGGCGGAAGAGGCGCTGAAGAGAGACCCGAGCGCTACGCCGTTCCTTCACTCCTTGAACGGGGAATGGTCATTCCATTTTGCAGAGAACCCGGCCAGCCGCCCGGTCGACTTCTATCGGAACGACTATGATACCTCCAACTGGGCGACCATTCCGGTTCCGTCCCATTGGCAGCTGCAAGGCTATGATTACCCGCAATATACGAATGTCGTTTATCCCTGGGTAGGCAAGGAGGACATCAAGCCTCCCTTCGCCCCCACGAACTACAACCCGGTCGGCTCCTACCTGCGCACCTTCGCGGTGCCTGAAGAATGGAACGGCCAGCCGGTCTTCATCAGCTTCCAGGGCGTGGAATCGGCCTTCTATGTATGGCTGAACGGGGAATTGGTCGGCTATAGCGAAGACACGTTTACCCCGGCTGATTTTGACCTCACCCCGTATTTGGTTCCGGGTGAAAATCGCCTCGCCGTTGAGGTCTACCGCTGGTGCGATGCCAGTTGGCTGGAGGATCAGGATTTCTGGCGTCTGTCGGGCATCTTCCGCGACGTATTCCTGTATACGAAGCAGCCGGTGCATTTGTACGACTTCTTCGCGACGCCGGTCCTCGATTCCGGCTATCGCGACGGAACCCTGCGCGTGAAAGCCACCATTCGCAACTATGATGGAGAAGCGGCGGGGGCTCATTCTTTCCGCATCCAGCTCTATGATGCGGCAGGAGTACCGGTTGAAGGGGCCGCGGCTAGCATGGAGTTCCCGGTAGACGACCGCGAGCAGCTGGAATTCGAGCTCAGCCTGTCGGTCTCGAACCCGCTCAAGTGGAGCGCGGAGCATCCGAACCTGTACACGCTCCTGCTTGTGCTGAGCGATGAGGCGGGGCGCGTGGTCGAAGCGGCATCGCAGCGCATCGGGTTCCGTACCTTTGAGATCAAGGACGGCCTCATGCGCATCAACGGCGAGCGGATCGTCTTCAAGGGCGTCAATCGCCACGAATTCGGCTGCGACAACGGCCGTGTGGTCGACGCGGCCGCCATGCTTCGCGATATCCTTCTCATGAAACGCAACAATATCAACGCAGTGCGTACCTCGCACTACCCGAACCACCCGCTCTGGTACGACTTGTGCGATGAATACGGCTTGTACGTTATCGACGAAACCAACCTGGAGACCCACGGAAGCTGGTCCTACGGCCAACCGGAGCAGGAGGAACGCGACACGGTGCCGGCAAGCAAGCCGGAGTGGACGGAGAACGTCCTCGATCGCTGCAATTCGATGCTCCAGCGGGATAAAAACCACCCGTCCATCGTCATCTGGTCGCTCGGCAACGAATCGTGGGGCGGACGCAACTTTATCCGCATGCATGATTTCCTGAAGGCGGCGGACCCGAGCCGGATCGTTCACTACGAAGGTGTGTTCTTGCACCGGTCAAGCGAAGCGGCGAGCGACATGGAGAGCCAAATGTACACGTCTCCCGACAATGTGGAGCGGTATGCCCGCATGGAGAGAGTAGACCCGATGCAGCGTCAACTGGGCAACGGAACAGCCCGCAAGCCGTTTATCCTCTGTGAATACAGCCATGCAATGGGCAACTCGGTCGGTGGCCTGATGAAGTACGTGGAGCTGTTCGACCGCTATCCGATCCTGCAAGGCGGGTTCATCTGGGACTGGATCGACCAAGCGATCCGCACGAAGACAGCGGATGGGGTGGAATATCTGGCGTATGGCGGGGATTTCGGCGATACGCCGAACGATGGGAACTTCAGCGGCAACGGCCTGATTTTTGCCGATGGCGCTCCGTCTCCGAAGCTCGCCGAAGTGAAGACGGCATACCAGAACCTGCAGTTCGTGCCGGTAGACTTGAAGCGGGGAACCGTTCGGGTGATCAACCGGTACCTGTTCACGGACCTCGACGAGTTCGAGCTTGTCTGCACGCTGGAGCGTAACGGAGAACCAATGGACGAACGGAGGGGCTCCTACTCGCTTGCTCCGCTTGCCGAAGAGACCCTGTCGTTCCAATGGCCGCTTCCGGAAACGCCGGAGCCTGGAGAAGAGTATGTGATCACCTTGAAGGCTGTGCTCCCGGAGGATAAGGTTTGGGCGGCGAAGGGTCATGAAGTGGCTCATGCCCAATTCGTGCTCCCGGTTCCCGTGATGGAAGGCGGGACCGCCTCCGGTTCTAACGATGGCGAACGGGAGGAGCAAGGTGAAGAAGGAGCGGCTGCGGTCTCGGTGGAGAAGAAGAGCGGCCAGCGGATCGTTCAAGCGGGAATCAGCACGATCCGCTTCGATGAAGCGACCGGCGAGCTGGAGTCGTTCGAGGTGAACGGAACCGAGCTGCTTGCAGGGGGAGAAGGGCCTTCGCCGTACTTCTGGAGGGCGATGACCGATAACGACCGCGGCAACGGACTGCCTGCCCGCTCGGGGGTATGGAGAGAAGCCGCCGCCGAACGTCTCCCGGTCAGCGTGCAGTACCGCACAGAGCGAGTGAACTTCCTCGTTCGGCAGGAATTCCTGCTGCCGGAAGCCGCGCAGTCGCGTGTGACGGTGACCTACACCGTAACGCCAGACGGCGAAGTACGAGTGCGGCAAGAGCTGATCCCTGGAGCAGGCCTGCCGGACATTCCGGCCGTCGGGATGCGGTTTAGCCTGGCCAAGCGCTTCTCTCAGCTGGACTGGTATGGACGAGGCCCGGAGGAGAACCATTGGGACCGCCACACCGGAACCCGCCTCGGTCGCTATCAGTCGACAGTAGCGAATGAACTGACGCCGTACCTCCGCCCGCAGGAATGCGGCAACAAAACCGATGTTCGCTTTGCCCGTATCACCGATGCTACCGGCCTCGGCCTTGAGATCGGCGGCTGCCCGGTTGTGGAGCTGTCCGCCCTCCCTTACTCGCCGGAAGAGTTGGAGGAGCATGATCACCTCTACAAGCTGCCGGACAGCACCCGCACCGTCGTTCGTGTGAATGACAAGCAGATGGGCGTTGGCGGAGACGATTCCTGGGGCGCTTGGACGCATCCGGAGTTCCGCATCCCGGCGAACCGCGCCTATGTCTATGAATACACGCTGAGGGGGATCTCTCGGTAAGCGTAAGGAATGACTGAAGGGCCTTCTTCCCTTTGATCCTAACCTGATTAGGTGGGTCATGGGGGCGGAAGGTCCTTTTCTATAGAAGATACAAGCGTTCACGGCTCGTTCAGCTGGCTGGTAGACATGGTTTTTTGAGGTTGTCTATCGGCCTCCTTTGCTTTTGGACAGAATAGAAGGTATACTGAAACCATAATTAGTACCTGGTACTAATACCTAATCCTAAAAAGGAGTGGCGGCGATGACACAAGGAGCGAGGATCACGGCAATCGGAACCTATGTCCCGGCGAAGCGGCTGACCAATCACGACCTGGAAAAGATGGTGGAAACAAACGATGAGTGGATCTTGCAGCGAACCGGCATTCGCGAGCGGCGGATCACCCGCACGGATGAGTACACGAGCGATTTGTGCATCGCGGCTGTAGAGGATCTCATGCGCCGCTTTGGGATAAAGGTGGACGATGTCGATTTTGTGCTCGTCGCCACCAGCACGCCGGACTTTCCCTTCCCGTCCACCGCTTCTATCCTGCAGAACCGGCTGGGCATTTCAACGGCGGCAGGGGCGATGGACCTCTCGGCGGCCTGCGCGGGCTTCGTTTACGGCTTGCATCTGGCGCATTCCCTCATCGCATCCGGCCTTCACCGCAAGGTGCTCGTCGTCGGCGCGGAATCCCTGTCAAAGATCACGGACTATACCGACCGCAGTACCTGCATCCTGTTTGGTGATGGGGCGGGAGCTGTCCTTGTGGAGGCTTCGGAAACCGATCAGTTCCTCGGTCATCACCTCGGAAGCGACGGAAGCGGAGCCCATCAGGTTTATCGTACCGGCTTGACGGCGAGCGTGAACGGGGTGGAGCTTACGGACAGCGGCCGCATTGTTCAAAACGGCCGTGAGGTATTCCGCTGGGCGCTTCGCACCGTTCCTCAGGGCGTTCAGGAGCTGCTGAACCGCGCTGGGATCGAAATGGAGCAGGTGGATTGGTTCATCCCGCACAGCGCGAATCTGCGCATGATTGAACCGATCTGCGAGAAGCTGAACCACCCGTTCGAGCGGTCGCTGTACAGCCTTGTTGAGTACGGCAATACTTCCGCTGCCAGCATCCCGCTTGCACTGGATCTGGGCATCCGCGACGGCCGGGTGAAGAACGGCGATGTGGCGCTTCTCTACGGCTTCGGCAGCGGGCTTACTCACGCGGGTCAGCTCGTTCGGCTCGATTTCGATCCGATGGTAGCAGAACCGACCCCTTTGTAAGCATTATGATCCAATAAGGGTTATCGAACCTAGTCGACGATTCGAGAAAAGGACTTTCCACCCGTGCAGAGTCGGAAGCGACTCGCCAAAACCGGGTCGAAGGTCCTTTCTTGCCATGAATTCGACAAACTTTTAAACTTTCCGCTTACCCCATATTTTGCTAGTATTGATAATACTACGAACTCAAGGAGAAGATTATGCGCCGTCGTCCTTTTTTGTCGATTACACGATATTTATCCATTCTGATTATTGCCGCTATGCTGGGGCAGCTCCTGCCTTCAAGCCGGGTTTACGCAGAAGGGGTAACCTTCGGAGATTCCCTCGTGGAGCAGTCGGTACGCCTTAATCTCGCAATAGAGGATGGTCCGATTACCGAGGCCGATCTTCGCGAGTTGGACTATCTGGTAATTCCCACCACCGACCACAAGGTAAAGTCGCTGAAGGGGCTGGAGGGAGCGGTGAATCTTCAGTCCTTCGATATGAACAATGGCGAGGTTTCGGATTTGACCCCCCTTTCCGGTATGAAGAAACTAAGCTCTCTCTACCTGCGGAACAATAAGATAACGAATGTGGCTCCGCTGGCTGGGCTAACGAAACTAAAGCGGCTTGATCTCTATGATAATCAAGTGAAGGATATCACCCCGCTGCGAGGGCTCGTGAAGCTGGAGAGCCTTTCGCTCCACCTGAACCAGGTTTCGGATTTGTCCCCGCTGGCTTCGTTTCCTGAATTGAAGGGGCTGGAGCTGTACGGCAATCCCTACAAGACGATTGCTCCTCTCAGCGGATTGACCAAGCTGGAGACGCTGCACCTCGGAGGAAGCGAGATCAAGGATTTGTCCCCGCTGTCCTCGCTGACGGAGCTCAAGAAGCTGAACATGTACGGCAGCAAGATCAAGGATCTGTCTCCGCTCGCCAGCCTAAGCAAGCTCGAAATTCTGGCAGCCAGGGGGAACCTCATCCAAAGCATAGAGCCCTTGCGTTCCCTTACGTCGCTGAAAGATGTCAACCTGGAGGACAACGAAATTCGAGACCTGTCGCCTATCGCGGATCTTCCGCAGCTGGAGAGGGTCGCGGCGAGCAACAACTTCCTGGATTTAAACGCCAAGGAAACGAAAGCGGTTCTCGAAACCCTGCGCAAACGGGGGATTGACGTCTCAGAGATAACCTCCAAGCAAAAGGAGGACATGACGAATCCGGTTAACCAGCACGCTCTCCGAATGGACTGGTCCTCCCTGGAGCAGCTGTATCAGGGCTACAGCCATACAGTTGCCTATGGAAACGGCATCTACGTCATGCCGGTCACCGGCGGGTATGTGAAGACTTCGAAGGACGGTCTCAATTGGAAGCAGACTTTCACGGGAAGCAACGATTCGTTCATCACGATCATCTGGGGGAAGAACACGTTCATGGGCTTCCGGGACGAAGGGCGTTCCACCAGCGTGTGGACCTCCAAGGACGGAGTCAACTGGACGAAAAATGCGAAGGATATTCCGGCTCGCTCCCTTCGAAGCGCCGTTTGGAACGGGAAGCGGTATGTCATGACCGGCGGGAATATGTCCGAAGGCATCATCGTCAGCTCCGAAGACGGATTGACCTGGACCAAGCGCAAATCGAATGTAGACATGGACCTGAAGGCGGTTGCCTGGGGAAATGGCACGTTCGTGGCTCAAGCCTTCGAGGGAGGGGTCGTCGCGGTATCCAAGGACGGCATCACCTGGAAAAAGGTGAAGACCAACCAGCCCAATTATGAGGAAATGTGGTCAATGGCCTTTGGCGGCGGACAATTCGTAGCCGTAGGGGACGTAACCATCATGACCTCGAAGGATGGGATAAAATGGACCTTTGTCCGCAGTGATACGTTCTGGACCGACATCTATTGGGCGAAGGACCGCTTCTACGCTTACGGCTTTGTATACATCAATTATGCTACCGATGAAACGAAGCAGATCAACTGGACCTCCAAGGACGGAAAAGCCTGGAGCTCGGCTGGATTTCTGAATTCACCCGAACAGTTCCCGTACGTTACCCTGCATAACGGCAAACAGTATGTCACGGTGACTTCGATGGGCACTCAAGCTTCTACAGACGGAAAGGCCTGGAAGCAAACGTTGAAATACCCCTTCCAGATGCCCAGCACCCTGTCGGACAGTGCGGTCGGAAACGGGAAGCTGGTTCTAGTGGGAGGGTACCGCGATACGCTTGGCTTCGTGAATGCCAGCAATCAGGGATCGGTTCAACTGAATGCTTCCGGGAAATGGTCATCTTCCATTGTGAAAAAGACGTTCCCCCTTAACAATGTCATTTGGACGGGGAAGGACTTCTTCGCTGTCGGGGATTTGGGCAAGATGATGACGTCATCAGACGGATTGAACTGGACCACGCTGGTCTCTCCGACCAAATCCAATTTATCGAAGGTGCTGCTCACGAGCAATGGTACCTATTACGTAACCGGGTCGGGGGGCTTGATCATGACCTCCAAGGATCGTAAAAAGTGGACCGTGCTTAAAACAGGGGTAACGAAGGCGATCAATTCCATCGAAACGAACGGTAAAACGTTCGTTGCAGTCGGAGCCAGGGGGCTTATCCTCACCTCAGACGACGGAGTAAAATGGACCCAGGTTAAAGCCGTGCATGACGGAACTAATCTTGATGTGGTATGGGGGAACGGAAAATTCGTCATCTCCACCTCCAGCCTCTATATCAACGTGGACTATTCGGTTGCTCTCTCCTCGACGGACGGAAAGAAGTGGACGCGGTCTGAGTTCATCGACGGATATGGATATCGCGGAGAAGGCGCCGCTCAGTATGGGATATCCTTTATCGACAATATGTTTGTGGCGGTCGGAAGTGAAGGCTCCATCTTCCTTTCCGATGATGCCGAGCACTGGACGAAGCAAGCAGTGCTAACGAATGAGAGATGGCTTTATGCAGCGGAATACCAAGGCAAGATCTACGTCTTCGGGGATGCGGGCAAAATCATTGTGGGCGATCTGAAGTCTCTTCGCCGCAGTGCAGAGTAAGGGGGAAACCACCAGGCTTTGAACTCGATCTAGCTTTGGAGATCATACTAGCAAATGGAACATCAACAAGCAGTCCGTCTTCCGATAGGAAGCGGACTGCTTTCTTTTGAAGCATTCACTGCGTAAGCGTGACACATAGATCACTGCGACAAACTCAACGCTTGTCGTTCGCCAAGCTCCTGCGAAGGATTCGGAAGCCCAGCGGGTCAAGCGGGATGGACAGCTTGCCTTGGTTCGGCTTCACCGGCTCTCCTGAGAGAGCATCCACCCAATCATCGGTTTCAATCGGATGTTCCATGGTGGTGGGACCGATTGTGTTGTTCATCCAGATGAGGAAGTGGCTGTCCTCATCGATGCGTTCATAGATAATCCTCATGTCATTGGGATCTGCCTTCAGGAAGCGGAAACGGCCGTCCCGAAGCACGTCGTTCTTCTTGCGCAGGTTGATCATGAGCTTGTAGAAGTCGTACAGCTCGTTGTCCTGCTTCTTGGGGTCCCATTCCATGCAAGCGCGGCAGGCCGGATCGTTGCCGCCCTTGAGACCGACCTCATCCCCATAGAAGATACAAGGCGTACCTATGTACGTCATAAGAAACACGATGGCGAGCTTCAGCTTGCGCTTATCCTCGTTGCAGATAGTGAGCGCCCTTGCCGTGTCATGGCTGCACAGCAGGTTGAAGATGACCTCATTCGCCTGCTGCGGATAGCGCATGAGCAGGCAGCCCATGTTGTTGGCGAAGGTGAACCCGTCTACTTGACCCGATACGAAGAATTCCAGCACCCGGTTGGAAAAGGGGTAGTTCATCACCGAATCAAATTGGTCGCCAAGCAGCCAGATGATCGAGTCGTTCCACACTTCTCCGATGATGTAGGCTTCCGGATTGGCTTCCTTGACCACGCGGCGGAAGGTGCGCCAGAAGTGATGGTCGATCTCGTTGGCGACGTCCAGACGCCAGCCGTCCAGCTTGACCTCCTCGATCCAGAAGCGGGCGACATCGAGCAAGTATTCCTTGACCTCCAGGTTCGCCGTGTTGAATTTGGGCATGTTGCCATAGAAGCCGAAGGTGTCATAGGACGGGATGCCGTCCTTGACGGCGATCGGGAACTCCCGAACGTGGAACCAGTCCGCGTACTTGGAGTCCTTTCCTTTTTCCCGAACATCGCGGAAGGCGAAGAAGTTTTCACTGCAATGGTTGAATACCGCGTCCAGCACGACCCGAATGCCTCGTTTGTGGCACTCGTCCACCAGCTTTTTCAAAAGCTCCGTATCGCCGAATTGCGGGTCGATCTTCTTATAATCGACGGTATCATATTTGTGATTGGAGGGTGCTTCGAAGAGAGGGGTGAAGTAGATGGCGTTGATGCCGAGATCGCACAGGTAATCCAACTTGTCGAGCACACCCTGCAGGTCGCCCCCCATATGGTTCCCGAAGTCGGGTGCGGTTCCCCACGGCTGAACATGCTCGGGATCGTTCGACGGATCTCCGTTGCAGAAGCGGTCCGGGAAGATCTGATAGAAGATGGCGTCCTTGGCCCAGGCAGGAGGAGTAAAGACGTCGATCTCATGAATGTAGGAATACTCGTAGTACCCTCCGGGGGGAGTAGGCTCATGATGGGTGATCCCCGTTTCGATGACCCAGACGGTCTCGTTTCCAGCGGTGATCTTGAACCCGTAGTTCATCCGTCTGTAAGTGGGGCGAAAGCGCCCTTCCCAATAGTCGAAGAGGGCGTCGGATGCTGTTTTTTCCATCGGCTTGGTGGACACCGTCTTGTCCCAGGCGTACTTGTCCCCGGTAATGGCGTATACCTGATCCACGTCATCCCGCTTCGTCCGAAACCTCAGGTGAATGGTGCGCGGATCGTAGGCATAAGCCCAGTTGTTCTTCGTGCCGTGATAAAAGGCTTCCAAATGCATAGGGAAATCATCTCCTCGGACAAATGTGTGGATGGGATCGTGCTCATTCTTTACCCGCAACCACAAGGGTCAGAATCAGGCGGACGGTTTGCGCTCTGCGAGGGACGAACGTACAATAGGGACAAGAGGAAAGCGGCGTTAGTTGTCAGGATATGGGGAGGATATGAAGGATGACGGAAGCATGGTATGAAAAAAGCTTCGGGCAGGACTACCTGCTCGTCTACAAGCATCGCGACATGCAAGGAGCTCAGGCGGAAGCCAAGCAGATGGCCGGGTGGCTCGATCTGGCGCCAGGAGCGGAAGTGTTCGATCTGTGCTGCGGCATGGGCCGCCACTCGCTGGCTCTGGCAGAGGAAGGTTACCGAATGACGGGCATGGACCTGTCGGATGTCCTGCTTGCCGAGGCTAGAAGGCTTGATGACCATAAGCAAGTGGAATGGGTGAAGGGCGACATGCGCCGCGTTCCGCTCACCGGACCTTATGATGCCGTAGTCAACCTGTTTACCTCATTTGGGTATTTCGAGACGGATGAGGAGAACGGGGCGGTGCTGGCTGAGATCGGACGGCTGCTTCGTCCGGGCGGACGCTTTTTGCTGGATTTCATGAACGCTCGCTACGTGGAGCACCATCTCGTTCCGTCTTCGGAACGGCAGGATGGGGCGGTGACGATTCGCGAAAGCCGCTCCATCGAGAACGGCTTCGTCTTCAAGCGAATTGTGCTGGTCGAGTCCGGCAAGCCTGATCGTCACTACCTGGAGCGCGTTCGTCTGTATGAACTGGATGACTTCAAACGGCTGCTTGCCGGGACGGGCCTCGTCTTGGACCAGGTTTACGGCGACTACGAGAGCGGAGCGTATTCCGAGGAAGAGTCGAAGCGGCTGATCCTCGTCGGGACCCGGGAGGGCGCCTGACATGGCGGCAGCAAGAGCGCTCTATGACCACCCTGCGGAAGGAATCATTCGGGTTCGTGTCCCCCTGCCGTTTCCTCTGCGCTGGGTAAATGCCTATGTGCTGCCCGAACCGGACGGCCGCCGTTGGACGTTGATCGATCCGGGGCTTCACACCCCGGAATCCGTCTCCCTCTGGGAGCAGGTGCTGGAGGAGCTTGGGCTGCGCATGGGTGACCTCATCCAAGTCGTGCTCACGCATCATCATCCCGATCACTACGGGCTCGCCGGCTGGTTTCAAGAGCGAAGCGGAGCTCCTGTACGCCTTTCTCCCGAAGGGCAAGCACAGGCGGAACGCCTCTGGGGAGAGGGGACACCGCTCACGGAGGAGACACTCCGCTTCTTCGAGCAGCATGGGCTGGAAGCGGAGATGCTGCCCGCGCTGCGTGAGCATCTGGACAGCTTCGTGTCCCAGGTTTCTCCACAGCCGGTGATCACCGGGCTTCGCACGGACGACACGCTCGTGATGGGCGGGCGGATGTGGAGCCTCTACGCCACTCCGGGCCATGCCCTGGGGCATCTCATCTTCCATCAGGCTGAGGAGGAGTTGCTGCTCGCTGGGGATCATGTGCTGCCGCGCATCTCGCCTAACGTCAGCTACCTGCCCGGGACAGACCCCAACCCGCTGGCCTCCTACTTGCGAAGCTTGAAGGAGGTGGCGAGCCTTCCCGCGCGCTTGGTGCTTCCCGGTCATCGCGACCCGTTCGCGACCCTCGCAGAACGCTGCAAGGAGCTGGAGGAGCATCACCGCGAACGGCTCAGCCGGATGGAGGAACGGCTCGATGATCCGATGTCGGCCTACGCGCTTAGCGAGGCCATCTTCGGGCGCGAGCTTACCGTTCATACGATGCGCTTTGCCGTCTCGGAGACGGTTGCGCATCTCATCCTCCTGGAAGCGGAAGGCCGCGTCAGCCGGCAAGAACGGGAAGGACGGTTCTACTACCAGCGCACCCGCAGATGATCCACTTGAGTGCGGCACGCATCTGCAGCAAAAGCCCGGAAGTCCACCGGGCTTTTTTGTCGTTGTCGTAGCTTCGAAGGGGCTCCATCGGGTCAATCCGCAGGGACGGCTCCCACAGGCGTCGGCTGCTCTCCGCGCTCCTGCTGCTCGGCGTGAGCCTGCTGGCGATGAGCGATATAGCTGCATGCGGAAGCCGCAATGGCCCCGACCAGGTCGTCGAGGAACGTGTGGCAGGCCACATCATGCCGATCATTCAACCGTTCGAGAATGCCGGGCTTCGTCTTGTCCAGGTAGCCGTAGTTGGTGAAGCCGATGCTGCCGTACACGTTGACGATGGACAGCGCCAGCACCTCGTCGCAGCCGAACAGCTTCTCATCGTTTTCGACCAGCTCCTGCAGGGGGGAGTCGAGTGCACCCTTCTCCGCCAGTCGATCCAATTGAATGCCAACCAGAAGGGCGTTGTGCACCTCTCGCTTGGACAGCACCCGGTTCACGGCCGCTTCGCACTCCTCCACGGTCAACTGAGGGTAGTATTCCTTTTGCGCGTTGTAGACGAGAGTCGAGATTTCAGGAAGCTCGACTCCTCGTTCCTTAAGCCAGCCGCGGGCGGCTGCTTCGACCTTGCTGCTGTTCAGGTTGTACTTGATCGCCACAGATTGCTCCTCCTTGTCGATAGGCCCGGCATGAGTTCTCTCCTCATTGTGAGCCAATTGCGGTTATAAAATGCGCAGGGGCTCGTATACATAGAAGAGAACCAGAGAGCCCCCACAAAGGGAAGCGAACGCTGACGAAGCGGATGCCGATTCCTTTGGGGGGTCCCCGAAAATCAACGGGTCAAGCCCACCGCCGAATTCAAAGGAGGAACCCTGTCATGAATGTCGCCAACCCCGCCCGTGTCTTGTCCGCTGCCTTGGCGATCGGTCTCATTGCGAGCGGCTGCTCGCTCCGATCCCAGGAATCCCAAGCCATTGATCCGCCGCCGAACGAAGCCGCGGTGATGATGAATCAGACGGAGCCTCCTGCCCAGGCGGGACAAGCTTCCGCTCAGACTTCTGCCCTTGCGGGAGCGAGCGCTGAACTGTTTGTGAGGGATGCCGCAGGCTATGTGGTCCCCCTTAGTGTCCCTTTGGCAGAGGAGAGCAACCGTCCGCTTGCTGCACTTGAAGCCCTGGTGGACGGCGGACCCGGCACCAAGCTCCTGCCGACCGGCTTCCGCAACCTGCTTCCGAAGGGAACGCAGGTCCTGAGCCTTTCGGTTGACAAGGACAAAACCGCCACAGTGAACCTCTCGGCTGCTTTTACCCATTACAACGCGCCGGATGAGCGCAAGCTTCTCGAAGCGCTAACCTGGACCTTGACGGGCTTTCCCGAGATCTCGCGTGTGAAGCTGCTCGTGGAGGGACAGCCCATGCCGGAGATGCCGGAGCAGGCCACCCCGCTCGACCAGCCGCTTGACCGGAGCATGGGCATCAACCTGGAGATCGCACCAGGGGTAAATCCCGGCCATTCGAATGCGGTGGTGCTCTACTTCACGAATCGCACCGATGGTCAATTCGCTTATTACGTCCCGGTGACGCGGCTGATCAGCCGGACGAATGATATCGCCAAGGCGACGCTCACGGAGCTGGTGAAAGGACCGGATGCCGCAAGCGGACTCCTGACGGCACTCTCCGCTGAGACCAAGGTGCTCGGGGTGAACGAAGCCGAGGACGAGAGCTTGATTCAAGCGGATCTGGGCAGCGCCTTCCTCGATCGGGATCAAAAGGCGTCGCCGGAGGCCATTCAGGCGGTGGTGCTGTCGCTGACCGAGAACACGAAGGCGAAGCAGGTGCAGCTCTCCGTAAATGGAAAGCCAGCGGTTAACGCTGCGGACAACAAGGCGTACAGCGAACCGGTTGATCGTCCGGAGGCGATTAATCCGTATAAGAGTTGAGCAGGCTAGAGTAGGATCAGGGAGGAGAAGCGCGAGTTCCCGGACGGGGGTGCTTTTCCTCCCTTGCTTTGGTAAAATAGCGAGTGGAGCGCGGCATGGACCAATACGGCGCGCCAGTGAAGATGGAGGATCTAGCATGAGACATGATGGAAGACAGCACGACCAAGTACGCCCGATTACCCTGACTCCGAACGTGAACAAGCACGCGGAGGGCTCGGTGCTCATCGAGGTGGGCGACACGAAGGTGATCTGCACAGCGACAGTGGAGGAACGGGTTCCCCCCTTCATGAAGGGACAAGGAAAGGGCTGGGTGACGGCGGAGTACTCCATGCTTCCCCGCGCGACCCAAACCCGCAATCAGCGGGAGGCGGCTAAGGGCAAGCTGGGCGGCCGCACCATGGAGATTCAACGGCTGATCGGCCGGGCGCTTCGCTCGGTGGTGGACCTGGAGAAGCTGGGCGAGCGGACGATCACCCTCGATTGCGACGTCATTCAAGCCGACGGCGGCACACGAACAACCTCCATAACCGGAGCCTTCGTGGCCATGGTCCAGGCTATTCATAAATTGCATGTAACCAAGCCATTTGCCGTCTTTCCTGTGACGGATTTTCTCGCATCCGTCAGCGTGGGCATCGTGGGCAACGTTCCCTTGCTCGACCTGAACTACGAGGAAGATTCCAAAGCCAAGGTCGACATGAATGTCGTCATGACGGGGGCAGGCAAATTTGTAGAGGTGCAGGGCACCGGTGAAGAGGCTCCGTTTAGCCGCGATGAGCTGAATGAGCTGCTGAGGCTTGCCGAGGAAGGCATTCATTCGGTAATCAAGCTGCAAAAGGAAGCGCTCGGACCTCTCGCATCAGCTGTCGGAACGGGCCGATGAGGAGCGACAGCATGGGGTTCGGGGAAGGAAACGAGGAACGAGCCGGTGATTCCAGCAACCGAGTGATCGTGGTGGCGACGCGCAACAAGGGCAAGATCGGCGAATTCGCCGCCATGTTCGGCGAGCTTGGATTTACCGTGCGCAGTCTGCTGGATTATGCCGAGGCGATCGACGTGGTTGAGGACCAGGACACCTTCCTCGGCAATGCACTCAAGAAGGCGAAGGAGACAGCGGAACGATTGCAGGTTCCGGTGCTGGCGGACGACTCCGGTCTGGAAGTGGACGCGCTTGCCGGTGCCCCCGGGGTCTATTCGGCTCGCTACGCAGGAGAACCGACCGATGATGCAGCGAACAATGACAAGCTGCTCCGAGAGTTAGCCCGGCAGGGGACGCCAGAGCGGCTTGCAGCGGGAGCCGCAAGCGAGGAAGCGGTCTTCGTCTACAGCGCGGCGCGGTTCGTTTCCGTGCTAGTCCTGTACAATCCGGCCGATGGATCTTGGCTGCATGCCGAGGGGACATGCCGCGGCTACATCCTGTCCGAACGGCGGGGGGAAGGCGGCTTCGGCTACGATCCGCTGTTCTACCTGCCGGAGTTCGGCAAGACGCTCGCCGAGATGACGATGGCCGACAAGAACAAGGTCAGCCATCGCGGCCATGCGCTCGGCACTCTAAGGGAGAAGCTGGCGGCAGAGAATGGATGAGACAGTTGCACCTCAGGCTCATCCGGTATAACAAAAGAAGAGGCTGTGTCTTCCCTACTCGGGGAGAACAGCCTCTTTTGGTTATCCCATACGGCTATTTTGATAGGCAAGCATCGAATGGCGCTAGACAATCCGAACCTTATAAGTGCGGAGCCACGTATCCAACTGGCCGAGGTAAGCGAAGAGTTGGGGGCCGCTCATCAATTGGCCAAACCAGGGAATGTTGATTGCGGTATGATCAGCCTCAGCAAGCGAACGGACATGCTTACCGTCGATGAGGGCAAGAAGCGGGGAGGTGGAATCGTCCAGTATTTCGAGCACCCAAGCTTTCACGGCTGCGGTGTATGACGGGTTGTGCGTCTTCGGGTAGGGACTCTTCTTGCGGTACAGGACATCGTCTGGCAGAACACCGGTGAGGGCTTTGCGCAGGATGCCCTTTTCGCGATCGCCTGCGGTCTTAATCTCCCAGGGGATATTGAACACGTAATCGACAAGGCGATGGTCGCAATACGGGACGCGCACTTCCAGCCCTGCCGCCATGCTCATTCGGTCCTTGCGGTCCAGCAGCGTGGGCATAAACCGCGTTATGTTCAGGTAAGACATCTCCCGCATCCGCGTCTGCCGCTCGTTCTCCCCGAAGAGTCTGGGGACTTCGTCGATGGCCTGCCGATAGCGGTTCAGCACATACTCACGCGGATTGAGATCAACAGCTAGCTCCGGGCTTAGCACGGCTACGCGTGTGTCCATCTGCAGCGACCAAGGGAAGGTTCCGGCATTCAGTGCCTCTTCCCGGTGAAACCACGGGTAGCCTCCAAAGATCTCGTCCGCTGCTTCCCCGGATACGGCCACGGTGGCATGCTTCTTGATCTCGTGACAGAACAGCAGGAGGGAAGCGTCTACATCCGCCATTCCCGGCAGATCGCGCGCGAGCACCGCTGCTTTGAGCGCCTCAATCAACTCGGGAGTGTCGAACTCTACGTTATGATGAGCCGTGCCCAGATGCCCGCTGATCCTCTTGATCCACGGAGCATCCGGGTTCGGCTGGAATGCGCTGGCTTGAAAGTGCTTGTCATTGTCCACGTAGTCCACCGAGAAGGTCGGAACAATCCCTTGCCCGGTGCTTGCATAGTAGCGGACGGCGAGCGAGGTAAGGGCGCTTGAGTCGAGCCCGCCGGACAACAGGGTGCAGACGGGCACGTCGGAGAGCAGCTGCCGCTCCAAAGTATCCTTTAGCAGCTCGCCGATTCGTGCGGCAGTGGCCTCGACATCGTCTTCATGCGGGCGACTTTCCAGCTTCCAATAGGCAGACAGCCGAACACCGTTGCGGTTGACCGTCATGCAGTGCCCCGGCTTGAGTTCTTTCATTCCCCGATATACCCCATGGCCGGGAGTACGAGCGGGGCCGATGGCGAATACCTCCGCCAGTCCCTCTCGGTCCACCTCCGCCGGGAAATCCGGGTGGGCGAGGATCGCCTTCGGCTCTGAGCCGAACAGGAACGAGTCTCCCCGGTCCGCATAGAAGAGCGGCTTCACCCCGAGTCGATCCCGGACCAGGAACAGCTCCTCCTCCGTCTCATCCCAGATGGCAAAGGCAAAGATGCCATTGAGGCGATCTACGCAGGCTTTTCCCCATTCCACGAACGAGAGGAGCAGCACTTCGGTATCGCAAGTGGTTCGGAAGCGATGGCCTCTCGCCTCCAGCTCTTTCTTGAGCTCCGGTGCATTGTATAGTTCTCCATTGTAGACGACGATTACATCTCGCTCGCCTTTCGCCCGAATCATTGGCTGTGCGCCGTTTTCGGGGTCCATGACGCTTAAGCGCCGATGGCCGAATGCACAGCGAGGGCTGAGCCATATCCCGTCCGCATCCGGTCCCCGCGGGGCCAGTGTCTCCGTCATGGCAACAATCACCTCGGGAACCCCCGTTAAATCACGCTGCCAGTCCACCCATCCTGTGATACCGCACATGAGCTTCCTTCCTTTCCTCGAAGCGAGATAGCTGCAAACAGCTGTAAACCACCGGATTCGCGCCCGCGGCGGTTCTGCTCTCTCAAGGTATGCGGATCTTTTGCCCGGGTTGTCTGTCCCATAACGAAAAAAAGACCGTCCGAGGACGGTCTTGACTCTCTGAATAGCAGCATGTTAGGAAAAAGCCGTTTCCATCCTATGAAATTCGCAATCCTGGCGAGAATAGGTTACCCCGTTTACGCGTACGGATTGCGGATCGAATCGCTCCACCTTCCCTGGATAGACGAGGGTGACCTGGTTGCGTCGTTGAAGGACAAGAACCTTCCATTCCAGGAGAGCAGCGGCAAACAGCTCGGAATCCGTCTCGAGCAGATGCGGAGCAGAATGCATAGCCATGAACGGTACCTCCTAAATCAAACCCTATGATTACCCCATTCTAGCGGATTTGAAACGAAAAGAGAATGGGTTTTCTGAATTATCCAACCTCTTGATTTCGCTTGGCGGCTTGTTTCAATCATGGTATGATCACATGGTAAGGAATTGGAAGGGGAGTGACCGGGTGGCCCGGAAGCAAACGCGCAGCAGCGCAAATGGAAAATGGTTCATCCCGCTTTTTCTCGGAGGATTGGTTGTTCTCCTTGGCGCACTGGTCTTTATGAACCGCTACATGGATAAGCAGGATAAGGAAGCGCAGGATACCTTGCTGCAGGACATGCCTAACTGGACGCAAATCCGTGGGGACATCGATGTCTCGAAGGGCATTCAGTATGACAAGCAGCCGTCACTCGGCAGCCCGGATGCCAAGATTAAGGTCGTCGAGGTGGCGGATTTTAAATGCCCGGCCTGCCGCAATTGGACGCTCGGCGATATGAAGGTGTTTAAGGAAAAGTATATCGACACGGGAAAAGTGCAATTTTTCTTTATGAACTACCCGTTTATTGACCGTGACTCGATTCTGGCGGCCGGTGCCGGTGAAGCGATCTATCAGCAAAGCAATGACGCTTTCTGGCAATACGTAGAGAAGCTGTACGAAAAGCAAGGAGACGAAGCGACGATTTGGGCCACGCGTGAATTCTTGACAGATTTCGTAAAGACCAACATCACCGGCATTGATTATGACAAATTCGCAGAGGCCTTCCAGGACGATTCTTACCTGCTCGACGTCAAACTGGACTTTAAAACAGCCGGCAGCCTCGGCGTGAACGGAACCCCGCAATTTTTTGTGAATGACATTCACATGGCGCCCGCCAAGGCAGGGGAAACGAAGACGACCCTGGAGCGACTATCCGAAGCGGTAGAGGCCGAACTCGCCAAATAACGAGTAGATCCCCCTGAGCGAAAAAAGAGCTGATGCCGGTTGATCCCGACATCAGCTCTTTCTTGACTTGCTAGATGGTTGCCCCCGATTCCTTCTTAGTTGACGCCTACAGCCGTATAAGCATTCTTCACGGCGGTGACTTGAGCCGAGCTTGCTCCGTACAGCTCGGTTGCGGACTGGATCACAGCAGCGCGAGCTGCGGAGAAGTTGGATGAGGTGCTCAGGTAGTTCACCAGCGCGTTGTAGTAGATTTTGACGGCGGCCGCCCGACCGATTCCCGTGACGGTAACACCCTTGAAGGTTCCGCCTTGAGCGACCAGGTAGAAGGCTTTGTTGTTGATACCGCTGTTCGTATGAACGCCTCCGTTATCACTGCTACCCGTATAGCGATTGGAATAGTGATCCGGTTGACCGTACAGGGTCGGGTTGGCCAAGGAACGCAGAGCATCTCCCGCAATGTTCGGGGTGTAGATGTCATCCCCAATCAGCCAGCCGTCATTTTCGATCGAGTTGCCGATGATATCCGAGAACGATTCGTTTAACGCTCCGGGTTGCCCGTAGTATTCCAGGTTGGACGTGTATTCGGTTACCCCGTGCGTAATCTCATGGCCGACGACATCCAGATCGCCGGAAAGCGGGATGAAGGTCGAGCCGTCCCCGTCCCCGTAGACCATTTGCGTTCCGTTCCAGAACGCATTGTTGTAGGAAGAGGAGTAGTGGACCGTCGAGCGAATGAGTAGCCCTTTTCCGTCAATGCTGTTTCGTCCGAATTGCGAGAGATAATAGTCATAGACTCGCTCGGCGTACGTATGGGCATCCACACCCGCCCGATCGGTCCAGACATTGTTCGTACTCGTCAAGAGAGTGCCCGGCAACGACGTTTTGTTCTTGGCGGTGTAAGTGTAGATCCCCTTGCCGCGTGTGCTGTCATACAGTTGATAGGTTGAGCCCGACAGAGTGGTTTGGAACGTCTTCGTGTCACCGAGTACCCCGGTGCCTGTTCCGGTTGCATGCTGGAGGATGTTATACTTGAACAGCACGCTTCCATCCTCAGCTGAGATGAAGTAGCGAATCCGCAGAGCCTCCGGCTCCAGAACGTTTACTTCGGTCTTGTAGGCCAGCTTGGGTTGGCCGTCCACGAGGAAGTAGAACAGATCGGCTTTCGGCGTGACTTCTGCTTCTCCCAAAGGACCATATACGGCAGCCGCATCCTTCTCAGCGGCCAGGATGGCATCCTTGTCAGACAGGAGGGCGGCAGCAGCCGAGTTCAGGGAAATCTTCTGAACGGCGTCCGGAATTACGCTTCCGATCAGAGCGGTTACCGTGCCGTTTTTATCCACATGCAGCGTTTGATCGGCTCCATAAACGGGAATGCCCGAAATCGTTTGGCTCAGCCGATAGTGAGTGGTGCCCGTTTCCGAGTTTGTTTCTTGAGCCGTAATTCGGAAATAACTGCGAATGTCGTCTTTGGCCGTCAGATTGAATTTGTCCTTGATGCTGTCCAGGTAAGCCCAAACCAATCCCTCCGAGCTGATCCCTGCGGGCGCGGTGAAGGTATCGCCTGTGAGGGTAAGGATCGAAGAGGCGGAGAACAGGTCGCTTGGAGCGCCGTTGTTCTCAAGCTCAGCCGCTGTTCCCACCGAGGCGAGGGAACCGAATGCGAGAATGCCTGCAAGAAGGGTTGCCAATTTTTTTTGCATAAAAATACACTCCTCCAATCAGAATAATAGGATTTTAGGGTACACCTTTTGTAGGCATTCGCTTCTGTCGACACTGGCTGTCGTCTGGGCTGCAAAAACGAGGGGGACACAACAACGCGGCACAATCGATCAGGCCATTTGGAAGGGACATCCCCCCTTTCAAAAATTGGATATATGAGTATATAAACCTATTTTTTAGCAATTCTACAGCGATTCGATTTGATTGGGAAGGTGGATTTGGAAATATTTGTGATGAAAGCGGTATTAAGTTTGTCTAAATCGTGATCTCTATCAGCCTGTGACAAGTTCACCCTTTAGATCGAATGGGTAGACGACGAAAAGGCAGCCTATCTCTATCAAAGAGATAGGCTGCCTCTTATCCTGCTCTAGTTTGTGATCCCGGAGCGCATGAGCTTCAGGCATACTTGCGGTTCATCATCAAATGCTCGGCAAGGCTCACATTCCACAAAACCAAATTTTCTGACACTTGCCATGGAGGCTTCGTTCTCTGGATGAGTGAGGATATAAATGCAATCGACCTCAAGCTCCTCAAAGCAGATTTTAATCAGAACGGGCAAGGCTTCTGACAAGTATCCTTGCCTCCAGTGCTCTTTCCAAATGTCATATCCGAGTTCCACTTGGCTAAGCTCTTGATCCCAGTAATGATACCCGCATGTTCCAATAAAGGAATCGGTATCTTTGTCGAACATCCCATACCGAAGATAGTCTTTCCCCTCTGGGGCCAGGTAATGGTCAATGATGCCTAGGGCTTCCTCTCGGTCACAGGGGGGCTCACTGAAATATTGGCACATATCTGGGTCAGAAAATTGCCTGTGGACGGCTTCAATATCCTCATGCGCAAGAAAGCGGAATTTCATTCGTTTTGTCTCCACGTGCTCTGGTATCTTCATCGAGTTTCACCCATTTATCTGAGAGAATTAACCGCTTCTAGTCTATCCCTATCTTTTCCAGCGGTCAAGGTTGGCTCCTCCTTACTGGTAGGACAGAAACCCGGGTTCGCAGTGCATAGCGCTTGGGTATACTCCGGTTGAAGCTTGGCGAGTTCGGTGAAGTAGCTGCTAATGACATGGTTGAGGCCGAAGCTTCCGTTTTGAAAGGACAGGGGGATGTGCTCAGGAACATGTCGATAGGAGTAGGTTATCTCCTGCTTGGGCGGCTTATAGGCGGTCGGGGGGACGTAGGTGACGATATCGAACAGGTTAGCGAAGCGATGACGGTCGGTTATTTTGCCGGAAAAGGAATCCACGAACGCGGGGTCTCCCACCCGAGGGGAACCATAGGTATACAGGCTGAAAGAAGAAAAGGTTCCATTCGAAGCGACATCCGCGGCACATAAGGTGGCAAGAGCGGCCCCGAGGCTGTGGCCGGTAACGGTCAACGCTTTGGTGGAGGACAAGTCGGAAAGTGCAGAGAAAATCCCGTCACGGGCCGAAGAGTAGATCGCGGTGAAGCCGCGGTGAGTCAGGCACGGCTCTTCGACACAATCAAAGCTTTTTTGCGAAGCGATGAGATCTGAAACCCAATCATTCGCAGAGCTGGTCCCGCGGAAGGCGATGATGATTTCGTCCGGCGCTTCGAGGATGAATCCAAAGGGTTCCCATGCGAAGCTGAACGATTTGGCCAGGATGGCATGCACAAGGGAATAGCCTTGCGGGATGACAAAAGAGCCATTCGGGTTTGTGTATTGGGCATACGTCTGGGAGCAGACGGCAGCTAGAAAGATCGCTCGCTGATCCCGATCGGGGGTTCGGTGCATGACCGCCCACCTCCTTTCCTTATCCATGTATGATCGGGTAAGGAAATCGGTGCGGTCCTGTTTTTTGTAAAACGAATGAACGAATAGAAAATGCTGGACACTGCCGAGAAACCCCTCTATACTTGGGTGGTGTAAGGCCACAATTAAAGGGCAATGCCTGTTTCTTTTGTCCCATGCGGATGGAAAACACAACCCCGAGCAGCGTATTCGGGATTGTGTTTTTTTGTTTTTTAAACCCCATTGGAGGAGGTTTTCCCTGTGTTAAAGGAAGCGATCCATCACCAGCCCAAAAGCCAGTTTGCCTACGCGTATGACAAAGACACCCTGCACATCACCTTGAAGAGCCAAAAGAACGACCTGACTCAAGTGACCCTGCTGTACGGAGACCCTTATTATTGGGTCGACGGAGAGTGGGCGTTTGAACGGATGAGCATGACCCGATCCGGTTCGGATGATCTGTTCGACTACTGGTTTGCCGCCGTCTCCCTTCCTGTCAAACGCTTTTGCTATCTTTTTGAGGTGTCGGACGGTCAAGAGACGCTCTTTTACGGAGAGAGGGGCTTTACAGCGGACCCCAAGCGAAATCGGGTGTTCCGATTCCCCTATCTGAATGAAGCGGACATTTTCCAAGCGCCGGAATGGGTAAAGGGAACGGTGTGGTACCAGATCTACCCGGACCGTTTCGCCAACGGGAACCCCGAAGGAGCGGGGCAATGGAGTGAGTGGGGCTCGGAGCCGATACCGGGGGCTGTCTTTGGCGGCAATCTGAAGGGGATTATCGATCATCTGGATCATCTGGTCGAGCTTGGCGTCAACGGGATTTACATGACCCCGATCTTCAAGTCGCCGTCAGACCATAAGTACGATACGATCGATTATTTTGAGATTGACCCCCAATTCGGAGACAAGGAAACGTTCCGTCAACTGGTCGAGGCTTGTCATGAACGAGGAATTCGGATCATCCTGGATGCGGTCTTCAATCACAGCGGGCTGCTGTTTGAGAAATTTCAGCATGTCCTAGCGCATAAGGAGCAATCCCCTTATAAGGACCTGTTCCATGTACAAGAGCTGCCGGAGGACGGAGAGCCGATCTATGAAACGTTTGCCTACGAGAAAAAGATGCCCAAGCTGAACACCGAGCATCCCGAGATGAAGCAGTACTTGCTGGATGTGGCAAGGTACTGGGTGGAGGAGTTCGGCACCGACGGCTGGCGTCTTGACGTAGCCAACGAAGTAGACCATGCTTTCTGGCGTGCATTCCGCCAAACGGTGCGGGAAGCGAACCCTGAGGCTTATATCATCGGGGAAGTGGCCCACGATGCTAACGCATGGCTCGGGGGAGATCAGTTTGATGCGGTCATGAACTATCCTTTTACGGAAATGGTTATTGACTTCATTGCCAAGGATCTGATGAATGCCGAGCAATATGCCAACGAAGTGGTTAAGCAGCTGCACCATCATTCGGCGGGCGCCAATGAGGTCGCATTTAACCTGCTTGGAAGCCACGATACCCCTCGGATTCTGACCGTTTGCGGGGATGACAAGGAGAAGCGCCGGCTGGCCTATCTGCTGCTTCTCACGTATCCAGGCTCTCCCTGCATCTATTACGGAGACGAGATCGGCTTAACGGGAGACGGGTACGACTTCTCCTTCTACCGGAGATGCATGGAATGGGACGAGGAGAAGCAGGATCGGGAATGGTTTGCCTTCGTTCGGAAGCTGGTTCATCTTCGCAAGGAGTTGAAGCCCTTGCACGCCTCCGCGCAGCTCTCCATCCTGAATGCCGACGGGGAAGCGAATTCGCTTGTGTTCAGCCGGAGCTTCGAGAACGAGACCGTCTTGATTGCTCTGAATCATGGTGATAAGGCCGTTAACCTGTCTTGGCCGATGGAGCTGCAAGGGAAGCAGGGGACGGATCTATGGACGGACGAAAAGATTCGGCTGGGCATAGATGCGGGGATATTCTTGAAGCCAAAGCAATTTAGGATGATTCACGTGGTTAGGTAGAGCATCCATTGAGACCCTTATTGGGATCTCCAAGGTTGAATAGAACGACAAAAAAAGAGCCGGAGGACGGCTCTTTTTGCTATCACAAATAACGATCATCTGCATTATTTTGAATAGATCTTCTGAACTCCTGTCACATCGTCAGCCGTAGGGCCAAAAGGCGCATTAGAAACGTATTTATTCATTAAGGAGTAGGGAGGGCCGCCGCTAAAATGATCCAAGCCAAGCGCATGGCCAAACTCGTGACCGGCAAGTGAGACTTTATAGTGATCTTCTGTCTTATACGTTAATGACACATTAATCCCAATTGTGACCTTGTCATAATCCTTGGTTGGAGCTTCTGATTGCCCTGCAACATTGACCCCGTCCTTAAAGAAGAAGGTCTTTCCATCCCACCCCGTATTTCCATACTCTGCTACGGTAAAAATGACGGTAGCCGACGCCCTGTCCTTTGCCTTCGTAAAATAGACATCGGTGGTACGTTCAAATTTGTTTTCATTGTTTACCGAATTATTCCAGTTCTGAACTGCGATATCGATGTAAGTGCCATAATTAATAGCTTTATACGTACCATCCGAATCTTTGAATATGTAGGTAGGGTTATCCACCCAATAGGTCCGGTCTTTCACACCGCCAATCAATTTTTTGCCGTAGAGAGTGAATGCACTCGCAGCTGTGGTAATGAGGAGAGACAAGACCAACAAGGTGCTTACCAGAGAAGCAAATCGGAAACCTTTTTTCATATAAAACCTCCTTTTATAATATTTACCATAAATAGAATACAAATAGAAAAAACCGCTGTCAATTGATATTTATATTCGGTTTTCATGCTTAAGCTAGGTTGTTGTCAAATCCGTGACATATTGAAATAATTCCAATAAATTACATATTATGAATAGACCAATCCTCCTACCCTCCCTATACTCCATTTGAAGATACAAATTTCAGGGAGGTTTACCTATTCATGACTAAGAAGCTTAGGATTTTCAGTTCTTTGCTTGCTTTGCTCTTCTTATCTTTTTCATTGTTATCTCTCCATGTCTCAGCAGCATCCATCGGACAACAATTAACACAAGAAGAGTCTGGATGGAGGCGATATGATGACGCAGATCCTCTGTTTACGTATACAGGAAATTGGCGTATGGGCGTCAATACCAACTACTATAATAAGTACGGCCGGTACACAAACGACTTAGTAAGTACGGTTCAATTTGATTTCGTAGGCACAAAGCTCCGACTCATTTCTTACACTTATTCTGACCAATCGCCGAAGATCGCGATAACCATCGATGGTGTGAAGGAAACCTTTGCCCAATATAGGAATGAACCTTCTAAGGTTATGATTCTTGTTTATGAGAAGACAGGATTAACAGAGGGAAAGCATACCGTTTCCATTCAAAATGAGTCCACCGCAGGTACGTTCAACTTCGATGCAGTAGACATCGATTCTACGGGTTATATTACGAAATCCCAAATGAACAGCCCGTCTCTTTCGGCATCAACGGGTCCGTCCAGTATCAGTCTCAATTGGTCGAACGTCTCAAATGCCAACAGTTATGCGATAAAAAGAGCGGTAACGGCCGGAGGACCCTACGAGACGATTGCTACCGGCTTGACGGGAACCACCTATACGGATCTCAATGTTACCCAGGGCAATACCTACTACTACGTAGTAACCGCACTTGGAGCAATAGGAGAGAGCGAACCATCCAATGAGGTTTCGGCTAGTGCAAATGCTGAAACTGGACGAGCCATCCTCACCATCGCTTTGGACAATGGTCAAGAGAAGGAATACGACTTGTCGATGGCCGAGGTTGCGGCTTTTATCACTTGGTATGAAGCAAAAGCGGCTGGCACGGGAACAGCCTCGTTCGCGATTGATAAGCACAGCAACAATAAAGGCCCTTTCAAAAGCCGCAAAGAATACATCATCTTTAACAAAATCGTCTCGTTTGAAGTTAACGAATATGACGAGGTTACTCCATAATCATGTTGAGACTTGGTGAAATCTCCCTCTTGACAAGAGGGAGCTCTCTTCGTAGAATGATGGGAATTGAATAGAGAGGTTTTCTAGGGTTCCGCAACTGGTGTTGGTTGGTCTGGTCCGAGAGAAGACCCGCAGCCATACGGCTGCGTCACGGAAGGATAAAAGCCTGGGAGATAAACTGCGAAAGCGGTTTGTTTCCCAGGCTTTCTGTTTATTCCTCTCTATTCCATCCATACTACCAGAGAATGAAGGAGGGATTCAGGATGAACAAAACGTGGGCGTCGGTTTTTGTAGCGGCATTCTTTGAGGTGTTTTGGGTGATCGGCTTGAAGCATGCAGGGAGCTTCTGGGAGTGGGGAGGAACCGTCATTTCCATTATCGTTAGTTTCTATTTGATGATTTGGGCGGCTCGCTCCCTTCCAGTGGGTACGGTCTATGCCGTGTTTGTTGGGCTGGGAACGGCAGGAACGGTCATCGCGGAGATTCTTTTGTTCGATGCCGAGGTTAACCTGCCGAAGCTGGGTTTGATTGTAATGCTTCTCCTTGGAGTGATCGGGCTCAAGCTGTTGAGTAAGGAAAAAGAGAGTGAGGTGAGCGGAGGATGAGCTGGCTGTATCTGGTTACGGCAGGCATCTGCGAAATGGTCGGGGTCTTGCTGATTAATAAATTCAACGAAGCGCGAAATGCAAAGTCCTTGGGCTTGATGATGGCGGCGTTCGGTCTCAGCTTTCTTTTCTTATCGCTTGCGATGAGGGATTTGCCCATGGGGACAGCCTACGCGGTCTGGACAGGAATCGGAGCTTCGGGGGGAGCGATCCTGGGCATGATTTTTTACAAAGAACCCCGCAGCTTCCTCCGAATCGTCTGCATTGCGTTGGTGCTGGGCTCTGCCGTCGGCTTAAAGCTCGTAGGTTGATCCCCGGATATAACGAAGAAGCCCTGAATTCCCTTAACGTTCAAGGACTTCAGGACCTTCTCTATGTTTAATCGTTTATAGGTAGTGAAATGGCGTCCCAGGAGGGATTCGAACCCCCGACAACACGCTTAGAAGGCGTGTGCTCTATCCAACTGAGCTACTGGGACAATGGCGATGGATAGAAGTCCATCAGAACTAGACCTATACTAAAGGATATTGCAGAATGTGTCAAGAAGCCAGAATAACTGGTCAAATTGAGGTCTTTTTGTTACGATACTCCTTACAATTTGGATCGAGACTTGAGGTGAGCAGACGTGTATTTCCCTCCTTTATTTGAAAATGATGTGCCTGTCGTCCTTCTGCGCCCATAACGGAGCGAGAAGGCACTCTCTCCGGTAAGGGCAAACGCACCTTACAAACTTCGGAGGGATTGGAAATCATGAAAAACACTTTCTTGGGTTCGCTCTATTTAATGTTAGCCTCCAGTATATGGGGAGGCATGTACGTTGTGGTGAAGGTTGTCGTTTCGGTCATACCGCCGCTTGAACTGGTGTGGTTGCGCTACCTGATTGCACTCGTCGCTCTGTTGGTGATCGGGCTGGCAACACGGCAGAAGTGGCGGATTCGCAAACGCGATCTACCCCTTATCCTGGCCATTGGAACCATAGGCAACGCCATTTCGATCGTTGCGCAGGAGACGGGGACGATGTTGTCGTCGGCGCAAATGGGGGCGATGATTACCGGTTCGACGCCTGCTTTTATGGTTCTCTTTGCCCGTCTTCTGCTGAAAGAGCGGCTGACTCTTCGCAAAGGGATCTCCATCGGCTTCGCTACCCTCGGGGTGCTCCTCATTGCGGGAGTGGGGCATGTGGACGTATCCAGTCAACGCGGCGGCGGCTGGCTTCTTGTAGCCGCGTTAACATGGGCACTCATGTCTGTGTTAGTGAAGCGTGTGCCGAGTGATTATTCACCGGTTGTCGTAACCACATACGCCACCTTGACGGCAATTCTTCTATTAACTCCGTTCGTCTTGCCGCGGCTGCATGAGATTCACTTTTCAACTCTAACAACACCAAGTATAGGGGGAGGGCTCCTCTATTTGGGGATCATCTCCACAGCGGGCGGGTTTCTGCTGTGGAATCGAGGCCTGCAACTGCTGAACGCTTCAAGCGGAGGGTTGTTCTTCTTCTTTCAACCCGTCGTAGGGAGTCTGCTGGGTTGGCTGATTCTCGATGAAACGATCGGCTTTGCGTTCTGGGCCGGTTCCTTCCTCATTCTCCTGGGTGTGTTATTCGTGATAAAAGAAAAGTAGGATGACTCCCCTTGAGTATGGCATTTCATATTTTCACTGAGGCCGCTCGCCAAGAGCTGGTCAAGATCCTAGACGATATCGAGCTTGATTAGTCAAACGGCAAGCAGGAGCGATCCGGGGAAGAACCCTGAAGCGCTCCTGCTTGCTTCTTTTATAGGCGATCGCGATTTGAATTCATTATCTCAAATAAGTTCTCGTCTTCGACTTGCTTTGTTTGACTCTCAGGTAGATCCCCAATACACGAACCGCTACCATGGCGGTTGCCATTAGGATAAAAATCGGCCCTAGGATGGTTAAATCGAAATGGTGCTTCACGGAGAAGGAATAAGCCTTTTGCCCGTTTCGAGTAATCCATTCAATGAAACCGATACGCAGAAGAAAGATGGTCGACAGCACTACAAGGCTCGGGATCCCCGTTGTTATATAGGGTTTTCCTGTTTTTTGATCGTTTTCCACGCGGGCGAGCAAGACGAGAACAAAGCCGATTAAGCCGCCGAACAAAATAAATCCAGCAAGCAGCCATCCGTTATTCCCGCCTGTAGGGATGTCCTTTAAATAGGTTGTACCGAAATAGGCCAGGATTGGAATGGGCAACAGCAAGCGAATCAGGTTAAAGGGCTTGCGCCCGTATACACTGAATGCGAGCACGGCGAATATTGCGAATGTTGAGATCCAGTGGCTGGTGGTCATGATGGGGTTCCTCCTCGCAGTCATGGGGAATGTATGTTTCTTCCCGATGCGCAGCTTTATCATATCCTGCGAGAGAAATGACTACGTCCACCTGCGGGTTGATTCTGATCCTCCACACATCCATCTGCAGGTGGATAATGTGAGGATGCGCTTATTCAACGATGCGGTTTCGGATGGCATATACGACCGCCTGTGTGCGATCCTGGACGTCAAACTTTTGTAATATTCGATGCACGTGAGTCTTCACGGTACTCTCACTGAGGAACAGCTTGGCGGCAATTTCTTCGTTCCGAAGTCCATAGGCCATCTGCTGAAGCACCTCCAGCTCGCGGTTGGTGAACATCTGCTTGGCATTCGTCCGTCCGACGAGGTCCGTTGGCAGGGGAAGGCTTTGCTTCTCAATGGCTTGCCCGATCAACCTGGCAGCATGGGCGGTCCGAAAAATCACTTCCCCTCGAAGCGAAGCCCGTATTGCGGCAAGCAGCTCCTCCGGCTCGGTGTCTTTGAGCAAATAGCCAATGGCTCCGGCTCGAATCCCTTCCAGAATGTACTCTTCGGTATCAAAGGTGGTTAAGATGACGATTCTACATGCTGGCTGTTTCCGCAGGATTTCCCGGGCAGCTTCAATTCCGCTGCATTTCGGCATCTGGACATCCATAAGGATGAGATGCGGCTCCAGGGTTGCCGCCCGTTCCACCGCTTCCAGGCCGTTGCTGCCTTCTCCGACCACTTCCATATCCGGCTGGGCGCTAATAATAACTTTCATCCCCTGCCGAATGAGCGGCTGATCGTCTACTACGACAATGCGTGATTTCTCCAAGTTAATGCTCCTCCCCTGCGGCAAGTGGAAGCCAGATATCGATTGCCATGCCATGAGGAACCCTTGCTTCAATCGTGCAATGGCCGCCTGCATCCTGACAGCGCTTCCGGATACTGCTTAAGCCAAACCCTTCTTGCCAATGGCTTCCCGGCATCAGTTGGCCGTCGTCCTGATAGTGCAGCTCTACAGCTTGCTCGCTTTGCACCACTGCTATGTCGATCCTCTGTGCATTTGCATGGCGTATCGTATTGGTCAACGCTTCCTGTAGGCTGCGGTACAGGACGACCGCCACCGCAAGCGGCCAATCCTCCTGCTCTGCTTGCTCCCCCATCTCCAAATGAATGTCCATATGGGAAGGAACGGCAATGTGTTGCATGAGGCTGCGCAAGGATACCGTTCCGGCGCCTGTTTCGTCAGCCCCGAGATTATGGACGACCGTTCGCACCTCTTGCAGGCAGCCTCGTGCTACGTCCAATACACTTTTTACGATTGCTTCGGATTGTGCTCCTTGCTCGTTCTTCAGCGCATAGGGGAGTGCTTGCAGCTGCACGATTACGGAGATCAGCCGATGCCCAATGCTGTCATGAATGTCGCGGGCAATGCGGCTGCGCTCTTCCAGCACCGCGTAACGCAAGGACTGAACGGAGGCTCGCTCCAGCTCTTCGTGAGCCTGCTGTAATTTGAGGTGCGACTCCGCTAATTCTGCATTCATCTCTGCGAGTTCCTCGGTGTACCGTTGCTGTTCCTGCTGCCGGAGCCTCCTTACTCGGATCAAACGAAAGGAAACAAACAGCCCCACGTAAATCAAGAGGCTTTCCCTGATTAGAGTAGCCCAGGTTTGATGGTCATACAGCACCAAACCCTGAAAGGTAATGAGCATGAAGGATAAGCCCAGGATTTCAGCTGTCCATGGGGGTAGGTTTAATGCAATGAAACTGATAAGGACGCCTTGAAGGGACATGACAATCGTGGTTTGACCGGGAAAGGCAAACCCATATCCCATCAACGCAAGGTAGAGGAGGAAAAATAGTAAGCATCGCATTCGGATGGAGGGGGTCCTGGTGATTCCTCGCAATCCGAGGAAATAAATGAGGTAAAGCAAGAGGGTGATCCGTTGGGCCCATACTTCATTCGGCAAGAGCCTTACGAATACAACCAGCAGAATGATCCCAACCACTACAGAGCTTCTACGGAAGGACCCAAATGACATTTGTCTTTTCTCCTCCAATCTTTCCGTATTGTAGCACAGGGGCGGAAGGGCAACCCCATCGCTCGGTTCACAGAAAGCGAAAGTTCTGGGGGAAATAGAAAAAGCCTTGATTTCTCAAGGCTTTCAAGTGATATATAGTTGGAGCGGGTGATGGGAATCGAACCCACGCCTCAAGCTTGGGAAGCTGGCGTTCTACCATTGAACTACACCCGCGCGTTTGCGAAACAGGAATATCATAGCACAAGCCGGTTGCTGGATGCAATTGCTTTTTTGCTCTCCCTGCTGATTCTTGGCAGCAGCACGTTCGCCGGAATTTTCGTTTCCTTTGCATTTTCTCGCGTAAACCGCTACCATCTTTCTAGGAAAGGCTTGCTGGCAGGAGGCTTCCGGCCGGAAATGAGGTGAGGACCATCACAGACGGAAGAACAGACGATCGAGGGAAGCCCCAGGACAAACGCACCAATGTGATCCTGTTTCCCCGAACCGTGGATTATTATCAGATCGAGCTGACAAAGCTTCTTGAGACGGAGCGGTATCAGGAGGCAGCCGATCTGCTTCGCTTTCTTTTGCAGGTGGACAGCGGCGACCCGCGCAATCAGGAGGAATGGGAGACGCTGCTCGATTGGATCACAACCCTGATGAATGAATCGGATCACGAATCGGGTGCCTTGAGTCCCGTTGACGACGAAGCCGACCTCACCGAGGCCGATCTGCTGCGCAAGGAAACGGAACGAAAAAAAGCAACGGACGAGGGGTACGTAACCCGCTTGCTTGAAACGCTTCGAGAAGCTTCTTCCTTGGAGCAGATTTTGCTCGCCCTGGGACAGCTTTCGTATGTTCAGCATCCTGAGGTGGAGCCCGCTCTCGTCCGCTGGATCGAGACGACCCGCCTTCATCCCTACGTGATCTTCAAGGCGCTGCAGACGCTGAAAAAGCGGGGAGCGACGGGCTCGGTTCGGCCCGCGCAGCAGGCTGAGGAACGGGAGCTCCGCATGGAGGAGACCCCTCTTGATGTATGGGAGTTTCCCGAATCGATCACCGATGTGCTAAAGCGCGTACAGGAGCACAGCGCGGTAAGAGAACCGGCGCTCGGCTTTTTTGCGGAGGAGACCTGGTCGGAGTTTCTGGCCTTTGTTTATGCCTCTCCTCTGTACCGTCGTTTGACGGAGCTGGAGGAGGAGGGCCGGAACGCTTGGGCAGCTGCTCTGCACGGAGCACTTCGACGGGTGATGCAGGAACAGGCGGACGAGGAAGAGTTGCTCCATCTTTATGGAATGACAGAGGCGCTGACGATGGAGTACAAGCAAGCCGGACAGGCGCTCGATGCTTTCATGAGGCTGCAAACTCGCCCCTGAGCCAGGCAAGAGAAAGACAGGGTACCGCAACAAAAAGGGCAATCCCTTCGTCGGTGCCAGTCTTGTCTTGAAATGGTAAAGGGAAATGATTATAATGGAATGGTTAAAGACCGGAATGAATACCGAACGCAGGTACATTTTTTGGAGGGGAAAGCATAAAATGAAAGCAACCTGGGAAAAAATAGAGAAGAATCAAGGCGTCCTGACCGTCGAAGTCGAAGCGGAACGCGTCGCCGTCGCGTTAGACAAAGCCTTTAAGAAAGTAGCTCCGAAAGTTTCGATTCCCGGATTCCGCAAAGGCAAAGTTCCGCGGTCCATGTTTGAAGCCCGTTATGGCGTAGAAAGCCTGTTCCAAGATGCGCTCGACATTCTTCTTCCAGAAGTCTATGCAGAAGCCATCGAGGAGACGAAGATTGACCCGGTAGATCGTCCGGAGATCGACGTGAAGGAAATGGCCAAGGGACAAGCACTGACGTTTACCGCTAAGGTAACGGTTAAACCGGAAGTAGAGCTTGGCGAATACAAGGGCATTGAAGTGGAAGAGAAGACGGCTGACGTTACCGCTGAAGAAGTGGATGCGGAGCTGAAGCGCCTGCAAGAGCGCCACGCCGAGCTCGTCATCGCCGAAGAAGGCGAAGCGGCTCAAACCGGCGACATCGCCATCATCGACTTTGAAGGCTCTGTAGACGGAGTCCTCTTCGAAGGCGGCAAAGCCGAGAAGCATTCCCTGGAGCTTGGCTCCGGCAGCTTCATTCCAGGCTTCGAAGAGCAAGTCGTCGGAATGAAGAAGAACGAAGAGAAGGACGTTAACGTTACCTTCCCGGAAGAGTACCACTCCGAAGACCTGAAGGGCAAAGCGGCTGTCTTCAAGGTTCTGCTCCATGACATCAAGCGCAAGAACCTGCCGGAGCTGGATGACGAGTTCGCCAAGGACGTAAGCGAATTCGACACGCTGGACGAGTACAAGGCAGACATCGAAAAGCGCCTGAAGGAGCAAAAGGAAGAAACCGCCAAGCGTGAGAAAGAAAACGCAGTGGTTGCCAAGGTTGCCGAAAATGCTCAAGTGGACGTTCCGGAAGTCATGGTGGACAACGAAGTGGACAACATGTTCAAGGAATTCGCCAACCGCCTTCAACAACAAGGCATGAACCTGGAGCTTTACACCCAATTCACCGGCCAAACCGAAGATGTGATCAAGGGTGAAATGCGCGAAGAGGCAGCACGCCGCGTTCGCAGCAACCTGGTTCTCGAAGCGGTTGCCAAAGCGGAAAGCATTGAAGCCGGCGACGAAGACCTCGATGCCGAAGTAGCACGTATGGCTGAAATGTACCAACGCAGCGTTGAAGAGATCCGCACGATCTTCACGGCTAACGGCATGCTTGATTCCATCAAGAACGATCTGGCCATCCGCAAGACGGTGGACTTCCTGGTGGAGAACAGCAAGACGGCGTAACCGGTTCTGCCTAACTGAATGACAAGCGGAGCTTGCGAAGAAAGCTCCTTTCTGGGAAAGGCGTCGCATGTCGGCGCCTTTCTTTCCAAAAAAAGGGGAAAACGAGGCCCGTTTTTGTTTAGACGAGGGGGCTTCGGGTAAGAATGACAGAGGCATCTAAACATGGTAAGATGAAGGTGGAACTCGGCTGTTCCCTGGCCGACAATTGACGTTTATCCTGAAGTGAAGGGGTTGCTGTCGGATATGAGTCTGATTCCTATGGTTGTGGAACAAGAGGCCCGCGGCGAGCGGTCCTACGACATTTATTCCCGTCTTCTCAAAGACCGGATTATCTTTATCGGAGATGCCATTGACGACAACGTCGCCAATCTGGTTATAGCCCAGCTGCTGTTCCTGCAAGCAGCCGACCCCGAGAAGGATATCAGCTTGTACATCAATTCCCCGGGCGGATCGGTAACGGCCGGCATGGGGATTTATGACACCATGCAATTTATCAAGCCGGACGTATCCACCATCTGCGTAGGAATGGCCGCCAGTATGGCTTCGTTGCTGCTTACGGCAGGAGCGAAGGGCAAGCGCTACGCGCTCCCGAACAGTGAAGTGATGATTCACCAGCCGCTCGGAGGCGTGCGCGGGCAAGCGACGGACATCAAGATCCACGCGGATTGGATCATCAAGACGAAGCAGAAGCTCAACCAAATCTACGTCACGCATACGGGTCAGCCCTATGAGAAGATTGATCGGGACACCGATCGCGACAACTTCATGTCTGCTGAGGATGCCAAGGCTTACGGGTTGATCGATGAGGTCATCACCCGGAAAGAGATCGTTTAACAAGGGGTGATCCAATGTTTAAATTCAACGAGGAAAAAGGCCAGTTGAAGTGCTCGTTCTGCGGCAAATCGCAGGATCAAGTGCGCAAGCTGGTTGCCGGACCGGGTGTCTACATTTGCGACGAGTGTATCGAATTGTGCACGGAGATCGTAGAGGAAGAACTCGGCCATGAGGAAGAACTGGATCTGAAGGATGTTCCGAAGCCGAAGGACATCCGCAACATTCTGGATCAGTATGTGATCGGACAGGATAATGCCAAGAAGTCTCTGTCCGTTGCCGTATACAATCACTACAAGCGCATCAATACCCAAGGCAACAAGGACGAGGTTGAACTCGCGAAGAGCAACATCCTGCTGCTTGGACCGACCGGCAGCGGCAAGACGCTGCTCGCTCAGACCCTTGCCAAGATCCTTAACGTTCCGTTTGCGATCGCCGATGCGACTTCGCTGACGGAGGCGGGGTATGTTGGGGAAGACGTCGAGAACATCCTGCTCAAGCTGATTCAGGCAGCGGACTACGATGTCGAGAAGGCCGAGCGCGGCATTATCTACATCGACGAAATCGACAAGGTGGCCCGCAAGTCGGAGAACCCGTCGATTACCCGCGATGTTTCCGGCGAAGGCGTACAGCAAGCCCTGCTGAAAATTCTCGAAGGCACGGTCGCTTCTGTTCCCCCGCAAGGCGGACGCAAGCACCCGCATCAGGAATTCATTCAGATCGACACGACGAACATTCTGTTCATCGTCGGCGGTGCCTTCGATGGATTGGAATCGATCATCAAGCGCCGCATCGGCAAAAAGGTCATTGGCTTTGGTACGGACGGTCACAAGGCCGATCTGAAGCCGGGCGAATACCTGTCGCTCGTACTGCCCGAGGACCTGCTCAAATTTGGGTTGATCCCCGAATTTGTCGGCCGGATTCCGGTCATCTCGACCTTGGAGCCGCTGGACGAAGCCGCACTTGTGCGTATTCTGACGGAGCCGAAGAATGCTCTCGTCAAGCAATACCAAAAGCTGCTGGAGATGGACAGCGTGGGCCTCGAGTTCACGGCGGAGGCGCTCGATTGCATCGCCAAGGAAGCGATCAAGCGCAATACCGGGGCGCGCGGACTGCGAGCCATCATCGAGAGCATCATGCTCGACGTGATGTTCGATGTGCCGTCTCGCACCGATATCTCCAAGTGCGTCGTGACCAAGGAGACGGTGTTGGAGAAGGTCTCTCCGCTCATTACCACCAAGGACACAAAGAAAAAAGAAGAGAGCGCCTAAGCGTCTCTCCTCTTCCATACCAAGCCAGTTCGCATCCTCCGTTTCGGTCAGGGTCCTTTGCCGGACCACCGGCACGGAGGATGTTTGGCATAAGGGGGAATCCATTTCATGTTTCACCGCAAAGATACCCTTCCGGTGAAGGTAGGCAACCTGACCATCGGCGGAAGCGATCAGGTGGTCATCCAGAGCATGTGCACCACCAAAACGGCGGATGTGGAAGCGACAGTCGCTGAAATCCTCCGGTTGGAGGAAGCCGGGTGTCAGCTCGTTCGCGTCACCGTCAACAACGAGGAAGCGGCTGAAGCGATCAAGGAAATCAAGAAGCGCATTCACATCCCGCTCGTTTCGGATATTCATTTCGATTATCGACTTGCCCTTAAGGCGATCGAAAACGGCATCGACAAGGTACGGATCAACCCCGGCAACATCGGCAAACGGGAAAAGGTCGAAGCGGTGGTAAAGGCTTGCAAAGAGAAGGGCATTCCGATTCGAATCGGCGTGAATGCCGGCTCTCTTGAAAAGCATCTGCTGGACAAGTATGGCTACCCGACCGCCGACGCGATGGTGGAGAGTGCGCTCTTCCATATTGGCATCCTCGAGGAATTGGATTTTCACGATATCATCGTTTCTCTTAAAGCCTCTGATGTTCCGATGGCCATTGAAGCTTATACGAAAGCAGCAGCGGCGTTCCGGTACCCGCTTCACCTGGGCATTACGGAATCGGGTACGTTGTTCTCCGGAACCATCAAGAGCTCGGCGGGACTCGGTGCGCTCTTGTCCCTGGGAATCGGTTCCACCGTGCGCGTATCGCTGAGCGCTGATCCGGTTGAAGAAGTAAAGGTCGCTCGCGAGCTGCTGAAGGTGTTCGGTCTTGTTTCGGATGCGCCGACGCTCATCTCCTGCCCGACCTGCGGACGGTTGGACATCGACCTGTTTGCGATTGCCAACGAAGTCGAGGAGTACCTGGCCAACATTCGAGTGCCGATCAAGGTATCGGTTCTCGGCTGCGCGGTTAACGGCCCCGGCGAAGCGCGTGAAGCCGATATCGGCATTGCCGGAGCCCGCGGGGAAGGCATGCTGTTCCGTTATGGGGAGATGGTGCGTAAGGTTCCTGAGGCGGAACTGGTCAGCGAGCTCAAACGGGAAATCGACAAGATTGTCAAAGAATTCGAGGAGACCGGTGAAATCTCCGGCCGCCGGCACGGGAAGACGGCAGAGGCAGCGCCTCAGCTATGAACGGGAATCGCTTCGGCGCTTCCGTTCGGGAGTCCTTCCTCCAGCAACAGGTAGTTCCAGATCGCAGAAGCCAGCGCTTCTGCGATCTTTTTTTGATCTTCGGGGTTGGTCAATCGGCGCCGATCCGAAGGATTGGACAAGAACCCGATCTCGACAATGACACTGGGGGCTTCGATTTTCTTGAGCAAGTAATAGGTTTTGCCGGGAAACGGTTGGTTGGACGTCCCCGCATCCTGATTCAAGTGAGCTTGAATGGTGCGGGCCAGCAAGAGGCTCTTCGGGTTGTTCGGCTGGTACAGAACAAGGGGGCCGTACCTTCTTGAGTTGCGGGTCCAGTTCACATGAATGCTGACGACGGCCGAGGGCTCCAGCATCTTGGGCAGCCCCGTGCGCTGGCCCAGGTCCCGGAGGTGCCTGGATTTCGTTCCTTGCCAGCGGTTTTCCTCACTTAAGGCATAATCTCCGAAGCGGTTCAAGACGCAGTCAACGTTCCGGGAGGTGAGCTTGTTCCGTAGCAGCAGGGCCACTTGAAGATTGATATCCTTTTCCAGAATATTGCCCTCGAAGGTCCCTCCGTCGATGCCTCCGTGGCCGGCGTCCAGCAGAACATCGGCGGTTGGCAGATGAGGATCGCCCGCAGACGGGACGATCTCCAAGGAGGAAGGGGATCGGTGTGCGGCAGCGGCTGCACTGGGGACAAGCATGATAAGGGAAAGGAAAAGGACCGATAGGGAGATGTATTTTGGTTTCATAAGATCCTCCTTGGGCGCTATCCTGGCTTCGGTTAAGCATTAGTTTGTCCGTCTTCCCCATGTGTACTCTCTCCCGCTCCCGACGTTAGGGTTATCGAGGAAAAGAGCGGGAAATACTAATACTCAGTGGCGCTATGGACCCGTATTCGCCAATTTTAGAAGGCGCACCAGAAAACTCGAAGCTCGTATGGGGAACTTCGGAGAGTGAGGGAGGAAGCTTACATGGGACTCAGCGTGGCGCTTATGATCATTCAGGTGTTTTTCGCCGTGGTGATCGGCCTGTATTTCTGGAATCTGCTGCGCGGCCAGCAGACGAACCGCAGTGCGGTAGACCGCGAATCGAAGAAGGAGATGGAGAAGCTGCGTAAGCAGCGTTCCATTTCACTGTCCAAGCCGCTGTCGGAGAAGACCCGACCCGGCTCGCTTGAGGAAATCATCGGACAAAAGGAGGGGCTGCGCGCTTTGAAGGCGGCTCTGTGCGGGCCCAATCCGCAGCATGTGCTCATCTATGGGCCTCCGGGAGTAGGCAAGACCGCCGCAGCGCGAGTCATTCTCGAAGAGGCGAAGAAGAACGCCTTCTCCCCCTTTCGCCAAGACGCGAAGTTTATCGAGACGGATGCGACCGTTGCTCGATTCGACGAGAGGGGCATTGCCGATCCGCTGATCGGATCGGTTCATGATCCGATCTACCAAGGAGCGGGGGCGATGGGGGTTGCGGGCATCCCTCAACCGAAGCCCGGAGCCGTATCCAAAGCCCACGGCGGAATTCTCTTCATCGACGAAATCGGAGAACTGCATCCGGTTCAGATGAATAAACTGCTGAAGGTGCTGGAGGATCGCAAGGTCTTCCTGGAGAGTGCCTATTACAATTCCGAAGACCCCAATATTCCGAGCCATATCCATGATATTTTTCAAAACGGCCTGCCTGCTGATTTTCGGCTTGTCGGAGCCACCACCCGCACCCCGCAGGACATTCCTCCTGCCATTCGTTCGCGGTGCATGGAGATCTTCTTCCGGCCGCTTCTTCCGGAGGAGATCGGTGTGATTGCCGAGAATGCCATTCGCAAGATCGGCTTTCCTGATCAGGCGGAAGCGGTCGAGGTGGTGAAGCGGTATGCCACCAATGGCCGGGAAGCGGTCAATGTGATCCAGCTTTCGGCTGGCCTTGCCCTGACGGATAAGCGGAATGAGCTTACCGCAGCCGACGTGGAGTGGGTGGTGAACAGCTGCCAGATCCCTCCGCGACCGGAACGCAAGGTACCCACTCAACCGAAGGTGGGTTTTATCAATGGGCTCGCCGTGTACGGGCCAAACCTTGGCACGCTGCTGGAGATCGAGGTGACGGCGGTGAAGACAGCCGTTCCCGGAAGCGGTGCCTGGACGATCACGGGCGTGGTCGATGAGGAAGAGATGGGGGGAGGCTCTCGCACCTTGCGCCGCAAGAGCATGGCCCGGGGCTCCGTAGACAATGTGCTCACCGTCCTCCGGTCGCTTGAGTTTCGCCCGCAGGACTTCGATCTTCATATCAACTTTCCTGGTGGAACGCCCATCGACGGGCCATCGGCGGGCATTTCGATGGCGACGGCCATCGTATCCGCCATGTTGGACATTCCTGTGGATCACCGCCTGGCGATGACGGGCGAGATGAGTATCCACGGGAGAGTGAAGCCGATTGGCGGCGTTGTGCCGAAGGTGGAAGCCGCGATCCATGCGGGTGCCGATAAGATCATCATCCCGAAGGAGAACTGGCAGGAGCTCTTCCGCTCCTATGCAGGCGTTCGCGTCATCCCGGTCGATACGATCGAAGAGGTGCTGGAGCAGGCGCTCGGCATCACGGTGCATACCGAGCGCACTGCGCCGTATGTGCCCTTTGCCGATCAACCGTTGTCCTCGGCCGTCTCTTTCCTGCAGGCGGATCGGCTGAACAGCCAGCGCCGAGGGATCGACAGCTCGCCAGGCTGACCGGAACGAATTGGTGTTTTGACGGGACATCTGATAAAATGATCCTACATTGAGGCCGAATGCGTGCCTTCTTTTTCCATTCCGCTGGTTTCGCTGCAGCAGCAGCCTGAAACCCTTTGCCGGGCGGCACGCAGGTTGACCACTGGAGGTGTAGCATGGGGCAGAACAAATCGAAGGCCAAACGAATGCCTTTGCTGCCTTTGCGCGGGCTCTTGGTGTATCCGAGCATGGTCCTGCACCTGGACGTCGGGCGCGAAAAGTCGGTGAAGGCATTGGAACAAGCTATGGTAGAAGAGAGCTTGATCCTCCTGGCCTCCCAATCGGAGATTAACATCGAAGATCCTGCGCAGGATGACATTTACCGCATCGGGACCGTATCGAAGGTCCGGCAGATGCTTAAGCTTCCCAACGGCACGATTCGCGTGCTCGTCGAAGGATTGGTTCGCGCGGAAGTGCTGGAATACCTGGATAACGAAGACTATTATGAGGTCCTGTTGAAGGAGCTTCCCGAGGAGACAGCCGTGGATGCGGAGATCGATGCGCTCATGCGCACGGTGTTGACTCAGTTCGAGCACTACATCAATCTCTCCAAGAAGGTTACGCCGGAGACGCTCGCTGCGGTATCCGATATCGATGAGCCGGGAAGGCTGGCGGATGTCATTACCAGCCATCTGTCGCTCAAGATCAAAGACAAGCAGGACATTCTCGAAACGGTAGACGCCAAGGAGCGCCTCGGCAAGCTGCTCGACATCCTCGGCAACGAGCGCGAGGTGCTGGAGCTCGAACGCAAGATTGGCCAGCGCGTGAAGAAGCAGATGGAGAAGACCCAGAAGGAATACTACCTGCGCGAGCAGATGAAGGCGATTCAGAAGGAGCTGGGTGAGAAGGAAGGGCGCGCCGGAGAGGTTGAAGAGCTTCGGAGTCAGCTCGAAAGTGCTGAAGTGCCGGAGAAGGTGCGGGAGAAGATCGAGAAAGAGATCGATCGCCTGGAAAAGATGCCGGCGGCCTCCGCGGAAGGCGGCGTGATCCGCACCTACATCGATTGGCTGCTCGGCTTGCCTTGGCTGAAGAGAACCGAGGATGATCTCGACCTGGCAAGAGCCGAGGAGATTCTCAATGAGGATCACTATGGGCTGGAAAAGCCGAAGGAACGTGTACTGGAGTATCTTGCCGTGCAGAAGCTCGTGAAGAAGCTGAAGGGGCCGATCCTGTGCCTCGTCGGTCCTCCCGGAGTCGGCAAAACCTCCATCGCCCGTTCCATCGCCCGTTCGCTCGGACGCGAGTTTATTCGGGTCTCCCTCGGCGGTGTTCGCGATGAAGCGGAAATTCGCGGCCATCGGCGGACGTATGTCGGCGCCATGCCGGGCCGGATCATCCAGGGTATGAAGAACGCAGGGGCCGCAAACCCTGTTTTCCTGCTCGATGAGATCGATAAGATGGCGATGGATTTCCGCGGGGATCCGGCAGCCGCCCTCCTGGAGGTGCTTGATCCCGAGCAGAACAACACGTTCAGCGATCATTACATCGAGCTGCCCTTCGATCTGTCGAATGTCATGTTCGTGACGACGGCGAACGCGGTGCATAACATTCCGCGTCCGCTCCTGGACCGGATGGAAATGCTTCATATCCCCGGCTACACGGAAGTGGAGAAGCTGCACATCGCCAGTCGATACCTGCTGCCCAAACAGAAGACGGCTCACGGGCTTGAGCCGGAGCAATTGGTCATCGGCGACGATACCTTGACGGCTGTCATCCGCAGCTACACGCGGGAGGCGGGGGTACGCAACCTCGAGCAGCAGATGGCCAGCCTGTGCCGCAAGACGGCCCGGGAGATTCTTGCAAACGAAGGTGCTGCGGTCACGATCCGGCCGGAGGACATCAAGCATTACCTCGGAGCTGCCAAGTTCCGCTATGGCATGGCAGAGGCGGAGGATCAGGTCGGAGCCGTCACCGGACTCGCCTGGACAGAAGTGGGCGGCGACACGATGGTGATCGAGGTCAGCATCATGCCGGGAGCCGGCAAGCTGACGCTGACCGGCCAACTCGGCGATGTGATGAAGGAATCCGCGCAGGCAGCCTTCACCTATGCGCGGGCACATGCAGCCAGCCTCGGCCTGCCGGCCGACTTCCACGAGAAGAATGACATCCACATTCACGTGCCGGAAGGAGCCATCCCGAAGGATGGTCCATCAGCCGGGATTACGATGGCAACGGCGCTGATCTCGGCGCTTACCCAGGTTCCCGTCTCACGGGAGGTGGCGATGACCGGCGAAATCACCCTTCGCGGGCGCGTCCTGCCGATCGGGGGCCTGAAGGAGAAATCGCTGGCCGCTCATCGCGCCGGGATTCGCACCATCCTGTTCCCGAAGGACAACGAGAAGGACCTGGAGGACATTCCAGAGAGCGTCCGCAGCGACATCCGGTTTATCCCGGTCAGTCAGCTCAGCCAAGTGCTGGAGCATGCGCTGGTGCAGGAGCAAAGAGAAGAAGCTCCCGTACACGGATAAACCTTTGGCATTTGATAACGCAAGAAGAAGGAAATGAGGGACTAGTATGAAGGTCAAACAGGCGGAATTCGTCATCAGCGCCGTTGGACCGGGTCAATATCCTGAGGATGCCCTGCCGGAGATCGCCTTGGCAGGGCGTTCCAATGTCGGCAAGTCTTCGCTGATCAACCGGCTTATCAGCCGGAAGAATCTAGCGCGGACCAGCTCCCAGCCCGGAAAGACGCAAACCCTGAACTATTACCGGATTAATGATTTCTTTTATTTTGTGGACGTACCCGGCTATGGCTACGCCAAGGTATCCCGAACCGAGCGGGCGGCATGGGGCCGCTTCATCGAACAGTACCTCGTGGGCCGCGAACCGCTCCGACGCGTGATGCTGATCATTGATGTGCGCCATCCCCCGACAAAGGACGATCAGGCCATGTATGATTGGCTTCGGCATCATGATCTGCCGATTGTAGTCATCGCAACGAAAGCGGACAAGATCCCCCGCAGCCAGTGGCAAAAGCACGTGAAGATCGTGCGCGAGACGCTTGGAATGCCGAAGGGAGATCCACTCGTGCTGTTCTCCTCGGAAACAGGCCAGGGACTCGAGGAACTGTGGGCTCTGCTCGATGAAAGCGTCGATTGGAACGAGGGGGAAACCCTCGAAAACCCGCAAGAATAAGTCATTCTGTCGAGGAATTGGCCCCTAATCCGGCCATTCGCCTCCTGCATCCGCTTTCAGCATGCGGTATAATAGAGCCAATGAATCACGAGAGAGGGATCGGTATGGCGGAAGGAACAACCGCGGTATACGTGCGCACCCGACTTGAAGTGACAGAGGCAGAACTGGACGTCTTGATTTCACTCTTCCGGGAGCGAAGGACGTTCCCGGAGGTCCGGGTGCTGGAGAACGGCAGTCAGGAAATTGCATTTCCCCAAGAGGTCCGGGATGCGGGCGTTGGACCCGTTCTTGAATTTACGAAGCAGGACAACCGGTACGTGTGCCAGGTTTCCTGCCGCATTCTCAACGCGCGGGTAGCGGGTGCTTTGCGCCTCGCGGTTGCGCGCTTTCGAGGAAACGCTCTCATTCATCGATTTGGCGATGGCTTCATGATGGCTTACGAATACCGCAAGGGAACGGTGGTCAAGATCACGGAGATCAAGGATGGGGAGACGACCATCCTCTACCAGTTCCAAGCTCTCGCGCGTGAGCTGGAGGAGCTGTTCCGAAATGATTCGCTGGAACAGCAAATTGCGCTTTGCCGCAGGGAAATTGATCGCCTGCTTGAGGCACGAAGCCGATCGAGCGAGCCTGAGCAGGTGGCGCTTCTCGATCGCCAGTTGGTGGGTCTGGCGGTAAAGCTCCGCGGGCTGGAACGATGAGGCGCGGAGCAAGAAGCAGGGAGCCAAAAGAATGAAAAGCAAGCATGAAAGAACAAGACGGCCCTTCCCGGACTGCTGTGCGGGAGGGGCCGTCTTTGTGCTTTTGCGGTTTGTTGCCCTATAGCGTGTTAGCAAGCCGAAATTCGGTCAAATTGGTTGAACGTTTTATGGGTTTTGCAAACACGCTCTCGCCTTGCCTCAGGAAATGAGCTGGGAAAGACCCCGCAAGTAAGTTTCTATGAGGAAGGTAAGGGATTGATCGGTGCGGAGAGGAAGGCCGAAGCCTCCTTGCCCTTCGAGGGAAACGAACCCGTGCAAGAGGCTGCGGAACCCGCGAACCGCGTGAATGGCGGACTCTTCCCCCAAATGAAATTCGGCCAGCGCGAGGAGAGTCAGGTCGAGCACCTGCTGGGCCGCTGCGGCAAGGGCTTCATCACCCGGCTCGGGGGCTCGTTGAAATGCGGCATACAATCCGGGATGCTGTCTGGCGAAATGAACGTAGCTGCGGCTGAATGCCAAAGCGCAGGCTGTGGGAGCTGGGGTGGCGGCTTCCGGCGGGACAGCGGCTCGCAGGTCCTTCGCCAGCCGCTCAAGCCCCTCCAAAGCAAGCAGACGGCGAAGCTCAGGAAGCCCTGCTACATGGTTATACAGAGAAGGGGTACGAATGGTCAGCTTTTGGGCCAACAGAGCAAGGGTCAAGGATTCGAAGCCATGGGTGTCCGCCAGCTCGATGGCGGCCTGCAGCACTTGCTGAGGATCAAGACCGATGCGCGGAGACATGGCGTCCTCCTTCCGATTCGTCAGGTGATTTGGCCAGCAGCTTGGTGATCGCGGATGCTGGATTCGCAATCAGCTTCCCGTGGCCTGCCGCGAGAAGAGAAGGCTGGAGTGCGGCAAGCCGACGGGCGGAGACGAGCGCCGTTTCGGCATGCCATGTTGCCAGTGCGGGGAAGGGAAAGCCGAGGCGGAGCCGTCCGCTCACAGCGAGTCCGCCGCGGACCTGGAATGCATCGCCTACGATCAAGGCTTGGTTGCGCGTATCCAAGAAGGCGAACGAGCCGGGGGTATGACCGGGAGCGGCTACCGCGAGCAGCGAACCAACGCGGTCGCCATCCTTCAAAAGATGGTCGGGACGCGTCTTTACCGCCTTGGGAACATCTCCCCGAATAGGAGAGTCAGGTTCATTCGCATCCAGGGAAAGATCCCCTTCCAGGAGCCGAGCATCCCGGGCGGACAGGAAGACCGGGACATCCGGCAGCTCTGCCTTCAAAGCATCCAGTGCGCCCACATGGTCCCCATGGGCATGGGTGAGCACGATGCGGGTGATGGGCTTTCCAATGTTTCGTGCAGCTTGGAGGATGCCCTTCGCACTGTAAGGAAGGGCCGCGTCGATGAGGGTGAGGCCGTCGGGTTCTTCCACCAAATAAGCGTTAACCGGGAACAAACGGGGCAAAAAGGTCAGCTGGTAGACGGTTAAAGCGTGTCGAATGCGCATGGGAGCCTCCTTTTTTATCAAAAACTAATGACGTTAGTTTTATCATAACAGGGATGATCCAGAATGAAAAGGGGGACGTAATGAAAAACTGGAAGAAGCGACCTGACGGTATAGAAGGGATAAGTTTCATAAAACTCCAGAAGTGTCAATGATAATTGACACATCTTATTCAAAAAGATCGGCACGGCGGCCAAACGTTGCTTTTTGCAGTGTGGTATAATGAGAGGACTTTAGCGAAAGCAGGTGATGAGCGGCTTGCAGATCCTTACGGTAGGATTACACTATCGGACGGCCCCGGTGGACTTGCGGGAGAAATTTGCCCTGTCTGCTCCGAAGCTGCCCGAAGCGTTGCAGGAGCTGCGGAGAACCGCAAGCGTCTTGGAGTGCGTCATCGTCTCTACCTGCAACCGGACCGAACTCTATCTTGTTGTGGACCGCAAAAAGCTTTGCGGCCATTCGATACATGCTTACCTGGAGCATCAATTTGGCGTGAGCCGGGATGAATTTATGCCCCACTTGTTTTACCTGGAAGAGGAAGAGGCGGTGAAGCACCTGTTCCGGGTGGCGTGCGGCCTCGATTCGATGGTGCTGGGGGAAACGCAGATTCTCGGCCAGGTGAGAAGCGCCTTCCAAACGGCGCAAGCCGAGAAGACCACCGGCACTTACTTCAACACGCTGTTCAAGCAAGCCATCACGCTGGCCAAGAGAGCGCGGACGGAGACTTCCATTTCGGATAATCCCGTTTCGGTCAGCTATGCTGCGGTTGAGCTTGGCCGCCGGTTCTTCGGCTCTTTCGTCGACAAGCGGGTACTGATTCTCGGAGCCGGGAAGATGGGCGAGCTCACGGCGAAGCACCTTCACAGCGGTGGAGCGGCAGAGCTGATCGTCATGAACCGCACGATGGCGAAGGCGGCGGAGCTCGCAGAGCGCTTCGGCGGACAAGCCCTGCCGATCTCGCGAATGGCGGCGGAACTGGAACGAGCCGACATCGTCATCAGCTCGACCGGCTCCCATGAGCTTGTGCTGACCCGCGGGGAGGTGGAAGCGGTGCTCCCGGCACGCGGCGGACGCCCGCTCTTCCTCATCGACATTGCGGTCCCGCGCGATCTTGATCCAGCGATTGCCGAGCTGCCCGGCGTGCAGCTCTTTAACATCGATCACCTCGAGTCGATCGTGGAATCCAACCTGGAGGAGCGGAAGAAGACCGCTGTCCGGATTGAAGAGATGATCGAGGAGGAAATGCGCGCATTTGCCCAATGGCTGAAGACGCTTGGAGTGGGGCCGGTCATCCATGCCCTCCAACGCAAGTCCTCGCATATCCATCAAGATACGATGGACAGCCTCATGAAGAAGCTGCCGCATCTCAGCGAGCATGATCAGACCCTCATCTATCGGCTGACCAAAAGCATCGTCAATCAGATGCTGCGCGACCCGATTACTCGCGTAAAGGAACTGGCGGGTGAAGAGAACGGGCATGAGGCGATCGAGCAATTTCGCAAGCTGTTTGCGTTGGAGGAATGGGCATCAGAGCCGACGAAGCCAGAGCTCACGGAGGAATCGGGAGCCCAGGAAGACGGCAAAGGCCGCCGGGAGGTCCTTGAACTCCGGGATCATCCCGAATCGGGCAAGCCTTCCGCTGCCGAACGATCTTATGTGCCGGAGCCTGTCGCTAGTGCGAGCGTGACGGCATAACCGCAGCCGTTTGACCGAAACGGCATAAACGAGAAAGAGGGTGACCCAAACGAATGATATGCTCCCCATATAGTAGACAGGTGAAAAAACAAAGACCTGTTACTGTATGGGGAGTATTTTTATGGAGAAAAAGAAATTTACGGCATTTGAGAAATTAACGATCCTTGAAGAAATAAA
>NZ_JBDQQO010000008.1:0-207454 GCF_039888655.1 Gorillibacterium sp. CAU 1737
CAATTCTTCCGTATACGACTGGAACTTCTGTCCTTTTCTCGCCATAAAAATTGCACCCCCTAGATTTTCATCGGATTTTCCCAGGGGGTTTTTCCAATGTCTATTCTAAGGGGTGCACTTCAACAAGATCGAGGGTCGTTATTATCTGCTGGCGGCGGAAGGCGGAACGGAATACGGCCACATGGTTACGTATGCGCGGGGAGACTCTCCCTCCGGTCCGTTTGAGCCCTATGCCCACAATCCGGTGCTGACCAATCGCAATCTGGGCGGTTACCCGCTCCAAGGAATCGGCCACAGCGACCTGGTTCAGGATGATGCCGGGAATTGGTGGCTGTTCCACCTGGGCTTCCGCCAAAGCGGACAATGGCTTACCTATCACCACCTGGGCCGTGAAGTGCTTCTGGCTCCGGTTACCTTTGGCGAAGACGGCTGGTTTACGGCAGGGCATAACGGCACCACACTGTTGAGCTTTGAGACGGATCGCATTCCGAACGAGGTCGTTCAACAGGAGAAAAAGAGCTATACGTTCGAGAATACGGATTGGAAGCTGGATTGGTGCAGCCTGCGCCATCCCCATGAAGCGAATTATCAACTGGAGCAAGACAAAGCCACGTTGAAAGGCACTGAGGTAACGCTCGACGTTCCCGCATCGCCCACCTTCATTGGTATCCGTCAAAGAGATTTCGACGCGACCCTCTTCTGCGAGGTCAGCCTGGACAGCGGCGAAGCCGGGATCACGATCTATATGGATGAAAATCATCATTACGATCTGGCGATTCGCCAAGAGGAGACGGGCTACCGGGTTATCGAACGCCTCAATATCGGGGATATCAAATCGATTGAGCATGCGGTAGAGCTGGGAGAGGACCATCAGGCCACGCTGGTCATCAAGGCCAGTCCAGAACGGTACCACTTCCTGCTCCGGGCAAAAGGCGAAGACATCCCGCTGGGCTCGGCGCAAACCCGCTACCTCTCCTCGGAAGTAGCCGGAGGCTTTACCGGGGTGCTCTTCGGGCTGTACGCAACCGGCAAGGGCTCAACGGCCGAATTCTCCAAGTTCCGTTTGGATTATCATTGAGTTTCCTCTGTTCGATAGGAACAAGCAGCAAAAAGACGATCCTTCTGCTCTCGGGCAGAAGGATCGTCTTTTCACCGTTTCGCCTTGTAGAACTCATGATACAGCTTCATAAGCGCGCGCTTCTCGATGCGGGACACGTAGCTTCGGCTGATCCCCAGCTCCTTGGCGATCTCCCGCTGGGTGCGCTCCTCCCCGCCGGTGTCCAACCCGAAGCGTCCGCGAATGACCTCTTGCTCCCTGGGGTCGAGGATATCCAGATGTGCGTAGATTTTCGATTTCTCAATCTTCAGCTGCACCTTTTCCGCCACATCATCCGATTCACTTCCAAGAATGTCGATGAGGGTTATTTCGTTACCTTCCTTGTCGGTTCCTATCGGATCATGTAGAGAAACGTCTTTTCGTGACTTTTTCAGAGAGCGAAGATGCATTAGGATTTCATTTTCGATACAACGTGCCGCGAAAGTGGCCAGCTTGGTGCCTTTGTCGGGGGAAAAGGACTCAATCGCCTTAATCAGGCCGATCGTGCCGATCGAAATGAGATCCTCCAGGTCCTCCCCCGTGTTATCGAATTTCTTGACGATGTGGGCCACGAGGCGAAGATTATGCTCAATGAGAAGATTGCGCGAGATCGGATCACCTTGCTGCATTCGCTTCAGATGCTTCACTTCTTCCGGCTCTGAAAGCGGCTGCGGAAAAGCATTGTTTTTGACATAGGAAACGAGAAGCGACAGGTTTTTGATAAACAGCGCAATGGTTCCGAGCAGACCGGGCATGGACGACACCTCCCGCTTATGTACAATGAAACCGATCCGGTTGCCTCACGGGTTCACGGTCATTTCATTGTATGTAGGCAGGTGCCCGGAAGTGCCTGTACGCTCCTCAAAAGTCACAACTATTGACAGACCCTGCAAGGTCATTCCGTTACCAGAATACTCTCTGGCTCCTGCAAGATACGATGAAGGGTTTGAAGCTGTTTTTCATCTAAATCGGAGATTTGCTTCCCCTCAACATTCAATGCCCACCAAAGGGTTCCATTAATCGAACAACTCCCACAGGTTCTTGGAGAAACGACTTTGAATTCCCCCATTTGTGGCGGATAGTCCCATCCTTGATCATGACCTTGTTCGGGCGTTAGTCTTTCTTCAATCCCACAAACCTCGCAAATATGACGCAAGACCATTCTTATCCCCACCCCCATAAAAAGAATCATCCGCTACATACACATCCGATAGAAGGAAGGCTTCACCCGTTTCCGGGTCAACCATCGTGTCTTGTACCTTCTCATTTTCCTCGTTTACACGAAGTACATCCTCCTTATTCTTAAGGGCAATCAATTGTTTACGTATGTAGTTAGCAACATAGGGTTCATCGATATTCTCAAGTGATGTCTCTACGGGTAATTCCTCGATGTTTTCTTTTATTACCTTCATATCTAGATGAGCTAATCCCTGTTCCGCAATTAGATCGATCATCCCCTTATACGGAGTAAAAGATTCTTTCGTTGGCGGCCCGTTACGTTCTAGCAGGTCATCCACCATACGTTTGTGCGGGAAATCGAAGTAAGTTGCTTCCGTAAAAAATCCCATGGTTATTGTCCTCCTTGCTTTCAACGGATTTCTTGTAAGAAATGCTGCGACTCTGGTAATCTGCTAGTGAGCCATCTATCCTTGCCGATTGTTACGCTGATTATACGGACCAGCTGATTTTTTTATAATGAACAAATCGAATATAAGAGTCACTGAACTTGCTCTAGTTTTGTTCCTTGACACTTTCAAAGGAGCCGCTGACATGGTTAAAATCGAGATAACAAATACAAACCAGGCCGAAAAACTTATAGAAAGTCAAAAACGAACGTTTGGGGAATTGCTTTCCTGCAAGATGGAAGAAATGGCTATATCGCCGGAGAAACTCGCTGAAAAAGTATCGTGGAACAAACAGAATAAGGATGATATTGATCCCCGAAACATAAGCTACTACAAAAGAGGGCGTAAGCCGAAAAAGAAAGGACGTATAGAGGCCCTTGCGGAGGCGTTAGGCATCCCACACTACGAATTGCTTCCCGACCATGCATTGGCAAATGGTGAAGCGGATGAATTGCCCGATAGCGCCTATTATTGGATGGTGTGCATCGAAGAATTAAGAGAAAAGGTACGGAGTCTATCGGCGGAACAGGCAACCATGCTTTGCACGTCTTATCATGAACTGCTGTCGATTCCAGTAGAAGTCATTGACCTATCCGCTATGTATCGTCTTTTGGATGAAGAAAGCCAAGCACAATTTTTAACCTATCTGCGCGTGTTACAGGATGAACCCAACTCCATGTCTTTCACAAAATACGATGTGGTTTTTGACAGGCTCGAACGAATCAGCAATGGGCCAAACGATGGGATCATGGATTCATGGGACTTATTCCAACTGTTGAAATCGACGTTCCCCAATAAAGAGAATACCGAGGAAGCCGAAACCTTTTCCATGTATTTGCTCCTGCTCAATAAGGATTTACGCGATATAGCGAAAGGCTATTTGTCCTTAGACAGTGATCGTAAGCGGGAGATGATATTACGGATTGCCGACCAAATGCTAACCACACAATTTCATGTACAATGACAAAGAATCAGTTTTCATTATTGTAAAATACGGACTACGTGCAAGGGCAAGCATTTTATACCTTAATGCCGTTCCGAATCCAGAAGCAGAAAACCGGCCCTCACGGACCGGCTTATTCCCACATAGCTTACCTCACAAACCAACCACTCCACACAAACCATGCTCATTCCTGACATCGGTTCATGTTCAAACCGAACCGATCTCGCTCCTCAAAAGTCACATTCATCGGTCGTGGAAGTCAGCTCCGCCCATCGGGCCGCCAGCAGCTTCGCATACTCCAGAGAGCCCAGCCCATAATGCCCCAAGGCATACCCGTCATTGATTTCAATGAGCAGTGTTTCTCCTTGATCGGTTACGCCAATATCCAGCGCATACCCATTCGGGGCGGATGCGTATTGCTGGACGATATTTTCAACGACACGAACGTCGCAGTGCGCCTTCCAGCTTCCTCTGTACCGGCGAACATCCAGAATCGTTCCATAGCGGACGAAGCATCTCCACTCCGCGACAAAATTGACCACCTCGGAGCACCAGATCTCGGGATCTTCTCCGTAGGACCCGCATCCCGCCAAATCCTTCGTACTTCGAACAACCACTCCTGTAAACAGCTTATCTTCGACGGGCTTAATGAAAACATTCCATTTCTCGGGGTTATTGGCGATAGCGCTCAACCGGGACCTCCAAACCTTCCTTCCCAGAAAGGTCTCCAGCTCTTCCGGGTAATCCAGCTCAGGTACAGCAAGGTCGTGCTGCCGCAGGATCGCTCGAACGTCTTCCACATAGCCAATCACCGGGTCTTCCGGTCGATGATCTGACAATTCCGTCACATCCTGAAAAAACCGCAGCTCAAACCCCATCTGCTTAAATCCGTCATAAGCGGCATAAAAGTTATGATTTACTATTTCGTGATCAGGGCCCTTTTTTAGATAAACCTTCATATCCACTCACCTCCTGCACCGAATTTTGAGCTTCCGCATCCGTCAATCTGCCGAAAAAATGAGAATGGACCGCGGCCTGCTCACTCATACTAAAGGGAGAAATCCTAGAGAACCTTATGAGGAGGAAAAACCATGTCCAAGAAAAAGTCCTTGAAGCAAAGCATGCAATCGATGGAGGACCGATCGAATAATGCGGAAGGCACCAAGGATAATCCTGCGACCAACATCAACAACAAGAAATTTCATCAACCGAACCGACCGTCCGTTTAAGAGCGAAGCTTCTTCACGGAATCCCGTTCCATCAGCTCGGTAGCAAAAAGAATCTGTTCCGGGACACGCTCGGGCTGCTTCAGCCGTTCGAGAATGGCCTGGACGGCGCGGGCTCCCATCTGCTCCTTGGGAACGCGAACGGTGGTCAGTCTCGGATAGAGGATCGCCGATAGGGATAGATCGTCGAAGCCGATCAGCGAATATTCATCGGGACAGTGGATGCCAAGGCGGGTCATTTGATGAAGAAGTTCTACAGCGAGCATGTCGTTCGCGCAAAAGAACCCCGTTACCCCTGCCGAAACCGCCTGCTTCAGCTCCTCGGCAAAGGCGGAGCTCGTGTAGTTGCCTCGGCCGCTTACACCGGCACCCCGAACCCATTGCATACGGACGCCTTCATCGCCATTCCGGTTGTTGCGATCCCTGACGGCTTCTTCAAAGCCGCGGCCTCTTTCTTTGAAGCTCCATGCGGTCTCCATGTCTCCGACAAACGCGACGGAGGCATGGCCGCTGTCGAGCAAACGATTCACCGCTTCATAAGCGCCAAAGAAATTGTTGGCGAGAATATGATCATGCTTGCCGCTTCGTACATTCGAGTCAATCAGCACGAAGGGCACCTCCTTTGCTTCGAGCAGGCGGCCATATTCCTCCGGGATGTGGCCGAGCAGTAACGCGCCGTCCGCCTTCTGCTCGCGAATCGCCGACGGAAGCCCTTCCTCGGGGGTGAGCGAAAGGTTAATGCTGGACAGCAGCATGCTAAAGCCGTGGCTTGCCAGCTCTTTGTCGATTCCCCGGAGAATCCGTCCCCAGTACTCGATGTCGTCCAGGTACGCCTCCGGCACCAATACCGCAATATTGCCCGTTCGGCCATAAGCGGCCGATTTGCGCAGCTTGTCGAAGTTGTAGCCCAGCTCCTCGGCCGTCTTGCGGATCTCTTCTCGGGTTGTATTGCTCACCGCAGGGTCATGAGAGAGCGCCTTGGAGACGAGCGCTTTGGAGACCCCGAGCCGGTCGGCAATCATCTGCAGCGTTACTTTCTTCACTCGTTGTCCCCCGTTCTGTTTGGTTTCTTTCTATCATACGAAGGATTTCAACTTTCTTCAACTTTTATTGTCTAGGAATGAAAAGATGGCGCTTTTCCTGCCAAAAAAGAGCAGAGAGCGCCATCTTTCTATTCCTATATCAGTTCCAACTCACCGGGGCCGGTTGGTAAGCTTACAGGCGGTTCCCCTCCGCATCGTACCCGCGGACGTGGGCAACCAGCTCGTCAAAGGATACCCACGCGATGCCTACCTTTTGATCGGCAGCCCCATAGGACATAATAAGCTCGCCGTCCATCACAATCCCGCCCGTCGTAAACAGGCACGGAGTCGGATAATCCTGCGGCATCTCCCATTCCCGCTCGGCATACATGAGCCGGTCCGGACAGCGATGGATCGTCGCCGGAAACTCATTGTCCTGCTCCTTCACAATGAGGAACGACTGGGTATAGCCGAAGATAGCGTCCTTTTTGCCATGATAGGGCACAAGCCACTCCCCGTCTCCCAGCGAGAGTGGAGGCCAGCTGGCTCCCACTCGGTTCTCCTCCCAATCGAAGAGAGGAGCGGCAAGCAGCCGATGGACTGCCTTCGAGGAGGCGAAGTCCTCCAGCTTTTCCGCGGCAGCCAGGTAGATGGAAGGCTTGCCCGCCTGTTCACCGCCTTCAAATGGCTGGACGTTCATCGGCCGATGGAGCAAAACGTACTGCGGCTTGTTTTGGATTGTCATTTTGTGCGGGAACAGAAACACATCCCGGTTATCGCTCACGTGCCCTTCCGTCAACGGACCCACGTAGCCAAAGGCTTGCTCGTACTGACCTTGCTTCAACTTGTCCAAGTCGAGCTTGTAAAGGACGCTCACCGTGTCGTTCTCCCGAGCGGTTTTGATGAAGGGGTCCTCCTCTCCCCCCTCGAAAATCCAGTTGGGTACGTACTCGAAGCGGGTCTCCACCGGAGGAACCTGATCGCTCAGCCAGTAAGGGCCTGGGGAGAAGGGGCGGCAGGCTACGGTTACATAAAGCTCTCCCTCCACCTCAAAAATGCGGGGGTCTTCAATGCAGCCGTTGGCATAATTGCGAACCTTGCGGCCATAGATGTCCGTTGTGTACAGTTCCGATTCTTCATAGCCCAGCGCAGGCGCAAGAGCAGGACGGGTGAAATCTGCCTCCCACGTCAATCCTCGATCACGGCTGACGGCGTAGCCCAGAAAAATCGGATAAGGGTCATGACAGCCTTCGCGGCGCTTTTGCGGCCACGGACCCGTAGCCCGAAACAGCATGTGAATGTCGGTGGAAGCGGGATCCTGAATGATGGCGGGATTCAGGACCATCTTGTCGGCCCAGTCGCATCCCGGTACCGGTTCCAAAACCGGGTGGTCCAAATAGCGGAAGGTTGGTTTCATGGTGGTATCCTCCTTGGGTTCACGTGCTTGAAGTGAGCCCGTTCCATTAGTATGCCCTCACTCTAGCAGAATCCAAATGAAATTTCAACAAAATTATATTGTTAATTAAACTTCCGATTGAAAGCGTTGCAGCTTGTCCATTGACCCACCCTCTTGCATCGTTTACAGTGGGGGTAATGCTCGCCGAAAGGGTTGGATATTCGACACCCACGGGAGCACTCGATATTGGCTCAAGGAGTGGTACTTGCGATGAGCGTCAACACCCAGAAGATAACGATTCACGAAAACGGCATGTTTCTCGTCTTCTCCGTCGAAGCAGACGGAGACCTCCTGCTTCTCCATGCAGGCCCGCGCCCGTTGGAAGAAGAGGCCGTCAAACCGGATGCCCGCCCTGGCTTCCGAGCGCTGGAGCTGCAAGCAGCCGGCGAGGATCGGGCCGAGTATCATGGACAATTGCATCGGGCTTCGTACCCCGGCCTTCGAATGAAATATGCTGGTCATCAGGACACGCGCAATGAGCTTGGCCGGAAGGTCGAAATCGAGCTGCGTGACCCGGTTACCGGACTTCAAGCGATTCTTCATTATCAATTCTACGACGGCATCGCCATCTTCCGTTCGTGGACAGAGCTCGTAGGCGGCAAGGAGGAGCTCTCGATTGAATATGTAACCTCCTTTGCTCTGACCGGCCTGGCCAAGGAAGGCATCGGACGCCGTGATGACAAGATGGCCATCTCCTACCTATACAATGGATGGCAATCCGAACTGCAGTATCACACCTACTCGCTGCCTGAGCTCGGCATGTCCCAACTGACCAGCCGAAGCTCCCGCCGCATCGCCTTGTCCAGTGCCGGTTCCTGGGCGGCTGCCGAGTTCATCCCGATGGCTCTGCTTGAAAATCGCGAAGCCGGGACAAGCCTCTACTGGCAGATCGATCACAACGGCTCTTGGCAATGGGAGCTGTTCGATCAATTCGATCAGTTGGCGCTGCTCGTGAGCGGCCCCAACGAGCACGACCATCACTGGCTGAAGAAGCTCGCGCCGGGCGAACGCTTTGTTACGGTTCCGGTGGCTGTGGGGACCGTGCTGGGCGGCGTCGAGCAAGTGGCTGCCGAGCTCACCGCCTATCGCCGCCGGATTCGTCGTCCCAACGACGACAATCGCCAGCTGCAAGTGATCTTCAACGACTACATGAACTGCCTGTGGGGCAACCCGACGACCGAAAAGCTGCTCCCGCTCATCGATGCGGCAGCAGAAACCGGCTGTGAGTACTTCTGCATCGACGCCGGCTGGTATTCGGCAGGCGAATGGTGGGACGGCGTCGGGCAGTGGCTTCCTTCGGAGGAACGATTTCCGGAAGGCATCAAGTTCCTCATGGACCGCATTCGCTCCAAGGGGATGATTCCGGGGCTGTGGCTGGAGATCGAGGTCATGGGCATCAACAGCCCGAAGCTTCCCGAGACGGACGACAGCTGGTTCTTCATGCGCCACGGCAAGCGCGTCAAGGACCGCAGCCGCTACCAGCTCGACTTCCGCAACCCCGCCGTTGTGGCGCACGCGGATGAAGTGCTGCGCCGCCTCGTCGAAGATTATGGCGTGGGCTACATCAAGATGGACTACAACATCAACGCAGGGATCGGAACGGAGACCGACGCCGACAGCTTCGGGGACGGCCTCCTGGAGCATAACCGCGCGTATCTGGCTTGGCTCGACCGCTTGTTCGCCCGCTACCCGGAGCTCATCATTGAGAACTGCTCCAGCGGCGGAATGCGGATCGACTACGGCATGCTGAGCCGCCACAGCATCCAGTCCACGAGCGACCAGGACGACTACCTCAAGTATGCGCAGATCGCGGCTACCGCGCCGATCGCGCTCACCCCGGAGCAAGCGGCCGTCTGGTCCTATCCCCTCCGCGAGGGAGATGACGAGGAGGTCATCTTCAACATGGTGAACGCGCTTCTGCTTCGCGTTCACCAAAGCGGCCACTTGGCGGAGCTGAGCCCCCGCCGCAAGGAGCTGGTGAAAGAGGCGCTCGACTATTACAAGTCGATCCGCGGCCACATCCCCGAGGCGGTCCCCTTCTGGCCGCTCGGGCTGCCTGTTGCGGAATCTCCATGGATCAGCCTGGGGCTGAAGCACGGAGATTCCCGCTACCTCGCGCTCTGGCACGTATCCGGTGCCGAGCGCAACGTACACCTGCCGCTCCCCGAGCTCAGAGGAGCGGACCTCGACCTGCGAACCGGGTATCCGTCCGCCAAGCCGGTGGCTTGGACGTGGAACCGGACCGCAGGCGTGCTCACCGTCGAGCTGCCGGAGGCGAAGACGGCCCGGCTGCTCGAAATCCACCGCAAGTAGGCGGCGGAAGAGGCTAACTTGCGGACCTCATGGCGCATCCTCGATCGCGAGGATCGCGGGCTGAACGGCTTGCGAGTTAGCCCGTTGGGCCAGCGCCGCCTGGCCCTGTCCACCCTAACCAAACAGCGACCCCATTCGGCTGGAAGCCGAGTGAAGTCGCTGTTTTTCTTTTCCCTATTAACCACTCCGCGAAGAACAGTCCAGCCGATTAATGCGCCACAGGCGCGCTCTCCGGCTTGACCAGGGCATAATTCTCCCACTTCCGGCTGCGCCAGCGGAAGTACATGATGACCGCGCGCGTCCATTCGTCTGCGGCAATCGCCAGCCAGATCCCGGCGAGGCCGAGGTCTAATTGGAACACGAGGAAGTAGCCGAGCGGCAAGCTCAGGCCGACCATGGACAGGAGGCCCATCCAGACGGGGAAGGCAGCGTCGCCCGCCGCGCGCATCGAGTTGATGATGACCATGTTGATCGCGCGGCCTGTCTCCAGGAGGATGCTCAGGAGAATGACCTTCGCTCCCATTTCGATGACAACCGTATCCTGGGTGAAGAGCCGCATGAATGGCTCCCGGAGTAAGATCGCCACCGTAACCATCACCGCGGTTCCGACGAGCGCGATCTTCACACTGGCCCAAACCCGCACATAAGCGTCATCCTTCCGGCCAGCGCCTACATTCCGGCCGACGATGATGGACGTCCCCATCGCCACCGCCATGGCAAACAGGTAAATCAACTGCGACAGATTCGCCGCATACTGGCGAGCGGCCATCGCCTCCGCTCCGAGGAAGGTTACATAGAAGAGGAACGTCATTTGGCAAGCCTGGTAGATGATCTGCTCGAAGGCGGACGGCAGGCCAATCTTGACGATCTTGCCTACGCGATCACGCGTGTACTGCCAATAATCCGCAAACCGCGGCTTCCATTCCATCACCCGGTAGAACAGCCAGATGAAGACGAGAAGCGCGAGAAGACGGCTCACCACTGTGGAGATCGCGGCGCCTTCCACGCCGAGCTGCGGGAAGCCCCCGTTACCGAAGATCAGGAAGTAGTTCAAGACGACGTGAAACACGTTCATGCCGAAGGAGACAAACATCGCTTCCTTGGTATAGCCATGCACCCGAATGACCGCGGAAAAGGAGTTCAACACCGCTTGCAGGAAGATCGCGCTGCCCACAATGGCAAAATAGCTTTCCCCGTATTGCAGGATCTCTCCTTGCACATTCATCGCTTGAAGCATGTAGCTGTGAAAGAAGAAGAACACGACGCTAATCAAGAGACCGACCAGCAGGTTCATACTCACCGCGAGGGCAGAAATACGACCCGCTTCCTCCCGATTTCTCGAACCGAGGTATTGGGCGACGACGATCGAGGCACCGTTGCCAATGACCTCCAAAATTAAAATGGCGATGGACAAAAACTGGTTCGCCGCGCCTACGCCGGAAACCGCGTTGTCCGAAATCGCACTCAGCATGAACGTATCCGCCATGCCCAGCATCATGAAGAGAAGCAGCTCCAGGAAAATCGGCCATGTTAGCCGAAAGAGCTTGAATTCGTTTGTTGAAGCCACCCGGTTGATCCCACCTGTCGAATGATGTCGCTTAAAAGTTACGTAGAGCATCGTATCATGGAAAGCGCTTCTCATTCTAGTTCTATTTTTGTGCTCTTATTGCGTGTTCTTGGCTTCAAACCGGTCGAATACAAGCTCAAAGGCGGTCGTTTCCGTCGCATTGCGCAACCGCAGCTCTCCCCCGTGCAACTCGGCGATCTGTTTGACGATGGCAAGGCCAAGCCCCGAGCCGCCGTCTGCCCGGGCCGCATCTCCCCGGACAAAAGGCTCAAATAACGTTTCCTTCAGTTCATCTGCGATTCCAACACCGTCGTCCATTACCCAAATCGAGAGCCGCTTTTCCGCTTCTTGAAGCCGGACCGTCACCTGCGTTCCCGGGGGATTGTGCCGCAAGGCATTGGACAGCAGGTTGGACAACGCCCTTCGCATGAGCAGCGGATCGCAGTCCGCTTCCACCTCCTCGGAAGGAATGTCCACCTCCAGGTGAAACGCTTGCTCTTCAAAGGGCTCGTAGGATTCCGCTACGATCTCTCTCAGCAATTCTGCTGCATCTACCCGCTCTCGCACCAACCGATAGTCGGGCCGATCCAGCTTGGAGAGCTGGAAAATCTGGTCGATCAGCTCGGTAACCTGCCCCGTTTTGGCCGAAATCCGCTGCAGGTAGAGCTCCCGTTTGCCCTCGCTTTCGAACAGCCCAACTTCCAATGCCTTCGCATACCCCTGGATCGTCGTAATCGGCGTCTTCAGGTCATGGGCAAGATCCGCGAGCATCCTCCGCTTCCCTTCCTCCAGCCTGCGGTTGTCCTCCGTCGAACGTTCCAGCGATTCAGCCATTTCATTAAACCGCCTCTGAATGACTTCAAACTCATACTCCGCCGCCAAGTTCAACCGCTCCCGATAATCGCCTTCCCCCATCTTTTGGATTGCCGACGCCAACCGCTCCAAGGGTCCGGTAATCCGCCTGGCCGTCCACAGGCTGTACAGGAGGCTGCATCCCCCGATCAGCAGGAGGAACAGTACCAACTGGATCAGATTGACTTCGATCATCTGCTGCTCCAAATCAACCGTAAGCGCGAGGAAAACAAGCAGCACCGCACCCACAAAAACGGCGAAGAACAAGTACGATTTGAGCAGGGCAAAAAAGAGTCGGTTACCTTTCACCGAAGGTCCCCCTTCTTGGCGAACTTGTAGCCGAGCCCGCGCACCGTCTGAATGTACTCCGGATGACGAGAGGATGTCTCGATCTTCTCCCGCAGTCTGGAGATATGCACCATAACCGTATTCGCGTCCTCCAAATACGGATCAGACCACACCTGCTCAAACAGCTGCTTCTTCGTATAAACCCGTCCAGGAGATCGCATCAACATGGCAAGCAGCTTGTACTCCATCGCCGTTAAGGCAACCTCCTGCCCGTTCTTGTAGAGCACGCAATCCTGATGGTCGAGCCGGAGCCCGCCGATGACCGTATCCTCTTTTTGCCCTGATGGACGTAGGGATAATTGCTCTTCGTTGAATTCATAGCTTCGGCGGAGCATCGCTTGAATCCGCGCCACCGCTTCGAGCGGGTTAAAGGGCTTGGCGAGAAAATCATCCGCCCCAAGCCGAAGGCCCTGTATCTTGTCCTCATCCTGATTTTTGGCCGACAGCAGCAGAACGGGAAGCTTGTAGCGGGTCCGCAGCAGCTGCAGGACTTGAATGCCGTCCATCTCCGGCATCATGATATCCAGCACGACGAGGTCGATCGGTTCCTTTTGAATGCAAGCCCAAGCTTCTGCGCCGTTATAAGCCTCCACGACACGAAAGCCCTCCTTGAGCAAAAACAAGCTGAGCAGCTCCACAATCTCGCGGTTATCATCGACCACCAACACTGTTCTTTGCACAATCCGTCCCCCTGTTCCCTTTTCGAGCACTGGCATTCTAGCCTTTTGAACAAGTGTAGCATGACCGCCGAGCTTTCTCGCTTTCGTTAAGACAAATTTAAGAATCGAGACAGGGTGGTGAAAGAATGCTCCGTTATGCTGAATGAGGTAACTCGAAAAGCACAAGAAAAACTTACTAAGAGACTGCGAGGAAACAAGTGCCGCTAAATTGGTGACTAAACTCCCAGAACCGTGGAGCTTTTGTCACCAAAAGCGGCTACTCATTTCCTCGCAGCTCCCAACACCAGGAGATGATGAAAATGAACCGCAGCAAAGCATGGATCCCCCTCTTCCTAACGGGATTCCTTCTGACCACAGCCCTCATTCCAGTCCTTCCCGGAAAGGTTGCCGCGGAGGAAAGCCTTACCCCCGCCCGTTTGGAGGAGACAGTGGATGCCGTTGTCCAAAAAGCCATGACCAAGGAGCATATTCCCGGAACAGCGGTTGTGGTGACCCAGGGCGACCAGATCCTTTTCAAAAAGGGATACGGCTATGCAGACCTTGAAACCAAAACCCCGATGGACCCCGAACGCACCGTCATTCCGGTCGGCTCCCTGACGAAGTCCTTGACCGCCTCGGCCCTCCTGCAATTGAAAGAAGAAGGGCTTGTTTCGATGGAGCAGGACGTGAACACCTACTTGAAGGCGTTCCAGATTCCGGACAATCCACAGCAGCCGATCGCCTTGAAGCATTTGTTGACGCATACGGCCGGACTGGATGAAGCCTTGTATGGAATAATCGCCGACTCTCCCTCCAAGACGACTTCACTGGGCAAGTATCTCAAGCGCTATTTCAACCAGCAACCGCCCGTCCGCTCTCCCGGCATCGAATATGCTTACAGCAACGCTGGGCTTGGGCTCGCCGCTTTTATTCTGGAAGAGGTCACCGGTACTCCGCTCGGCGACTATTTCGCCAAAAAGCTATTCGAACCGCTCGATATGCCGAGTGCCGCCCTGAATGCGCCGGAGTCGCCTGAGATGGCTCGTTCGTATGCCTTTGCGGATGACCGTTATACCCGTCTTCCCTACTCCTATGTCAATCTACCCGGCGCTGGCGGCTTGAGCCTTATCCCGACGGAATGGTCTCATTTCATGATGGCTCTGTTGAACGACGGGGTGTACCAAGGCAAGCGCATCCTGAATGCCGATTCCGTCAAAGAAATGCAAGCCAGGCACTTCTCCGAGCATCCCGACCTGGAGGGCGTCGGGTACGGCCTCTTCCGCACCCGTTTGAAAAACGGTTTGCTCACCTACTGGCACAATGGCGATGTCGACGGCTTCTCCGCTCGAATGGAGCTCATTCCCGCTCATAAGCTGGGCATTCTGGTCGTAAGTAATGCGGCTTCTCCCGGAATCCCGCTCCAGCAAAAGGTGACCGATGTAATCGCCAGCCTGCTTCCCGAATCTCACAATCAGACGGCGCAATCCCGCGAGTCGACTGACAGCCAACAGCTGCAACCCGACGAGTCCACAGGCGGCCCGTTGGTACAGCGTAGTGACCTTTCCGCCGACTCTCTCTCGCCCTATGAGCGCACGTATACCATGAGCCTCAGTCCTCAGCACGGATGGGGCAAATGGTTTCGTTGGCTCGGGGTAAAGGATTATGAAATCTCGAGCGCCCAAGGGAAGCTGATCGTCCGAGGGGTATTCCCCGATGGAACCGGGGTAACGGAAGACCGCTTCTTTCTCCCCGTTAGCGAAGGGTTGTTTCAAGATGAAGCAAGCGAAGACACCGTCTCTTTCCACGAGAAAAATGGCAGATGGTCGATGTCCTTTACTCAAGGCGTGACCATTCCAGAGAAACCTTCTTGGTGGCATCATCCTCGCACGGCCTTTATCGCTTACGGAGCGATTGCCCTTAGCTGGGTCGGGCTCTTCCTGTTCGGTGTCATTTCCCTCTTGGTTCGTCTCATGCGAAGGAAGAAACCGCTTCGGCTTGGAGCATCCGCAGGCATCTCTTGCGTGTTCACCGTCTTCCTTGCCGGACAGCTGCTATACGGAAATTCCTCCGTGTTCATGAAAGGTTATCCCGCCTGGTATGCTTGGGGCTTCTCGTCTGTTCCTTTTCTGGCTGCCATCTGGGCACTTCTTCCAGCCATCCAGGTTCTCCGATCACGGAAAAAGGGCGCCTCGCATTGGCGCAGCCGCATGGCTATCAGCGGATTCATGCTTCTGCTCAGTTTCCTCTCCACCGCCTTTTTCTTCTATTGGAACATGCTCTCCATCCCCTACTCCTAAAAGACCCCGAACAAAAAACAGCAGGCCTCCGGTTGAACCAGAGACCTGCTGTTGGCTTATCTATCGAGATGGCAGGGGGAGAAGAAGATGTTTCGGCAGCTTACTTGGTACCGTAGAATGCGTCACGGTAGATTTGAGCCAGTTCGGTAACGAGCGGCATCCGCGGGTTAGCCGTGGTGCATTGGTCTTCGAAGGCGCGGTCGGCCAGGTAGTCGGCTCTTGCTTCGAATTCCTTCGCATTGATTCCGACTTGTTGGAACGAGTCCTCGATGCCGAGAATCTTGTTCAGCTTGCGGATGGCTTCGATCAGGCTGTTCACGCCTTCTTCCGTCGTGCGAGCCGGCAGGCCCAGGAAGCGGGAGATTTCAGCATAGCGCTCGTCGGCGATGAAGTGCGTATATTTCGGGAACGATTGGAACTTCGTCGGTTTTTGAGCATTGTACTTGATGACATACGGCATCAGGATGGCATTGGTGCGACCGTGCGAGGTGTGGAATTCAGCACCCCATTTGTGTGCCAGGCTGTGGTTGATGCCGAGGAACGAGTTGGCGAAGGCCATGCCGGCGATGCAGGATGCATTGTGCATGTGTTCGCGGGCAGCCGGGTCGGCGGTCATGTACGATTTTTCCAGGTTGTCGAAGACCAGCTTGATGGCCTTGAGCGCCAGACCGTCGGTGAAGTCGTTGGCCATGACCGAAACATAAGCTTCGATGGCGTGGGTCAGAACGTCCATACCGGTGTCGGCTACGGCAACCTTCGGCAGCGAGTAGACGAATTCCGGATCGACGATGGCTACGTCCGGCGTGAGCTCGTAGTCAGCCAGCGGGTACTTCGTGTTGCCTTGGTTCTTGTCGGTGATAACCGCGAAGGAGGTTACTTCCGAACCAGTACCCGAAGTGGTCGGGATGGCGACGAATTGAGCCTTCTTGCCGAGGCGTGGGTATTTGTAGATCCGCTTGCGGATGTCCATAAACTTTTGCTTCAGGGCATGGAAGCTGGTATCCGGATATTCGTAGAACAGCCACATGGCCTTCGCTGCGTCCATTGGGGAACCGCCGCCCAGTGCGATGATGCAGTCCGGTTGGAATCGGTTCATCATGTCTACGCCGCGGTCAACCGTAGAGGTCGACGGATCAGGTTCAACTTCCGAGAACACTTCGATGAATACCGGAGTTTGGCGTTTGCGCAGATAGTGTTCTACCTTCTCTACATAGCCGAGCTTCACCATGACAGGGTCGGTGACGATCATGACGCGGCTGATGTCGGGCATTTTGGCGAGGTATTGGGTAGCGCCTTTTTCGAAGTAAACCTTGGACGGTACCTTGAACCATTGCATGTTGACCGTGCGGAAAGCAACGCGCTTCACGTTGATCAGGTTGACGGCCGTTACGTTCGACGAGGTAGCGTTGCGTCCGTAGGAACCGCAGCCCAGCGTCAGCGAAGGAAGGTTCGTGTTGTAGATGTCGCCGATGGCGCCTTGGGTCGAAGGCGAGTTGACGATGATCCGGCCCGTTTGCAGGCGATCCGAGAACGCTTGGATGACGGCGTCGTCGTTCGAGTGGATGACCGAGGAGTGGCCCATGCCGCCGAAGCTAACAACTTGTGCAGCGCGTTCGATGCCTTCTTGAGCGTTCTTGACGCGGTAAGCAGCGAGGATCGGGCTCAGCTTTTCAGCAGACAGCGGGAACTTGGTTCCGACTCCGCTGATTTCGGCAACGAGGATCTTCGTTCCGGCCGGTGCCGTAATGCCTGCCATTTCGGCGATCTTCGTGGCCGGTTGGCCGACGATGTCCGGGTTAACCGCGCAGGTTTCCGGCTTGAGCGCCATAGCGGTCAGCTTCGCCGTTTCGTCCTTGTTCAGGAAGTAGCAGCCTTGAGCGATCATGAGCTTCTTGACTTGTTCGTATACCGGTTCTTCGATGATGACCGATTGCTCCGATGCACAGATCATGCCGTTATCGAACGTCTTGGAAAGGATGAGGTCATTGACAGCTTGCTCAAGGTAAGCGGTCTTGTCGATGAAGCAAGGAACGTTACCAGGACCTACGCCGAGAGCCGGTTTGCCGCAGCTGTAAGCCGCTTTTACCATGCCGGCGCCGCCGGTTGCAAGGATGAGAGCTACACCCGGGTGGTTCATCAGAGCGTTCGTAGCTTCCATGGACGGCTTTTCGATCCATTGGATACAGTTTTCCGGTGCGCCATGCTTAACAGCTGCTTCATGCAGAATGCGAGCGGCTTCCGAGCTGCAGTGCTGAGCCGACGGATGGAAACCGAAGATGATCGGATTGCGGGTCTTGATCGAGATGAGCGATTTGAACATCGTCGTCGAGGTCGGGTTGGTGACCGGCGTGATCCCCATCACGACGCCAACCGGTTCGGCGATCTTTTGGTAGTTTTCGTACGGGTTTTCTTCGATAACCCCTACCGTCTTATCGTACTTGATGCTGTGGTAAACATATTCGGTGGAGAAGATGTTCTTTGTGATCTTGTCTTCATAAACGCCGCGGCCGGTTTCTTCAACAGCCAGCTTGGCGAGGTACATGTGTTGGTCGAGTCCGGCGAGGGCCATTTCTTGAACAATCTTGTCGATTTGTTCTTGGGTCATTGCCATGAAGGCTTCTTGTGCTTTCTTGGCGTTTTCGACCAGGCGGTTGATTTCGTCCTGTACCGTCGTTTCGTTCTTAAGCTTCTTCTCTTCCACTGCCATGGAAAATCCCTCCGTTACATAATTTTCGCTTTTCTCTAGGGTATTCAGGGCCTAGCGAACATAGGAGCGACAAAACTTGTGACAAAAGTAACGTGAATAAATTCACATAACTAACGAAATAAAAGGGGGTGTTGCCTTTCGGAGTTCTTCTCATCCTCGAGCGCTGAGCATTTATAGTCCCGGTAGGACTTTTTGCGTCCCGCTTGCTCGCGATGCTTTAATGACTTCCGATGAGTTAACTATACCCCATCTTCTTCCGCTTTTCAAGAGGTTTTGCAAAATTAAGTGAAAAAAATCTCATGAAATCGATTACACAAAATGTAGCCCTTGCCGCACAAGGATTTTCCCCAAACCAGAGAAACCCAGGCGGCTCTAGGATTGCCGTTCTCATCCAGTTCCACCGATGAAAGCGATTCGATGTTCAGAATTCACATCCTGCCATTTGGACAAGGCTGCGCTTGTGATGTTTATCGCACCTGAGCCTTTAATAAAGCACCCGGTCTGTCGGATACCCCAGCTTCCGTAAGGCAACCACAATTTCGTCGATGATGCGCAGCTTGATGTTTAAATCAGCAGGAAAGTTAGGGTTCTGGTGAGCCGGATTAATCGCCGTTCCAACATGAAAATGAATCTCCGTCGCCTCCTTCAAGAGTCGCAGGAGACGGGATACCCCATCACTGCCCGTGATTTCGCGGGGGATGCTCCCCTCTGCCGCATATTCCTTCAGCTTGAACAGCGCCATACGGAGCGTCAGCACTCCTTCCGTGACGAGATCGATCCCTTCCATGCGAGCGGTTGGCGGGATGTCGGGGTCGAGCCGTACCGGGAGCTCCACCTGAAGCGGGCGATCCAGTACGCGGGAGACGATGTTAGCAGAGGTCCCGCCGCAGATGATCTTCTTTCCCGGAGATTCAAACCAGCGCTGCACCACGCGATCATCGAGCTCGGAATCATCGGGAGGACCGATCAACAGCGAAACCGGCGAAGGGTGGCGGAACTTGACGCAGACAGCGGTCGTATCGTCCCCTGGCTCCATGCAGTACAGATGCTCGCAGGTTTCGGTGAGGGAATGGGCCGCTTCCTCCGCGCTGGGGTTGCTCTTCATCAGCTTGCCGAGCGATTCGGCCACGTTGTCCCACTGCCAGCCCAGGTTCAGGATACCCCCTACCCCGGCATGAATTACTCCGTCACTGACGAAGAGAAACACGTCTCGTGTATCGGCGAGAAAGCGGGCTTCCTTGATCCTGCGCCCGTTGATAATGCGCTCCGTATGCTCCACTGGAAACAGTTTGCCGTTGCGAAAATGAAACGTCGGCGGGTTGTCGTACTCCACCAGATAAACCGTTCCATCATGGAAGGCTTGCAGGATCGTGAAGGTGGAATAGGCCACCCCTCTCACCTTGCAGGCCGGAAGCGTCTCAGCAATCGTCTGCACAACTTCCTCGATCATCGCTCCGTGCTTCAGCATCTCCCCCGCGATCTTCGAAGTGAGCGTGGCCAGAATGTTTGCCTTCACCCCGCTGCCCAACCCATCCGCTAGAATGACGATGGTCGAATCCTCGCCGGTCACCACGTTGACCTTGTCCCCGCACAGCTCCTCGCCTTTTTTGATCAGACTGGAATGGCCGACCTCGACATACAGCCTTCTGTTCTCCATGGGCTCCCCCGCTTCTGCGCTATCCTCGTGATATGAGCTGCTTCATCTTCGTGAGCGTGACCTTGGTGACGGCCGTCGTCTCGCCGAGCAGACTTGCGATCTCCTGGGAGACCCGCATCTGGTTGTCGATGACCTTTTGGGCCATCTCCACGGTCTCCTCCCGGAGCCGCTGCAGCTTCTCCTGCTCCAGCTCGCGCTCGGTGAGATCCGTCAGCACAAGCAGGTAGAAACGGAAGTCCGGGAGGTACGTGACCGTGACCATGGCCGTCTTCCTCCGATCGGCAAAATATACCTTGTTCATCGTCTTCTCGTTCAGCGTGAACGGCACTTCGGCGGGATCGACAAACAGCTCGACCGGAACATCCACCAGCTCCTGCGCGCTCGTATCAAAGAATCGACAGGCCGCCTCGTTCGCCTCCTGAATGATCAACTCCTCGCTAACCGCGAGGATGCCGTTCGGCGTCTTGTCCATCACCACGCTCGACAGCGACTCCGCCTTCGCCTGCATGTACGGCATGCACATGTAGAGCTCCGCCTTGCCGTCCAGCACCGCCTCCGCCTTCTCCCGGCAGGAGGAATAGCCGCAAGCGCCGCAATTCAGCTCGTCGCTCGGCGTGTGCTTGCCGAATTGCTCCAATACGCCGCGCAGCGCTTCCTCCGTATGCCCTGCCTTCTGCAGCGTACGGTCGTAGAAGCGGCGCGCGAGCGCCCCTTCAGGAAGCGGGGGCAAGGCACGGCGAGAAGCCGGTTTACGGCGATGCTCGCGGATCCGCCGCTGCTTCTCCAGCAGGCCGCAGCCGTCGCCGGACACCGGTCCGTTGATGCAGCCGCCGCTGCAGGCGTTCAGCTCCAGGAAGAACGAGCCGTGCTCGGCATCAAGCTCGGACAAGACGGAGCGGCACACCGCCAGGCCTGAAAAGGCGCGATGGAGCTCCGGCAGCTCCCTGCCGAAGAAGGTCGTCTCGATCACCCCGTTGTCCATCGGGTACAAACGGGCGACCTGTGTGGAGGCTTGAGCTTCCGGCTTCATTCCACGCGGCTGGCCGTGATTCGCTGCACTCGCAGCCGCTTCATCGGGAAAGCCATCGTCGATTGCCATATTTCCCCTGGCAGCCGCTGCTTCGACAGCCCCACTTGATTCTCGGCACGAGCCCGCAAGGACCGCGACCTCATCGAAGGTGAGCACCGCATCGATCCAGCCAGGATTCATGCGGGCCTCCTTCATTTTGGCATAGCAGGGCCCGATAAAGACGACCTTGGCACTCGGGTTCACCGCCTTGATCAGCTTGGCGTGGGCGATCATGGGAGAATCGGTCTCCGCCAGACAAGGAAGGAGCTGCGGATAGTGGCGCTCGATCAGCTCGACGATAACGGGACAGGCGGTCGTCAGGAGCCGCCCCGTTTCCTGATAGCGGGCGGCATAATAAACGGATACGAGTTCAGCCGCCTCCGCCGTCTCCCGGATTTCGGCGAAGCCGATCTCTTCCAGCTTCTGTTTCATTGACCCCGGCTTCTGTTCGTATGCGACGTGGGAGGGCGCCAGGCTCACCTTCACAACATCTCCTGCCGCGAGCATCTCGCGAACCCGTTCCATGTCGCTCGGCACATGCATCGCCTTCTGGGGACATTCCCGGATGCAGAGCCCGCAGGCGATACAGGTCTCCATCACATCCGCTTGACTCCCTTTGAATCGGATCGCCTTGACGGGGCAATTGCGGATGCAGCGGTAGCAGTTTTTGCAATTGGCTTTGGAGGATCGAATGAGACTGGCCGGGCTACTCATGGCGAAGCGCCCCCAGCACATGATCGTTAAAAAAACCGTCCACATCCGTCATATCCAGCTCCACGCACGAATCCTCGCCCAGCTTCACCGCTACCGCATGCTGGCAGCGTCCGGCGCAGAAATTCGCCTGCAGCGTAATCTCATCCTCCAGTCCATGCTCCTGAATCAACTGCTGAAACTCATGGATGATGCGATAAGAGCCTTGCAAGTGACAGGAGCTTCCCACGCATACCGACAAAATCATCCGTCCGTTCCCCCTCGGCGTTCTTCGTTCAATTTGGAATGACCGCTTCCCGTGCTGCATTCTTTCTTGACCAGAAGTATAGCACTCCTCGCAGCAGGGGGATGTGGAGGTTATGTGAAGTTATTCACGAGATCCTATAGATGAAGTGACACTTCTCATAGAGAACGAAACTCATGCAAAAGAAGCCGCGGCTCTCCCTGAGCAAGCGACTTTTTTTGTATGAAATGGGGCGTTGAAGGTACCATTGAGGGCGCTTTTGTCATCTTCTATCCGATGGCCCTCTCCGCTTCTTTCCGCCGCTCAATCCCTCCTTCTTTGGCAGCGGGAAAGGTTAGGGTTACCCGGGTTCCAATCCCCGGTGTGCTCTCTATCCAAACCGTGCCGCGGTACGTGTCCGCGATTCGTTTCACGATGGCGAGGCCGAGGCCGGTGCCGCCGCGCTCGCGGCTTCGTGATTTGTCCGAACGGTAGAACCGTTCAAACACATGAGGCAGGTCCTCGGCAGGAATGCCGATTCCGGTATCCCGAATGAGCGTGCACACCTCATCTCCCCTCTGCACCAACTCGACCGAAACCGTTCCTCCCGCCGGCGTATAAGCAAGCGCATTGAAAAGAACATTGCGCATCGCATGCTCCAGCTCAAAGGCGGGAACCGTTACCGGCAGGGGGAGATCGGTTCCAGAGGTGCTGACAGCGAGCTCAGGGTAAAGCCGAGCTCCTTCTTTAGCGAGTTCCTGCAGAATACCCGCTGCATCTGTATTTAGTGCGCTGGCAGAGCCAGCCCCTCGCTCTTCCAGCTCCGCAAGCAGCAAGAGCTGCTGCGTCAGCCTCTTCATCCGTTCCGTCTCGGAAAGAATGTAGCCGAGCGATTCATCCAGCACCTCTGGCTTTTCTTTGCCCCAACGACGCAGAAGCTGGGAATGGCCTTCGATTGCGGCGAGCGGTGTCTTCAGCTCATGCGAAGCATCCGCAACGAACTGCCGCTGAAGCTCAAGCCCGCTGTCGATCCGATCGAGCAAGCGGTTGAAGGTTAGCGCCAGCTCGCGGATCTCGTCGTTCGCAGCGGGAAGGACCAGACGGTCCTCCAGTCGCGCCCCATCCATGCCGCGGACACGTTCCGTCATGCTTTTTACCGGCTGGAGAGTCCTCCTCGCCGCGACATAGCCTCCGGCCGCGGCCAGTCCCACGCCAAGCACCGCACTCACCCGGAGCAGCTTGCCGATTTGGTCAACCAGCGCATCCTGCACGGTCACGGTCTCCAGAAGCTGCAAACGCACCTTGCCGAGCGTGACGAGATTTATTTCCTTTTGCGCATAGACAAACTCGTCATTCCCCAGAATCGTACGTCCTGATTCCGTGTCCTTTTCCGATGATGTCGAGCTGGTTTCTTGCGCTGTCGCTTGCTCCTCATCGCCTGTATAGGCCAATACCTTGCCGGATTTGTCGATCAGTCGAAGCAACTGGCCTTCCCGCAGATTGGACTCCAAGCTGGTGAGGTCCGGCTTGAACAGTTGCGTTAAGCTCCCATAGCGGAGCAGCTTGGGCAGGAAGGTCACATCGGTGATGCGCTGTTCCAGCTCGGCAAGCTGAGCGTCCAGCACGCGCACTCGGTTGGCTTCCGTCCAACGGCTGTAGGTTACGAAGACAAACAGGTGGGAAACGAGCAAAATGATGGCGGTGATACCGGTCATGAGCAGTACGGTTTTTCGGGTAAACGTCATGCCCCTGCTCCCCCATTCTCCGGTGGAGACACGGTGGAGGGTGAAGACGTCTGTAGCTTCGCCGACAAGGCCGAGGAAGAGGCGGTAGCTGGAGCAGCATCCATTGAGGAGGTCGCCTGCGAGGAAGCCATTGACGCTGAGGCGTTAGGAGCAGAGGCCCCCCCTTCCGGCTCGCGAAGCACATAGCCGACCCCGCGAACGGTGTGAATCAGCTTCGGCTCGAACCCATCGTCCATCTTCGCGCGCAGATAGCGAATGTACACATCCACCACATTGGTCCCTCCGTCGAAATCAACGCCCCACACTTGGTTCAAGAGGTTGTCGCGGGTTAGCGTTCGGTTTTTGTGCTTGAGCAGCCCGTGCAGCAGATCAAATTCCCGCGCGGACAGGTCGACCTCTTGCCCACCCCGCTTAACCAAACGACTGTCCGCGTCCAACACGAGATCGCCCGCTCGGTGCATCGCCTGAGAAGGAACGCTCGATCGGCGAAGAACTGCACGCAAGCGAGCGAGCAGCTCCTCAAAGTCAAAAGGCTTTGCCACGTAATCGTCCGCGCCGCAGTCAAGCCCGTTCACCTTGTCAAACAGGCTGTTTCTCGCGGTCAGCATCACAATGGGGGTGGCATGAACAGCTCGCACACGGCGACAAATCTCCATGCCGTTCAGACCCGGAAGCATCAGATCGAGCAAAATGCAGGCATGCCCGCCCGCCAGCGCCATCTCCAGCCCGGTCCTCCCCTCGTAAGCTGTTTCCGTCTCGTAGCCTGCATGACCAAGCTCCAGCTCCAGAAGCCTCGCAAGGGGCTTTTCATCTTCAATAATCAGAATTCGATCCATGGCTCTCCTCCATGCCCGCCAGCTGCGGCAAAAAGACGGCAGTCCGAACCGAGGCCGTCTGTCCGACTCGGAGATCGGTTGTTCCCCTAACCGCTCGTCTTCCTGCTATTCTGTGGTGCTGCCATCCTTTAATCAATATAATCCTGTAACCCGGTTTGCCTTCATCTTTATCATACTTATCACGCATAAGAGTTTCCTTAGCTCAAGATTAGAAAATGCTGAGAAAAGAGGCTGCTATGTAGAATCGAACGAGTGGTCTCTCTGCTCAAGCATACCTGATTTTTTCAATGGACCACTAGGATAAAAGTCAAAATAACGATCTCCCGGATCACTATTTGGTCGGAAGCGCACCATTTTCGCAAAATAAGGATCTCACAGATCGTTATTTTGTAAAGGAGCGCCGAATTGATGTGTTTTTCGTGAATTAACAATTCGCCGGATCACTATTTCACCAGAAGCACACCATTTTCGTGAAATAAGGATATCTCAGAACGTTATTTTGTAAGAAAGCGGCGGAACGGACGTGATTTTCACCGCAAATTCCCGCTCCACGCCAAAAAGCACCCACCCCGCCGGTTGTTTCAGATCGGTCTTGGGGTCGGTGCCGGAAAGGCCATGCTCATTCAGGTTCCACTTGGTTACGTTTAGCGTACTTGGTCACGCTTGGAATGTTTCGTTATGCTTGGTTAGCTTGAGGAACAGGCCTCACTTAATTACGCTTGACTATACTTGGTCACGCTTGGCGGTACTTGATTACGCTTACTCGGCGACGAGCGCCTCGTAGCTTTCGGGGGTCAGCAGCTTCGCGAGCGCTTCCTCCAGTTCTCCGTCCACCTCCAGCTCGACGATCCACCCTTCTCCGTAGGGAGCGGTGTTGACGAGCTCGGGCTGATCCACCAGCGTTTCGTTTACCTTCGTGACGGTTCCGCTGACCGGGGAATATAGGTCGGAGACGGTTTTGACGGACTCGATGGTGCCGAGGCTGTCGCCGGCCGCTACGCTTGCGCCAAGTTCAGGCAGTTCCACAAAAACAATATCGCCGAGCCGGCTTTGGGCAAAATCCGTGATGCCGATCCGCACGGTGCGGGATGCCCCTTTTGCCGCCCATTCATGCTCTTCGCTGTAAAGCAAGTCCGCTTTGATTTCGCTCATGGCTATGACCCTCGCTTCAAAGTGCTCTTCTTCCGGGGAGCGGATGGTGCACAATGCCGTACAAAAGCACGGTCCGAACCGCAGACCATCCGATTGGAAAAAGGCGGGAACCTCCAGCGGCGGTTGCCGCATACGTATTTAAAGTACCGGATCGGTTAGGCGAATGTCAATGGGGGTCCCCCACCTAAAAAATGTTTGTGTGAGTTATCTTGACACTGACGCTCTTTTCGCTTATTAATGAATTATAATCATTATCATAATTGGTGAACCGCATATGCGGATGAACGCAATGGGAGAGATTACCGGGGAACCGGTAACGCCGAAGGAGTAACCCATTCTGGGGAATCTCTCAGGCAAAAGGACCATTGCCGGACGCGTCTCTGGAGAGCACCCGCCTAAGGGCGTGCTTCACCCATACGCTTTACGGCGGATTCGCGGGTTGGAAGACACGCTTCGGGTCACCCAAGGGGAAACTTGCATCCAAGCCATTCGCAAGGTAACTCTCAGGTACAAAGGACAGAGGAAAAGCACAGGCTTCGATGGCGAAGCTGCGGGCTTTTTCGGCTGTCCTTTTTTGATGCGGACGCATCGGGGCGGCCGATGGGCGCCATCTTAAGTATCGACTACGCGAACCGTGAGGTGAGGAGATGTCCGACTTGAAACGAACCCCGTTGTTCCCGCTTTACTCCGCGCATGAAGGCGCCCGCTGCATTGATTTTGGCGGTTGGGAGCTTCCTGTGCAGTTTTCCGGCATTCAAGCCGAGCATGATGCCGTCCGCCTGCGCGCGGGCCTGTTCGACGTTTCCCATATGGGAGAGGTTTTTGTGAGCGGCCGTGATGCAGAGGCCTATCTGCAAAAGCTCACCGTGAACGATGTCACCCGGCTTGCGGATGGAACCGCCCAATACAGCCTCATGTGCTACCCCGATGGAGGGACCGTCGACGACCTGCTCGTCTACCGGCTGAATGCCGAACGGTTCCTCCTTGTGCTAAATGCCGCCAATCGGGAAAAGGACCTGGAGTGGCTGGCCCGCCACCTCGAAGGCGACGTCACCCTGGACGATCAGAGCGACGAGACGGCGCTCATCGCGCTGCAAGGTCCGCAGGCCGGAGCGATCCTAACCAAGCTCGCCGCTTCGCCGGAGCAGATGAGCGCGCTGAAGCCGTTCACCTTCCTCGCGGAGACGGAGATCGCAGGCGTGAAGCTCTTGCTCTCCCGTACCGGGTATACCGGAGAAGACGGCTTCGAGCTGTACGCGCCAGCCGAGCAAGCAGGTGCGCTCTGGACCCGCCTCCTAGAAGCGGGAGAACCCGAGGGCCTTGTCCCAATTGGACTTGGAGCGCGGGACACACTGCGGTTTGAGGCGGGACTGTCGCTCTACGGACAGGAGCTGTCCGACACGATCAGCCCGCTGGAAGCCGGACTCGCTCGCTGGGTGAAGCTCGACAAGGGCGACTTCATCGGCCGCGAGGCGCTTCTGCGCCAGAAGGAACAAGGCGTGCCGCGCAAGCTGGTCGGCATCGAAATGCTCGACCGAGGCATTCCGCGCTCGCACTACCCCCTCTATGCGAACGGGGAGCGGATCGGAGAAGTCACCACCGGCACCCGCTCGCCCAGCCTGAAGCGGGACCTCGGCCTCGCGTTGGTGAAAGCGGAGCATGCCGAACTTGGCACCGAGATCGAAATCGAAATTCGCGGCAAACGGCTGAAGGCCGTCGTCATCACCGCGCCATTCTATAAACGCAACCGAAAGGAGACGGCGAAATGAAGCATCGCTACCTGCCCATTACCGAGCAAGACGAACAAGCCATGCTGCAGGAGATCGGGGTCGACACCGTCGAGGACCTGTTCGCCGATATCCCGGAGGACGTCCGCTTCAAGGGGCGGCTGAACGTATCCGAAGCGCTTGACGAGTATGAGCTGCTCAAGCACATGCGCGCACTCGCCGGCAAAAACGCTGATTCGGATCGTTACGTCAGCTTCCTGGGTGCCGGGATCTACGACCATCATGTTCCGGTCGTCATCAACCATGTCATCTCCCGCTCCGAATTCTACACCGCCTATACCCCCTATCAGCCGGAGATCAGCCAAGGCGAGCTGCAGGCAATCTTTGAATTTCAATCGTACATCTGCGAGCTGACCGGCATGGCCGCCGCCAACGCGAGCATGTACGACGGCGCGACCGCGCTCGGCGAAGCGGGTGCCCTTGCGGCGGCCCATACCCGCCGCCGCAAGCTCGTCGTCTCCCGGGCCGTCCATCCCGAGGCCCGGCAGATCCTCAAGACCACCGCCCATGGCTTGAACCTCGACGTGGTCGAGGTGGGCCTGGCGGGCGGGGTCACAGATCATGCCGCGCTGGCGGCGGCCGTCGACGGCGATACCGCAGCGGTCCTCCTCCAGTCGCCGAATTTCTTCGGCGCCATTGAGGACCTCGCGGCGGTGGAGCCGATCGCACACGGCGCAGGCGCGCTGTTCATCGTGAGCGCGAATCCGCTCGCGATGGGGCTTCTCGAGCCGCCGGGCCGGCTCGGCGCCGACATCTGCGTCGGCGATGCGCAGCCGCTCGGCATCTCCGAGTCGCTCGGCGGCCCCACCTGCGGCTTCTTCGCCGTCACGGACGCCTTGAAGCGCAAGATGCCCGGCCGAATCGTCGGCCAGACGGTCGACCGCGAAGGCAAGCGCGGCTTCGTGCTGACGCTGCAAACCCGCGAGCAGCACATTCGCCGGGAGAAGGCGACCTCGAACATCTGCTCGAACCAGGCGCTGCTCGCGCTCTGCGCATCGGTCTACCTCTCCGTGATGGGCAAGGAAGGCTTGAAGGAAGCCGCCCATCTGAATGTGCAAAAGGCCCATTACGCCGCCAAGACACTCGCCGCTCTGCCGGGCGTGGAGTTGGCCCTGCCCTCCCCCTTCTTCAACGAATTTGTCCTGAAGGTAGCGAAGGACTCAACGCTAGCCGAAGTGAACGAACAGTTGCTCACGGCTGGCTTTATCGGCGGCTATGACCTCGGGCGGGATTACCCCGAGTTCGCCGGTCACCTGCTTGTCGCCGTAACCGAGCGTCGCACGAAGAACGAGATTGATCAGTTTGCCAAAGAACTGGAGGGGATTCTGGGATGAGATTTCGCTACGACCACCTAAACGCCGCCGATTCGGGCGCACCAGCCGGTTCTGGAAACCCGGCAGCACCGGAAACGAACACTGCCAACCAGGTCGCTTCGCCCCCTGCTGGAGAACATGATCAAGCGCTCATCTTCGAACTGAGCCGTCCCGGCCGCATCGCTTACTCGCTGCCTGCCTGCGACGTACCGGAAGTTGAGGTTTCGGAGCTGGTTCCCGATGCCCTTCTCCGCAAAAAGGCCGCTGAGCTTCCCGAGGTGTACGAAGTCGATGTCATTCGTCACTACACCGCCTTGTCCCGACGCAATTTCGGGATCGACAACGGGTTCTACCCGCTCGGCTCCTGTACGATGAAATACAACCCGAAGATCAACGAAGACACCGCCCGTTTCCCCGGCTTCGCGAAGATACATCCGTACCAGCCGGAATCCTCGATCCAGGGCGCTCTTGAGCTGTTGTACACGCTGCAGGAGGACCTCGCCGCCATCACCGGCATGGATCAAGTGACCCTGCAGCCTGCCGCCGGCGCGCATGGAGAATGGACCGGACTCATGATGATCCGTGCTTACCATGAGAAGAACGGAGAGAAACGCACCAAGGTTATCGTGCCGGACTCTTCCCACGGCACCAACCCCGCGAGTGCAACCGCCGCCGGGTTTGAGACCGTGACGATCAAGTCCACACCGGACGGCCTGGTCGACTTGAACGCCCTTCGCGCAGCCGTCGGGTCGGACACTGCCGCCCTCATGCTCACCAACCCGAACACGCTCGGCTTGTTCGAGCGCGACATTCGGGCAATTGCCGACATCGTCCACGAGGCAGGCGGGCTTGTCTATTACGACGGGGCCAACTCCAACGCCATCATGGGCATCACCCGTCCCGGCGACATGGGCTTTGACGTTGTCCATTTGAATCTGCACAAGACGATGAGCACTCCGCACGGCGGCGGCGGTCCCGGCTCCGGTCCAGTTGGCGTGAAGGCGAAGCTCATTCCTTTCCTGCCAAGCCCGCTCGTCGTGAAGAGTGAAGCCGGTACCTATTCGCTCGACGCGGAGCGTCCCGATTCCATCGGTCGTGTCAAAGCCTACTATGGCAATTTCGGCATTCTCGTCCGCGCCTACACGTATATTCGCAGCTACGGTCCGGACGGCCTGCGCCGCGTCTCCGAGTGCGCTGTGCTGAACGCCAACTACATGCGCAAGCGGCTGTCCGCCTACTACGAAGCGCCGTATGATACGATCTGCAAGCACGAATTCGTCCTCTCCGGCAAAAAGCTTGCCGCCTACGGCGTCCGCACCCTCGACGTTGCCAAGCGCTTGCTCGATTTTGGCTACCACCCGCCGACGATCTACTTCCCGCTCAACGTCGAGGAATGCATCATGATCGAGCCGACCGAGACGGAGAGCAAGGAAACGCTCGACGGCTTCATCGACACGATGATCCGCATCGCAAAGGAAGCCGAGACCGATCCCGACCTTCTCCACAACGCTCCATACACAACAGCAGTCCGTCGCCTGGACGAAGCGCTCGCCGCGCGGAAGCCGGTCTTGAACTGCTCCTGCGGGTAAAGCAGAGCGGAAGAATGGTGCTAACAAAATAGAAAGCCGCTGCAGGAAGCCGCAGGATCACTTGTCGATCCCTCTTGGGATGGAACGTGATTCTGCGGCTTTTTTTCGATCGTACATCCCCTCCTTCTTTTCGCAACATGGATCTTTTATTTACAAGATAAGGATCTTTCTGTATGTTATCCCTACATCCCAGTAAGTCTGACTTTTCTACCAAATCTCTAGATTAGGGGGACGTACGATGATGTACAGAAAGAAACCAATTATTCTTCTCCTGTTAGCCATCCTCGGGTTGGTGATCGGCACTCTTTTTTATGTGTACCAGTTGAAACACCCTACGCCTATAAAAAGAATAAGCATTCAAGCCTCCATCATCTTGTATAGAGAGAGTGGTGATCTGATTGACGATTCGGACCTCATCGCCATCGCAAGCCCTCTGGATGCTTTCGAAGATCGGGAACCCTCCACCCAAACGTATTCAGACGGCGAAATGATGAGCTTCCATACGAATACAAGGATCAAGCTATCTAAAATCCTAAAAAACACTACGGATCTAAACTTGGAGGAATCATCCGAGATGACGATTACTGAACCGATTATGCGCGATCGGAATGCGCTTGGGGAAATGCAAATCATCATGATAAATGATTACGTAGAGATGGAAGCGGGCAAAGAGTATTTGATGTTTATCAAAATGGTTAGGCCCGGATCATACGGCTTGTGCAATTTGAATAACGGAAAATTTGAGCTGAATTCACTCCCTGACGCATCAAAACCCTCTAATGAAGGCTCAGATTCCATTCACGCTTCACTAAAGAGCGAGCTTTTTGACAAGTATGGTCTGAAATAAGAGGCCATTCCCCCCACTTTCATCAGGTATAATGGAATGCATACGGGTTTGTTGAAAAGGCGGCGTTCACGCATGAAGCATAAGAATCTCCCCAACCTGCTCTCTGGCATTCGAATCGTCTTGGCTCTGCTGTTGTTTTTTGTTGAACCGCTTGGTACGACCTTCTTGGTGGTCTATGGGATGGGCGGGCTCACGGACATCCTGGACGGATGGATCGCTCGAAGAGCGGGGACCGCGAGTCCGCTTGGAGCCAAGCTGGATTCCGCGGCGGATCTTCTGCTAGTCATGGTGCTGGTCTTTACGCTGTACTCGCTGCTTGCTCTTGATCCACTCCTTTTGCTTTGGATACTCGGCATCGCTCTCCTTCGAGGGTTCTCCCTTTTTATTGCATTCCGAAAATACCGAACGTTCGCATCCATTCATACGTGGGGCAACAAAGCAACCGGGGTACTCGTCTTTCTCACCCCCTTTTTCCTTCTCCTTGCGCCCCCTTCTCCCTGGGTTCCGCTTGTGTGTATCTTCGCCACTGCATCTGCTGTAGAGGAACTCGTGATCCAACTTACCTCGCGCGAATTGCAACTGGACTGCAAAAGCTGGTTTCATCGTTCTTGACCGCATCCTTCCCGGACGTACAGCCTATAAAAAAAACCGGCACTGCTACGCAGTACCGGTTAAAGTTGCTCCCATTTCGTCATTGATGAGAGGATCTTAAAGTCTTGGAGTAGTTAGACCGTTACCGCTTCTTTGCGGGCGACTTCCTTCGGCAAGGCTTGAAGTCCTGCGGTATTCAGGAAGTTCCACGGCTTGTTGTAATGAGGCTGGAAGAAGAAGTCGATGAACGCGAGCTGGTCGATGGTCATTCGATTTTGAATGCATACCGACAGAGTGTTAATCGACTGCGTCAGGTCCATCTTGGATAGAATCTGGGCTCCGAGAATTCGGCGGGTTGCCCGGTCAAATACCACTTTCAGTTGCACCTGCTCAAAGGAAGGCATGAACTCCGGCCGGTAGTTATCCGTGATCAGCACGTTGTCGACGTCCATTCCTTCTGCTTTGGCTGCCTCTTCCGTCAAGCCGGTTCCGGCAATGTTCATGTCGTAAATTTTGATTCCCGATGTCCCCTGCGTTCCCATATAAGGGATCGTCGGCGCTACCAGATTGCGTGCCACGAGGGTTCCCATACGAACGGCATTGGTGGCGAGCGGAATGTAGGCGTGCTTGCCGGTCGGGTTGTAATGAATGGCACAGCTGTCCCCGGCCGCATACACATCCGGCTGGCTGGTCTGCATGTAGTCGTTGACGAGGATGGCCCCGCCCGGCAGCATATCCACTTGCCCCTTCAGCAACTCCGTATTCGGGCGGAACCCGATGCACAGAATGACCAAATCGGTCTCATGCTCGCCTTTGTTCGTGATCACCTTTGTTACCTTTCCATTCTCTCCGGCAAAAGAGCTTACCTTCTCGCCCAAAGCCAGGGTAATTCCGCGTTCTTCCAAGGACTTCTGAATCGGAGTGGTAAACTCCTCATCCAGGTATTTGCTCAGGATGCGATCCTCTCCGTCAATCAGCGTTACCTGCTTGCCGTTCATTTCGAAGGCTTCCACCAATTCAACCCCGATATAACCTGCCCCGACTACGGTGATTCGGTTCACCTGTTTCGCTCGTTCGATGATCGCATTGGAATGGTTGAAGTTCTTTGACAGCAGGATGCCGTCCAAGCCCATGCCCTCAAGATCCGGGATAATCGGCCACGAGCCGGTCGTCATAATCAATTTATCATAGGAATCGTCAAACTCCCGACCTGTCTGCAGGTCGCGGGCACGAAGGGTTTTGCGTTCGGTGTCCACCTGGGTGACTTCATGGAGCATCTTCGTCTTGACACCCAATTCCGCCAGCTTCTCAGGCGAAGAATAAAAGAGCCCTTGAGGATCCTGAACGACTCCCGCTACATAAAGGGCGATTCCGCAAGAAAGAAAGGAGATATTATCATTTCGTTCGTACACCGTAATCTCAGCATCCGGGTAAAGCTGTGCGATGTTGACAATCGCCGCCGTACCGGCATGGGTACAACCAATGACTGCTACTTTCATGATGGTTCCTCCTTCAATCCTCTTGTTTTCATTTTCACGTGATTTATATCACATGTTCTATCTCGATTGTAACGGTCTTCACAAGATTAATCAAGGTGTTTATGTGACTTTTCTCACATTTATTATTTTCCATTTTTGGCACTACTCTGTTGCGTCCACGCCCACTTTTCAATCGAATCGCCCATTATTGTTGCCGCAAGCGTCCCAAAAAACTCAAACCGTCTTTCTTTTTCATAAGGGAATGAACGATTCTCCTGTGAACTTCATTACAAAAAAACAAGCCGACAACGAAGAGCCGTTGTCAGCTTGCTTGTATCACCGAGTTCATTCTGCTGTCGTGGCGCTTGCCCCTTATTGCACTCGGCTGTCTTTCGTCTTCACATCCTGAAGCTGCTGCTCGATTTTGGCGAGCTCCGCTTTCTCTGCGCGAATGCCGTCGCTGGAGTCTCGAATGACTTCCGCGGCACTTGAAAGCTCATCCCGATCATACGCGTCGAAGACGGCTCTGCCGAGCTTGGCATACAGCTTTTCAATATCGCGCCGCTTGCTGGCGGCTGCGGCATGGAGTCTCGTCGTCTCCAGGGTTTCCTTCGCGACTTCGGACGCTTTGTTTGCTCCTTCGCGGAGCTTATCCATCCATCCCATGTTGCTCACCTGCCCTTTCGGTAGTATGAGGATTCCAGTTCCATCATACACGGTTTCGGAAGCAAAAGGAAAGGCTGACGAGCCTCGGAGGCGCTCCCGGTCAAATCTCCTCGTCCCCCCGCTCACGCAAGGGACGTTCGGCTGAGCAGCCGCTTGATCGAGCGGTCGGATTCCTTCAGCACAACCGCTTTGTCAATCGTGCGCAGGATGCCGTTCTCCATGACGATCCGGCCATCGATGATCGTCGTCTCCACATCCGCTCGAGTGGCCGAATAGACGATACGCGAGATTGGATCGACATCATAGGACGGAAACGTATGGAAGTCATTCAAATTCAGAATGGCCAGGTCTGCCCGCTTGCCGACCTCCAGGCTTCCGATCTCCTTCGCCATGCCCACGGCACGGGCCCCGCCGATTGTCGCCATGCGGAACACCGTCTTGGCATCCATTGCTGTCGGGCCGTGCGCCGGCTTTTGGATCAGTGCGGCGAGCCTCATCTCGTTGAACATGTCGAGGTTGTTGTTGCAGGGAGCTCCATCTGCTCCAAGGCTGACCGAGACGTGGCTGTGCAGGAGTCCCGGCGTATCCGCTATCCCGGAAGCAAGCTTCAGGTTAGACGAGGGACAGTGGCTGACGTGAACGCCGCGTTCACGCAGGATGCGCTTTTCCTCATCATCCAGCCAGATGCAATGGGCCAGGATGAGCCGCTCGTTGGCGAGGCCGATCCGATCGAGGTAAACAATGTTCCGATAGCCGGTGCGCGCCTGCACGATCTCGATCTCTCCCGGATTTTCCGAGGCATGAGTATGCACCATCACGTTGTACTTGGCGGACAGGTCGCGCACCTCGGTGAGAAGCGGCTCGGTACAGGAGACGACGAATCGCGGGCAAAAAGCGTAGCGAAGACGGCCCCCGTCATGGCCGTTCCATTTTTCCAGCAGGTCCACGCTTTCCTGCAGGGATTGCCCCGTGTCTTCCTGAAGCACGGGAGGGATTTCCTCCCCCTTCTCGTCCATCATCACTTTGCCGGAGAGGGCGCGAATCCCGCTCTCGGCCATTGCGCGAAAGGCTGCGTCCGTATGCCGCACCGTCTCCATATCGACGATGGTTGTCGTGCCGCTGCGAATCAGCTCCCCCAGCCCAAGCATGGCCGAGTAATAGATCGACTCCTCATCATGGGCTGCTTCGAGCGGCCAGATGCGCTTGCGCAGCCAGTCCAGCAGTTCAAGATCATCCCCTTTGCCGCGGAACAGGGTCTGGCACAGGTGGATATGGGTCTGAACAAAGCCGGGAATGATCGTGCGCCCCGCGGCGTCAATGACCTTTTCGGAAGGGTCCGGCAGAAGATTCGGGCCGATCTCCACGATGCGGCCGTCCTGGACGCGAATGTCCGCATCGAGAATTTCTTCTTGGGCGTTCATTGTGACAAGCTGCGCCCCCTTGATGAGCAAGCGTTCCATAGGCGTCCATCCTTTCATCGGTTCGGTTCATCCCATGCGGATTGCTCTTATTGTACTCAAAACCGAACCCATGCACGAGTCGAGCAAACGGTTGCAGGGCGTGAGCTGGCAAATGTTTTTATTGATCCTGGATTTTGAAAGCGTATAGGAATGCAAGGATCATCGTGCAAGCGGTTGAATGGCTATTTAAATGATCAATCGTTTTCTGCCTGGTTCATTGCAAAAGATTAGGAATCGATTTCTTACCGATGCTAACGATTTCATTATCAAGAGTCACTGTATCGTTGTTTGCATCATATCCATCAGAACCAAATTGCAAATTACTAGGATACACAACTTGGCTAAAATCACTATTTTTTATGGTCAAAAAGTACATCATGCCTACACTTGGAGTGTATGAAGGCATTTTTTTGATTTTCAGCCTTCTAAGCATGTCTATAATTTTTTTAGTATCATTTTCATGAAACCTTACTACATTTCCATCAGCAAAAGTCACATCAATTGCAGAAACATTTTTGAAGTCCGTTTGTAATAGTTCTGTCAATAAAATTTCGTTCCGTTCTTTTTCTGACGAAAACAGCTTAAAACTCGTCACAATAATAGCAAGGCCTAAAACAGATAAAATAATAAGTGCTTTTTTTAACACATCATAACCTCCTCTTGTTTAAGGATACATTACTGACGCAATGACTACATCCCGTGTTTCAGCTATGACGAGAAATAGGACTTTGAATCCTTTTTTGCAAGGTCCCGTTCAAACATGAAGTGACGAACACGTTCACCTGCTCCAGCGTCTGGAACTCCTCCAGGGCGACTACCGGATAGTTCACCCTTGTTCCCATTGCAAAAACACCTCCAAGATTGTCATCCACATCTTACGACAGGACGCCTTATCTTAAAGGTGTTTTGATTTTTCTTCCTCTATTGATCAGTTCCTTTGGATTTCAATCGGCCTTCTTCTTAGCGTACCTGGCTTACCTTACTTGCTGGCCGTTCCGGTTACGGTCGTGCCTTTCTTTTCGATCGTGTAGGTAACCACCTTGCCGCTCCAGAAATGGAACTTCAATGTAACCTTGCCATCGTTCACTTCGTTGAAGAAGGTAGAGGTCAGGCTGATTTCATTCTTGTCATACAACGGCAGGAACGTGACGTCGAATTCCTTGAAGGACGTCCAGTTGTGCGGACCTGCGTTACCGCCTGCTTCATATACCGCTTCCATCGTGGCGAGCTGGTCGCCGTTAAAGGCTGTCGGAATACGGAACGAGGACGTCTCGCCCGTCACGTTGCTGAGCTTCGGTGTTTGGTAGGCGATCACGTAGAAGTTCCAGTCCACGCCTTTGTTGAACGTAGCTTTGATGGTCGCGTTGACGCCTAGCTTGCCTGATGCCATCAGCTTCTTAAGCGTTGCCGCCTTGATCGTGAGGTCTTCTCCGGTCAAGGTATAGTCCGTCTTCTCCTTCAGCTTTTTGCCGTCCACGGAGAGGGAGGTCAGCTTGTTGCCGTTCAGGTTCAGCTTCACCTTGGCATCCGTCAGAGCCGTGCCCTTTTCCCATTGGATGCGGTCGCTTTCGGCATTGGAGGAACGAGTCTTCACGCTGGCGAGCAACAAGCTGGATAGCTCGGTATCGGACCATTGATAGGTTTTGCGGTTGAAATGCTGCCCGTTGTCCCATAGCATCCAGGTCACTTTCTTTTCTTTCATGTAGGACATGAGGTACTCGAAGAATTTGAGCTTTTCACCTTGCTCAATGACGCCCGTGTGGCGGTCGAAGCCGAGTAGCCCGACTTCTCCGACGATGACCGGAATGCCTTTGGCCACAAAGGTGTTGTACACGTTGTCGAACGTGGTGGTAATGTCGTTCTTCGTATCCTTCTCAAAGGTGGTGTAGCCGGCTACGTTCACGCTGAACGGCCAGAACCCGTAAAAATGCACAGTCGCGATCAGATTGGTGTCTTTCATCTCCTGCATGGTTTTGTAGAGCTCATCCATGCGGACCTGAGTCGGGGACGTCTCCAGCGACGGAATCACGAGCGGGCGGGTATCGTTCTTGCCGCCGGATTCGCGAACAATTTTGTGGAAGGACAGGTTCAGCTCCTTCACCATTTGGAACATGAGGGCTTCGTCCTGCATTCCGCCGTCGGTGAAGCGAGGCTCGTTGATGCTTTCGAAGGACACCTTATCGGAGTAATCCTTGAAGCGGTCGGCCACCTGCGTCCAGATTGCGTTGTAGCGAGCGAGCACTTCGTCGTGTTTTTTTTCCATGCCGCTGATCCACATCCAGGAATCGTGATGGACGTTGATCATGACGTACAGCCCGGAATCAAGCGACCACTTGACCACTTCCTCAATGCGGTCGAGGAACAGCGGATTGATCGTATCCCCTTCCATGTGCTGGCCCCAGGTGATCGGAATGCGAATGCTCTTGAACCCTTGCTTCGCTACCTGTTGAATGAGTTCCTTGGTCGCTACCGGATTGCCCCAAGCGGTTTCATCGTCGCCGACCGCATCCAGCGTATTGCCCAGGTTCCAGCCCGGCTGCATGGCCTCGACGTACTTTTGCATTTTGCTGTTCGTTTGAAGCGCTTTTTCATCAGATGCTGCGAATGAGGTTACCGGTAACATTGAAGCCAACAAAAATGTTACGAGTGCCAAAGACAGAAGCTTTCCAAGACGTGTTTTCTTCATGGACTCTCCTCTTTCACCTGGATTTATGTAAGCGTTTACGAAAACATAGTACCATGAATTTCTTGGTTCTTCCAGATGATTTTTTCGTGGTGATTTATAGGGGGTTGGAGTGGGCAGTTGGGCTTGATTGTGTGAAAAGCAGTATTAGAAAATCATATTCGATGTCATCCAAGCTTTCGATTAGCTAACAAAGTTTAGCTGGTTTCAACTATGTCACGTACCCATACGGGATACGACGGTTTCACCGCTTCGGCGATCAGGACGATGAGGCATTTCAATCCACGTACCCATACGGGGTACGACATTGGAGCGTTCGCCGCACTGCTTGAGCATGTGGGATTTCAATCCACGTACCCCATACGGGGTACGACGTAAACAGGCTCAAGACAACGTTATTCTTGCGGAAATTTCAATCCACGTACCCCATACGGGGTACGACGTAAATAAATCGAAACCTAAACATGAGAGGGAGCATTCCAATCCACGTACCCCATACGGGGTACGACGAATCGTCCAGGAATAAGAGCAGGTGAGGCTTGAAAATTCATTCCACGTACCCCATACGGGGTACGACGGAGATGCGGGAGCATGATATAGTCACGAATCATTCATTTCAATCCACGTACCCCATACGGGGTACGACGCCAAATACGAGGATGCAATTATCGGTATGGCGATATTTCAATCCACGTACCCCATACGGGGTACGACCCAACCGGGAGGCGTATTTGCATATTGTCGCGGAATTTCAATCCACGTACCCCATACGGGGTACGACGCTGACCCCCTCAACCAATTCAACACGGTCGCATGATTTCAATCCAGGTACCCCATACGGGGTACGACCTCCGTTACTGTTACGACATCCCCGTCCTTATACCATTTCAATCCAGGTACCCCATACGGGGTACGACCCAGGGGCTTATTTTGCTAGTTTTTGCAGCTTGCATTTCAATCCAGGTACCCCATACGGGGTACGACACGAGTCACAGAGGCAGATGGACTCCCGATTCTGATTTCAATCCAGGTACCCCATACGGGGTACGACGGAGATAGACGTCTGCTGGGATCTCGTTACGCCGATTTCAATCCAGGTACCCCATACGGGGTACGACTGCTGATGGCCGCTTCATCTATTCACCGGAGTACATTTCAATCCAGGTACCCCATACGGGGTACGACTAGGCGAGGGATTTTCTTTTTGTTTACGTTCGGGTATTTCAATCCAGGTACCCCATACGGGGTACGACGCCATGGTTCGGCTGCGATCTTTGCTGACCGGAGATTTCAATCCAGGTACCCCATACGGGGTACGACTGCGAAAAATACGAGAACCATTCCACAGAAGCATGGATCCCCACCTTTTTCCGCAAAACTCATCTATAGTCCAACTACATGCAAACTTGACAAAATGCAAAACAAAGCTTTTTCTCCCAGTTTCGACAAAGTTTGAGGTGCGAAGGAACCGGGGTTTTCATGGGAGCTTGGCATTCGCACCAGCATCATCCGGGTACGAATGAGCCGTTCTTTTCCAATCTAGCATTTACCAACGCCCCATTTTTGTCAAGCCCACCCAGCCAGATCAAAATGAAAACCCCTCCTCCCGTTTTGCAGAAGGTGGGCTCATCATTTTGACTTTTAGCTTTCCGGTTTCCTCACACTCGGTCTATTACCCGATCGATGAGGCCGTATTCCTTGGCCTGCTCCGGCGTCATGAAATAGTCGCGGTCGGTGTCCTTCTCTACCTTCTCGATGGGTTGGCCGGAATGTTTGGCGATCAGGCCGTTCAAGGTCCTTCTCGTCCGCAAAATGCTGTTGGCATGAATCTGAATGTCCGTCGCTTGTCCCCGAATTCCTCCGGTCCATGGTTGGTGGATGAGAATTTCGGAATGCGGGAGGGCATATCGTTTGCCCGCCGCCCCTCCGAGCAGGAGGATCGCTCCCATGGAAGCCGCGAACCCTACACAGGTGGTCGACACATCCGGCTTGATTACCTGCATCGTGTCATAGATGGCAAGCCCCGCCGTTGTTGATCCTCCCGGCGAGTTGACATACAGATGAATGTCCTTCTCGGGATCATCCGCCGCCAGAAAAAGCAGCTGCGCCACGATGGCATCGGCCATCACATCCGTCACTTCCCCCGTCGCAAAAACGATCCGGTCCTTCAGCAGTCGCGAGTAAATGTCGTAGGAGCGCTCTCCTCGGCCTGACTGCTCGATTACATACGGGATGCTGGTCATGCGGTTCTACCCCCTTTTCATAGGAAGACAATGGTCTGATTCCAATCAAGCGATTGACTATGCAGCCTGGCAAAGGTTCGTCTGATGACCCCTCTTGTGGTTCACCGTGCGGATGGCCCTGAGCTCGAAGCCGGTGGAGATCGTCTGCGTACGCAGGAAAGGCTCTCCTTCTTCGGAAAAGAAAGTCGTTTCCCGGATCAGAGGTGTCCCGTCCTCCAGTTGAACCAATGTTCGTTCCTCCAGACGACCGCCGTTTTGAGCCTCTTTTTGCTTGGAGGATGAAGGTTCCGAACCACCTGCCGTGGAAGGCGATGCTCCCTCTTCCAATAAAAGTTCACGCATGCTCATCATCCCTCTCCTTCTTGAGTGGTCTTCGTTAAACGCTCCGGATAGACGGCAACAGACAAGGTATATCGTCCATCAACTTCTCCACCGTTCTTTCCCGCCGGGGCTCCGTATTTGCGGGCAAGCTTCTCAAGGGCTTCCTGATAATCGCGGAGGAACGCCTGTCTTTTAGCTTCATCGGGGAGATACAGCATGGACGTAAGAGTTGCACTCGGGATCTCTGTCCCCTCATCCGATTGTTCGAGAAGCGCAAGCGCGTCGCTGCGAATCCGATCAGCCGTTCTCACGAGTGCAGCCAAAGCGCCTTGTTCGGGCAAGCTTCGGCGAGTACCGACGACGGGGGCTAACCGATCTGCAATGATGAACGTGCGGGCAGCCGCTTGGTATAAGCCCTCCACCAGATTCTTCACTTGACGGCTACCTGCTCGATGGACGAGCCCCACCTTTTCCAAAGCTTTGATGTGATAGTTGATTCGCTGTGGGGATTCCCCGAGGCTTCTCGCGATCTCCGTTGCCGAAGAAGGCTTCTCCAGGCGAGCCAGCAGATCGGCCCGAAACGGGTTTAGAAGCGCAAGAGCTTGCTCCGGCAAATCCACGACGAGCTGTTCGGGAATTGGGGAATGGGATTGCAGAAGGACCACCTTCTTTTCGGATATGTAGATCGGGCGTCAATTTCATAAAATAACTTTTTTACGTAAACGTATTGTATTACGACGATGGAACGAAGTCAAGGGAAGTACACCATGCACCCAACGGCTGGGCCAGAACGGAAAAGGCACAGATTGCCGAACATAAACTCTATTCTCAAGACGCTCCACCTCGGCGAAGATGGTAGCAAAGCGCGTTCATTACCGATACAATATTAGGTAACACCAAATATTATTAGTCAGTGCCTAAGAGATGAGAACATGCTGGAATGGATGTTAAGGAAAGTCATGGCTGCTCGCGGGATCTGGAGCGGGGCCGAACTAGCACGGATTTTACAAGAGAAATCGGATTATCCACTATCCGCGCCTTCCATTAGCGCTCTTCTGAATCAGCAGCCGCGGCAAGTGAAAGCAGAAACACTAGATGCGTTATGTACCGCTTTGGAGTGCACGCCGAGTGACTTGTGGGTCTATACCCCTCCGCAGAAAGAGAAAGGGGCCTAACCATGACCGTAAAAGAAATTCTGCCTTTTGGAGATCCCCTTTTGCGAAAAAAGGCAAAGCCGGTAACCGATCTCCATGCAAAGACGCAAAAAATCCTTGATGATATGGCGGAAACGTTGTATGCCCAAGAAGGACGTGCAGGCCTGGCCGCTCCTCAAGTCGGTTACCTGAGAAGATTGATCGTCATGGATTGCGGGGATGGACTTATCGAGTTGATTAACCCGGAGCTGCTGGAATCGGCAGGGGAACAAACCGGAACGGAAGCTTGTTTATCTTATCCAGGTCATTACGGCATCGTGAAACGAGCGCAACAGGTTACGGTTCGCACTCTGAATCGACAGGGAGAGTCCATTATTCTTCAAGCAGAAGGGTATGTAGCACGCTGCATTCAGCATGAAATAGATCATTTGGATGGAGTGCTCTTTGTCGATCATGTGCGAGAAAAATGGTTGATCCATGAGCAAACAAACCATCGTGTGGACGTGCTTAGCGTGATCCGTTTGACCAATCAAGGGGTTTCCCGTGGATAATGCAGTGGTGCAGGGTAAGAAAAATGGCAGCCTTGGACGTTGATTTCTTGTCCATAGCTGCCACTTTTTTATTTGAGCGCAGAAAAATACGGGGTACGACTCGCCGCGTCGGTATCCTCCATACATGGCTCCAAAATTTCAAACCACGCACCCCATTCGGGGTGCGACCGGCACAAGGGCAGTCGTCCACCTTCTACGCTGAATTTCAATCCACGCACCCCATACAGGGTGCGAATTATAAGTTCTCACAAACAAGGGTAGCCCCTTCATTTCAATCCACGCACCCCATACGGGGTGCGACACGGCGACATCTTCCGCCCCATCGAATTTGTGGCATTTCAATCCACGCACCCATACGGGGTGCGACCGTCCTGCGCCAATGCATACTTGACGACGCGTTCATTTCAATCCACGCACCCATACGGGGTGCGACATGTCGGGAGCGGTTACTCGACATTAGCGTCGAAATTTCAATCCACGCACCCATACGGGGTGCGACCATGGATGCCGCCGTTTCGCGACGAGATGGCGGAATTTCAATCCACGCACCCATACGGGGTGCGACTCTTTTTCCGCTCGTTCACGTGTCTTGTACGTCCATTTCAATCCACGCACCCATACGGGGTGCGACCGGGCGTGTGGTCACGCGTGGGCATCGGGCCGACATTTCAATCCACGCACCCATACGGGGTGCGACGCCGACAACCTTCTCTGCGTCAGCCGTCGCGACAATTTCAATCCACGCACCCATACGGGGTGCGACGTTACAGGGTTTCAAAACGGCGGAGGTAAGCTCCATTTCAATCCACGCACCCATACGGGGTGCGACTACGGGTACCAAATTCACCCGAGTAATCAGTTTTATTTCAATCCACGCACCCATACGGGGTGCGACGGTTTTTCTCTTTCGCAACCACCGCTTGTTCTTGTAATTTCAATCCACGCACCCATACGGGGTGCGACGCAACTACTGGCAAAAGAGAGTCCTGCAGATCGTATTTCAATCCACGCACCCATACGGGGTGCGACGACTCGCTTATTTGTAACATCGCAATCGCCGACATTTCAATCCACGCACCCATACGGGGTGCGACTTCAGCATTATTTTTTCCATAAAATTCTTTTACAATTTCAATCCACGCACCCATACGGGGTGCGACGCCGCATATCTCCGTAAGTCCCGGGCCGACATAATTTCAATCCACGCACCCATACGGGGTGCGACTGCGAAAAAACAGGGTACCCATCCCACACAAGCATGGATACTTGTCCTTTTCTGTAAAACCCATCTAAATTCAAACTACATATAAACTTGACAAATAAGAAAACAAAGCTTTTTCTTCCGCTTTCGACAAAGTTTGAGGTGCGAAGGAGCCGGGGTTTTCATGGGAGCTTGGCATTCGCACCAGTTAACCAGTACGGTCCTCCTGCTCCGAAAATCCAACTTCGATATATTTCAGCAGTATCCCTCTAGTTTGAGGGTTAAATTTGCGCTCATCTAGCTACTAATCGCATTATACCAATCTTTAATGAATCCGGTAAAGAAGGCAACTATCGGTACGAAAGTGCCCCTGCATCCTTCCCCCTCCAACAGAAAAAAACCGCCTGAGCTTCTCGCTCAAGCGGTGATCCAACATCTACTTCGCCCCGAGTGAAACAGGGCGATCCAGCCGATACAGGCTGCGGTAGCGCTCGGATTGGGAGAGCAGCTCCTTATGCGTTCCGCGCATCACGACGCGGCCTCGTTCCATGAAGACGATCTCGTCCATTCCTTCCACGCCTACCAGGTGGTGCGTGACCCAGATAATCGACTTGCCCTTCAACTCCGTGAAGATCGTCGCGAGCAGCTCACGCTCCGTGCGAGGATCGAGGCCGACGGTCGGCTCGTCCAGGATCACCACCGGGTTATCCTGCAGGAGCACCCGGGCGAGGGCGACCCGCTGGCGCTCGCCGCCGGAGAAGCGCTGCCCCGCTTCGCGCATCGGGGTGTCGAGCCCTTGCGGCAAGGAAGCGATAAGCGGCTCCAGCCGCGCCTGGCTCACCGCGTTCCAGATCTCCTCCTCGGAGGCATCTTCCTTTCCGAGGCGAAGGTTGTTCCGCACCGTCGTATCGAACAGATGCGGGCTTTGGTTCAGCACCGAGATCATCGTCGAGATCTCGTCGCCGTACGAAGCCGCATCCCGATTGCCGACAGTAACCGCGCCGAGCGTGGGCACGAGCGCCCCCTGCATCAGCTTAAGCAGCGTCGATTTGCCGGCACCGCTGCGGCCGATGAGGGCGATTCGCTTACCGGGCGGAAGCGTCAGGCTGACATCGGTTAAAGCAGCTTCCGAGTTCGGCAGCAGGCTGGTGTCAGAGGCGGAGCCCCCATCCTGACCATAGTGGAAGGAGACTTGATCGAGGTGAATCGCTGGCCCGAGTCCATAAACCTTCCTGATCCGCTTGCGATCTTCTGCATCTATAGGCGACGGTTCGGGGATGGCTTGCCCGTCCTCACTTATCGGCGCAGAGGCCATCGAGGCAGGATCGGGTTCAGCCAGGGATGTGGAACGATTGTCGCCTTCCCCATTATGCGGCCCTTCAATGGCCATGATCCGCTCTTCCGACTGCTGGTATTGCGGGAGCTTCTCGATCGCTTCCGATACCGGAAGGAAAGCATCCATGAGTGGGAAGACGATCAGGGTGAAGGCGGCGATCAGGGTGGCGGGCATGAACCCGTCCCCCGCTTGTCCGCCCGCCCACAGCATCATGACGACCGCGCTCAAACCGACAACGGCGTTGGCCAGGAGCGTTCGCAGGCGGACGAAGCCTCGCAACGACCGATCGATGGAAGCAGCGACCTCCTCGTCTCCTTCATAAGCGTCGACGAAGCCGGAAGCCCGACCGCTGATGACATAATCGCCGATCCCGAGCACGGCATCGGTGAGCTTGCGGTACAAGCCGCCGCGCGCCATTCTCAGCTTCAGCTGGGCGGTCTTCGTCGTGCGCAGGGAAACCAACGGAAGCAGCACGACGAGCACGAGCAGGTACAGCGCCATCAAGAGCGCGAACTTGATATCGAACAGCCCGAGCGCCACGATGGCCAGCGCGTACATGACGAGCGCTACGACGCCGGGGAATATGGTGCGAAGGTAGACGTTTTGCAGTTGCTCGATGTCGTCGGCCAACACACCAAGCAGATCACCGGTTCCAAACCGGGAGCGGATGAACAAGGCCTGCGGCTCCAACACACGGTACAGGCGTACCCGCATGCGAGCCAGCACCTTCAACACCGCGTTGTGCCCGACCAGCCGCTCCACGTAATGAAGGACGGCCCGGGCAATGCTGAAGGCGCGAACCCCGACGATCGGCACATACACAAGCAAAATGTTTTCCGGGGGAATCGACGACTTCGAGATCAGAAAGCCGGAGGTGAACATGAGCATCGAGGCGGACAGCACGGTGAGCAGAGCGAGCAGAATCACGAGCGAAAAGCTGCCCGCATTCCGCTTCAGGTAGAGGCGAATCCAGCCCGTCCGTTGCGGGACGGAGACCGGTTGTTCGGCAACGTTGCGATTCATGGAATGCTCACCTCCTGTGCCTGAATGAGTCGGGAATAGCAGCCCTTAGCCGAGAGCAACTCTTCGTGTGTTCCTACTTCCACAACACGCCCTTGATCCACCACAAGGATGAGGTCCATGTCCGCCATCCAGTGCAGGCGATGGGTCGCGAGGAAGACACGCTTGCCTTCAAAGAGCTCCAGCATCGTCTGTTTGATCTCGTGCTCGGTCTCGATGTCGAGGTGCGCCGTAGGCTCGTCGAGCAGCAGAACCGGCCGCTTGCTCAGGAAGGCTCGAGCGAGTGCGACCCGCTGCTCCTGACCTCCGCTGAGCGCGCGCCCGCCGCTGCCGACGAGCTCCGCCAGCCCGTTCGGCAGATCGGCGACAAGCTCGTCAAGCCCGGCAGCCGATACGGCAGCCGCAACTTCCTCGTCGCTCGCCTCCGGCACGTAGAAGCGGATGTTGTCCGCCAGGCTTCCCTGGAACAAGTACGGCTGTTGCGGAAGGTACGTCGTCGCGGACTTCCAGCCGGGTGACGAGAGCCGGATCGGCTCCTCGTTCAACAGGAAGCGACCCGCCGACACCGGCAGGAAGCCGCCGAGCGCGTCGATCAGCGTCGTCTTGCCCGCCCCGCTCTCGCCGACGATCCCCACCTTGAGCGTTCCTTTCACAGAGAAGCTCACCTCGTGGAGAGAGGCGTCTCCCTCTGTTTCATGCTTCACGGACAAATCCTCAGCCGTCAAGGTATCAGAGACGTTCAACACCACAGCTCGCTCCAACTCGCCAGGGGTGTTCATCTCCTCTTCCGGCAGCGGCTCTGCCAGAATCCCTTGAATGGTTTCAGCCGCCTGCTTCCCGTTCTGGGTAGCGTGGAAATCCGCACCGACCATCCGCACCGGCAGGAAATACTCCGGCGCCAGGATGAGAACCGTCAGAGCGGTCACCAGCGTCATCTCGACGTTGATCAGCCGCAAGCCGAGATTCACCGCCACGATGGCGACGGACAGCATCGTGAAGAAATCGAGGGAGAACGACGACAGGAAAGCCACGCGCAGCGTCTTCATCGTCGCTTTGCGATATTCGTCGCTGACGCGCTCAATGCTATCCGCATGCCCCTTACTTCTTCCAAGCACCTTGAGCGTCTCCAATCCGCGAAGGGAATCCACGAAGTGATTGGAGAGCAGGCGATAGGAAGCGATCTGTCCCTCCGTCTGCTTCTTCGCAGCGAGCCCGACCAAGATCAAGAAAATAATCAGAATCGGCATCGTCAGCGTCAGAATGACACCGGAGCGGGCATCCCGATAGTACACGTAGGCAAGGATGAGCCAAGGGGTAATCCCCATCTGCAGCATCCGCGGCAGGAACAGCTCCAGGTAGGTCCGGAACTGGGTGATACCTTCCAGCACCAGCGTCACAAGTCCGCCGCTTCCCCGCTTGGACGTAAAGCGAGGGCCTAGGCGAAACAGCTTGTCCATCAGCTCTCGGCGAAGTCCCGCTGCCGTGGTCTCCGCATAGCGATAAGCGACCTTTTGTTGAAGGACGCCGAGGACATGCCGTCCCCCGAACGCGAGCAGGAACAGCAGGCTCACGCCATACTGTTCCTGCACCGATTCGCCGGCAAACAACCCGGAGATCCCCTCCGCCAGCCACTTGGCCTGGAGGATGATGGCGATCGCCTGCCCCAGCGTGAGCAGGGCGAGCAAAGCCATGACCGGTCGAATGCCTTTGAATTTCATTAAGTCTTTGCCCATGGAGGCTTAGTACTCCAGTTGATGTTTTTCATGAACCCGCTTATGAAAAACAAAGTAGCTCCAGATTTGGTAGCCCAATACGAACGGCAGCAGCGTAAGGGCGACGATGCTCATGACCTTGAGCGAATACGGGTTCGAAGCGGCATTGTGAATCGTCAGGTTGAAGGCGGTGTCGATCGAGCTGACCATGACGCTCGGGAACAGCCCGAGGAACATCGCCCCGACCGACAGCAGGATGACCGTGCCGGTCATGCCGAAGGCCCAGCCGTCCCGCTTCCTCCAGAGGAAGTGGCCGGCAAGCAGATATGCGGCGGCCGCGATGACGGCCACAGCCCCGACAGCCCAGGGACGTGCTTCAAACAGACCGGTCTCAAAGTACGTCCAAGCCCCGAACGCCACCAACAGCACCGCGAGGGGAACGTACAGCTTCTTGGCGAGGTTGCGAGCACGCTCTTGCAGCGGCCCCAGCGTGCGAAGCGTAGTGAACAGCAGGCCATGCACAAGGCACAGCACCGTCAGCGTTACGCCTCCGAGAAGCGTATAGCCGTTGACGATATCTCCGAACAGGCTGGCGCGCATCTCCATGTCCTGCCCGATGGGAAGTCCCTTCATGATCCCGGAAAAGGCAACACCGAGAAGGAGCGGCGGCAGCAGGCTGCCGAGGAAGATGCAGACGTCCCAAGCTTTGCGCCACTTGTTACTGTCCAGCTTCCCGCGGAATTCAAAGCCCACAGCGCGGACAATGAGGGCAAGCAGGACAAACACCAGCGCGGTATAGAAGCCGCTGAACATCGTGGCATACCAGTGCGGGAAAGCCGCGAACATGGCACCGCCGGCGGTGATCAGCCATACTTCATTGGCATCCCAGAACGGCCCGATCGAGTTGATCAGGACACGGCGCTCTTTGTCGTTCTTCGCGATGAACTGCGTCGACATCCCAACGCCAAAATCAAAGCCCTCCAGGAAGAAGAAGCCGGCGAACAGCACGGCGACAAGGATGAACCAGAGCTCATTAAGAGTCACGGCGCTTGCCCCCTTTCTTAAAGGAATCGCTGAACGGATCCTTGGCGATTGCAGCCTCCGGCTTTTCACCGTAAGGTCCTTTCTTGATGACCTTCACGAACAGATAAGCCATAACGCAGCCAAGAATGGCATAGATGCCGGTAAACGTGATAACTGAGAACAGAACCTGACCCGCGCTGACGCTAGGCGAAACGCTGTCCTCCGTCCGCATCAGGCCGAAGACGGTCCATGGCTGACGCCCGATCTCCGTCATAATCCAGCCGGATGTGTTTGCGATAAACGGAAGCGAAATTCCGAAGAGCGCGGATCTCGTAAAGAACTTGCCCAGCTTGTCGAGCTTCTTCTTGCGGTGCAGGTAGAGCCCGTAAGCGAAGAGAAGGAAGCTCAGCATTCCCGCTGCGATCATGATCCGGAAGCTCCAGAAGGTCGTGCGAACCGGGGGAATGTAATTGCCTTCTCCATAGGTTTGCGTATATTCGGCTTGCAATTCCTGAATGCCCTTAATTTCCCCCGAAAACTTGCTGTAGGAGAGGAAGCTGAGCAGTCCAGGTATGTTGAGTTCAAAGCTGTTTTCCTGCTTATCCGGGTCAATGAACGCAATGAGGTTCCAGCCCGCAGGATCGCCGCTCTTCCCCCAGAGCGCTTCGGAAGCAGCCATCTTCATAGGCTGCGTCTTCACCAGATATTGAGCTTGGGAGTGACCCGATAGCGCCACGCCGAAGAACCCGATTAACCCGATGATGGTTGCGATAAGAAAAGTCGATTTGAACAGATCCGCATTTTGCTTGCGGAATATTTTCCAAGCGCTGACGCCGAAGACAAATGCCGCACCGGTCATCAGAGCCCCGAAGATCGTATGGGGGAATTCCACCCACAACTGCCCGTTCGTAATGAGGGCGAGAAAATCGTTCATCTCCGCGCGCCCGTTGTTGACTTCAAAGCCGACCGGGTGCTGCATGAAGGAGTTCGCGATCAGAATCCAGAAGGCGGAGATAGCCGTCCCGATGAAAACGAGCCAAATGCACAGCAGATGGACCTTCTTGCTCAAGCGATCCCAACCGAAAATCCAGATCCCGAGGAACGTCGATTCAAGGAAAAACGCGAGCAGCGCTTCAATGGCCAGCGGAGCTCCAAAGACGTCTCCGACGAATCGGGAATAGGCTGACCAGTTCATCCCGAATTGGAATTCTTGAAGAATCCCGGTTACGATGCCGACGGCAAAGTTGATGAGGAACAGCTTGCCCCAAAATTTGGCGAGGCTTTTGTACTCTTCCTTTCCTGTCCGAACATACATCGTTTCCAAGATGGCGACGAATAGCGCCATGCTGATGGAGAGCGGTACGAACAGAAAGTGGAAAATCGTAGTTGTCGCAAATTGTAACCGCGACAGGAAAACAACGTCCATCCTTTGCCCCTTCTTTCCTAGAGTTATCCCCATGCAGGCTTACTGTATCCCATGGGAAAAGTCATATATATGATTTATATCACATACGCCTGAAGGCCAGTTGTGCAAATTAGAACAATTATTTGTCTAAAATAAAAACATATTGTGAATAGGACCGCAATGTTTACAGATTTCTCAAGATTATGGGGGTATCTGGAATTGAAGAATTGTGAGAAAAATCCGCCATTTGCTTGAGGAACTGCCCCGTCCGCCTTCGGAGCCGCTATCCATTCCAATAGCCGATCTCCTTCAAAAGAAAACCCCTGCCAAATCACCGTAAGGTGAACCGGCAGGGGTCCTATGCATGTGAAGAAATAGCTGCTTACGCCAGCTCGATGACGAGCGTCGTTTGTTCGGCGCCTGCGGCTACGCGGATGGCGTCGCCTGCCAGCTCGCCGCCCTTGACGGAGGCAATCGCGCCGGTTCCCTTGACGGAGACGGTGAAGGCTTTGCCTTTGCCGCTGACGGACAGGGTGATCGTCTTGCCGCTGCGCTCTGCGCGAGCCGTAAGCTCGACCCGGCCGGACAGATCGCGAACCGAAGCTTCCGCTGTGCGGCCGTCTTCCAGGGCATAGATGCCAAGGTTCACGCCGTCCGCAAAGTCATAGTCCGGACGGCTATCCGTTGCGCCCGTCGCCAGAATCGAGTTCGAGCGAACGAAGAGCGGAAGGCTGAAGAAGTCGTACTGCTCCTTGAACCATTTGCCGCCTTGAACGGTCTCTCCTGTCAGGAGATGCGTCCAGGTGCCTTCCGGCAGGTAATAGGTTACGCGACCATTCTCGTCAAAGATCGGAGCAACGAGAACATTCGAGCCGAGCATGTATTGACGGTCGAGTTGATCGGTCGTCGGGTCTTCCGGGAATTCGAGCAGCATGGCGCGCATGGAAGGCAAGCCTTGCTCGTGAGCGACCGCTGCCGTATCAAACAGGTACGGCATGAGGCTGCATTTCAGCTTGGTGAAGAAGCGCGTGACATCGACCGCTTCCTGATCGTACGTCCACGGTACCCGGTACGATTCGCTGCCGTGCAGACGGCTGTGGCTGGACAGGAGACCGAAGGCGAGCCACCGCTTGAAGACGTGAGCCGGTGCCTTGTTCTCGAAGCCGCCGATGTCATGGCTCCAGAAGCCGAAGCCGGACAGGCCGAGCGAGAGACCGCCGCGAAGGCTTTCGGCCATCGATTCATAGTTGGCGTAGCAGTCGCCGCCCCAGTGGATCGGGAATTGCTGGCCGCCGGCCGTTGCGGAACGGGCGAACAGAGCGGCTTCGTTCTTGCCGAGCTTTTCCTCCAGAACCTCGAAGACCACCTTGTTGTACAGTTGGGTGTAGTAGTTGTGCATCTTGTTGGGATCGGAGCCGTCGAAGTAGACCACATCCGTCGGGATCCGCTCGCCGAAGTCCGTCTTGAAGGAGTCGACGCCCATGTCGACCAGGCCGCGCAGGTAAGAAGCATACCATTCGCAGGCATCCGGGTTCGTGAAGTCCACGAGCGCCATGCCCGATTGCCACATATCCCACTGCCAAACGTCGCCGTTTGCCTTTTTCACCAGGTAACCCAGGTCCATGCCTTCCTTGAAGAGGCGGGAACGTTGGGCGATGTAAGGGTTGATCCAGACGCAGACCTTAAGGCCCTTCTCATGGATGCGGGCAAGCATGCCTACCGGGTCCGGGAATACGTCCTTGTCCCATTCGAAGTCGGTCCAATGGTAGCCCTTCATCCAGAAGCAGTCGAAGTGGAAGACATGCAGCGGAAGATCGCGCTCTGCCATTCCATCAATAAAGGACATAACCGTTGCTTCATCATAGTTAGTCGTAAAGGAGGTGGTGAGCCAAAGCCCGAAGGTCCAAGCGGGCGGAAGCGCCGGCTTGCCGGTCAGGTCGGTGTACTTGACGAGAACATCCTTTACTTGCGGGCCGTCGATGAGGAAGTATTCCAGCGATTCGCCTTCCACGCTGAATTGAACCTTCTTCACCTTCTCAGAGGCGATCTCCAAGGAAACCTTCTCCGGTTGGTTGATGAACACGCCGTAGCCCTTGTTGGTCACGTAGAACGGGATGTTCTTATATGCTTGCTCCGAGCTCGTGCCGCCGTCTTCGTTCCAGATGTCGACGGTTTGGCCGTTCTTCACGAATGCGGTGAAGCGCTCGCCAAGGCCGTATACATACTCGCCTACGCCCAGATCCAGCTCTTCGCGGACATAAGTTTTGTCGCCTTCGGTGAGGTAGCCCATCGACTTGGTCGTGCTGCCGGTAATGCGCTCGCCGTCGCGGTAGAAGGAAAGCGACCACGGAACGCCTTTCGCAATATGAGCGCTGAGGGAGCCGGTGGTGAAGATCTTTTCGGTCTCGGTTTCCGTAATGACCGCATGGCTCTTGCCTTGCTCGGTCAGTTGGAAGACCGGTCCGCGTTCACGCACGCCCAGGTTATGAATAATCTTGACCCCGATCACGCCGGGAGCCGGAGAACGGAATTCCACGGTAAGCAAAAGCGAGTTGAGGGTATCTCCGCGATGAGCTACCGCCTTCGGAGCGACGTAAGCCGTCAAAACTCCGTTTTGTTCGGTGAAGTCCACTGCATGAACTGCGCCTTGCAGATCAACGCCGTCCCGAAGCATCCAATAGCCGTTGTTGAATTTCATGACGAACCGCCTTTCGTTTGAAGGAATTGTGGTGTAAGCATTTTCAAACGTGTATACTTGCATTATACTGATAAAACAAACGCTAAACTAACAGATTAATGCGATTTTATATCACGATTTTGATGTAACCCAAACCATTTTGTATGAGGAGCTGACCCGCGTATGGACGGAACAGCCCGCCACCTGCTTAAGGAAACCCGTGCGCACGGCAACGATCGTTTTCCGCTCGCGGTTTATCACTTTTATTATCCAGCCGGCAGTCACGTTCTGGACACCCATTGGCACCCGGAAGCGGAATTCTTCTACGTGGTAGACGGGGAGGTGCTCTTCCAGCTGGATACCGAGACGTTTCCCGTTCGAGCCGGGGAAGCGGTGTATCTGGACGGCGGAGATATCCATACCGGCTACGCTCGCGGGGATCGCGGCTGCCGTTTCGAAGCCCTCGTGATCGACCTCGCCTTTCTCGCCAGCGGCGGATTCGATGACGTGCAAGAGCAGTTCGTCCTTCCCCTCATGGAAAAGAAGAAAACCTTTCCCCGCCACATCCGGCCCGATTCCGATGGAGAGCGGCGCATCCTCGACTGCATCCACCGCATCGCCCTTGCTCAGCAGGAGGAGCGCTCCGGCTTCGAAGCGCTGGCGAAGGGCTACCTCTATCTTGCCCTGGCAGAGCTCACCGCCGCCAATCTTCAGGTGGACCGGAGCGGCAGCAGTTCCAGCCTCGACCAGGTGAAGGTTGAACGGCTGAAGACGGTCATCGGGTACATTCAGGAGCACTTTCAACGCTCCTTGCGAATCAAGGAGCTCGCCGACCTGCTGCCGATGAGCGAAGGCCAGTTTTGCCGGTTCTTCAAGGGGATGACCGGTCGAACCCCGATCGAATACATCAACTCCTACCGCATTCGCCAAGCGACCGATCTGATCCGCCAAAGCGACCGGAAGCTGTCCGACATTGCCCTCGACACGGGCTTTGACAACATCAGTTATTTCAGCAAGGTGTTCCGCCAGGAGACCGGCATGTCTCCTTCCGATTACCGCAAGCGAGGCCGTTGAGCGAAGCAGTTGCCCGCTCGCGTCTTGTTTCCCGCTCCTTCGGGCAGGGTAATAGGGAGTACATTCCCCTGCTGAAGGAGGCAGACGCCATGCGAAGCCGCAAGAAAAGCCTGCTCATGACCGCCATCGGAATGGGCGTAACCTACTTGATGAACAACAAACAAGCCCGGGACCGCCTCGTCGGGGCCGTGAAATCCATCGTGTCCTCCAAGTCCAAGTCCCGTGTTCGCTGATCCATCCCAAAAAGGCCGATTCTTCTTCTTACGAAGAAGGTCGGTCATTTTTTTATGTCTAGCCGATAAGATCGTCCAGCTCGTCCCAATGATTGGTCACCCACAGCAGTTCTTCTGCGAAGCGCTTTACCTTTGGATCCGACTCCTCACTAAATATCCTGGGCGTCAACCACCAATTCACTTCGATGCACCACGAAAGCCGAAGCGCAGTTCGGATATCGGCGCGTGTCATCCGCAAATGACGGCGGTACCCGGCGAGAAACGCATCGACCCTCTCCAGCTTCAGCTCCCCGGCCTGGTAAGCGAAGGACAGCATCGCCCTGCCGATATCCTGCCACTGCCAGGTATGGCGGTTGCGGTCGAAATCCAGGATGGCCGTTAGTCCCCCTTCATCGAACAGCAAATTGTCGGCAGAGAAGTCGCAATGAGTAATTCCCGTTGGAACAGACCGGAAGAGATCGGCTTCCATGGAGTCAAGGATACACCGCTGCTTCAACAAAGCATGCAGCAGCCGTTCATTTCCACTGGCCTCGGCTTCCCGGAGCCGATTTGGATAGCTCTGATCTAGTTCTTCCCTTCCTCCCTCCACTTCAAAAGGAAGGTGAAGAAGCAGGTGTTCCTGCCGCCAATGAGTATGAAGCAGCCCGAGCTGCTCGCCCAAGCTTTCCAGTTGGATCTCTGTAACGGTCTCTGGAAGCTCCGAATACCCGGGAACGAAATCCATCACCATATACACATTGCCGTCCGCGGTCCGTTGCAGGTAATCGCCGGACGCCGAATGATAACGGGGCGCTTTGATTCCACAGCTCGACAGATCAGCGCTGCGTCTCATGGCGTGCTCCAGCGCAACCAGCTTGCTTGCGGAGTACCGTTTCTGGCTGAATTGCTTGATCAGAACAGGTCCATGTACTGCATCTACCCGCCACTTCTGATTGAGCCAGCCTCCCGGTACCGAAACCGGATTCGTCAGCGTCATCTGAAATGCCTGTTTGGCATGATTCAAAATCGAGTCAAGTTGTTCGGTCATCATGGGACAGCCTCTCTCTTCATCGTCCGACTCCATCAATCCTACATTCATTCAAACTCCTCGTGTGGATTCCATGAAGTGTGAACAGGGATCACCTGTCCATTCTTGATTTCATAGTCCGTAACCAATCGGTCCAAGCTCCACATGGTCCCTCCCAAACGAACGATCCGCTCGATTCCAAAATAGGACGAGCCATCCTGGGCCACAAAGCCCGGATCCTCAGCCAGTTCACGGGCGGATGCAGGAATAAGGACCGCCCTTTCATCGGCTTCCCGCATAAATGGCGCTTCCTCCACCATCCTTTTGTCAAGCGTCATCGATTGCTCAAGGCTCAAGGTGGGAAAGGACAGCGTTCCCTGAAGCGTCCCATTTTGCCAGAGCAGGCTTCCTTCGACCTCTTCCTTATCATTCCAGAGAAGCTTCCAGCCGCTATCCCCCAGCCGGTAGAGAAAAAGATGATAGAAGATCCCTCTCGCTCCCACATGGGGAGAGATAACGAGAATCGGGTCAACGGGATCCGCGGCATCCTTCATGATCTTGATATCGGGAAGGATCCTCTTATCCCCTCCCGATAAGCTGACGGGAGCGCTCGTGTCGTTCCGCTGTATGACTACTCGTAGTCCGTTCGCTTCAAGAACCAAATTTCCGTTGTCTATAAGCCGGATGGTTTCCAATCGTCCGTCTCCATTCAAGTCCTGTTCACGAGATACTAGAAGAGTCTCCTCCAGAAGATAGAAGCTCTCGGAAAAATGAGTAACCGTTTTCAATTGGGAAAAGACAGCTTCCGCATGTCCGGAATTGTTCGAGAGAAATAGCCGATTATCCCCTTCTTCATGGTAAATCCCGCATTTCATCGTGTAGAGGATATCACGTGAACGACCGGGCAACCGCAGGAGATAATCATACCCGTCCATACGGGTATAGTTTGGATTGCATTCCAAGGCGTCGTTAAAATCCTGCTGAGTGCTGTCTTCGATCAGATGGAGCAGCTCCTCTTGCGCATCTCCTTGAACAGGTGTCCAGTCCCCTCCTCTTGGCATAAGAAGAACGTGGGCCTCACTCTGGGGACCCCCCGAAGTCAGGGAAACCTCGGAAGCAAAGCCATCCAGAAGTCCCAAAGCGGCAATGAGAAGCAGCATCAAGCCCCCTCTTGCAGCTCGTTTGATCGAACTCTGTTTATCCATCTCCTCAGCCCCCGATATCCTCGTTGACAAGTAGACGAGATCGAGGATAGGAAGGTTTTAGGAGGTCACAGCGTTTGGTTGTGCATGTACAGACGAAGACAATCAAAAACACAGCCCGTTCCACGAGGAGAAGGGCTGTGAGGGCAGATATCGATTTGTTATGCAGCGATCTAGTCTCGTTGCCTTACAGATTGAGGTCCTTCAGAACCTCACGCTTTTCGGCTGCCTCGAAGATGGTCTCGATCAGCCGGAGCACGCGATACACCTCTTCGTTCTTGACGATCAGTGTCGACTTCCCTTCAAGCGCTGCCGCAAAGTTCTCATAGAACGTTTGGGCGGCAGCCGGAGCCTTCTCAATCGGCAGGCGCAGCGTCGATTCCTCCGAAGGAGGTGCCATCGTCTTCGTCAGCCCTTGGCCGGCCTGAATCGGCTTCGGTTCCACACGAGCGACGTCCGGGTTGCTGCGTACCAGTTCTCCATTCAGGTCCCAGTCGCGGATGACGGCGGTTCCCTCGTTTCCTTTTACATACCAGCGAGGAAGGGTCACATAGTTGGTTGTCCCCACCTCGACAACGGCCGTCAGCTCGTCATAGAAGCGGATATGCGTAGTAAAGCCGTCATCCACCTCCGTGCCGAGGATGGTGCTGAGCTCCGCCGTGACGCTGTCGATCTTGCTGTCCGTCAGCAGAAGCAATTGGTCGAGCAGGTGCACGCCCCAATCCAGCAGCATTCCGCCGCCGTAAGCCTTAAGCTGGCGCCAGTCGCCGGGAATGCCGTTTGCGCCTTGGACGCGGGACTCGACATGGAAGACCTCGCCCGCTTGCTTGGTCTCGATCAGATGCTTCACGATGCGGAAGTCTTCATCCCAACGGCGGTTCTGATGCACGGTGAAGATGCGGTCTTCGGCTTTGGCAACCTCAACGATATCGAGCAGGTCTGCACTGGTTATCGTAACGGGCTTTTCGCAAATGACATGCTTGCCCGCTTTCAACGCTTGAATGGCAATGTCCTTGTGTACATCGTTCGGGGTCGCAATCAGCACCACGTCCACTTCCGAATCCGTCAGAACGGCATCGAGGCTTTCATAGGGCTTGAGGCCGGCCGACTCTGCCAGCTCCATCCGATAAGGAATAACATCGAAAACACCGGTTACACGAAGCGATTCGACCGGAGCGATGAGCTGCGGATGATAGCTACCCATGCCTCCGTAGCCGACAATGACGACATGATAAGGTTTCTTGTCCACTGTACCTACTTCCCTTCCACAGGTTGTTCGTCCCCATCCTATCACAGCAATTGCCAACAAACAATGCGGGTTATCGACAACCTGAAAAATAACCCGACGCTGCTCCTCACTGGAGCTGCACCGGGTTATGGATGTCTTTTTCAACTTAGATGGATTCTCTAAAGCGTGTTTTCAAGCCGGGGCGCGGACGGAGATTCTCTGTGCTCGCCTTATACAGGGCAGCAGGCTCCGAACCAGGCCATTGCAGCCTGAGCGGATAGCCGCTCCGTTCGATACAGCGGTTTGAAGACGCGCTCTAGCGTTAGTGAATGTTCTTTTTCTTGAAACGGCCGCCCATGATGTCGTGAATGTTGCCGATCGCCACGAAGGCGTTGGGGTCCTTGTCCTCGACAATGGACTTCATCTTCGCTTCCTCCAGACGGGTGATGACGATGAAGATGACCTTCTTGTCGTCTCCGCTGAAGCCGCCCTCTCCGCTCAGGTAGGTTACCCCGCGGCCGAGACGGTAGGTAAGAGCGTCACCGATCTCTCGATAGCTGTCACTGATGATCCAGACGGATTTTGACTGATCGATCCCTTCGATGGTGACATCGATCATCTTGAACGCAATGAAGTAGGCAATCAGCGAATACATGGCGCTGTCAGGGCTAAAGACGAACGCGGCGCTTCCGAGAATGAAGATGTTGATAAACATGACGATTTCGCCGACGGAGAACGGAAGGCGCTTGCCCACCAGAATGGCGACAATTTCGGTGCCGTCGAGCGAACCTCCCGCACGGATGACCAGCCCGACCCCAACGCCGAGGCAAACTCCGCCAAAGACGGTCGCGAGCAGCAGGTTGTCCGTGAGCGGTTTAACGGGATGAAGGAGCTCGGTCCCGATGGACATCACGATAACGGAAAACAGAGTAGAGAGTGCGAAGGTTTTGCCGATCTGCTTGTAGCCGAGGAAAAGAAAAGGAAGGTTTAACAGGAGCAAAAAAATCCCGATGGAGATTCCCGTGAGATGGGAGAGAATGATCGAAATACCGGTTATGCCCCCGTCAATGATGTTGTTCGGAACCAGAAAAATCTCCAGTCCAACCGAAAACAGCAACGATCCGAGAATCATGGTCAGGGCACGCGTCAGAAGGCGCGCAGCGGTCATTTTTCGATGCTGGGTTTGGGTGATGGTGCCGTCGTTTGTCAAATGAGCCAATAGGAGTCCCCCTTCACTATCCGTAAAAATGATAAATCGTATATAATCAGTATATACGAAATATTCACAACCTTTCTAGTAAAAATAAGGATGCAAATCTGATTTTGTAGGAGGATTTCCCTATGCCCGCCGATGCGGTTGCCGAAGATGCTCCCGAATTTCTCATTCATCATGCAAATCTGGTTACCGAAACGGGAACGATTCCGAACGGTTGGCTGCTGGTAAAAGGGACGCGCATTGCCGATCTGGGAGCAGGAGACGTACCCAGATCCTCCGGGAAAACGATCCTGACGTTGGACGCAAAAGGCGCCTGGCTTTTGCCGGGTTTTGTCGATGTGCATGTTCATGGTGGCGGCGGGGCTGACTTTATGGATGCCGAGGTCGAAGCATATGATCGGATTGCGGCCCACCATGTTCGTCACGGAACGACCTCCTTGCTCGCCACCACGGTGACGGCTTCCAAGGAGGCCATCGATCGTGTGCTTCAAGCTGCTCACGACTATCAGGAACAGCCCTTGCGATACGCCCGCCTTGCCGGCGTTCATCTGGAGGGCCCGTTCCTGAACGAACAGCGGATCGGCGCGCAAAACCCTGCCCATCTCAGCTTACCCCAGGAAGAATGGCTGGAGGAGTGGCTGACCGCCTATCCGGGGCTGATCCGCCTCCAGACGCTCGCGCCGGAGTTGCCCGGTGCCCATGCGACGATCCGCCTCCTTACCGAAGCAGGCGTGACGGTCTCCGCGGGTCACACCGACGCCACCTGCGAGGAGGTGCTCGCTGCGGCGGATGCCGGCCTCACCCACGGCACGCACTGCTTCAACGCCATGAGCGGGCTCCATCACCGCGAGCCGGGGGCGGTTGGAGCCGTGCTGTCGGACGACCGCATCACGGCGGAGCTCATCGCTGACGGCCATCATGTACACGAGGCGGTGATCCGGCTCGTCCTCCGCGCCAAGGGAGCGGACAAGGTGGCGCTCATCACCGACGCCATGTCCGCTTCCGGCCTCGGCGACGGCCGCTATGAGCTCGGCGGCTTGCCCGTCGAGGTGACGGACGGTGTCGCCCGCATTGCCGGAAGCGGGGCGCTGGCCGGCAGCACGCTGACGATGCTCGGCGCCTTCCGCTTCGCGGTCCAGCGCGCAGGCGCCACGGTCGAGGAAGCGAGCCGCATGGCCAGCGGAACGCCCGCGCGGCAGATCGGCCAGGACGCGGAGTTCGGGTCGCTTGCCATTGGCAAGCGGGCCGATCTGCTGCTCCTGGATGAATCGCTCGCGCTCGCGGGCGTCTGGGTCGACGGCAAGCCCGTCGCCTAAGCGCCGCCCGCTGCGCAGGAGAACAGAGAAGCCCCCGGCGGGAACCCGTCAGCCGCCTGAACAGGCGGTCTGGCTTGGGTCCCCTTCCGGGGGCTTCGTTCTATTCGCGCAAAGCGTCGCGCAGGCGGGAGGAGGCATGGTCTCCTCCGCCGCCTCGCAGCTTGCTCTGCTTGAGGCGCAGCAGCTCTCGCTTCAAGCGCTCGTTCTCTTCTTCCAGCGAGCGGATACGCTCTTTGGCTTCCGCCAGTTGCCGCTCCGCTTCTTGAAGTTCCTTGCTCATTCTTCCCCCGCTCCTCCCGACTGGGATTCGCGAGCGGAATGAATGGCCTTCACACGGCCAACCTGTCCGCTCGTAAGCCTCACCTTGATCCCATGGGGATGGGTGGGGGAGTTGGTGAGCAGGTCCTTCACGATCCCGCGGGTCAACCGCCCGGTTCGCTGGTCCTGCTTCAGGACGATGTCCACCTCAAGTCCCGGGCGAACCTCGCTTCGGTTCCGTCCGTCCATCTTCCGCCCTCCTTCGGCTTACCGTCCGCGACGGCCGGGCGCATTCCCGCGCCCCCCGTTGCGGCCGCCGCCGGGGCGTCCGCCCGAGCGCGGTCCATCCGAGCGGCCCGGTCCCGGCCGGCTGCTGCCACCGCGCGAGTCCGGCTTGCGGCCGCCGCGGGCTTCGGGCTTCCCTCCGCTGCGATACTCCGGGCGTCCGCCTTCGCGAGACTCCGGCTTGCGGCCCCACTCGCGCTTCTCGCCGCTGCGTGCGTCCGGGCGTCCGCCTTCGCGGGACTCCGGCTTGCGGCCCCACTCGCGCTTCTCGCCGCCGCGTGCGTCCGGGCGTCCACCTTCGCGGGATTCCGGCTTACGGCCCCACTCGCGTTTCTCGCCGCCGCGTGCATCCGGGCGTCCGCCTTCGCGAGACTCCGGCTTGCGGCCCCACTCCCGCTTCTCGCCGCCGCGTGCATCCGGCCGCCCGCCTTCGCGGGACTCGGGCTTGCGGCCCCACTCGCGCTTCTCGCCGCCGCGTGCGTCCGGGCGTCCACCTTCGCGGGACTCCGGCTTACGTCCCCACTCGCGCTTCTCGCCACCACGTGCTCCGCTGCCAGTTCGACGATCGCCTCCGCTGCGGCGCGACCCTCCTGCACCTTGGGGCTTGCGGCTACTGCGCGAGCTCGACGACGCTTCGCGGGTTTCCTCCGAGCGGTCAGCGCCGTCGTTCGAATAGTTGACCTCTACGCGCTTCTTTTCCAGCGTCAGCTGAATGTGCCGCTCGATCGAAACCAACTTCTCGCGGTCACGAGCTGTTGCCAGCGTAATGGCCATCCCGCTCTGGCTCGCCCGTCCTGTCCGGCCGATCCGGTGAATGTAGCTCTCCCCGTCCAGCGGCAGATCGTAGTTGATGACATGCGTGACTCCCTCGATGTCGAGACCGCGTGCAGCCACGTCCGTCGCAACCAGCACCTGCAGCTTGGCATCGCGGAACCGCTTCATGACCTGCTCGCGCTTCGCTTGGCTCAGGTCGCCATGAAGCTCATCCGAGCGGAACCCGTTCTGAATGAGCACCTCGTTCAGCTTCTTCGCCCGAATTTTCGTGCGGCAGAAGACGACGGCCAGGTACGGTCTTTGCTGCGTGATGACCTGCATGAGCGCCTGCTGCCTGCCGCGATCTGTCGTCTCGATAACAAGCTGCTTGATGTTGTCGAGCGTGATCTTGCGTCCTTTGACCACGATGTCTTCCGGTTGGAACATGTATCGATTCGCGAGCTTGCGCACATTGTCCGGCATGGTGGCTGAGAACAGAAGCGTCTGGCGCATGCCGGGCATTTGCCGAATGATCCCTTCCACTTCCGACAAAAAGCCCATGTGGAGCATCTGGTCCGCCTCGTCCAGCACCAGGATTGAGAGCGAATTCAAATTCACCGTCCCGCGTCCCAAGTGGTCGAGAAGCCGACCTGGCGTAGCGACGATAATCGTGGGAGCGGTCTTCAGCTTACGAATCTGCCCTTCCACATCCTGTCCGCCGTAAGCGGCAAGAACCGACGCCCCCACTGCAGAGGTAAGCTTGCGGATCTCGTCGGTGATCTGAATCGCCAGTTCGCGTGTCGGTGTCAGGATAAGCGCCTGCACCTCATCCCGTGCGGTGTCCACCTTTTCCAATATCGGGAGCACAAAAGCGAGCGTCTTGCCCGTTCCGGTTTGAGCCTGGCCGATGACGTCCTTGCCTTCCAGAATAAGCGGGATGGCCCGCTCCTGAACCGGAGTCGGCACCGCAACCCCGTTTTGTTGAAGCCGACGAGCAAGTGCGGGACGAACGCCAAGCTCGATAAATGTTTCTGCCATAGCTGATTTCCTCGTTTCTTCCTGTCTTGTCAGAACCTCAAGTATACCATAAAAAGGCGGATCACAAGCCGTTCCTTGATGGGCACATCAAATAATGATTTCGCATATCCTTATTTGATCTCAACCTCTGATTTCGGTTCAATTCGCAATCCGACAGATCACTAATTGGGCGAAACCTCTTCAACCGGAACCGTTTTCGCGAAATAACGATATGCGACATCGTTATTTTGCCCTACTTCCTTACCTGATCTCAAATAAGGATTCCGCACATCATTATCTTAACCAAACGCCGATTTTCGCAACAGCAGAGACCCTTTTCTCCCTGTACCGGATCAGCGAAGCTTTCTTGGCAGTATGTGATGCTGATTCACTTCCCCCAACCGTAAACTCGTTCACTCCAGGGAAAGATCGATGCCCTTGCCCTTCAGATTGTCAAGGCATTCCTGCAAGTAGGCTTCATCATGCTCCGGGTAGATGAGCGGGAACTCCGTCATGAGTTCGCGCGGGGCTTGGTCCTTTGGCCATGCAGGCCAGGTTTTCCCCCGATAGATCGGCGTTCTCCAGAGGGGGTCGACCTGAAAGCCCCGCCGCTCCATCTCGTCCATGATCAGTACGTGGTAGAAGTAAAGAAAAGTCCACGGGTATTCAAAGACATAGTTGACGGTTCGATGCGGCTTCCCCCAGCCGCCTCCTCGAAGCGCGGCGCATTCGCGGTGCTGGCCCAGCAATTGGTTTCGCGGCAGGCGCGGGATGAGCTCTTGGTGCCACAATCGCATGGATGACTCTCCTATCGTGTGTAAAATGGTAGCGCAGCAAGACTCCATCGGGTCTCCCCTTACGGGGTGGAAGCCTCCGGGGAGGCAGAAGCCGTGACCGGGGCGGTAATCGATCCCTCGGGGTAGCGGCCGTTCTTTAGTTGACGGATCGAATAGCCGAAATCCATCTGCAAGTGAGGATAATCGGGAAAGTTCTCCCAATCCCCTCCCCATGTAAAGCCGAGCTTCTTGGCAAGGGTCACGACTTCCATCCAATCCGCCTTGCCGTTGCCGTTATCGTCTCGTTCCAGGTCCCACACCACATCCCCGTCGCCGGTTCGCAGGGCAAAATCAATCGCAAGCCCATAATTGTGGTAAGAGTCTCCGCCTTTTGCCTTCGTCACGACAGGCCCTTCTGTGCTCCGTCCTTGCTCATAGAGCACATTCTGCTCCTCCGTGCTCCGAAATCCGTTTGTGAGCACCACGTCAATGCCGCGCTTAGCCGCAGCGTCCTTTACCTGCTGAGCCTTCGCTTGGACCTCTGGATGAATGGCGATGACGGCCTCGGATTCCTGGAATGGATCGGAGATAAATCCTTGGTTGAAGGCCAGTCGGGCGAGTATCCAAGCGGCAATCAGCAGTATGCCAACCACCAGCCATTTTCTTTTTCGCGAGCGAGATTTTTTGCTCCTCGGCATGGGGCCGCGGCGAGACGGTCCCGGATAGATCGGTTCTCTGGACAGCATAAGGAATTCACCTGACTCTATTATTCTAGGTTCTTGTCCTTGTCAGTTTATCATATTCTCAGAAGAGAGCGGCCGATCGGCAGGGAGCCGGACAGGGTCTACGAAAGAAATAATATTTTTTTTCACAAAATGATGCAGGGAAATGCCCATTTGTTGCGTCTTATGGGATAGCGGCACAAAAAAGCAGAAACAGGCTCGCAGACGTCACATATTTCCTAACCTTTTTCCCACAAAATTTAGTATACTGTATGGGATGCCTTCCGGGGGAGTCCAACTCATACCGGATTGTTTTTGTGAAAAGAGGTGACGCGGCATCATGAACTATATCATCTACGACTTGGAAATGACCGTCTGCCGGAAGAAGGACCAAATCTCCGAAATCATCGAGATCGGAGCGGCCAAAGTAACCAAGCAGGATGGCACCTTCGCCATCACGGACACCTTCCAAGCCTTTGTCCAACCTGTCAAAAGCCCAGTCCTCACCAAGTCCACAACCGACTTTACCGGGATCACCCAGGAGGATGTGCGATCCGCCGGCAAGTTCCCTGAAGTGATTGCCCAGTTTCTGAAGTGGATTGGCGATGATTACTACTTATGCTCTTGGGGCCCGGACGACAAGCTGCAATTCATCCGCGAGTGCCGCAGCCATAAATTGAATATGACTTGGATTCGCAACCACAACAACCTGCAGCGGCTGCTGACGGCCATCCGCAAGCAGGAAAAGCACCAGCAGATGGGCCTCAAGGCCGCTCTGGAGTGGCTGGAGATCCCGTTCGCGGGCTCCCACCACCGCGCCATGGACGATGCGGTGAACACCGCCCACATCTTCGTCCGCCTGGCCGACCAGATGAAGCTGGAGCGAAACGAGTTCTCCGAGGAGAAACGGGAGGACGAGGTCGTCTACAAAACCGGTCATTTTGCCAACAATCCGTTCGGCAACCTGGCTGACCTTCTGGAGGAAGAACCTTATGCGGGATAAAAAACCCGTCTTTCAAAAGTCGAAGCCGTTCGGGGGCATCGCGGGTCTGGATCGCCTCTCCAAGTTGAAAAAATACGCTCCGCTGCTCGGCATGGGCATTTTCCCCGTCATGGGAGCCCTCTATGCACTCGTCAACGGCCCGCGGGAGCGCGTGCATTCCCTGGTCACCGAAGTCGATCGGATGATTCCGATGGTCAAGGCGTTTGCCATCCCTTACTCGATCTGGATCGTGTTCATCTACATCTGTGTGATCTATTACCTCAAGCATGACAAAAAGGTTTACTACGAGTGCTTGATCACTTATGTGCTCTGTGCCATGTCGTGCTACGGGATCTACCTGGTGTTCCAAACGACCGTGCCGCGTCCGGTTTTGTATGGCAACGATCCGCTAACTGAACTCATCCGATACATCTACCGCAGAGATCAGCCGTTCAACGCGTTTCCGAGCATTCACTGCTTCTCCTGCATCCTCGTCATGAGGGCTCTCTACACGAGCAAGTTCAAGACCTGGCTGAATCAGTTGCTTATCTACGGGGTGGCGGGCTCGATCGTGCTGTCGACCTTGTTCGTCAAGCAGCATGTGGTACTCGATGTCGTCGCCGCTTTCGTCCTGGTGCAGATCATCCACCGTCTCGTCGTCTGGCAATCGCAAGCCGGCTGGCCCATGTTCCGCAAGCTGGCGGCACAAGCTCGGCAAGCCCGCGAGGCGCGCAACCTGTAAGCTTATCGTTCCTCCGGAGCGATTTCTTTACCCGACAATAGGTTTATCCATGAAAAAAGCGGCCCGCTCGGACCGCTTTTTTTTCGTGCTTGCCAGTGTGCATTTGCAAACCTCTCGAAGAGGCAGGCCGTGGTTGTTCCAACTGAGCTTGCAACCCGTTGCCCTATCGCCTCTTCATTCTCTACTCCTGTTCAACCACACTGGCTGATCTCGTACGCTCTTTGCGCCGAAGCTGCAGGAACGTGCCAGTGGCGCTTGCTACCTGCTGCCCTCGATCGTTGCGAATGTCGCAAACCACCTGCCAAATCTCCGAGGCCTGGTGCACCACTCTCGCTTCTGCGAGGAGGCGCTTGCCTATGCCCGGATTGTGATAAGTCACATTCATGTCGAGCGTGACATACTTGTCCGGCTCCTGGATATAATCCTCCAGCATCCAGGCCATCGCCATATCAGCGAGAGTTGCTGTGATGCCGCCGTAGACGATGCGGTACGGGTTCTGCATATCCGGTCGGATCGGCATGCCGCAGCGAAATGCCCCGTCCTCGCCGCGCTCCTCCCGCTCAATCTGCAGGAAGTTGCCGAGGAACGGGTACCGATTCTCCTTTATTCCTGACAGCGCTCGAAGCGTCTCCCCGACAACCCGAAGCTCCCGGTCTGACAGCTCCTCGATCCTGTCGATGCATTCCTTACGATCCATCGAATCCCCCACTCTCATCCCTATCTTGTCACACTAAGACAACCTTATTCTCTTCCCATCTTACACCGCTCCCCTTCATGAAGAAAGCCTTCCGACAGAGCCTGCCGCCAACCGGGGGATCCTCGGCAGGCTGGCAGGTTCATGGAGGAGCAGGAATCACTTGCAATCCTGCTCCTCGTCGGAAGGCATGGGGTTATTAGTACCAAATTATTTAGAGGGAAATTCATTAATGGAAAAGGATATGTTCCTTAATCCTTTTGCTTCACCACGACGGTAAACACCTTGGTCTCGCTGGCGAAGTCGTTCCAGAGAATCGCGGTTAACTGTACCGCCTGATTGCCGATACCGGCCGCCGGTCGATTCACCTGCTTGCCGCCATTTGAAATGAGAGCGGTGTTGGACGACAACCAGATGATCTTCGAGCCGTTCGCCCCTTGAGAGGGGAGCTTCAGGTCACGAGTGACGGAAGCTGCCGTATCCGTGCCGGAGAACCCGATGGCGAGCGCGTCTTTGTCCGCTGTCACCTTCTGTGCGTCCGTCAGCACCGGCTTCACCGTCACGGTGAAGCTGAGCGTATCGCTCGCATTCCCGCTCGTGAGAATGGCTGTAAGCAGAACCGTCCCGCTTCCGTCCGGTCCCGGTCGATTCACGACCTTGCCGTCATTGGAGAGGACAGCCGGATTGGAGGAGTACCAGGTGATCTTCGAGCCGTTTGCTCCTTTGGTCGGAAGGCCGATGGCCTTGGTCACCGATGCGGCGGAATCTCCCTTGGCGAAGTCCAGCTTCAACGCTGCCTTATCCAGCGCCACCTTCTGGACATCGCTGACGTCTTCCTTCACCGTCAGCTCAAAGGTCTTGTACTCTTGAGCGCTGCCGTAGGACAGGATCGCAATCAGCACCACCTTCAGGTCGCCCGTTCCAGCAGCAGGCCGCTTCACAAGGTTCCCCTCGTTGGTCAGAAAATCCGGGCTGCTCGATTGCCAGGTGATCTTGACGCCGGCCTTCCCATTCTTCGGCAGCTTATCAAGCGAACGGGTGACCGATGCGGCCGTATCCTTACCGCCAAATTTGAGAGCCAGCGCCGCCTTGGCTTCCGTCACTCGGGACAGGTCCGTCTTCTTCGCCTGCTTGTTGGGGTTATTCTTCTTCCAGTTGGTGATGAACTTATTCAGTACCTCACGGGATTTGTTGCTTCCGACCGCTGTCTTTGCTTTTTCTTGGCCGGGAGGAACCGCTTTGGCGTCCGCCGAGACCGACAGGGGGACAATCGCTCCGAGAAGCAAAGCGCTGGCGGTGACCAGGGTCCATACTTTTTTAGGGGGTTTCACCTTGAGATCCTCTCCTTTATAGGGGTTCGTTTCATCCGCTATATGGATTCGACGAGTCCTTGCCCTTTCAGGGTGTCGAAGAGGAAAATCCCTCCACTAGAACAGCAAATCGAGTATTTCGTCCTCCGTCACCGGCCCGAAATAGTGCTTAAGGTCTACACCCGCAAGAGCCTCTCGTACCGACTCTCGATCATATTTGACACCGTCCAGCTTCGCCTCGATCTCGGCCACTTCACCCACTCCGAAGAAATCGCCGTACAGCGAAGCCCGGGCAATTCGTCCGCTCTGAACATCGAGGCGGAAATCATAGGTGCCGGCGGACAAGCGTTTCACCTGACGATAGTTGAAGGCGGGGGACTTGCCATAGTTCCAGTCCCAGTTGCCATAGCGTTCTGCGGAGATGGCGCGGACGGCATCCCAATCCTTCTCGGTAAGGGGATAGCGCTCAACTTCCTGGCCGTCAAAGATCGAGTCCAGGATAAACTGGCGAAATTGTTCAATGGTCATCGGCTTGTCCAAGAATTCCGAGATGTTGGCGACGCGGCTCGAAACCGATTTGACCGCCTTCGATTTGAACTTCTCGGCATTCACCTTGAGCGCATTCGCGACCTTGCCAAGCTCGGTGTTGAACAGCAGGGTTCCATGGCTGAACATGCGACCCTTTTGCGTAAACTGGGCGTTTCCGGATATTTTGCGCTCGCCGACCTGAATGTCGTTGCGTCCCGAAAGCTCTGCCTCCACACCAAGCTTGCGGAGCGCCTGAACCACCGGATCGGTGAACTTGCGGAAATTATGGAACGATTGGCCGTCGTCATTCGTGATGAAGCTGAAATTCAGGTTGCCGAGGTCGTGGTACACCGCACCGCCGCCGGACAGGCGACGAACGACCTTCAAGCCTTCCTCTTCGACATACTCGATATTGATCTCTTCCATCGTATTCTGGTTTTTGCCGATGATGATGGAAGGCTCATTAATGTAAAACAACAGGTAATCCGAATCCGCCGGCAGATTCTTCAGGGCGTACTCCTCCAAAGCCAGGTTAATTCGCGGGTCTGTGATCCCTTCGTTATCGATGAACAGCAATGGTATCCCTCCGGTTCACGGGTAATGTGACATTCTCCACTTTTCACCATAGCACGTTTGCTCGGAACGGCGCAAATGGGGAACGATCGGTATCTTTTTGCAAATAAAGAAGAGCGCCAAAGCTTCTCGCTTTGCGCTCCTTTCACTTTCTTGCAGGTAAAGGTCCGATCCGGCTTACTTGGCAGCTGTCTCTTCCACTTTCTCAAAGCTTTCCTTCGGGGCGTCGCATTTCGGGCATTTGCCCGGACGGCAGCGTCCTTCCTTCGTCTCTCCGCATGCCTTGCACTTCCAAACCGCCATGGCTGGCACCTCGCTTTCGGTCCGACTGGGAGCACGTTCGCTCTTCTCTACCATTTCGGCCGAAATGCGAACATTCCTTCCCCTTTTTATGTCGGATTTGAGGCGATTACAGCCACTTCATCACCCACAAAATCCAGTGCGCCGCCGGAACGAGCAGCACTTGCGCGAATAGAGTCCCGATAACGCGGGTGATGATCATGAGAGCAAAGATTTTGCCGAGACGGGCCCGCTCCTTGGGATAAGCAAGGGCTTTGTCCGTCATGATGCCCATCTGGGGATCAATGAGCAGCGCCAATATGATCGTGGCGAGCCCGTTGATGAGGCCCGAGGACTGCGACGCCGCCATCCCGTGCTCGGGGCTCAGATGGGAGGCATACAAAGCGGACAGCACCCCGGTCGTGTAGATAGCCGTGGTCACGATGTTGAGGGCGAGGAGCCTTTTGGGCACACCGTAAATGCGCAGAGAGCGAATCATGGACCAGGTGGGGGGGCGAAGGTGGGCAGGCGCCTTTTTCAATTGCTCGATGGTGACGCTGGTGACCGTCTTGGCGAGGGAGCCCACCACCTCCAGATGGCTGAGAAACCGGGAAGCGATCACCACCATCGTCGGAAAAAGCACGAGGCCGACCAAGGTTCCGATGCTCGCCGCCATCAGGATCGAGCGGAAGGAGGAGAGAAGCGGGTAGCTTGCGTCTTGCTTGGCGTAATCGACCATTTTCCCAAGAATCGGGGACTGAATCAGATTGGACGTTCGCGAGACGAGCAGCACGATCCCGGTCAGGGACAGCGCGACCGCATATTTAGCCGTTCGCACCCCCGCGTAGCGAAGAGCATAGGACAACGTCTCTACGGCATGAATAATCACGGTCAAGAGAAACACGAGGAGGAACCCGTTCATGTAAATCGATCCCTTCTTCTAATGTGCCTGCGGATGCTCGTCCGATTGCATTCGCTGCTTCTCCCTTCCCCGTCTACTCCTGGACGCCCAGCATGGCTTCGACGACGGGATAGGAGAGAACGAAGCGATCCCGGTACAGCGTGAGGGGTTGCTCCTCGTGCATGCTGACCACACCCTTTTGCAGGATAGCGGTTCGGAACCCTCGCTCCATCGCTCCGTTATAGGTAAAGAGCACGCTGTGCTCTGCGGCAAAGCCGCTCACGATGACAAAATCAACCTGGCGAGCCTTAAGCACCGCCTCCAGTTCGCTGTTCCAGAAGGCATTGGAGCAGGATTTCCGAACGTGAAGATCCATTGACTCCTGTTCCACGAGAGGATGAACGGAGAAAGCTGCCTCCTCTCCCTCATGCTCGGTGTCCATTACATGAATGACCACGTGATGATTTTGCCGAAGGAGAGAAGCGACGTAGTTGATATGCTCGCAGGCCTTGTCCGTGCGGCCTTCGGCGTCGCGCAGCAGACCAACTTGCATGTCGAGAACAAGAAGGGCAAGTTTCATAAGGGAACCACTCCTATTGTTGGATAAGAGGAACTTCTACCCTTTCGATACCCACTCTCGGATTCCTTCTCGTTAAAGCGTATTGGCAAATCCACGGAACAGTTGCAACCCGCTCTAGGGAGAAGTAAGTATGACCCCGCGGATGCCAAGCCCCGGTTCGGCTGGAAAGGCTATTCGGCGGCCGGTGTAGCAGACCCCGCCCTCGACCGGATCAGCCGCAAGGAGGAGCGGCGCATCGAGGTCAAAGCGGGTGATGTTCTTCTGGGCAGCGGCAAGGTGAGCGGCCGCCGTTACCGCCACTCGGGATTCGATCATGCTGCCGATCATGCACTCAACTCCGTATTCCTCTGCGATGGCGTTCACCCGGAGTGCCTTGTAGAGGCCTCCGGTCTTCATCAGCTTGATGTTGATCAGGTCGGCAGCTCGCCGCTTCAGGACTTCGAGGGCATGTCGCGGGGAGAAGACACTCTCGTCGGCCATGATCGGCGTGTCCACGGCGTCGGTGACCGCCTTCAACCCGTCGAGGTCAAGGGCATGAACCGGTTGCTCGACAAGCTCGATGCCAAGCCCCTCCTCTTCCATCTGTCGGATGGAACGGATGGCTTCCTTGACCTGCCAGCCCTGATTGGCATCGAGCCGAATCGTAATCTCCGGTCCTACCCACTGGCGAACCTCTCGAATCCGCTCCAGGTCTCGTTCGATGCTGTCCTTGCCCACCTTGATCTTGAGCACCTGAAAGCCGCCCGCCACCGCTTCGACGGCATCCTCTCCCATTGCAACAGGAGCGCCAACGCTCACGGTAAAATCCGTCTCCAGCTCGTCCTTGGCACCGCCCAGCAATTGATAGAGCGGAAGCCCGCACTGCTGCCCGAGCAGATCATAGACTGCCATATCCACGGCCGCTTTCGCGGAGGTGTTGCCGATCATGGAGCGGTTCACTGCTTGCAGTAGAGCCTCATGGGCAAGCACGCTCTGGCCCACGAGGAGCGGCCTCATTGTGTCGCGAATGGCCGCCTCAATGGCCGGCAGGCTGTCCCCCGTGATGGCAAGGGTGGCGGGGGCCTCTCCCCAGCCCACACGTCCATCATCGGCCGTCAGCCGAACCAGCACCGATTCCGCCACCGTCACCGTCCGAAGGGCGGTACGAAAAGGCTTGTGTAGCGGAATCGCCTGACGAAACACCTCTACTTCCCGAATCTTCATCCCGTGCGAGTCCCTCCCTCTTGGAGCAGAGCGGGCTCGACGAAGGCCAGCTCCCGCTGCGAGGTTCGCAGGACCGCTCGTACCCCGAGCGGAACCGCCACATTGGGGGAGCAGTGGCCGATCGAAAAGCCGCTCATGCACGGCTTCCCCAGCGGAACGAGATAATCGTTCCAAACCTCCCGAAGCGTTAACGATTCTTCCGGGTTGCGCGGTGCGCTGTCGCTGAAATCACCTACCACAAACCCTGCCGCATCGTCCAGCTTGCCCGCAAGCCGCAGCTGGTTCAGCATGTGGTCCACGCGATAAGGCGGTTCATGAATATCTTCGATCAAGAGGAGCTTGCCCGCCGTATCCAGCTCAAACGGCGTGCCCAGCGTACTCGTAAGGAGTGCCAAATTCCCTCCGACGAGTTCCCCTGCGGCCTCCCCTTCCACAAGTACGTCCAGAGGAGACTCTTCCTCGGGGAAGCGGAAAGGCACGGTCGAAAACAGTAAGGCAAAGGAAGCAAGCGTAAGCCGGTGCACCGGCTGCTTGGTAAGGTCAACCAGCATCGGCCCGTGAAAGGTGACGAGCCCCGTCCTCTGCCGAATTGCGGTATGCAGGTACGTGATATCGCTGAAGCCCCAAAATATTTTGGGATTCGCTTGGATTAATTCATAGTCGAGCCGATCCGCAATCCGCGCTGTTCCGTACCCTCCGCGCGAACAGAGAATGGCCTTGATTCCCGGATCCGCGAACATCGCATTGAGTTCATCCGCCCTCTGCTCGTCGCTTCCCGCCAAATACCCTCGTCGCAACCGAAAGGTTTCTCCGAACCGTACTCTCAGGCTGAGCTCTTCCAGGTATGTCGCTGCCTTCGCCAAAGCATCCGCATCGCCGGGACTCGCCGGGCTGGCGATGGCCACGGTGTCACCGGGCTTCAAGGCACGCGGTTTTGTTCGTTCCTTCCTTTTTGCCAATGGAGCGGCCTCCTTCCGGTCTATGACTACTATATGCTTGAGACTCCACCTATTAGGCTAACTTTGATTGAAAACGGCTCGTTAGAGCAGAACCCGCTCCTCTTATGGGGGAATGGTATGAAAAAACCGCCCATGACGGGCGGCTATTCAGTGGTGTCTCTTTTCCGAAAAGCAAAGGGCACATACAACAATCCAAACAAGAGGAGTGCCACGGCTTCCAGGGACAACAAGTACCACGGATAAGGACCGAGTACGTCGAGGAGTGACGCGGTCTCCGGCTTGCGGGAGATGAACATGTAGTTGCCACCCGAGAGCCGGTTGACGAGCCCGACGGGAACGAGCAGCGCGTTCAACCACCCGAAGGCAGCGAACATCGATCGCAGCGTCGGTCGGATCCCCTCTACCCAGACCATGTACAACGCGGAGAGAATGATAACCAAATGCGCGATGAAAAACTCCAGGTAGCGATAATGAGGAAATCCATAGTCAAGCGCTGGCGTGAGGATCGCCTGCAAGGCCCCGCTGATTCCGGCGAAGTAGACGAACGGAAACAGCCTTCGGTTGTTGGTCAGGAGCATGATGACCGCTACATAGAGGGAGATGCTGCACAGCTCCAGCGGCAGCGTATCCGCAGCGGAATAGACATTCTCCGATAGATACCAGACGTTCAAGGACAGCTCGCACACAATGAGTGTTCCCGCCAGGATCCCTCGGATTATCCGCTTTCGCCGTTCATCCTTTAGCGAGCGGCGAAACCCGTATAGAAGCAGAACCATCAGAAGACTAAGCCCAATGGCAGCGTAATGCTGCGCCGAATAGGCTGTGAAATCAGGAGCGTCGAAGGCGCTGAAATTCCGGTTCGCCATGGACGCAGGGTTAACGTGAGATCGGCAGCCAATTCAGCACCCGCTGAATCTGCTGATCCCAGTAGCCCCATTCGTGATTGCCCGGTCCTTCCTCGTAGAGCAGATCGAGCTTGGTCCGCTCGGCCAGAGCGAGGAAGCGTTGGTTATCCTCATAGAGAAAGTCGTCCGTTCCGCAGCATTGATACAGCTTCGGCTGCGGCTTGCCGGAGGCGACCAGGTCTTCCGCCAGCCGGAACAGGTCGTGGCGGCTGCCCGTCAGCCGGGTCAGATCGCCGAAGATCAGTTCAAGCTCGGCATCCGATACGGTTTGGCGCCCGATCAGAGCGGAGATGTCCAAGGCGCCGGACAGGCTTGCCGCTGCTGCATAGCGCTCAGGATGGGTCAGCGCGAGCTTAAACGCACCATAACCGCCCATGGACAGGCCTGCTGCGAAGGTATCCTCTCGAGCGTCGGATACGGGAAAGAACGATTGAACGATCTTCGGCAGCTCTTCGCTCACGAACGTCCAAAACTTGAGGCCCTTGTCCATGTCGGTATAGAACCCGCGCTGTGCAGAAGGCATGACGATGACAATGCCGTGCTCGGCTGCGTGCCGTTCGATTGAGGTGCGGCGGCACCAGATGGTGTGATCGTCAGACAAGCCGTGCAACAGGTACAGAACGGGGTATTTTTCTTTGCCTCCCGTTGAGGCCATGCCGATCTGGGTGTAGGACTTCTGCGGAATAATGACGTTCATGGACGTGCTCAAGCCTAGCGCGTCAGAATAAAAATCACAGTGGATCAACGCCATGTGCGTTCAAGCTCCTTCATGCTTCAAATGGTTTTTTTCGATTCAAGCTCGTTGGGCTCGGATGCGTTACCCGCGGTATGCGATGGTTGAGGTTCCGCGAACTCCGGGACGAATACGGAATAGGCCGCCTGCATGCGGCTGCTCTGCCAGTTGGTCTTCGCTAAGTCCGGTTCGGGCGGTGGTGATGTACAGGTCCATGAGATCCTCACCGGCGAACACGCAGGACGTCACATTCTGAGCCGGGAGAGGAATCACCGTCATCCGTTCGCCTGTAGCCGGGTCGATACGTGAAACCCGCCAGCCGCCCCAGTGTGCGACCCAAAGCTTGTCCTCCGCATCGATCGTCATGCCGTCCGGCGATCCCTCCTCGCTCGAAAAACGCGTGACGAGACGAGCATGGGACAACTCTCCGGTTTCGGCGTCATAGTCATAGGCCATGATTTCATTCGTGGGCGTATCAATATAGTAAAAGGTATCGCCGGCGGCGTTCCAGGCCAGTCCGTTGGAGATGGTGACGCCGGATACAATGGAGTGAAGCTGGCCGTCGAGATCGAGCCGATACAGCGTCCCTTGCTTTGGGTTCTCGGTCATGCTCATGGTGCCGACCCAGAAGCGGCCCTTTGGATCGCATTTTCCATCATTAAAGCGGTTACCATTCGGCTCATTCGTCGGCTTCGCCATCGCTTCAAGGCTTCCCGTCTCCGGATCGAGCGCGTACAAGCCATCCTCTCCCGCAATGACCAGTCCGCCTTGTTCTCTCGGCACGACAGCCCCGACACGGAACCCAACCGAAATGATTCGGGTCTCCCCGGTTGCCGGATCGTAGACGTCTACCTTTTTCCCCTCAATATCAACCGTATAGATGAGACCGCTCGCGGCCACCCAGATTGGGCCTTCCCCCAGCAGCGCCCGTCCTTCGTGAACGGGAACAAGTTCAATTTCCTTCGTATTCATGGTTGCCTCCTTGTGTGCTTATAGGATGAGGTCTTTCTCTTTGGCTGTCAGCTTGCGCGCTGGAATGTCGAGCACGATCTGGCCCTTGGACAAGCCGATAATGCGCGTCGCATAGCGCTCAGCCAGATCGAGCTGCTGCATGGCGCAAACGAGAAGCACCTGCTCGCGCTTGGCCACGTTGCGGAAATCCTCCATTACGCGGCTGACGGATTGCGGATCGAGCCCCTTCACCGGATCATCCGCTGCGATTCGCTTCGCTCCCTTGATCAGGGCGCGAGCGAGCGCTACCCGCTGCTTCTCGCCGCCGCTCAGGTTCTCCACCTTCTCCGCACCTTTGTCGAGCAGACCGACCTTTTCCAAGAAATCATTCGCATAGACATGCTCGTCCATCGAGGATTTGCGCAGCACCTTGCGCCAAAGCGACATTTGGTCCCAACGCGCCTCCAGCACGCTCTGCACCGCGGTCTTCTTCTGGAGAAGCCCCGGGTCTTCCTTGAGGTACACCCAGCTTCGACGAATCTTCAAGCGGGATAATGGGTTGCCGTTCAATACGTTATGGCCGTCAAAGATATACTCCCCCCGGCTCCAAGACTCCTGTAGGGTCAAACAGCGGAGGAGCGTGGTCTTGCCGCTTCCGCTCGCCCCGACAATGGCGATGAATTCGCCGGGATCCGCTTGAAAGCTGACTCCTCTCAGCACGGGATGATCCGGATAGGTTTTCTCCAAATGACGTATGATCATAATTGACCGATTCTCCTTTGCGAAAAACGCTCTGCCTCAGGTCATTCTTGTTCGTGTTCGCGCACTTCGACCACACCAGGGGGTTGAAGATACGCTCCAGCCAAGTCGCGTGCGATCAAGCGCCCATGATGGCGGCCGGTCTCAATGAAGATTTCATTCGCTCGGCTTCCCGTCGCCACCACTCCGGCGATGTAGAATCCGGGAACGTTCGTCTGCATCGTTTCGGGATCATACCAGGGGGCCCCGGTCTCTTCAAGTACCTGAACGCCGGCATTCTGCAGCAGGCGGCGATCGGGTCGAAAGCCGGTCATGGCCAGCACGAAGTCATTGTCCAGCCATTCTTCCCGGCCCTCTTTGTCCCGCACGCAAACCTCGTCCTCGCGAATCTCCTTCAACTCGCTTTCAAAGAGTGCGCGGATGCGCCCCTTATCCATCAAGCCCTCGATCAGAGGACGGGTCCAGGCCTTCACATAACGGGATAAGCCGCTGCCGCGATAAACCAAGGTAACTTCCGCTTGGACACGAACCAGCTCCAACACCGCATCCATCGCGGAATTGTTGCCTCCCACGATAACGATCTTTTGCCCGGCATAGGGATGCGCTTCCGTGTAGTAATGGCTTACCTTGGGCAACGGCTCGCCCGGAATGCCCAGCTCGTTCGGATGGTCGAAGTAGCCCGTAGCCAGGATGACATGTCGAGCAGCAAGAGAGCTCTCTCGGCCAAAACGATCCTGGAGTCTAAGCTCAAAACCGGTTTCCGTCCGGGTAACTGCGGTCACTTCTACATAGGTGCGCACGCGAAGCCCTTTCCGCTCCACCACCGTGCGGTAATAAGTGAGCCCCTCCAGCCGGGTGGGCTTCTCATTGGGCGTGACGAAGGGAACTCCGCCGATCTCCAGCAGCTCCGGGGTACTGTGAAAGGTAAGGTGAGTTGGATAGCGGGATATGGAATGAACAAGCGAGCCTTTGTCCACGACGAGGGCGTCGATGCCCGCTTCCTTCAGTTCGGCTGCAGCGGACAGGCCGCAGGGCCCGGCTCCGATGATGACAACGGTTTCCACAAGCTTCTTCTCCTTCTGGCAGCTTCTTCTTCTGATTATACTGTACCCGCTTCAAAATGACACGCCCTCCCCCTTCTCCCAGCGGCTTCCCCACTGCAAAAAGACCCCGATCACTCGCCCCGGAAGGCGGTGAAAGGGATCTTCCATTAATGGGTCAACGGTACAGCCATACCCGCAGCAAGGACAGAAGCTGCGAGCTGTTGACCGGCTTGGTGATGTAATCGGAAGCTCCCGCCTCGATGCACTTTTCCCGATCCCCCTTCATCGCTTTCGCCGTCAAGGCAATGATGGGCAGCTCCTTGAAGCGCGGGATGCTGCGAATGGCCCGCATGGTCTCATAGCCGTCCATGCCGGGCATCATGATATCCATCAGCACCACGTGGATATCGGGAGTCGATTCAAGGATTTCAATGGAGTCGCGTCCGTTCTCCGCCGGGATGACCTTCATCTTGTGGCGTTCCAGAATCGTCGTCAGCGCGAAGATGTTGCGAATGTCGTCATCGACGACCAGCACCTTTTTGAACGCGATGGCTTCGTTTGTCTGGTGAAGCTTGGCGAGGGTCTCCCGTTGGGTGTCGGTGTACCCCTCCGCTCTGCGATGCAGGAACAAGGAGGTTTCATCCAGAGCACGGATAGGAGACTTCACTTCCTTCACCACATGCTGCTTGAGCAGCTCCTCCAGCTCCGCCTCTGCGGCCTTCGAAAGCTTGCCCTCCCGGAAAAAGAGGATCGGCAGCGCCGGGTTCTTCGACGCTTTGACGGCTTCCCTCAGGAAGGGAATGAGCCCCGGCTCCGGAAGGTCTGCCCTCACGTAGAAGGCATCATACTCCTTCGTCCTCAGCTCCGTGAGCGCCTTTTTCTGAGAGGCGGTCTCCGTTACGTGAACATCGGTTCCTTCCAACTCCTCTTGTTCCTCCCCGTCACGGGGAGTCCTCAGCACAAGTAGCTCCTTGACCTCCCTGCGCGAATAAGCCAAGAGGCGGTCCATCAGATTCTCCAGCTCTTCCTGGCTGAGCGGCTTGGCGTGATAAGCATACGCCCCGCGCTGCAGGACCGGAATCCGCTCGTCATCCACCGTGATGACGCCGACCGGAATATGCCGCACCTCCAGATCACCCTTCAGATAATCGATCACCGCCCAGCCGTCAACCTCGTTCATGCGCAGGTCGAGCGTGATGGCAGCCGGCTTGAAGTGCCGGGCAAGCTCCAGCACGCTGCTGCCCTGAGTGGCGATGATGACCTTGATGTTCTTCTTGTGCAAGAGATCGAGAACGATCTTTGCAAACTTCACATCATCCTCTACAACCAGGAAGACGGTGTCGCCCGGTTTGATGCAAGCCCGATCATCCTCCACATCCTCTGCATTCAGCGTAAAGACCGTTGGCAGCTGCTTGGAGGAAGGATACCCGGCTGCCTCATCAATCACATCAGGCACCGTTTGGGGCTTCTTCTCAACGAATAGGGGCTCGCTTGCGAACAGCTCGGTTGGCGAACCAGGTGCGGCGTCCGCCTCGGACCCCGCCATCGCTTCCGCAGCCGGTATACGCCCAATCTTCAAAGCTAAGCTTTCCGGGGTGGAGGTGGCTAACGGACCCGCCGTGGTTGTTTCTTGCCCGGAAGGCTGCAACGCAAGGACGCCCTTGCCGCGTGACTCTTCCCTCCCCAGCTCCTTCGGGCCGGGGCCGTCGCAAGGCAGGAATAGGGTGAAGATGCTTCCCCGGCCAGGTACGCTATACAGCTTGATCTCCCCGCCCAGCATATGCGCGATCTCGCGGCTGATGGCAAGGCCGAGGCCGGTGCCGCCGTATTCGCGGCTCGTGCTTCCGTCTGCTTGCTGGAATGCCTCGAAGATAATCTGCTGCTTCTCTTCGGCAATGCCGATCCCGGTATCGCTCACCGAGATGGCAAGGACAGCATTCGCACGGGATAAGCGGCTGTGGTCCGGTGTCCAGCCCTCGAGAGCTTTGCGCAGGATGAGGTGCACCTGCCCCTTATGAGTGAATTTGAACGAATTCGCCAGCAGATTCGAGAGCACCTGCTGCAGGCGTTTCGCATCGGTCATGATCTGCTCCGGTGTCCCTTCCTCCTTGCGGATCGCGAAGTCGAGCTTCTTTTCCGCCGCGACATGACGGAACATGCGCTCCATGCTCGCGGTCACATCCGTGAGCCGCACCGTATCAAATTCCGGCGTCAGCGTACCCGATTCGATCTTGGACAGGTCCAAAATGTCGTTGATCAGCCCCAGCAGATCAAGACCGGATTCATGGATCGTCGCCGCGTACTTCACCTGCTCGTCCGTCAGGTTGCGTTCGATGTTATCCTTCAATTGCTCCGCCAATAACAGCAAGCTGTTCAAAGGCGTTCGCAGCTCATGCGACATGTTCGCGAGGAATTCCGATTTGTACTTGGAGGTGAGGGCCAACTGCTCCGCCTTTTCTTCGAGAACGACCTTGGCCTCCTCCACCTCTTGGTTCTTGCTCTCGACCTCCGCCTTCTGTTGAACGAGCAAGCGAGCCTTTTCCTCCAGCTCCTCATTCGTGTTCTGAAGCTCCTCTTGCTGCTGCTGCAATTCTTCCGCAAGCGACTGGGATTGCATCAGGAGCTCCTCGGTGCGCATGTTCGCCTTGATCGAGTTGAGCACGATGCCGATCGTGTCGCCCAATTGGTCCAGCAGCGCCAGATCAATCTCCGTGAACAGACGGAAGGAAGCCAGCTCCAGCACCGCCAGCACCTGCTCCTCGAAGATGATCGGCAGCAGCACGATGTTAAGCGGCGTCGCTTCGCCGAGGCCGGAGTTGATCGTGACGTAATCGCCCGGAACCCTCGTGAGGAGAATCCGCTGCTTCTCCATGACGCATTGGCCGACCAATCCCTCTCCCGGACGGAACGAATTGGAGAGATGCTTGCGCTGCTGGAAGCCATAGGAGGCGAACAGCTTCAAGATCGGCTCGCCGCCCTCGAGCTCGTTCATGAAGAAGACTCCGTGCTGCACCGAGAGAAGCGGTGCGAGCTCGGACAGAATCATCCGGCAGACAGCATGGACATCCCGCTGGCCCTGGAGCTGACGGCTCAGCTTCGCGAGGTTCGTCTTCATCCAGTCCTGCTCGGTGTTGATGCGCGTCGTCTCCTTGAGGTTGCGGATCATCTCATTGACGTTGTCCTTGAGCTCCGCCACTTCGCCGACCGCCTGGACATCAATCGTCCGCGACAGGTCACCCTTCGTCACGGCCGTGGCGACGGTCGTGATCGCGCGGACCTGGGTAGTGAGCGTCGTCGCCATGTAATTGACGTTGTCGGTGAGATCGCGCCAGGTGCCGAATGCCCCGGGCACCTGAGCCTGCCCGCCCAGCTTGCCCTCGGCGCCGACCTCGCGAGCTACGGTGGTGACCTGCTCCGCGAAGGTGGCAAGCGTATCGGTCATGCTGTTGATCGTCTCGGCCAGCTCGGCAATTTCGCCCTTGGCGTCCACCGTCAGCTTCCGCTTCAGGTCGCCCATCGCCACTGAGGTGACGACCTTGGCAATGCCACGCACCTGATCGGTCAAATTCGCCGCCATGATGTTGACGTTATCCGTTAAGTCCTTCCAGATGCCGCCGACGCCGCGAACGACCGCCTGACCGCCCAAGAGGCCCTCGGTGCCAACCTCCCGCGCCATCCGCGTGACCTCGGACGCGAACGAATTGAGCTGATCCACCATGATATTAATGGTCTCCTTCAGCTCGAACAGCTCGCCCTTCACGTCGACCGTGATCTTCTTGGACAGGTCTCCGTTGGCGACCGCTGTCGTCACCGCCGCGATATTACGCACTTGGCTCGTGAGGTTGGCCGCCATGTAATTGACGTTATCGGCGAGGTCGCGCCAGGTTCCCTCGACTCCGCTCACCTGTGCCTGACCTCCGAGTCTCCCCTCGGTGCCGACCTCCCGCGCCACGCGAGTAACCTCAGAGGAGAACGTACGGAGCTGATCCACCATGCGGTTGATCGTGCTCTTCAGCTCCAGAATTTCGCCGCGGGCGTCGACGGTGATCGTCTTGTTGAAGTCGCCCTTCGCGACGGCGGTCGTCACCTCTGCGATGTTCCGCACCTGATTCGTCAGGTTCGACGCCATCGAATTCACGCTCTCGGTCAAATCGCGCCACGTGCCGCCGACGCCCTCTACCTCCGCCTGGCCGCCCAGCATTCCCTCGGTGCCAACCTCGCGCGCCACGCGCGTGACCTCCGAAGCAAACGTTCCGAGCTGGTCCACCATCGTGTTGATCGTGTTCTTCAGCTCCAGAATTTCGCCTTGAGCATCGGCCGTGATCTTCTTGCCGAGGTTCCCGCTTGCGACAGCGGTCGTCACCTCCGCGATGTTCCGCACCTGATTCGTCAGATTTGACGCCATCGAATTCACACTCTCGGTCAAATCGCGCCACGTGCCGCCGACGCCCTTCACCTCGGCTTGCCCGCCCAGCTTGCCCTCCGTGCCAACCTCGCGAGCCACGCGTGTCACTTCCGAAGCGAACGTTCCGAGTTGATCCACCATCGTGTTAATCGTATTTTTCAGCTCCAGGATCTCGCCCTGAGCATCGGCCGTAATCTTCTTGCCGAGGTTTCCGCTGGCGACCGCCGTCGTCACCTCTGCGATGTTGCGCACCTGGTTCGTCAGGTTCGACGCCATCGAATTGACGCTTTCGGTCAAATCACGCCAGGTACCGCCGACGCCCTTCACCTCGGCTTGCCCGCCCAGCTTGCCCTCCGTGCCGACCTCGCGCGCCACACGCGTGACTTCGGAAGCGAATGTACCAAGCTGGTCCACCATCGTGTTGATCGTGTTCTTCAACTGAAGCATTTCGCCTTTGACATCAACGGTGATCGTCTTCGTCAGGTTCCCGCTTGCAACCGCCGTCGTCACCTCCGCGATGTTGCGTACCTGGCCGGTCAGGTTGGACGCCATGTAATTGACGCTCTCGGTCAAATCGCGCCACGTGCCGTCTACCCCCTTGACCTCCGCTTGACCGCCGAGACGGCCTTCGGTGCCGACCTCGCGCGCCACCCGCGTCACTTCCGAGGCAAACGTCCCCAGTTGGTCCACCATCGTGTTGATCGTATTCTTCAGCTCCAGGATCTCGCCCTGAGCGTCTGCTGTTATCTTCTTCGTCAGGTCGCCTCCCGCTACGGCCGTCGTGACGACCGCGATGTTGCGTACCTGATCGGTCAAATTGAGCGCCATGGAATTCACGCTGTCGGTCAAGTCCTTCCACGTGCCGTCTACCCCCGACACCCGTGCCTGGCCTCCAAGCTTGCCTTCGGTACCGACCTCGCGCGCCACGCGCGTCACTTCGGAAGCGAACGTCCCGAGCTGGTCCACCATCGTGTTGATGGTCTGCTTCAACTGGGACATCTCCCCGTGAACCTCCACGGAGATCTTCTTGGACAAGTCCCCGCTCGCCACGGCGGTGGTCACCTCCGCGATGTTGCGCACCTGATGCGCCAGGTTGCGCGACATCCGGTTCACGGCATCCGTGAGCTGCTTCCAGGTGCCGGACCCTTCCTTCAGCCTCGCTTCTTCTCCGAGCTTGCCCTCCGTCCCGATCTCGTGGGCCACGCGGGTTACCTCGGAAGCGAAATCCTTCAGTTGCTCCACCATGCGATTGATTCCCACGGCGGCGCGATAGTATTCACCGGAGAGAGGGCGTCCGTCGATCTCCAGTTCAATCTTCTTGGACAAATCTCCGTTCGCGACGGCTCCGATCACCTGACCCATCTGGCTGACCGGCAGCACCAGTCCGTCGATGAGGCTGTTGACGGAACCCGTCAGGCTTCCCCAGGCTCCCCCCAGACGCGGACGGCTCAGGCGTTGGGTAACCTTGCCCTCCTGGCCTACGGCTTGCTCAATCTCGCGCAGCTCCTCTACCATCGCCTCTTGGGTTTCCACAATCTCATTGAAGACGCTCGCGATTTTCCCTTCGCGCCCCTCCCAATCATAAGGAAGGCGGACGGTGAAGTCCCCCTTCCGATAAGCAATCAGCGCTTCCAGAAGCTCCTTGGCAATGTCATGATCCCCGGCACTTCCCTCAGGCTGCTCGTGTTCGACCTTTCGTTCACTGGCCATGGGTTAACTTCCTTTCCGAAAATGTACGAAGGTTGTAGAAATGACAGATCAAATGTAAATACCCGATGGTTGTCCGTTCGAAACATTCCGGTCCCCTTTTCGTTGTATGCAAAAAAGACCAGCCGCCTCCGCGAACGGATGCAGCTGGTCTTTTTCTTACAGTACCTTGGCGAGGAAATCCTGAGTACGAGGGTGCTGAGGTCGACCGAACACTTCCTCTGGCGTCCCTTGCTCCACGATGACACCGCCATCCATGAAGATGATGCGATCGCCTACCTCGCGGGCAAAGCCCATCTCGTGGGTGACCACCACCATCGTCATGCCGCCCGCTGCCAGCTTCTTCATGACGTCGAGCACTTCCCCGACCATCTCAGGGTCAAGCGCCGAGGTCGGTTCGTCGAAGAGCATGACATCGGGGGCCATGGCAAGCGCCCGCGCGATGGCGATCCGCTGCTTTTGCCCGCCCGACAGTTGGCTTGGATAGCTGGTGGCCTTGTCCTCCAGCCCGACCGTGCGGAGCAGCCTCCGCGCATTCTCTTCGGCCTCCGTCTTGCTCTGGCCCAGCACTTGAAGGGGGGCGATGGTGATATTGCCGAGAACGGTAAGGTGAGGGAACAGATTGAACTGCTGGAACACCATCCCCATCTTTTGCCGCAGCTTGTTGATATCCTGCTTCGGATTCGTGATGCGGTTGCCCTCAAAGACGATCTCTCCTGCCGTCGGGACCTCCAGAAGGTTCAGGCAGCGGAGGAAGGTGCTCTTACCCGAACCGCTCGGTCCAATGACGACGACCACTTCTCCCTGCTTGATGGAGAGGTCGATGCCCGTGAGGACATTCAATTTTCCGAAGGACTTGCGAAGTCCGCTAACCTCAATCACTGGCCTTCAACCTCCTTTCCGTCACGCCGAGGAACTTCGACAGGGTAAAGGTGAGGACGAAGTAGACCATAGCGGCTGCGAGCAGCGTCTCAAACGATTTGAACGTCATGCCGCGCACCACGTTGGCGTTGTACATCAGGTCGGCGATGCCGATGACCATGACGATGGACGATTCCTTGATGACGACGATGAATTCGTTCCCGAGCGCCGGCAAAATGTTCTTCACTGCTTGCGGAAGAATAATCCGCTGCATGGCCAGGCGATTCGTCATCCCAAGAGAACGTGCCGCTTCCATCTGCCCTTTGTCAATCGATTGAATGCCGGCGCGGAAGATCTCCGCAATGTAGGCGGCGCTGTTAATGGACAGCGCAATGACGCCGGATGCAAAGTCCGGAATGTTCACTTGAATCAGTTGGGGAATCCCGTACGTGATGAGGAAGACCTGCACAAGCAGAGGCGTTCCCCGAATAAATTCCACATACGCGGTTCCGAGCCAGCGCAGCGGAGCGATGCCGGACATTCTCATCAGCGCGATAAAAATGCCGAGGATTACCCCAAAAATAACGGTAAAGAAGGAGAGGGATACGGTGATCCCTGCTCCTTTAAGAAAATAATCCGCATACTCCGGAAGGAAAGAAAAGTCCACTTGGCTTCACCTTATTCTTGCGCCATTTGGTCGGCGGCTTCTTTCACGTATTGATCCAGCTTGTTCTCGGCGATCAGCTTATCAATCACCTTGTCGATCTCAGCTACGAGGGAAGGGTTGTTCTTCTGAACCGCGATGGCCGAGCCGCCTACGTCATCCTTCGGCTTCGCATCTGCGATAACCAGATCCTTCGCATTTTGGATGTACGCTTCTGCAACCGGGAGCTCCACGATGAGGGCGTCCACCTTCTTCGTTTGCAGTTGGAGGATCAAGTCTGCAACGGAACCGAGTCCCTTGATGTCCGCACTCTTCACTTGCTCCTTGGCGATATCCTCTTGGATCGAGCCCGTTTGGACACCGATCTTTTGGTTATCGAGGCTTTCCATCGTGGTGAACTTGTCTTTGTCCTCCGCACGGACGATTACGCCTTGAGCGGCGGTGTAGTAAATTTTGGAGAAGTCTACGCTCTTCTTGCGCTCATCCGTCGGAGTCATCCCTGCGATGATCATGTCAATTTTGCCGGCCGTCAAAGCAGGCAGGAGTCCGTTGAAGTCCATGTCCTTGATCTCGAGCTTAACGCCCAGCTCATCCGCAACGGCTTGCCCGATGGCGATGTCGAAGCCGATGATCGTGTCTTTGCCGTCAATTTTTTTGTGGAACTCGTAAGGCGGATAAGTGGCGTTCGTCCCCAGGACGATCTTGCCAGCCTTTTGGATTTCACCCAGCTTGGCGTCCTTCTTGCCGCAGCCGGTCAGGATGGTCGTCAGTACGAGAACCGATGCGAGAAGCACCGTCAGCTTTTTCATAAAATAATGGCCCCCTACTCTGTATGAGTTACTCATAATTAAACACAATGTTGCCATTATATAAGCTGGAAACCTAGAATGCAATGGAGATAACCGGATGTTCATTGAATGTTTATACATTTCCTTTACATAGAAATCCATATTGCTGGAAATGCAAATCGCCCGATCGCTTGCCGTGAAAATCCCAGAAGGTATAATGAGGGAAGTCCAGAAAAAGGGGAGTTTCTCACCGATGAAAAACCGAATCGAACAAGCCATCGAGAGCCGGATGGATCTGCTCACCGACACCGCCCTCTACATCGGCCAGCATCCCGAGCTGGGCCATGAGGAGGTCCTCGCTTCCACCCGCTTGAAGCAGGAATTCGAGCAAGCCGGGTTTCAGGTAGAAGCCGCTCCGCTCGACATTCCCACCGCTTTTGTGGCGACGCTTGCCTCCGGGAAGCCGGGACCGGTTGTCGCGCTATTGTGCGAATACGACGCTTTACCCGAAGTGGGACATGCCTGCGGTCATCACCTGATCTCCGGGATGAGCCTGGGGGCTGCGCTCGGGCTTGCCTCTGTCCTCCAAGAAACGGGAGGGACGCTGCGCGTCTATGGAACGCCTGCCGAGGAAACAATGGGGGCCAAGGTGGATATGGCGAATGCCGACCTATTCCGTGATGTCGACGTCGCCCTGATGGCGCACCCTTATCATTCCCATGTCAAATCCGGCCATTCGCTTGCCATGGATGCGCTGCGTTTTACTTTCCACGGCAAAGCCGCTCATGCCGCTGCGAGCCCGCACGAAGGGATCAACGCCCTGGATGCCGTGCTGCTTCTCTTCTCCTCGATCTCCATGCTTCGCCAACAGCTGCCGGATCATGTGCGCATTCACGGCATCATCTCCGACGGCGGCAAAGCGCCGAATATCATTCCGGAGCGAGCGGAGGCCGAATTCTACATTCGTTCCGCTCATCGTCCGATTACCGACGAAGTCGTGAACAAGGTGAAGCGCTGCGCCGAAGGAGCAGCCCTTCAAACCGGCTGCACCGTCGAAGTATCGAACTACGAATACTCGTACGACGAGCTTATTACGAATGAGACGCTGTCCGACCTCTTCACAAGCAACTTGCATGCACTCGGCGTGGGAGAACACCTCTTGTCGGCAGGCAAGGACAACGGCTCGCTCGACCTCGGCAATGTATCCCGGCAATGTCCGACCATCCACCCTTACATCAAGGTAACCGAGGACCCATACTTGCTCCACACGGCGGAATTCCGGGACGCCGCCATGCTTCCTCGGGCCATGGAAGGCATGAAGCTCGGAGCCAAAGCCCTCGCCTGGACAGCCTATGATGTGCTGACTCAGCCCGAGCTCTTGGCACGAGTGAAGGCTGAGTTTCAGGCTGCCGTCGCCGTTCGCTAAGCCTGTTTGTCGCAACGAAAAAAGCCTTCTGGGAGCAGAAGGCTTTTTTCGTTCCCTTCATCAACACGATCTTTCGCCGCGCAACAACTCTACTCTACGCGGAAGCGAGTCAAGTTTTCCTGCAGGTTGCGAGATAACCCTTCCAGCTGTTCCGCCAAACGAGCCAGCCCTTCGCTCACGCCAAGCTGCTCGTTGCTGAGGGAAGCCACTTCCTCGGACGTCGCCGAGGATTCTTCCGAAACGGCACTCACGTTCGTCATCGCTTCGGTCAGGTCCTGTTGACTGTCCTGCAGAGCATGAATGGACAGCGTCACCTCGCTGAGCTGAGCAGAGAAGCCCTCCATGCGGAGATTGACGCTTTGGAAGATTTCGTCCACTTCCTTCACCGACTCGATCTGTTCCTGATACATCGGGTAAGCTTCCTGAAGAACATCCACCGTCTCTTCGATTTCCTGTTGGATGACATCCGTTATTTCCGCGACAAAGCCGATGTTCTCCTTCGACTGTTCGGCAAGCTTGCGGATCTCATCCGCCACAACCATAAAGCCCTTACCGGCCGCACCCGCACGCGCTGCTTCAATCGTAGCATTAAGGGAGAGAATGTTCGTCTGTTTGGTCATCGAACCGAGCAGCTCAAGAATCTTCCGAATGGAGGCGGTGCTTTCCTTCAGGTTGGCGACCTTGTCCACCATCGTACGAGTCATTTCCTCGGTGGTTCGCGTCTTGTTGGTCAATTCGCCCATATGGCGAATCCCCACGGAGCTGGACTCCTGTACCGCTTGCGCGGCGGTACCCATCTGTTCGCTTGCCGAGGCAGCCTGTTGCATCCGATCGCCGATGATCGTGGTCAGGTTGCTGCCTCGTTCCGCTTCCACCGCCAAGCTCGATGCGCCGTTCGCGATCTCCTCTGTCGCGATGGCGATCTCCTTGGCTGATGTTGTGGTCTGCTTGGCTGCGCCGAGTACCTCCTCGGCTGAGGCCTGCACCTCAGCTGCGGATTTGGTCGCTTCCACGACCAAATGCTTGATCTGGGCCATCATTTGATGGAAGCTGCGGCCAAGGCGGCCGATCTCATCCTTGCCCTTGTACGTCCATTGATCGGCTGCCGTAAGGTCGCCGTGCTCTGCCCGATGCATCAGCCGGCTCAAGCTGCGCACCGGCTTGCCAATCTGCCGGGCAACAAGAATGCCGACCCCAATGGCAACAAGAGTCGCGACACCAATGGACAGCCAGGTAACATTGCGAATGGTTTCCGTATCGCCCACCAGCTCTTTCACCGGAACGGTAGTCAGAATCGTCCAACTGCTGCCCGAAACTTGCCGGTAAGCAATCAGATTCTCCACTCCTCCGATCTCGGCGATGCGGCTGACCACCTCACTGGAGGCCGCTGCCTGCTCTTCCTCCGTTAAGATCAGAGAGCCCTTCTTACCGACCTGATCATAAACCTCGGAATAAATAATGGTGCCTTCCTCGTTCAACACGACGCTCTTGCCCGTCTTCCCGACCTGAATGTGGGTGATGTAGCTGGCAAGCGACGAGAGCGGGATTTCAAAGAGAAGAACTTGTCCATTATCGTCGATCGAAGACAGCGTCAACTGGCGGGCCAGACCGACAGAAGGCTTCGATACCGATTTGGTGTAGCCCTTTTCCACAGCATCTAGCCACAACGTCTTGCCGCTCTCTTCCAGCGTCTTCGTAAACCAGTCTTCCTTGCGATAGTCCTTCTCCTCCGGCAAAGCTTCAAACCCGTTCGTGCTCACCGGGGTTATCGCTGTAGTGGGAAGGATATGAATGGCGGCAATTTCACTGACACTGTTCAGCTTGATGGCATCCAGCTTCTTGTCAATGGCCTCCAGCGTTTTGTCCGCATCTCCGGTGCCGCGGCCGGTGGCTTGCAGCTTCCAGTCTGCCAGGATGGACAGCATATCAGGGTCCTTCACAACCTTCAACGATTCACTGTCAAAAATCTTTAACCCGAGCTGCAGCTTCTCTGCGGCTTGATTGACACTCTGCTTCATCGACAGCTCGGCGTTGTTCTTGATGATTTTTTTGGAGCTTGTATACGAATACCAACCTACCGAGCTCACCATGATCAGAATAGCCGAAAAGAAGATCAGGAACAGCTTAAGGCCAACCGATTGGAACATAGAGGTGCGAAGTTCTTGCCGATCTTCGATAGTAAGCGCTTTCTTTACTTTCGATTCTTTTTTTTCTTTTATTGTCTTTTTTGGCTCTTTTCTCTTCTTCACTTGATTAGCCCTCCCCATTAACTGATTCCGTTTTTGTTAGGTTTTTTTAGTCTCGCGAAGCGGGGCTCACCTCTCTCAACCGATTATATGCTTTACAATTTCGACAAAATGCCTTTCTCTCCTGCCATTATGCTCCTTAATAGCGAAAAAATCCACCTGTTTTTTATCCTTGTGTTCATAGATTATTCAAAACTCGACAAGCAAATAACAAAATTTTGTTATTAATTATTTTATGTTATCAATAACAATGGTAGGATAAAAAAGAAACCGATCGCATCGGATTGATCTCCGATGCGATCGGCTTATCGAGCGGAAGCGATTAGAATTTAAACTGCTTCAGGCTGTCTTGGAGCCCACGTGACAGGCTTTCCAGGTTTTCGGCCAGTCGGGTCAAGCCTTCGCTTACACCCAGTTGCTCATTGCTGAGCGAGGCCACCTCTTCGGAGGTAGCAGACGATTCTTCCGACACGGCGCTGACATTCGTCATCGCTTCGGTCAGATCACGCTGGCTTGCATCCAGCACATGGATCGAGTCTGTCACCTGATTAAGCTGATTCACGAAGCTCATCATATGCAGGTTGACGCTCTTGAAGATCTCATCTGTATCCTTCACGGATTGAATCTGTTCTTGGAAGAGCGGATAAGCCTCGACCAGAACATTCACCGTCTCGTCAATCTCGGTTTGGATCGTGTCCGTAATTTCAGCGACAAATCCAATGTTAGCCTTCGATTGCTCAGCCAGCTTGCGAATCTCGTCGGCGACCACCATGAAGCCTTTGCCTGCTGTCCCGGCGCGTGCTGCTTCGATCGTGGCGTTCAAGGACAGGATGTTCGTCTGTTTGGTCATGTTGCCCAGAACATCGAGGATCTTGCGGATCGAAGCCGTGCTGTCCTTCAGCTTCTCTACCTTCTCGACCATCGCCCGTGCCATCTCTTCGGTCGAGCTGGTTTTGGCAGTCAGCTCGTTCATGTAGACCATCCCTTGCTCACTCGAGCGCTGGATGTCGCCTGCGGCAGCTCCCATCTGCATGTTCGATTCGACGGCATGCTTCATCTTGTCGCCGATCACATGCGTAAGGTTGTTGCCCCGCTCTGCCTCAACCGCGAGACTGGATGCGCCGTTCGCAATCTCTTCGGTCGCGATCGCGATTTCCTTGGCGGAGGTTGTGGTTTGCTTGGATGCGCTCAACAGCTCTCCCGCCGTCGTAAGCACTTGCTCGGCAGAACGGTTGGTCTGGTCAACCAGGCGCGTAATCTGCTCCATCATCTGATTGAAGCTCACGCCGACCTGACCGATTTCATCCTTGCCCTTGAAGGCCGCTCGTACCGTCAGATCTCCGCTTTCTCCCCGCTGCATCAAATTGCGCAGCTTGCGAAGAGGCTTGCCGATCATATTCGCCACGAGGAACCCGACTCCGATTGCTACAAGTGCAGCGACGATAACCGAAATCCACATTACGTTCTGAATGGCCTTTGTATCCTTGAGGAGCTCTGCCACAGGAATCAAGGTTACGATCGACCAGTTGGTCTCTCCCATCCTCTTGTAGACAACCAGTTGCTTGCTTCCATCCACCTTGAGTTCCTTACTCATGGCCATCTCTTGAGCAGCGTTGAAATCATCCGCTGTCAAGGTGACGGGAGAATCCTGGCCAACCTTGGCGCGATCATCGGAGTAAATAATCTTGCCGCTGTCGCTCACGATATAGGTAGCGCTGCTCGTATCCGTGGATATGTGCGTCAAGTAATCCGCAAGTGACGTTAGCGGAATTTCGAAGAGCAGGACTTGATCCCGGTCGCCCGTGCTCGTAATGGTCAATTGACGAGCCATGCCGATGGCAGGCGCTTTGGAGACACTGGAGAAGCCGTTGGCGGCCGTATCCACCCAGACGACCTTCCCGTTCGCCTCAATGGCTCTCTTGAACCATTCTTCCTCCCGGTAGTCCTTCGCCCCGTTAGCCGTTTGGAAGGATGTCGTACTGATGGGCATGATCCCTTGGGGGATCGGTAAAATATGAATGCTTCCAATCCCGGTGTTCCCGAACGTAATGCTCGACAATTTCTTCGTAATGCTCTGAACGGCTGTCAATTGATCATACAGCGAGTCGTCGCTCTGATTGGTGGAAGCTCTTTTCCAGCCGGCGAGCGCAGAACTCATGTCGCTGTCCGCGATGATTTTCATGGATTCGCTCTCGAACATTCCAAGACCGAGCTCCAGCTTGTCCCCTACCTGGGTGATCGTGCCTTTGGTCGCTTCATCCACCTTGTTTTGAATGATGGTCTTGGACTGGCTATAGGAATACAAGCCTACCCCAAGAACGAGCACGAAGATCGCGCAGAAAAAGGCGAGAAACAACTGAATGCCGACGGAACGAGCCGGGTTGACACGGACCTGTTTTACTCTTGCTGTAAGCGCTTTCGTTCCCTTCCCTGCTTTCGCAATCCATTTCCCCTCTGTCTTTGGTTTTTTCGAATTCATCTACCCCACCATCCCACTTCATAGTCCTTTCTGGATTGCTTCAAAATGAAGCCAACGACTCAACGCTGACGTCCATTTGAACTTATGTACCTATCATGTGATTTCGACAAACTTCAAGCACTTCCTTCTTCAAAACGTTTCGATCTGAGATTTTTCCCCAAGATGGGACAAAAGCCCCGTAAGGGGCTTTTGTAGACATTCTATTTGTTTTTCTTGCGCATGATATCGAATCGGCGAACCTCCCGGTCCACTTTCATTCGGATCTTTTGCAGCGGATGCCGAGCCGCATCGAGGGAATTGCCCTCTTCATCCGTTAGTTCTCCTGCTCGCTGCTGGAAGAACAGTCCGCCCGGACCAAAGAATTCGATCTCCTGTCCCGGCTTGAAGTGATTTCTCTGCTCGATCAGGGCGATCCCGGTTTCGGCATCATAATCGAGCACTAATCCCGCGAAATCATAGGGAACCGCTTTGTCCTCCGGCGTATAGATGTGATCCTCATGCCCCGGTTCATCGAAGTAGAAGCCGGTGTTTACCGGACGGTTGGCCGCTTTGGAGATTTCCTCGACCAGGCGGGGGTCGGTTTGGTAGCCCTCCGGGTCCGCCAAGTAAGCGTCGATGGCTTGACGGTAGACATTCACGACCGTAGCAACATAGTGAATGCTCCGCATGCGTCCTTCAATCTTGAAGCTGTCGATGCCGGAACGAACCAGCTCCGGAATATGCTCCAGCATCCAGAGGTCCTTCGCCCCCATCGCAAACGGATTGTCGCCTTCCTCGAACAACGCCTGCTCGCCCTCATACAAGTCGTACTTCCAGCGGCAGGATTGGCAGCAGCCCCCGCGGTTGGAGTCCCGTCCGGTAAAGTGATTTGACAGCACACAGCGGCCCGAAAAGGAGCTGCACATCGCCCCATGGATGAAGGTTTCAATCTCGATGTCAACGTGAGACTTGATCTCGGCGATCTCCTCAAAGCTCGTCTCCCGCGCGAGCACAACGCGGTCCGCTCCTTCTTCCTTCCAATACTGAACGGCTCTCCAGTTGAGAGTAGACTGCTGGGTGCTCAGGTGAACCTCCAGCTTCGGAGCTGCGCGGCGGCAGGTTTCGATAATCATCGGGTCCGCCACAATGATGGCCGAAATGCCAGCGTCCTCTAATCCCCGGAGGTATTCCTCAACCCCTGCGATATCCTCGTTATGGGCAATGATGTTGGTGGTGACAAAGATACGCGCTCCGTAAGGACGTGCAAATTCGACCGCCTCCCGCATATCCTCCAGTGAAAAATTATCGGCGTTCGATCGCAGACCGTACTGCTGCCCCCCGATATAGACGGCATCCGCTCCATACCGGACAGCGAACTTCAGCTTCTCCAAATTTCCGGCCGGGGCCAGTAGCTCCGGCTTATGCAGCTTGGCCAAGGCGGGGCTGCTTGTAGGCATGCCTGCGGTTTTGTTCGTGGTCATGATCTCCCTCCTTCTTCTCTTCTTCAATACACTTGCTGCTTATACAGAAAGCCGAAGCTCAACCGCCGATGATCCGGCTGAATCTCCTCCAGCTCTTCGAGCCATTCATCGCGGTACCAATCGACAGGGTTTTGCGCATAGGCATCGATTGCCTGTCGATAGATCGCGACGACCTTTTCCCGATAGGAGATCGATTGAAGCAGACCTTCGACATAGAAGCTGTCGATACCGGCTTCCATCAGGTCTTCCAGGTTATCCAGGTAGCAGAGGTCGTCCGAGCTCATGATATGCGTCCCGTTCGCATCCTCGAAGACAGGGAACCGTTCATCGGGTCGCTCCGCCTCGATTAGCTCCAGCCCTCGCTCCTGCCCGTAGGCTTCCGTAGACAAGCGGCGGCCTTGATGCTCCCGGTACAGCTCCACCAGCGGCCGCTTCGAGTGATAGATGTTGGTCATTCCATGTACTTGCACCTGCACCTCCAGGGCGCAGCTGCGCTTGAGCTCCAGAAGCTCCTCCAGATTCAGCTCGCGCGCCGCAAACACGCGAACGGCTCCCCGGCGCCCCCAGTAGTTGGCAGTCTCGTAGTTCGTTGACATCGTCTCGCCATGCCAATGCAAGGGCAGGGCGACCCCCGCTTCCTTCAACGCAGGAAGTAGAGCAGGATCTCCAAAGGCCAGGGCGTCCGCACCCGCTTCCGCAACCTGACGCACATAGTCGGGCAATTCATCGGCAATGTCATTTGTAAAGAGAGCGTTCGCGATCACGTACAGTTTGGCCCCCTGCTCATGAGCAAGTTTAGCCGCCTGTGCAAGCTCAGAGACGCTTAGGTTACCCGGAAGCCGCATGCCATAACGCTCTTCTCCGACAGCAATCGCATCGGCCCCTGCCGCAAGAAGCCGACTCACTTCCTCCAGACTTCCCGCCGCCGTAACCAGCTCCGGTTTCTTCGCCATCCTCGTTTCCTCCTTTTATGCAAACCAAAACGGACATCTCTTTTGGAAAAAAGACATATCTTCTACTATAACAAATGTCACACTTTGATGCTACCAACCGGTAAACAGGAAAAAACCGCCTGCGCCGGAACGGTCAGACGGTTTAAGCTCTCTTATTTCGTTGCGCCTTGCTTGCTCTTCTCGATGTTCTTCAGATGCTCTGCATACGTCTTGGCAAACAGATGCTCGCGGGTGCCATCCTTCTTGGTGACGTAGAAGAGGTACTCCGATTCCTTCGGCTCAAGGGCCGCCTGGATCGAGGCCAGCCCCGGCGATGCAATCGGCCCGGGTGGAAGTCCCTTGGTTTTGTAGGTATTGTAGGGACTTTCGATTTGAAGGTCCTTCTCAAACAGTCGATCCTTCGTTTCGCCGAGGGCGTACTGCACGGTCGCATCGATTTCAAGCCTCATGTCCGCCTTCAGCCGGTTGTAGATGACACCGGCGATCAGCGGGCGTTCGGCCGGAACGGCAGCTTCCTTTTCCACCAGAGAAGCGAGCGTCAGCAGCTGATGAAGGGTAAGCCCACTCGCCTTTAGCTTGCCGTCGAAATCAGGAATCGCAGCCAGCCGATCCGTTAGCTCCTTCGTCATCCGCTCGAGAATCTCAGCTGAGGTGCTCCCTTTGACCATCTCATAGGTTTCCGGGAACAGGTAGCCCTCCAGCGGGTAGGCCAGCTCGTCACCGGTCACGGCCGCACCTTCGGGAAGAGAGAGCGTTACCGAGCCCGGCTTGTCCTGAAGAGCAAGAAACTCCTTCTCGGTCGTGTAGCCGGATTCCGCCAGTTTGGCCGCGATCTGCTTCACCGTATAGCCTTCCGGGATCGTAAAGCGAATCATCTCCGCCTTCACAGTGTCGCCGCTGTTCAGCTTGGCGATGATCTCATCGAGCGTAGCGCCGGGAGCGACATCATACGTTCCAGCCTGAAAACGACTTCCTTCCTCCTTGTACTTCAAGTAGGCCGTAAACAGCAGCTTGTTGCGAATGAGGCCCTTTTCCTCCAGAAGCTGTGCGATGCGAACCGTTCCCGTTCCGGATGGTATCTCCAGACGAACGGCTTCTCCGGCCTCTGTAGGTTGAAGGCCGTTCCATACGTAATACAGTCCACCACCGGCTAGAAGAAGAAGGAACAAGAGCAATGCGAGAAAAATGCGAAGCACGCGCCGACCTCGCCGCGGCTTGGGTTTTGTAGCCATACCATTCCTCCAGGTCAAGTCTGTCCTACTTTGCGTTATATACAAGAAAAGAGCGGCCTCCGCCGCTCTCTACCGGAGCGTGAACTCCGCCCCTGAATCAACCAACGAATACGACTGAAGATCAGGTTTGCAAACACGCTCTAGAGCGTGTTTGCAAACCAATGAAAAGGTCGACATGCTCATTGTTAGCGTTTGCGTAAAAGAGGGCGTCAATCTTCAAATGAAACCGACATCTCGTCGTAAAGCTCCGCGATGGTCTCCCATTCTTCATCGTCCTCTACGGTCTCCAGAGACAGGCTTCCGTCCTCGTTCTGAACGAGTCGGAATACCTCAATCTCGTCCGCCTTGCGCATCGGTTCGTCCTGCACGATCGCATAGGAGGAGCCTCCCGCCGTAAATTCATCCAATAGACGATAAATTCGGGTATGACCGTCCGGATCCTCCAGCTCAAGCTCCTCGCCAAAGGCCTCTCGAACGAGGTGAAGGCGCTGGACATCTTCCACGCGCAGGTCGGTCATTGGTTCTCCTCTTCCTCCAGCTCCGCCATCAGCGTATTAAAGGTTTCCTCCACGATGTCCCATTCCTGCTCATCGTCGATGGTAAACAGCTTGAGATCGTCGCCGTCTTCTTCATAGCGGAAGGCGTAGACTTCCTCCGATTCTTCGTCATCGGCGGCATCCACAGGCACGACCATCATGTACTGACGATCGGAGCCGTCGACTTCAAACTTCATGATGACTTCAAATTCTTCTTCATTGCCGTCTTCATCCGGAATGTAGATGATCTCCGGCTCTTCCATGTTTTCTCCGGCGGGGCCTGCGTTCTTCAGGTCGTTGTTGTCCATCGGAAACGTCACCTCTTTGTCTTGGAATCAAGAAAGCCTTGCAAAATCAATTGCGCAGCCATCTTGTCGATGACCCCTTTGCGCTTTTTGCGGCTTACGTCCGCTTCTATTAATGTACGCTGTGCGGCGACCGTAGTCAATCGTTCATCCCACAGATGAACCGGAAGGCCAAACCATTCCGCCAGCTGATCTGCAAATTCGCGGCTCGCTTCTCCGCGCGGACCGATCGTGCCGTTCATGTTTTTCGGCATGCCAACCACGATCTCATCCATGGTGTATTCGCGGATCAACTCCGCCAGCCGAGTCCGGTCGTCCTCCCGGCTTTTACGCCGGATGACTTCAACGCCTTGGGCCGTCCAGCCCAACTCGTCGCTCACAGCTACACCAATGGTTTTATCCCCATAATCCAAACCCATTATGCGCACGTTATTCCTTCTCCTGCTTCAGATAAGATCGGACCAATTCCTCAATCAGCTCGTCCCTCTCCCGCTTGCGGATCAGGGTACGGGCATTGTTATGGCGCGGGATGTAGGCGGGATCGCCCGACAGCAAATACCCGACAATTTGATTGATCGGATTGTATCCTTTTTCTTGAAGAGCTTCGTATACCGATAGTAACACTTCCCGAGGAGAAGTTTCGTCAGCATCCGCCTTCACATTGAATTTCATCGTTTTGTCCATGGAGCTCATCACCGGCACCTCCCGGAGTAAGAATATCATCAGACAAAGAAAGGACCCTCTTGTCTATATTAAAGCATATCTTTCCGTTATATCCATAAGAACCTGGCCTTATTCATGAAAAATGGGCCATTTTCCCAAAGAAATTCTCTTGGGTCATACACGAGAAAGGGGCCGGCGGAACGGCCAACAATCAGATCCGCCGGCTTCTCCTTCCACATCGAGCTTAGGCTTGCACCGCTGCTTGGGCAGCAATCGTCTCTTCCGCTTTCTTCAGAGCGTCCGGCAGCTTCGAAGCATCCTTGCCCCCGGCTTGTGCCATGTCCGGACGCCCGCCGCCGCCGCCGCCGCATACAGCAGCTGCTTCCTTGATGATCTTGCCGGCGTGGAAGCCCTTGGCCGTCAGGTCAGGTGTAACCAGCGTCACGAGGTTGACCTTGTCGGCGCTGCCTGCTCCCAGCACAAGAATGCCGGAGCCGAGCTTCGCCTTCAACTGATCGGCCAGCGTGCGCAGCGCATCCATATCCGGAGCGTCGACGCGAGCGGCGAGCACCGAAATCCCGGCGATCTCCTTCACTTGGTCGGTCAGAGAGCCCGCTTCGGCGCTCATCAGTTTCGCCTTAAGCGATTCGTTCTCGCGGCCAAGCTCGCGGAGTTGCCCTTGTAGCCCTTCGACGCGCTTCGGCACATCCTGTACGCCTGCTTTTAGCAAGGCAGCCGCTTGATCAAGCAAGCTCAGCTGATCTTCCATGTACCCATAAGCGTGACGGCCGGTAACGGCTTCGATCCGGCGCACTCCGGAGCCGATGCCTCCTTCGCTTACAATCTTGAACAGGCCGATCTCCGCCGTCGAGACGACGTGGCAGCCGCCGCACAGCTCGAGGCTGTAGTCACCGATGCGTACGACGCGCACGACATCGCCATACTTCTCGCCGAAGAGCGCCATGGCGCCCATGGCCTTCGCTTCGTCGATGGCCTTTTGCGAGATGTCGAGCACGGTGTTCGTCCACACTTGGCGGTTCACGCGCTCTTCAATGTCCTTCAGCTCTTCGGCGGTCAAGCTGCCAAAGTGCGAGAAGTCGAAGCGCAGCCGCTCCGGTGCCACGAGGGATCCGGCTTGGTTAACATGATCGCCCAGCACTTCCTTCAGCGCCTTGTGCAGAAGGTGGGTTGCGGTGTGGTTCTTCACGATATCCTTGCGGCTCGTTTGATCCACTTCCGCGGTTACCGTTGCGCCGACGCTCAGGGTGCCGCTCGTTACTTTCACGGACATGACGTGCTGGCCGTTCGGTGCTTTGCTGACATCCGTCACAGCAGCGTTCACCACGTCGCTCTTCATCGTGCCGCGGTCGCTTACTTGGCCGCCGCTTTCCGCATAGAACGGCGTACGGTCCAGGATGACGGCGCATTCGTCGCCTTCCTCTGCCGTCTTCACCAGCTCGTTGTTCTTCACAATGGCGAGCACCTTCGCCTCGATCGTCCATTCCGTATAGCCGACAAATTGCGAGGCTTCGGTGTAATCGGTAAGCGGTCCGCCTTGTACCTTCATGCTCTCGGTTTCCTGACGAGCAGAGCGGGCGCGTTCCCGCTGCTCCGCCATCGCCTTGTCGAAGCCCTCGCGGTCGACGGTAAGCCCGTGCTCGGCAGCAAAATCTTCCGTCAGGTCAAACGGGAAGCCGTAGGTATCGTACAGCTTGAACGCCTCTTGACCGGAGATCGTCGCAAGCCCTTCCTTCTTCGCCTGTTCAGCCAGGTTGGAGAGCAGGACGAGGCCGTCGCTCAGCGTCTCGTGGAACCGTTCCTCTTCCCCGCGGATCACCTTGGTGATGAATTCTTGCTTGGTCACCACCTCGGTATAGTACACGCCCATGATGTCGGCAACTTTGCCGGTCAGCAGGTAGAGGAACGGCTTGTCCAAGCCGATGGTCTTCCCGAAGCGAACGGCACGGCGGAGCAGGCGGCGGATGATGTAGCCGCGGCCCTCGTTGGACGGCAGCACGCCGTCACCAACTGCAAAGGAAACGGAGCGGATATGGTCAGCAATCACCTTCAGGGCTACATCGGTCTTCACCGATTCGCCATAGCGCACCCCGGCGAGACGGCAGGTCTCCTCGATAATCGGCAGGAAGAGGTCCGTGTCGAAGTTGGAATCCACATCTTGAAGGACGGTTGCCAGGCGTTCCAGCCCTGCACCGGTATCGATGTTCTTGTTCGGAAGCGGCGTATAGCTGCCGTCCTTGTTGTGATTGAATTGGGAGAACACGAGGTTCCATACTTCGAGGAAGCGCTCGTTCTCCCCGCCAGGCCAGCATTCCGGGTCATTCAGATCGCCGTAGTGGTCGCCGCGATCGTAGAAGATTTCGGTGCAGGGACCGCAAGGGCCTTCGCCGATATCCCAGAAGTTGTCGCCGTCCAGCTTGTAAATCCGCTCTGCTGGAATGCCGATCACTTGATTCCACTGCGTGAAGGCTTCCTCGTCGTCCTTATAGACCGTAACCGAGAAGCGGTTCGGATCGAGGCCAAGCCATTTCGGGCTCGTCAGGAATTCCCATGCCCAGTTGATCGTCTCCACCTTGAAGTAGTCGCCGATCGAGAAGTTGCCGAGCATTTCGAAGAACGTGTGGTGACGGCGGGTTTTGCCGACGTTCTCGATGTCGTTGGTGCGAATGCACTTTTGCGCGTTCGCGATCCGCGGATTCTCCGGCTTCACGCGACCGTCGAAATACATCTTGAGCGGCGCCATACCCGCGTTGATCCACAGGAGAGACGGATCGTTATGCGGCACGAGCGGAGCGCTCGGCTCAATCTTGTGCCCTTTCTCAGCGAAGAAATCTACCCATTTTTGACGGATGACACTGGCTTTCATGGTGAATAATCCCCCTTGGCCTCATATCCTGCGGCCTGATTTGTGATAAAAAACAGAAAACGCCCCTGCTGATTAGCAGGGACGAATGATCGCGGTACCACCCTGGTTACTGAACCTGCCTCCTGACGAATCGTCAGGCATCGGGCCAGTCTCCTTGTTGTGGATGGTAACGGGTCCAACCGGTGAAGGCAATTCACACTCCAAAACTGGCACGGGCATTCTTCGCCGAAAAGCCTTCGCAGCCGATAAGGTTCTCTTCTCAATCGATTCGAGGGTCCCTGATCGAGGCTTTCTCTCTGCCGGACGGGCAATGACCGCATGGGTTTTATCTTCGTTTTCGTTATGGTTGCTTATCAGGTAAATTATAGCCATCCCGAAAGGGAATGTCAACGAACGTCAAGCAAAGCCAAGACCGGAGCCATCCTTCAGTAGGTACGAATAACGGCTTCCCACATACTCCAACACTTTGTCGGCAATGATGCGATGCCCTTCTTCGTTGGGATGAATGCCGTCAATGCACAAAAACTTGCTGTAGTCCGGGTCCTGCAGGAAAGCCCCGCGAATGTCGATCCACTTCGTCCGCGTCTCCTCGGCCACCTTAATGACCATGGAGTTATAACGCTCCTGCCACCAATAGATCTTGGTCACGCTGCCCAACCACTCCAGGATGTTCTTCTCGGCGAGCGGATTGTTGTTGCTCACCCACTTGAAATAGCGCTCGGCGTTCAGCGGAGGCAAGGTCATCAAAACCGGGATGATCTTGTTGCTCTTCAGGTAGGAGATCGTCTCCGTCAGCATCTTCTCGAACAGGTGGAAGTCGGTCTTCGGGCTGTGCTCCCGTGCCGGATCGTCCGCAATCTCACTCCAATTGAAATCGCAGTCGTTGCCCCCGTATTCGATGAGCACGATATCGGGGCTCCCCTTCTCTACGTCGGTCTTCAGTCGTCCGGCCCCCTTGATCAGGGTATTGCCGAACCGAGCGGTGTTCTGCACCATTCCCTTCAGCTTGTTCTGAAGGATGGATACATAGTTATTTTCCAAGACTCTGTACTTGCCTTTGCTGTCATCGTAGATGACCCCTTTGGAGATCGAATCTCCCGTTACAATAAACTTCAGCCCTTCTTGGATATCAGGCTTCATCACCGGTCTCCTCCTCTCGAAGAGAGTATTCCTCCCCCTATTATAAGAAAGAGGAGCCGGACCCGTCAATTTACACGCCAAGACCAAATGCTCTTACCGCTTGAGTGACCAGGAACGTAACCAAGATCGCAACACCGGTCGGCAACAAGCCCGCGACGGCCGTCCACTTGGCGCTTCGGGTTTCTTTGGCAATGTTGAATAATGTCGTCCCGCATGGAAAATGCAAGAGGGAAAACAGCATCATGTTGAGCGCCGTCAACCAGGTCCAGCCGTGTGACAGGAGGATTTCGCGAATCCCGGCCAGCCCGTCAAGGTCGACCATCGCCGCTGAGGACAAGTACCCCATAAGCAGAATGGGGAGCACGATTTCGTTAGCAGGCAAGCCGAGCAGGAAAGCCATGAGAATGTAGCCGTCCATGCCAAGCAGGTGGGCAAAAGGATCGAAGAAGGCTGCGCCATGCGCCAGTACGCTGCTTTCGCCTATATACAGGTTGCCGAGCACCCAGGTCAACACACCGGCCGGAGCCGCGACAATGACCGCCCGCTTTAGAACGGCCCACGATTTGTCCCGGGTTGCGTACAGAATGGTTTTGCCGATCTGCGGCTTTCGGTAAGGCGGGAGCTCCAAGGTATAGTGCGTGGGAATGCCGCGGAGAGCCGTGCGCGAAAGAATCCAGGAAACGCCGAGCGTTACCGCGACTCCGATCAGCACCATCCCCATCACGACGCTAGCCGTGACGAAGGAGGCAGCGCCTCCGACCACGCCAAAGGTCATGAACAGCGAGGACAGCAGGATGAGCGTCGGCCAGCGGCCGTTGCAGGGAACGAAGCTGTTGGTCAGGATCGCCAGCATCCGCTCCCGGGGAGATTCGATGATCCGGGTGGACAGGATAGCGGCTGCGTTACAGCCAAAGCCCATCGACATGGTGAGCGCTTGCTTGCCGTGGCCGCCGGAACGTTTGAAGAGGCGGTCCATGTTAAACGCTACACGAGGAAGGTAGCCGAAATTCTCCAGCAGGGCGAAGACCGGAAAGAAAATCGCCATCGGCGGAAGCATGACACTGATGACCCAGGAGGAGCCGCGGTAAAAGCCCAAGACCAGCAAGCCGTGCAGCCAATCAGGAGCATGGAGCGCTTCAAAGCCTGCGGTCAGATAGCCTTCCAGCCAGGCGAACCCGTCAGCCAGCATCGCGGACGGTACGTTCGCTCCTGCAATCGTAATCCAGAAGACGATCCCCAGCAGGAGGAAGAGGATCGGGAAGCCCCAGATGGGAGAGGTTACGATGCGATCGAGCCGGTAGGAGTCGGAAAGCCTGCGCGAGTCCCGAATGGTCACGACGCCTGAGCAGACGGCATCCGCCTCGGAATGGAGGCTGCCGACCAATTGGTCGCGGAAGGATTCGGGATCAAAACCCCCGCTGGTTATTTCCTGCCGGATTCGCTTTAATTCATCCCGAGATGGTTGGAGCATCCGCCATCACCCCCTTCTCGTTCCATACAACCTTCGACGGCTCTACCCCCTGCAGCAGGGAGTCCAGCAGCCCCAGATCTCCATCCAGGATACGGAGAGCGAGCCAGCGAGCCGGATAGGCTTCCCCGACCCGCTCCTCCAGCACCGGAATGAGGCGAGCCAGGGCTGATTCAACTTCCGCGGGATAGCGGATTGGACGAGGTTGGGGCACAACACTCCCAGAAGCCACCTCTTCCACCCGATTCAACAGGTCGTTCAATCCTTGCCGCTTTCGAGCGGAGATCCCCACTACGGGCACTCCAAGCCGCTCCTCCAGTAGAGGAAGGTCAATAGATATACCGAGCTTTCTCGCTTCATCCAGCAGGTTAACGGCCAACACAACCCGATTCGTCATCTCCATGACCTGCAGCGCCAGATTCAAGTGCCGCTCCAGGGAGGTTGCATCCGCCACGACGATGACGGCATCCGGCTTCTCCAGCAGGATGGAATCTCTCGCTACTTCCTCGTCGGCAGAATTGGCGAACAGCGAATACGTACCCGGAAGATCGACCAGCACATACTCCTGCTCCTTCCAGGTAAACGTTCCCTCTGCGCGGAGGACCGTTTTGCCCGCCCAATTGCCGGTGTGCTGATTCATACCGGTCAGAGCGTTGAACAGCGTACTCTTGCCTGTATTGGGATTGCCGGCTAACGCCAAACGATAGGGGTTCATCCTTCCTTCACCTCCACCAAGGACCCGAAAATGGCATCACTCTGTTCTCTTCTCAGAGCAAGCGTCAAGCTTCGCACACGGTAAGCCACCGGATCGCCAAGCGGGCTTCTCTGTAGCACTTCCACCCGTGCACCGGGGACAAACCCCAAATCCAGCAGTCGGCGGCGCAGCGTTCCCTGCACCTGCAGTCGGGTGATACGGAAGGTTTGCCCGGTCAGCGCCCGTGACAGCGCCACTTCCTTCTCAGTCGGCATCAGCTCCACACCCTTTCTTTTTCGCCCAGGAATATTTGTTAGCCGCGGGAAACATTTTGTGTAAAAAAAAGAGCTCTCATCAATGGAAATCAATCCAACCTTTAGGTAGATCATAGCAGATGAAAATTGCGCGTACAACACTTTTTTTCACTAAGGAAAAATATTTTGTGTTATTCGCTTTTTGGAATAAGAATGGTTCGCAATACATGTCGAGAAACAAAAAAAGCTTCCATCTGCCTTCCTGGCATCCGATGGAAGCTTCCTTCGAGTCCATGCGATCCCCACCCTATCCCTATGATGGAGGGACCCACTTGGTGTCAAATGCCCTACACCGTCTTCCGGCGGATGTAATAGCGGAACAGGTGCTGAACGACGACCTTGCCTGCCGCATAGAACGGAACCGCAAGGATGAGGCCGATTACTCCGGCAACCTCCCCGCCTGCCAGCAGCACCAAAATAATCGTGAGCGGGTGCATATGCAGGGTTCGCCCCACCACCTGAGGCGAAATGACATTGCCCTCCAGGAGCTGCACGATCCAGTTGACCAGCGCGACATAAAGCACCATTTTCCAGGAGAGGGTGAGGGCGAACAGGATGGCTGGGGCCGCTCCAAAGTAAGGACCGAGGTACGGAATGATGTTCGTCAGCGCGACGGCCGATGCGAAGAGCAGCGGGTACGGCATGCCAATCAGCCAATACCCTACCCAGGAAAATACCCCGACGATGACACAGACGAGCAGTTGCCCCCGCACATAGCTGCCGAGCGCTTCATCTACATCGGACAGTAGGCGGACTGCTTGGCGTCGATGGCTTTTGGGGACCAGGGTGAGAATTCCTCGTTGGATGCCCTGGAAGTCCTTCAGGATGTAGAAAGCGAGAAACGGAATGATAAAGGCCAGGAAGACGGTGTTGAGCGTAGCGCCGATCCGATCGATGGAGCTGGTTACTCCAGCTGAAATACCGGTCTCCAGCTTGGCCAGGGCCCGGTTAATGCCGGTGCGGACTGTCTCGGGAATGTAGCGATTTTCATTGTATTGGGAGATGAGCGCCTGGGTCTTCGCGGTGAATTGCGGCAAATGCTCGTTCAGCTCCGTCAACTGGCGAACGAACATCGGAATGAAGTTGGCCAGGATAACAGCCAGGGACGTCAAAAAGGCTGCGTAAATCAGCAGGACGGCGATGCTGCGGGGAACCTTCGATCGTTCGTTTAACAGACAGACGACCGGGTTTAACACATACGAGATGATCATGGCGACCAAGAAGGGAGCCAGCACGGCGCTGAGAAAATGATAGACGTTCATCAGAAGGGGCTTGATCTGCACCAGCATGAACAGAATGAGCAGCCCGAGCAGGATGAACACCAGCACTTTAAACCACCGATTGTTGGGCAACGATTCCACGGAACTCCCCCCTGTACAGCTTGGCCTTTTCTCCATTGGTACAGTATATGTGGAATCCCTGCCGCTTAACCCCATCTGCCGCTCCATTCAAAAAACACCCGGAATCAAAAGAAAGCGTCCTGTCGCGGAGAGCCTTCTTTCAATTTCCGGGTGTTTCGGGTGATCGAGGATTCAAGCTCATTACCCGTTCGCCTGCATTTGAGGCAGGATTTGGACATCTTCGAAGAACAAGTCATCCAGGGAACTGAGGGTTCCGTCTTCCTCTACCTGGTACACCGACATCTTCTCGCCGTTGATGGTTAATTCAATGAAGCAGCCCCAGCAATAAAACTGATGGGAGCCGATCTTGCCGATATCTTTGGAGTTGCAATTTGGACAACGCATTTCGGGATCACCCTATCTCCTGAGTAGTGAGCGGTTTCCGTTCAACCCGGCTGTGCACCGGGACGATGACAGCGTCCTTGCCGAATGTGATCTTATCGGGAAAGGGCAGCCACTTGCGCCCTTCCTTCACATCAGACAGGAACCCTTCCGACAATTCAAAGCCTAGTATTCTTTTATCCAATTTTTCTGCAATGTAAACATCTTCGACTACACCTAATTCTTGTCCATTTCTTGTCAAGATCGGCACACCGGTAATCTTGTGGTCCCTCAGGAGGAAAAAGCTTTCCTCCGAGCGGGGCGGACAGTCCGCAACCACCATCCCCCGGGGCAGGATCACCGCATCCTCGCCTACCGAAACGCCGTCGGTCCATTCTACCGCTCGCGGAGCCTTGAACCAGACGCGTGTCTCAAGCAGCAGGCAGCAAGCGGTCCACCGTTCAAACAGGATGTCCTGTACGGTGCCGATTCGCTCGCCGGTTGTCACTTCGATCACCGGGAGCCCGACCACATCGCGGCCCTTCAACAAACGGGATTCCTCCTTCTGCCCTGTGTGGAAAATCGCGTGTAGCATATCCAAGGCGAAGGGGTTTCATCCGAATTTTTGACAAACGACTAGAAAAAACAAGCCGTTTTATTTTATTACGTATGGCGGCGAACAAAGGTTGCAACAATTTCCGCCGCGCGAACGATTTCTTGTTTGGTGGTAACCGGAGCAAAGCTGAATCGAATGGCGGAACGGACGCAATCCGCGCCGACCTTCATCGCCTCCAGCACATGGGACGGTTCGAGCGAACCGGAGGTGCAGGCGGAGCCGCTCGCCGCGGCTACCCCGGCGAGATCCAGGTTCATCAGAAGCGTCTCCGCCGACACGCCGGGGAAGCTGATGTTCACGATGTGCGGAAGACGCTCGGAGGGATGCCCGTTCACGTGAAACGCCTCCTGAGGCAAATGCTTGGCCAGCTCCTCCAGGAGGAGCGTGCGGAGGCTCTCCAGGTAGGCGCGCTTCTCCGCGAGGCGGGATACGGTCAGCCCGACCACCGCGCCGAAGCCGACGATGCCGGGCACGTTCTCGGTGCCCGCACGGCGGCTGCGCTCCTGGGTGCCGCCGTACAGGAGCGGCTGGAGGACAACCTTCTCGCCCACGACCAAGGCGCCGACCCCCTTCGGGCCGCCGATCTTGTGGGCAGACAGACTGACGAGATCGGCTCCCAGCGCGTTGAGGTCGATCGGCACGGTGCCGAACGCCTGGACGGCGTCCGTATGGAAGAGGACGCCCGCCTCCCGCGCAATCTGTCCGATCTCCTTCATCGGCTGGATGGTGCCGGTTTCGTTATTCGCGTACATGATTGTAATGAGGAACGTGTCCGGGCGTATCGCCTGCCGGACCTCCTCGGGCTTCACGCGGCCGGTTGCATCCACCGGCAGGTAGGTCACCTGAACGCCGAGCTCCTCCAGGCGTTCACAAGCATGCAGCACGGCATGGTGCTCCGTCTTCGCCGTGATCACATGCCCGGCATAGCCGCGGCGAGCGGCGAGCCCGTGGATCGCGAGGTTGTCGCTCTCCGTTCCGCCGCTCGTAAACAGGACGCGCCGTCCCGAAACCTTCAGGGCGGCGCCGATGAGTTCCCTCGCTTCGGCGACCGCAGCCAGCGCCTCGCGGCCGAACGAATGAATGCTCGAAGGATTGCCATAGTGCTTCGTCATATAGGGGAGCATGCGCGCCAGCGCCTCAGGGTGCATCGGAGTAGCGGCGGCATGGTCAAGGTAAATGGGTTCCATCGTTCAACAAAAACCTCCCGAAAGTACAGCAATGCTAGACAGAAGTGGATCTCAAACCCGAATGGAAGACACACTCTAGCTTGTACTCCATGCTTAATACCGACACGAGTGTAGCAGATTGGTCCGCAAAGGGCAACAGGGTCGGCTTTCAACAGCAAAAAAGCCCTGAGCATCCCTAGGACGCTTCAGGGCTTCCGTACAAGCCGATGGCTCGCTCTAGTAGCTCATCAACTCTCATTGTGAATAAAGAGATGATGAGTTATTAGCGGATTTTTTTCCAGGTCAACCCATTCTCCGAAAGGGAGATCCCACCTTGATACCCATAACCGATAAACCATTGGCCGGCCTGAAGGACATTCATGCTATCGGGTACCGTTTTCCCCAGATCCGTCACGGTCCATTTCACTCGGTCCGTCGAAACGCCGACTTTGGAGCGAACCACTCCGGAGCTGTACCAATATTGAATAAAGGTATAGTATTTGCTGCCCAGCTTATAAATCGGGCTTCGGCCGAACGGATTCACGATGGCCGAGGGGCTCTTCTGGATGGTAAACGAAATTCCATTCTTCGAGGTATAGATATTTCGTTCATCATACAAGGTGATGACGCCGTCCGGCGTGTACCCTTCCAGATTAAAGTTGTAGCTCTTTCGGGGAACGTCGTTTACTAAAAATCCGTACTTAAGATCCTTTTTGACCGTTCCCGATTGCTGGGTCCAGGTTTTCAAGTTGGACGACGTATACAGGATGAGCTCCGCATATCGCTTGTCACTGGCGTCCGTCTGGAACTGGTTGCGGGACAACGTGAGGGCCTTGCTCGAGAAGAACACATACTCCCCGCATATGGCGGAGTACACTTTACCGTTCCAGGTCAGGTAGCGAACCTCCGTTGGCAAAAGGCCGACTTCCTTCCAGTTCAGCCCGTTGGATGACGTGTAAATGGGAGTGGTGTCATCCTCTTGATTACCAACCAGCACATACTGTCCATTTAGATAGTGAACATTGCGGATGGTTGTCGCTTCCTTGTTGCTTGCTTCCAGGGTGAAGGGAGTCCATTTGTCTCCATTCGTAGACGTGAAGCTGCCAATCGCGGCATTGTATGGATCGATATGCATGGGGGATAGGTAGAAGCGCCCCTTGACATAATTGATGTCGTACATATCACTTGAAGGCAGTTTTCGGGAGACCCACTTTTTCCCGTTATCGTGCGTGATATTCAAGTAGTACAGGTTAGAAACGACGATGATGGTCCCTTTTCCATCCGCTGCGATGGCCGTGATCCCATCTCCCGTTGCCCGGTTAAAGGCAATGGGAAATTCCACTTCCTTGACTGCCGCTTTCGGAGAGGGACTCGCTCCCTCTGCGAACGAAACCGGGGTTGCCGACACCAGTAAACAAAGAACAAGAAGACCGAAAAGCCACTTTCTCAAATTCCTCATGATTTCCCCCCTATGATGAATAAAACGATTCAGAGGAAAATTATAACACATCTTGATGGAATGGATCGATTTGCAAACGAAACTGTCGAAATACCGCAACTTGCGATTCCGACAAAAATCGCCTCATCTACAGCGCACCTGAGCTTCGCTCACCAAGCGGAATTCCTTCAAAGTTCAAGTCGAAGCTTTGCAGCGCTTGGGCGGGGGTCCAGATGGACATCTTCTTGAATTCCTTCGTCATATGCGCTTGATCGGAATAACCGGACAAATAGGCGGCCTCGGCAGCGCTCATCCTTCGCAGGAGCCGGATGGAACGGTGAAAGCGCCGAATGCGAGAGTAATCCTGCAGGGTAATGCCCAACATCGTCGTGAAATCTCTCTCTAACTGCCTAAGGGAGATATTCATTTGCCTTGCAATGGATTCATACCGAGAGAGCGGTACAACTTCAAGCAGCTTGGATGCACAAACAATCCGTTCCAGCTTTCGTTTCACGAGATATTTACCTTGCCGAAGCCGGGATAGAAAAGCCTGCTCGACAATCTCCGGACGCTGAGGAGACGGAATGCTCATGAGTCGGCCGCACACGTCTTTGAGAAAGGAGTCTTCATTCAGCGGAATGACCTGCTGGCAAAAGGCCGGCTCCATCCCGGTCAGTTGGAAGAACAGGTGGAATTCCATATCGACCATAAACAATTCGGTGTAATGGGAAAGTCCGATCATCGGATCCTTATTCAGTCCAAGGGCAATGACATCTCCCGCCTTCATGCTTACTCCGTTATAGACTCCGCCACCATTCAGAATGAAGATCAGGTATACGGAAGTATCCGCTGGCATGGGCACAGCTCCGGCCTGAAGACAATGCTCAATGAATTGATGAATTCCAAAGTCGACATGAGGCAAATACCGCATGGCTTATCCCTCGGCATCCTTGATTATCTTGATAGAGTGAGTATAGAAAGATGCCTTTTTCCTGTCAATGATTCCCTTGTAAAAATTGGTGCATCCCGCCCATTTACTCCGGCATTAAGGCCGCCAATCGACGGCTCAACAGAATCCCATGGACAATCACCAGCATGCTGCACGCCATGGCCATCACCTCCGCCGCTTGATCGCTGGCGGTCAGAAGATCGAAGCCGCCATGCCAAACGATTACCGGCAGAACACTCCAGTTGCCCAGACGGGTGAGCCAAGCGAGTAGGATGGAGCCGTACGCCAGGCTGATTCCCCAGCCGATCATGCCCCAGCCCATCTGCAGGTAGGTCTCATTAAACCAAAAAGCGGGCAGATGCCACAGCATCCAGATCATCGCCACGATCAGCGCACTTCTAAGGAGCGAGCTGCGCTTGTGCAAAAGAGGAAGCAGGTAGCCTCTCCAGCCCGATTCCTCTCCCAACCCGAACGTGAGCATCCAGATTAGCGCCGTCATGACGGCATTCTGACCGGGCAGCTTTTCGGTGCGTCCAAATTGGTTCCATTCCGGCCACTGACCGGCGATCAACCTCTGGGCAACCAACGCCACCAAGATGTACAGCAGGATGAGAAGGATGGCCGCGAGAATCCCCTTCCCCGCGCGCTGGACCGAGAATACGCGAGACAGCCAGCTTCTCAGGCCAATCCACCCCTCGGTGATCCAACAGGTGAGGATCGCTCCAAGAAGCGGGCCGAAGGAAGCGAGGTAGAATTGGCCGGGCAGCTGCGGCAAGGAAATGTCGAACTGGCGTTCAAGCAGCAACGGCAGCCACAAGAGCCAGGTGAATCCGAAAGAGAAGAACAGATACAGCCTTAGCTTGTTCATAGCGGATGTCCTCCTTATGTTGAATCGAGAAAAGAGGAGCCGCGCGAATACGAGCTGAATCCTAGCTCGACTTTGGTGCTTCTTTGTGATCAATCTTCTCTCCTCCTTCTCTGTACTTTTCAAAGAGCCTGGAATACAAGATCAAGCTTACTCGATCACGGCAAGGATCTCTTGTACTTAAACGACACTTTACCCGAATGACCGAACCACAGGGCTCGCAACAGGAACAGAAATAGGGACAGGAAGAATAGCAAAGCCGGAACAGTCTGGTGCTTCAGCCGTTGGTATAATGAAGTCAACCGTACGGGGAAAGGGAATGAGGCATTCTTGAACTATAGCGAGGATATCAAACGAAGCATCGAATTTATCGAGGCCAATATCTCAGAAAAGCTGACACCTGAAATCGTTTCTCAGCAGGTCGGGTACTCGTTGTATCACTTCTGCAGGGTTTTCCAACTCTGCATGGGTGTCCCGATCATGGACTATATTCGAAAGAGGCGATTGTCCTTAGCAGCGGTCGAGCTGGCAAAAGGCAGAAAAATCATCGATATTGCGCTGGAATACGGCTATGAAACCCAAAGTGGATTCACGAAGGCTTTTCGTAAGGAGTATGGCGATAACCCGACCCAATATGCCGTAAGAATGGCTGCACTTAACCAGTATCTTTCTGGAGAAACCAAAAACACATTCCATTTAGGAGGCTGTTCAATGATCCCTGCAATTCTCTCAAAGCCCGCTTTTCAAGTTGCCGGATATGGAATAAAAACCAATCTCGCGGATGGAAGCTTCACCAAAGATATCGCTGCCTTCTGGAATGAATACGACATCAACGGGTGGGAATGTAAAATGTACGACCTGTTGAATCCTCCGAAGCATGGAGAAGTCGGGATCTGCGTACCGGAGTCCAGAGAAAGCGGAGGCCTGGTTTATTTGCTGGGCGTCGTGGTGGAGGATTTTGACAAGGTAACCCCCGACATGATTACGCTGGAGGTGCCGGAAGCGACGTACGCCGTATTCACCACCCCTCCGGTAGACGTGACCCTTGGAGGAAAGGACGGCTCTGCCAATCAGGACGAGTTCCCCAATGCGATTCGAAAAACCTGGAAGTACATCTTCGAGGAATGGTTTCCGGACAGCGGGTATGAGTATGATGAATCCAAATTGGATTTTGAATTCTATGATGAACGCTGCCACTTCCGCCCGGATACCGTAATGGAGATCTACGTGCCCGTTATCAAAAAGGGTAAGCAAGAAGAGTAAGGCGGTTTCCACCCTATCAAAATGAACCAAAAGCCCACCGGCCGGAGCTGGTGGGCTTTCGGTTATGTGATGGTTACGTAATTTAGTGATGAATGACCCAATCGATCCATGGGTCCTGCACGAGATCATGAACCTCAAGGCTGTTTGGATTTGTGGTCGGGAACGTGGAAGCCTGCAGCGCAACATCAGGAGCCGTCCCCAGGATTTGATTGGGCTGAACCTCCTCATCCAAAGTCAACTCGACGTTCATTCTCAACATCATTTGACTATGGGGAAGAGCAATATCCACGGGGGCTATGAAAGCAGATCCGCTTCCCCCGGTGTAGGTGCCGACTACTTGTCCTAGCTGGGTCCTTTTCGCTGCAACCGCAAATGAATCCGCGGCGGAAAAGGTATCCCGGTCCGTTAAGATGTACACCTTTCCGTTAAAAGGAAAGCTGTTGTGCGGCGTAAAGGTTTTCGTAATCTTGAAAATATCCCAGTCCTGTTCGCTAAACCCCGGGAGGACCGTCTTCTCAACCTTATCAATGTGGTACAAGTCCTTCTGCAAAAGATCATTCTTCATTACCCGTCTGTAGATGGGATATCGGATTCCCATCTGCTCAAAAAACTTTTTTCGGATCGCAGAATACTGGACAAACGACTTCGATTCCTTAAGGAGCGGCCGAATAATATTCTCTCCCCAATACTCCAGCTCTCCTCCGGTATTCCCTCTAACATCAAGAATCAGCTTCTTGTATTTTCCGTGCGAAGCTTGCATAAAATCCTGGATGATCTGGTTATCCTCGCGGATTGATTGTCGATCAAACGTAAAAATCTTTATGTATCCGGTGTCCTCGTCTATTTCTTTGCAGACCATGTTGGGGTATTGGAAGGAAGCCAAGCCATTGCCCGCATCTTCAGCCGCATTCAAAGCCTTTACTTTTCTGGTAAAGACCTCTCCATCCTTTGTCTGAAAGTCTACCGTCCAATAATCGAAACCTGTACTCGGCCGGATGGAAAAAAGGGTGGTGACGAAATTCTTGTTCAAGTCGGCGTCAACCTGCAATCGGGTTTTGTTCTGAAGGGTGTTCACGTATTCATCGGTCTGCATTCCATCGATGCCCACAATGATCGTCCCTGCGGGCAAGGTGAGATCCGGGAAAGCATACTCCTCATTCAAGATATACTTCCCGTCCTTATAAACCACATCCGCATCCGAAAAGGCGTACCATTGAAATTTGGCGGCTTCCTGCCCCCAATAATCAGTCTTATAATACGTGCTCTTGGGGATATCATTGAAATAATAGTGAACATAGTTGTTATTCGACGGCCGGTTCGTTCCGAAATACACACCAATATGGCCGTCGCCTTGTCTCAAACGCTGAGAATATTCGTAGACCAGCTGAAAAAACTCCGTATTGTTGCTGGTTTCGCCGGCTCGGTCGATGTACTCCTTCTCTAGAGATCGGAGATCATCCAACCTTTTGTATTGCACAATCGCATCGGAATAAGGGTAGATATCCTTGACATACCGGGTTAAATATTCGAAGTCCTCGATCTTCTCTTTCTTCGACAACTCCTTTATTCCCGTTTGAGCATTCCCGCTCCAAAGCTTCAAATGGATGGCTTGGTAAACTACATAGGAAATGATCATCACGATGCAAGCAGCAACCGCCACCTTAAGAGTAGTGCCAAGGTTCTTTACTAGAGTATTTCTCATGGTCACCTTCCTTTTCTATTCCTGATTTTACTATAATTCCATTCGTTTCACAGCTATCCTTTCAGCCGCCGAAACCGAAAAAAAAACCCGCTAGCCGATTTGGCTAGCGGGGGTCCGCGCGTTTAAATGTAGAACATGTAGTTGTTATACTTGCCTTCGTCGTGGAAATTGACCAGCGACTCCAGCGTCGTGGAATCCAGCACTTCCGCGATGCTGTCGCGGATGCGCATCCACAGGTCCCGCTTGGCGGGATCGTCCTCGTCCGTGAAATCGACCGGGCTGATCGGGCCTTCGAGCACGCGGATAATGTCTCCCGCGGTCAGTTCGCTTGCCGAACGGGACAGCACATAGCCGCCGTAGGCTCCGCGGATGCTCTTCACAAGACCCGCATTCCGCAGCGGCGCAATCAGCTGCTCGAGATAATGCTCGGAAAGGTTGTTCTTCTCCGCGATGCTCTTGAGCGAGGTCGGGCCTTCGCCGGTGCGGCCGGCCAGCTCCATCATAATGGTGAGACCGTAACGTCCTTTGGTTGATATTTTCAAGCAAGTACACCTCATTTGGAAGAGTGGAGGGGCAGCCGGTACGTGCTGTTCATCCCCATTGTAGCCGAAGTCTCGGCTTTTTAACGCGAAATCAACTCTTTATACGGTTAATCGATAATCCCTATCGGATATGGTATCATAAACCGGCGGCAGATGAAAATCCGTCCCGCTAACTTTTTACCTGGAATATGGTACAATGAAGCGAGTTCTACCCGAGAAAGGTTGATGCAGCATGACGATTTCCAACCAAAAGACCCGTGTCGTCCTGGGCATGTCGGGCGGAGTGGACTCTTCCGTCGCGGCCTTGCTATTGAAGGAACAGGGCTACGAGGTCATTGGCATCTATATGAAAAACTGGGACGACACCGACGAGTTCGGCGTCTGCACCGCAGAGGAGGACGCTTCCGACGTTCGCCGTGTGTGCGCCCAGATCGGCATTCCGTGTTACACGGTCAATTTCGAGAAGGAATACTACGACAAGGTGTTCACGTACTTCCTTGACGAATACCGCAGTGGCCGTACACCGAACCCGGACGTAATGTGCAACCGCGAGATCAAGTTTGGCGAATTCCTGCAAAAGGCACTGGAGCTTGGTGCTGACTATATTGCCACCGGGCACTATGCACGAGTGGAACAGGGAGAAGACGGCGCTTACCGGCTGCTGCGCGGAGTGGACAGCAACAAGGATCAAACGTACTTCCTGAACGCGTTGAACCAATACCAGCTCTCCAAGGCCATGTTCCCGATCGGGCATCTGCCGAAGCCGAAGGTGCGGGAAATCGCCGAGAAGGCCGGTCTCGCCACCGCCAAGAAAAAGGATTCCACAGGCGTCTGCTTTATCGGCGAACGCAACTTCCGTGAGTTCCTTGGCCACTACCTTCCGGCTCAACCGGGAGACATGCGTACGTTTGACGGCGAGCTGAAGGGCCAGCATGACGGGCTGATGTATTACACGCTCGGGCAGCGGCAAGGGCTCGGCATCGGCGGCTCCGGTACCGGCGAACCTTGGTTCGTGGCGGACAAGGATCTGGAGAACAACATCCTGTACGTGGTTCAAGGGGAACAAGATGACCGCCTGTACTCCACTGCCCTCACCGCAACCGGAGTCAGCTGGATCAAGGGAGCCGCACCCGGCAGCGAGTTTGCCTGCACGGCCAAGTTCCGCTACCGCCAGCCGGATCAAGGGGTTAAGGTAACGATCAACCCCGACGGTTCCGCCCATGTTCTCTTCGACAATCCGCAAAAGGCCATCACCCCCGGCCAAGCCGTCGTCTTTTATGACGGGGAGAAGTGCCTCGGCGGCGGTACCATCGACAAGATCACCAAGCTGAAATAAGATACTAGAGAATGCAAAAGCCCTTATCCCCGATCAGGAGGAGAAGGGCTTTTGTCTTTGGCATAATAGTAAAACCCGTTCGCTTCGTTTACCTTGCGATACCCGCAGCTTGGATAAAATCGATGATTGCGGAGCGCCCAGTCTGGTGTGTCGAGCTCCCAACGAATCGCATCCGGATACTGTTGCTCCAGCGCGAGCATGGCCACTTTTCCCATTCCACTTCCCTGCTTGTCTGGGTGCAGAAAGATGCGGCCCAAGTGGCAGATCCCGGCAGCCGCGTTTTCCGACACGATGGCTCCTCCGATCAACCGATCCAGGCGATCTCCCTCTGCCGTCTCCTCCTCCCCTTCCAATATGGCGAAGTAGTGCATGTCCTGCATCATCGCGAGCTGCCAGGCCTCCTCCGCATAGCCGGGAGGTCCCCCTTGCTCTTCTTGACCATAACGGGTGCATTCCCGATCAAAGCTCTCTTTTTGAATTGCGGTAAGCACCGAGGCTTCTTCCGGCCTTGCTCTTTTCAGATGGATCACGGCCATTCCCTCCTTGTATGCGTTAAGATCTTGCTGGCTTGTTCATCTGATTAAACATCCAGCTTCATCCGGGGTTCCCCAACTATATTTTCGATCAGTCTAATCATGACCCGATGTTCCCCTGATGCCTCATCGATTCCTAGTACAACGGCCACTTCCTCAAAATAGAGCTGCAGCACGGCCATGAGCATTTTCTCAAGTCCGGACCGATCCATGCTGCCCTCGTAAGTCTCCACAAGCTTCACGACACGAGGCGAGGAACGATAATTGCCGATTTCTTTATGGAAATCAGCCGGAATGCCCTCGCGAATGGCAATCAGCTCAACGGCTTTGCTGCGAATGACTTCTATTTCTTGAACAGCCCGAAGGGCGTGCCCCCGTGCGATCGCAACCGCCGCCTCCCGCACGAACTGCCAAAGGGAGGACAACGATTCGTTTGCAACCGCTGTAGCGTCCCTGTGATAGATGGGCAAAGTCAGCTCTAACCGCTCTTGGATTTGAGGAACATTCCGGTCGACTAGCACCTTCCAATGTCTCTTCGTTGCCCTCAGCTTTGCGAACGACCAGATTCCCAAGTCTAGTTCCATCCCATCGGCGAACAGAAAACAAGAGACGTAAATGTCCTCCTCATGCCGATATTCCTTGTGCCTCAGTACCGAGCAGCGCTCTTTCACAAAATGAACCCATTCGTCATGAACGGGCGGTACCTTCTCGCTATCTTCTACCACGAGAACCACATCCAGGTCTGAGTAAGCGTCTCGAAACCCATAGGCTCCAGAGCCGACGAGCAGGAGCCCTTGAACAGCTTCTGATGCCTTCGCCTTCTCTTCGATTTTACCTAGCAAAATGAGCCTGTCTGCCTCGGTGTACATGACTGTTCCGTTCCCCATTTCTGTTCATGGTGAGTGGACTTACAGGTTCGAGCACCAAGCCGTTCCTCGGCTCTCGTTATCATCGCCTCAGAGACGGCGGCGACGCTCCTGATTCTGCTTCATCTTCTCTTCCGTCCCTTGAGTAGAGGCCTCGAAGAACACCGCGTTCTTCAGCGGCTCCGGCAAGTACTGCTGTTCCACGAAATGGCCGGGATAATCGTGCGGGTACTTGTACCCGGTATGGCCCAGCTTCTCCGCTCCGCGGTAGTGAGCATCCCTCAGGTGCAGCGGCACCTCGGCTGTACCGACATGCTCGAAGGCGCCTGAAATCTTGCCCAGGGTAACGGCAACGCTGTTGGACTTCGGGCTTTCGACGGCGAACAGGATCGCCTGTGCGATGTTGTACTTCGCCTCGGGCCAGCCGATCTTGTGATAGGCATCCATCGCCGTCACCGCCTGCACCATCGCCTGCGGGTTCGCAAGGCCGATGTCTTCGCTGCAGGCGACGATCAGCCGCCGAAGGAAGGTCATCGGGTCCATGCCAAGCTTCTCGACGGCATAGAGGAACCAGAACAGCGCGGCGTCGCTTGAGCCGCGGACGCTCTTGTGGAAGGCGGACAGCACGTCGTACTGCGTGGACGGGTCCGCCTTCACGGTCGGCCGGCGGACGGATTCCTCCGCCGCAGCGAGGGTAATGCGTACGACCCCGTCCCCTTCAGGCGGGGTCGTGAGTGCCGCAATCTCCAGCGCGTTCAAAGCGCGCCGGATGTCTCCATTAGCCATGCGCGCGATGTGCTGAAGGGCCTCCTCGTCCGCTTCCAGCGGTAAGGAGCCGAGGCCCTTCTCTTTATCCGCGAGCGCATGGGTAAGAGCGATGTACGCGTGCTCATGCGTGAGCGCGTGCAGCTGAAACAGCGTCGACCGCGACAGGAGCGCCCCGTTCACATGGTGGAACGGGTTCTCTGTCGTCGCGCCGATGAAGATGATCGTCCCCTGCTCCACCGCCGGGAGCAGGGCATCCTGCCGCGCCGAGTTGAAGCGGTGCACCTCGTCGAGGAACAGGATCGTCTTGCGCCCGTACATCGCTTTGTTCGAATGGGCCGCCTCGATCACCTCGCGCACGTCCTTGACGGACGCATCCACCGCATTCAGCTTCACGAAGTCGCCGTTGGTCCGCTTCGAGATGATGTGGGCGAGCGTGGTCTTGCCCGTGCCCGGCGGCCCGTACAGCAGAATCGAAGAGATTCGATCTGCTTCGATCATGCGGCGCAGCAACTTGCCTTGGCCCACGATGTGCTCTTGCCCGATATATTCTTCAAGCGTCTCCGGTCGCATCCGATCGGCAAGCAGCTTGCCTGCCGGCTCCCGGTCGGCCTGGTAGCTAAACAAATCCATCTCTACTCTCCTACTTTCCAACTTACTTCCAAGAGCATACTTGCAAACCCGATTTTCGGTCGAATTTGACGAGTGGAACAAAAAAAGAGCATGCCTGCGGACGTTTCCATCCGTCGCAGCATGCTCTTATTATACCATGTCCTGTTTGAGGAGACAGGCCAAAACCAAACCGAATCACTAGGGCTTTCCTCCGAGGAGGGTAGGCCTCCTTTAGTCGCGGCGGTCGATGCCCTTGCGCTCGGCCATCCAGGAGCCGCCTGCCTTCGCCAGCAGGTCGCGCACGACGACACTTGCCATGATCAGTCCGGCCGTCGAAGGGACGAAGGCATTGCTCGCCGGAGGCATTTTCGCCTTGCGGGTCTTCGCGTTGGCCGGAGCGATCTGCTGGGTGATGTCCTCGCGGGGAATGATCGGCTCCTCGGTGGAGAAGACGACCTTCACCCCCTTCTTGATGCCATCCTTACGCAGGCGCTGCCGGATAACGCGGGCAATCGGATCGACCGTCGTCTTGGAGATATCCGCCACCTGGAAGCGCGTCGGGTCCATCTTGTTGGCCGCCCCCATGCTGGAGATGACCGGGATTTTGCGGGCGAGGCACTGCTTGATCAGGTGGATTTTGTATTCCACCGTATCGGAAGCGTCCACCACATAATCCAGCTCGTATTCGAACAGCTGTTCATAGGTCTCTTCGGTATAGAACATTTGCAGAGCGATCGCTTCGCATTCCGGGTTGATGTCGCGGATGCGGTCCTGCATCAGCTTCGCCTTAGGCTGGCCGACGGTGGACAGGAGCGCGTGAAGCTGACGATTTACGTTCGTGATGTCCACGACGTCCTTGTCGATCATGATGATCCGCCCGACGCCACTGCGAGCCAAGGCTTCTACCGAGAACGAGCCCACTCCCCCAATGCCGAGGACGGCGACGGTCGCGTTCTTCAGGACTTCGAGTCCTTCCGGACCCATGGCCAATTCATTGCGTGAAAATTGATGAAGCATGAATGGTTCTTCCTCCTTGTTGCCGATAGGCAATGAGCGTGAGCCTTATTGAGCCGCAGGCTTGGCTGGCTGCTTCAGCGCTACTCGGATGGACAGCTCTTCCAGCTGCTTGTCATCGACTTCACCGGGAGCGTTCGTGAGCAGGCAGGTCGCGCTTGCCGTCTTCGGGAATGCGATCGTGTCGCGCAGGTTGTTTCGTCCGGCGAGCAGCATGATCAGCCGGTCGAAGCCGAAGGCGATGCCGCCATGCGGCGGGGTGCCGTACTCGAAGGCATCCATGAGATAGCCGAAGCTCTTGTAGGCTTCTTCCTGAGAGAACCCAAGGGCGCTAAACATCTTCTCCTGGATTTCCCGGCGGTAAATCCGCATGGAACCGCCGCCGACTTCATAGCCATTCAGCACGATGTCGTACGCTTTCGCGCGAATCTTGAGCGGGTCCGTGTCGAAGAACTCCAGGTCTTCGTCCTTCGGCTGGGTGAACGGGTGATGCTCCGCCACGTAGCGGCCGGCATCCTCGTCATAGCTGAGAAGCGGGAAGTCCACCACCCAAGCGAACTTGTAGGCGGATTCGTCGATCAGGCCGAGGTCGCGGCCGATCTTCAGCCGCAGGTTGCCGAGGACATCGTTGACCACCTTGAACTTGTCAGCGGAGAAGATAAGCACGTCTCCTTCTTCTGCTCCCAGTCGCTCGCCCAAGGCAGCGATTTCGTCCGGGGTCAGGAACTTCACGATCGGTCCCTTCCACTCGCCTTCCTTCACTTGCACCCACGCGAGGCCTTTGCCGCCGTAGCGAGATGCAAACGGAGCGAGATCATCCAGCTCCTTGCGGCTCCAGGATGCGCAGCCCTTGGCGTTCAGGGCTTTGACGATACCGCCGCCGGCGACGACCGATGCGAATACCTTCACGCCGCTGTTCGCCACGAGGTCCGAAACATCGGCAAGCTCCAGCCCGAAGCGCAGATCCGGCTTGTCGGAGCCGTATTTGCCCATCGCTTCCGCCCAGGTCAAGCGCTGGAACGGACGGGGAATGTCGACCCCCTTCGTTTCCTGGAACAGGCGAACCATCAGGTCTTCCATCAGGTCCTGAATGTCTCGGTCACTCATAAAGGATGTCTCAATGTCGATCTGCGTAAACTCCGGCTGACGGTCCGCACGCAGGTCCTCGTCGCGGAAGCAGCGGGCCATCTGATAGTAGCGCTCGATGCCGCCTACCATGAGAAGCTGTTTGAACAGCTGCGGAGATTGCGGCAGAGCGTAGAATTCGCCGCCATGCACCCGGCTCGGTACGAGGTAGTCCCGTGCGCCTTCCGGCGAGCTCTTCGTGAGAATTGGCGTTTCGACTTCAAGGAAGCCGTTCTCGTCGAGGAAGTCACGGAATACTTTGGCTGCCTTGGAGCGGAGGTACAAGGTTTTGGTCATTTCCGGACGACGGATGTCCAGGTAGCGGTACTTCAGCCGTAGGGATTCGTCGATTTCGATCCCATCCTCAATGAAGAAGGGAGGCGTCTTGGCGGCATTCAGGACGTCAATCTCCGTAATCCGCACTTCGAGCTCGCCGGTCGGCAGGTTCGGGTTGATCGTGTCGGCGCTGCGCTCGACGACCTTCCCCTTCACCGCCAGCACGTACTCGGAACGAGCACGGTCTGCAACCTTCAGGGCATCTCCCGAATAGTCCGGGTTGAACACGATTTGCACGATCCCGCTGCGGTCGCGCAGATCGATGAACAGGACGCCTCCTAAGTCGCGACGGCGCTGCACCCATCCGTTCAGCGTAACCTCCTGCCCAATATGCTCTTTGCCAAGCTTGCCGCATTGATGCGTTCTAGCCAGTGTCATTGCACTTGTCCCCCTTCTTCTGTTTGCTCTCTATTCGCAGCCTTTGCTTTCGCCTCAGCCAGAACCCGAATGAACTCCCCGAGCGGAAGCTTCCGCTGCTCGCCCGTCGCCATCGTCTTGATCGTGATCTCGCCGGCGTCGAGCTCATCATCCCCGAGGATGGCGACTTCCCGCGCGGCGAGTCGGTCCGCGGATTTCATCGCGGGCTTCATCTTGCGCCCTTGGTAATCCTTGTCCGCCGTAAGTCCGGCGGAACGCGCTTCGTGCACGAGACGCACCGTCTCGGCTTCGGCACGCTCGCCGAGCCCGATCAGGTACAGATCGAGCGGCGGGTACTCTGGAGTCGCAACCCCTTGCGCTTCCAGCACGAGGAGAATGCGCTCCAGGCCGAGGCCAAGGCCGACACCGGGGCGGTCATATTCCGCTCCGCCGATCTGGCCAACGAGTCCGTTGTAGCGTCCGCCGCCGCCGATGGTGTCGATGGCGCCAATGCCCGCTGCCTTGTATTCAAAGGCGGTGTGCGTGTAATAGTCCAGCCCGCGCACCAGCTTCGGGTTCACCTCGTAAGGTACGCCCATGGCGTCCAGGTAGGCGAGCACCTGTTCAAAGTGCGTTCGGCACTCCTCATCCAGCTCGTCCAACAGCGAGGGAGCATCCGCAAAGCGATGCTGGTCCACCTTGCAGTCGAGCACGCGAAGCGGATTGCGATCCATTCGGCTTTGGCAGTCGTTGCACAGCTCGTGCCTCATCGGCGTTAGGAACGCGAGCAGCTTCTCCCGGAAGCTGGCGCGAATCTCCGGCGTGCCGACCGAGTTCACGTCGACGCGAACCCCGGTCAACCCGAGCTTGCGGCAATACTCATACCCGAAGGTGATGACCTCCGCATCGAGCGCAGGCGAGGTGGAGCCGATCGCCTCAATGCCAAATTGGTGGAACTGCCGCATCCGGCCCGCTTGCGGCCGCTCGTAGCGGAACATCGGCCCGATGTAATACAACTTGTTCACATCGGGATCGGCATACAGCTTGTTTTCGGTATACGCCCGAACCGTTCCCGCCGTCCCTTCCGGCCGAAGGGTCACACTCCGCTTCCCTTTGTCCTCGAAGGTGTACATTTCCTTTTCCACGACGTCCGTCGTCTCTCCGACTCCGCGCTCAAACAGCTCGGTGTGTTCAAAAATCGGCGTGCGCACTTCCTGGTATCGGTACAGCGCCGTGAGGTTGCGAGCCGTCTCCTCAAGGTATTGCCATTTCTCTACGGTGCCCGGGAGCAGGTCCTGGGTCCCTTTTGGCTTTTGAAAACTCATAAGACTCCCTCCAACATAAGCATTTCGTTCGTTCCTTCTTCGGCATTTCGCCCAGCTTCTCGATTCGATGAGCTTCAGCAGCATCTCCGGGTTGCCCCAAGGGTCGTTGTCGATGCAAAAAAGCCCCCGCCCCTGACACGTTGTCAAGGACGAGGACTGTATCGTCACCCGTGGTACCACCTTCATTCGGAATCCCGCCTCTATTGCTTGAGCAGGAAATCCCTCTCCGGATAACGCCCGGTTGGCGCCGTTCGGCTACTTCTCCTCCAGACACGCAAGCTCTGCTGCTGACAAGCGCAGATTTCATGTCTCCGGTGTTCGCCGTCGGTTCTACGGGAGGTCTTTCTTCGCGAGCGCGCCACGGAAGCTTGCAGCCTAGGCTTCCTCTCTGGAGAGGCCGGGTCGGAGTACTTTGTCCCATCATCGAATCGGTTGATCTTGAGCTTTTGGTTATTGTATACGATTGTATACGCAAGCTTCTGCAAAAGTCAAGGAGCCTTTTGTTCCCTGCCCGCTTGTTCATCCCCATTGGAGCCCGAAGAAAAAAAAGGGGCCGATGACATGGAGTCATCGGCGTCACAAGGTTCTATTCAAAAGGGGGGTCATGGGTCTAGTATAGACCGCCCATATTAAAGGAACATGAAGCGCGTATTACAATTGCATTACAATGGGTGGTTCGCCGTCTTTTCCGCTTCCGAAACTGCTTCCTCCGCGGCATAAACCTCGTCCAGCTTCTTTAGCTTTTTGGCGGAATACTCGCGATAATGCTCGATGTACGCATTCGGTTCCTTCGGATTCGGAAACCGCTCGATCTTCTCATGACCGCGTTCCTCATCATCCGCTGCAGGGTACAGCAGCTTGCTTACCGCACCGCAGCCAAGCCCGACGATCGTCTGGCGATCCTCCATCATCAGAATGTTGTACAGGCTCTCCATGCCAGGGAAGGAGTACCCCACATTTTCCATGCTGCCCAAAATGTTCTTCTGCCGGTAGAGGTAATACGGGACGTACCCGTGATCGGCAGTCCACGAAGTGGTGAGGTCCATCATCGCCTGCACTTCGTCGCGGGAAGCCACGCTGTAGTCATCCTTGTTTTGGGTCATGCGCGATGCCCGCTTGAAGGAAAGCGTGTGGACGGTAAGCGATTCCGGCATCAGCTCTTCGGTACGATCCAGCGAGTGCCGGTATTCCTTCATGGTCTCGTTCGGCAAGCCGATGATCAGGTCCATGTTGATGTTCGAAACCCCGAGGTTACGAGCGAGCTCGAACTTCTCCACCGTTTCCTTCACCGTATGATGCCGCCCGATCGTATCGAGCGTTGCTTGGGTGAAGCTCTGCGGGTTGATGCTGATGCGGTCGACTCCCCACTTGTTCAGCACCGCCAGCTTCTCGGCGGTAATCGTATCCGGTCGTCCCGCCTCCACCGTCAGCTCGCGGATGCGATCCATGCCCGGGAACGAATGATGCAGCTCCTCAAAGAGGGCATCCATCTGGTCCGCTTCGATGCTGGTCGGCGTTCCCCCGCCAAAATAGAGGGTGGTGATGACCAAACCTCGGCGCTTCAGCCATTCCCCGGTTTCGCGAATTTCATGATGCAGGCCTTGTAGAAAGCCTTCTACCGACCCGTTATTCCCGCGGATGTCGTAGGCCGGGAAGGTACAATACGCGCATTTGGTCGGGCAGAAAGGAATGCCGATGTAGACGCTCACTTCGTTATCCAAATGGAACAAGTCCGGGATGACGTCGAGCTGCCGCTCTGCGATCTCCGTCACCAAGTTCGCCTTCTCCTCCGTCACCAGGTAGTCTTCGCGCAGAATGCGAATGCATTCCTCTCGGTCGTGCTGCCGGAGCAGGTTGTGCAGCAGCTTGGTCGGGCGAACCCCGGTGAGCGTTCCCCACGGCAGCCGGATGCCCGTTGCATCCTGAAGCAGCTTCGCTGCGGCAAAGCCGACCGCACGCTTGAAGGAGCGGCGAATGTCCTCCTCCGAGGTGCCGAGCAGGGGGCGTGTATGCTCCGTAGTAAAGGCACCCAGGACGGCAGAGCCTTCCTCTACCGATGGAGCGAAGGCCTCTACTGGGTTCGTGATCCCGGCCTCATCCGTCAAGGCGGTCAAACCGGCCTGTACATGAACGAGCCCGTCTGTTTGATGAACGTGAAACCGCAGCTCAAGAGCCGCTTCCGGCTCCTCTGCCGATGATTCTTCTTCCGATGCAGAATCCAATGGATCTGTCGCTACCTCTGTCGTAACGTCTGCCGATCGGTCCACTGATGGATCATAGACGAGCTCCGCTTCTTCAAAAAATTGCTTAACGAGGTGAAACAACTCCATATGATGATCGGCAAAGCCGGTCCGGTATACGTTGATCTTCATGATGAGGCCTCCCAATCCGCATTCCTGCATCTCTATCGCTAGTCGTTATCCATTGTAGCGGACACGCGCTCTCCCGGTCAAAAAAACCGCAAGAAAAAAGCCTGCTTCCTCCTGTGCGCGTCGTGTCGCACACGACTGCAAGTCCGGAAAGCAGGCTCTGTGCATGCGAGCCAACGGGATTAGATCAATGCCAGGGAAGGGGGCCGTCACCCTTCGCCTTTCGGTTTCGCTTGCCCGGCTCGCTCAAGGCCAGGCTGCCAAGCTCATTCGCCGCTTCGGCCAGCAGGGCTTCCTCCCGTGTAATGCCGGGTGATTGCTTTGCCGCCTCAAGCAGACTGCGTTCCTTGGACGCTTGATGCACGAACGGTTCCTCCTCCGATTCAGGTCGGTTCGTCATCAGTATGTCCGAAGGACGCAGTCTGCAACCCTAGGAGGCCGTTAAGATGTGTAGCGGAAATGTCGCTGGATGAACACGGATCATTCTTAACCAACGAGTTCGAGGACTCCCCCTCTTAGCGGGAAAACGGTGTCCATGCGTACCCGCCGTGCTTTGTACTAGACAACTTGTTATCTGCAGAAATCCAGCCCATTTCCGGGGAAATAAAATGCAGCGACATGGACTCTCCAACCAAGGTTATACCAAGCGGCATCCACGTCTTCCCTCCGTCATCCGTACGCTGGAGCTGGTGCTGACGATCAAGAGCGAACCCAGCCTGGGTATCTACAAATTGAACCCACTTCGGTTGCGAAGGGTCAAGAAGGATTGAGGAAAAGTCTCCTATCCAAGTCTTCCCGCCGTCCTCCGTATGGAGCCATCGTGTTCCATCCGCCTGACTGAGCGCAAGCACCCCTCGCATTCGATCTTCCCCGAAAAATTGCGGAGGCAGATAGGTTCCGGTCTCCTCTGTTCCCGCTAACCCAGAATACCGAGACCAGGTCTTTCCGCCATCTTCAGTGCGATAGAGCATCGGGGCATCCGTACTACCCGAAAACGTGACGTACCCCTCCTGCTCCGTTCGAAAGACCAACCCGGTTGCCGTTCCTTCTATGCCCTGCAGAGTTCCCTCTTTCTTACCCGTATGATCGAGCCGCTTCCAGCTTACTCCTCCATCCCTGGTAAGGTATAGCTGCCGCTTTCCGATCTCTTCCCCTTTACCCGAAAGCAAGATCCATCCTTGTTGTTCATTCAGAAAGGTTAACTGGGCCTCTGCCGTACGCTCCCAATCCTCATCAATCGGAAGGTCTTCCTTCATCCAGTTCACTCCACGATCTTCTGTTCGATAGACCATTAGGGTGGGCATTCTCGATTCGTACCCTGGATTTCGATCCACATACAGAGCCCGATCCGCATCAAAGAAAACGATCGACTTCTCCGTCAAAATGGTAACCATCAGCTGCTTTTGGTTCGGAAGACGCTTGGTCCATGATTCCCCGCCATCCTCCGTCGTCCAAAGGCCAATGCCAGCGGCCCACCCTCGTTTCTCGTCGATCATGTGGATCTGCCGAAGAGAATCGGGAAAGTGAGCGGCATCCACCTTTTTCCCAGGCTCGATCGAGAACACCGCGTCCAACAGGGGGTCCGTCTCGATTTCCCCCGAAGGCACATCCGTTGTGTCATTCAGAACGATGGATGGAACTGGGTAGTCCTCGAATCGCACCCCTGCAACAGCAGGGCCCGCATAAGCCAGACGGATGGAGGCAAGCTCTCCCGCCTGTACGGTCACGAGAAGAGAACCGCTCATCTTCCCCGACAGGAGTCCCTCACGGTCATACCACTGGGAAGAGGTTGGCTTTTCCGGGGAATAGGACTTCACAATCCCAAAATCATACCGATAGGTTCCGTCCAATGCCGGAATATAGGAGGTCCCATAGCCTTGGTCATTCTTATCCGTGAACACCAGTTGGGTCACGACCAGATAGTTCTCCCCCATCAGGTGCCTCACCTGCTCCAGGTCCGAGATCCCTCCCGCTAACGCAGAACGCACATGGACCAGTGCAGCCTGCCCTGTCAAACTTTCCACCGTTCCGGTAAATTCGGTATCGGCGAGCTCCGCCCGATCCGAATCGAAAAGAGAAGGGCCTAGCCAGGCGAAGAGAACGACAAACCCCATTGCAGCAGTAAAAAGAAGCGGAAGGAATGCCTTTTGGCGGAAAGTTCGACGAGGCGTGGCGATTCTCTCCTTAATTTGACGCGACAGCTGTTCCGTAAACATGGGGCGAGAGAACGGCTCTGGCGACACGCTTGTATACCAATCGGGTTTTTCTTCCCTCATTGCAGACCCTCCTTTTCCTGCGCTTTTTTCAGCGCTGCCGTTACTTTTTGCCGAGCCCGAGACAACCTCGATTTGACGGTCCCCTCCGAAACCCCGATGAGGTCCGCCGTTTCCTTCGTCGAATAATGAAACTGAATCTCAAGCAGCAGCACTTCTCGAAAAGGAGCGGGGAGCCCCAGGATGATCTTCCAAATCTCATTGCACACATCCTGGTCCAAAACATCCTCTTCCGCTGACCGATTTCGCTTATCCGTGCTCATATCGCTTCTCAGGAATACCCGGCGAACAAAAGCGGTCTTCCGGTAATTCAAGCTCATGTTGCGAGTGATGCGGAGCAGCCAAGTCCGCACCGAGCTCTCCCCGCGAAAGCCCGAAAAGTTTCGATAGACACGGAGAAACACTTCCTGTGAGATGTCGTCGGCTGCATGATAGTCCCTCGTCATGAAGTAGGCATAGTTCCATACTTCTTGACCGTACTCCTTCATCAAGCGATCGAAGGTGACGGAGTCCATCTCCTGCGCGTGAAGCAAATGTAGGTAGTCGTCCAAAGGTTTTCCCTCCTGCTCTACTAGACAAGACAGAGGTGCTAGAAGTTCCCGAATTCATGAACATTCCGAAAGAAACAAATGAAAGCGAGGAGACGTTTGCCCTCCCCATACAAAAAAGAACGAATCAAGCGGTGTAGTTCATCTGCTTGATTCGTTCTTATGAGTGCACCACTTATTGTTGAATACGGGTTGTTATCCATTGAATCTTAAGCAGGCGAATGATCAGATCGTCTGTTGGCCGAGGGTAGCCGGGCAGCTTCCGTTCCGCCGCAGCCGTTACTCCCGGCTGTCGAGCAGAATGGTAACGGGGCCGGAATTGACCAGCTCCACCTGCATATCCGCCCCAAAGACACCGGTCTGGACTTCGAGTCCGTGCGCCTTCACCGCTTCATTGAAGGCTTCGTACAAGCCAATGGCTTGCTCGGGTCGTGCTGCTGCAATAAAGCTGGGACGGCGCCCCTTGCGGGCATCTCCATAAAGGGTGAATTGAGAGATGGACAGAACCTTGCCGCCGATCTCTAGGACCGAGCGATTCATCTTGCCATCCTCGTCCTCGAAGATGCGAAGCCCGGCGACTTTGTCCGCAAGAAACTTTGCGTCTTTCTCCGTATCTTCCTGGGTTACGCCGACGAGTACCATCAGGCCGGTGCCAATCTCACCGGTTACTTGCCCTTCTACGGTTACGCTGGCACGAGAACAACGTTGAATCACGATCTTCATGGTATGGTAAGCCTCCGATAACGGGTTCGGATATGACAGATGCTCCGGGTTGGATGGCAACCGTCACGTCTGCATGATCCGCTGAACGGAATAGACATCGCGGATCCGCTTGATTTTGTCCACAACCGATTCCAGATGGTCGATGTTGTGAATCAGGATGGTCATGTGAATAAGCGCCAGCTTGTTTTTGTCCGAACGGCCGGAGACGGCGGAGATCGTCGTCTTCGTTTCGGACACCGCCTGCAGGACCTCACGCAGCAGATCACGGCGATCATGGCCGGTGATCTCAATCTCAACGGTATAGTTGGCTTCCGCATCCTCTGCCCATTCCACCTCGATGAGACGGTTTTCGTCATCCGTGGTGGAAGGCAGGTTGGTACAGTCTGCGCGGTGAACGGACACGCCGCGACCGCGGGTGATGTAGCCTACGATCTCGTCCCCCGGCACCGGGTTGCAGCAACGGGCAAACCGCACGAGCAGGTTGTCGACGCCCTTAACCCGAACGCCGTGCATCGGGCGGCTCTTCTTTTCCTTCTCGGGGGCGGATTTGACCTCCTTCATGTCTTGCGTGAGCTGAAGGAGGTTGTCGAATTCCGTCTCCTTGCGCAGCTTCTCCGTGAGGCGCGTCGTGATTTGAGCGGCGGTGATCCCGCCGAAGCCAACGGCAGAAAGCATATCGTCGATGTCGTTGAAGCTGAATTTGGCTGCCGCCTCCATCAGCTTCTCGTCACTCATGAGGCTGGAAGGCTCCAGGCCCAGGCGCTTCAGCTCGCGCTCGATCGCATCCCGGCCCTTCTCGACGTTCTCCTCGCGCCTTTCCTTCTTGAAGAACTGTTTGATTTTGCTGCGCGTATGGGAGGACCCGGCCAGCTTGATCCAGTCCTGGCTTGGTCCATAGGAATGCTTCGAGGTGAGAATTTCAACGATATCGCCATTCCGGAGCTTGTAGTCGAGCGGAACAATGCGCCCGTTAACCTTCGCCCCAATGGTCCGATTGCCGACCTCTGTATGAATCCGGTACGCAAAATCAAGCGGGACGGAGCCGGCCGGGAGCTCGATGACCTCTCCTTTTGGCGTAAAAACAAAAACAAGGTCCGAGAAAAAGTCCATTTTCAGAGACTCCATGAATTCCGAAGCGTCCTTCGCCTCGCTCTGAAGCTCGAGAATTTCCCGGACCCAATTCATCTTGTCTTCAAATGTACCGTCTGGAACCACCGTTCCTTCTTTATAAGCCCAGTGCGCGGCAATCCCGTACTCTGCCGTCCGGTGCATCTCCCAGGTGCGGATCTGAACCTCCAGCGGCTCCCCGTTCAGCCCGATCACGGTTGTATGCAGGGACTGGTACATGTTCGCTTTGGGCATGGCGATATAATCCTTGAACCGCCCAGGCATCGGCTTCCAAAGGGTATGGATAATGCCCAGGGTGGCATAACAGTCCTTGATGTTATCGACGATCACGCGAATCGCGAGCAAGTCGTAGATCTCATTAAACTGCTTGCCCTTCTCGGACATCTTCTTATAGATGCTGTAGAGGTGCTTCGGTCGGCCGGAGATGTCGCTCTCGATGCCCATCTCTCCAACTTTATCGCGAATCATGCCGATGACGCTCGCGATGTATTGCTCCCGCTCGGTGCGTTTCTTCTGCATCAGGTTCGCGATCCGGTAATATTGCTGCGGATTCAGGTAGCGGAGGGCAATGTCCTCCATCTCCCACTTGATCGCCGAGATCCCCAGCCGATGGGCAATGGGACAAAAGATCTCCAGCGTCTCTTCCGCGATCCGCCGCTGGCTTTCCTCCGACTGGTACTTCAGCGTTCGCATGTTGTGCAGCCGGTCGGCGAGCTTGATCAGGATCACGCGAATGTCCTGGGCCATGGCCACGAACATTTTGCGGTAATTTTCGTTCTGGTGCTCTTCCTTGGACTTGAACTTGATCTTCTCCAGCTTCGTCAAGCCGTCGACGATCGAAGCGCACGTCGGCCCGAACTGCTGACGAACCTTGTCGAGGGAAACGGTCGTATCTTCCACCACGTCATGAAGAAGAGCGGCCACGATGGAAATCCCGTCCATCTGCATGTTGACGAGAATATCCGCGACCGCAAGGGGGTGCAGAATATAAGGCTCGCCCGACTTCCGGAGTTGGCCCTGATGCGCCTGATCGGCAAATTCGTAGGCCTCCCGAATGCGGACGAGATCGGTTTCCTTCATGTATGCAGATGCCTTCTGTATCAGTTGCTCAATGCCCATGGTGAGACCCTTTCCCGGTAACTGGTTTGACTACAATTATGCCCTTGCCGCGACGCTTCGTCAAGAAAAGCAGGCGGTTTCCGCCGAAAATCGGGCAACATTTTGACACGGGGAGCTCATTACTCTTGAAATCAAAAATAACCCTGGATGTGCTACTAGGCACAAGGTTGGTTTTCTGCTACGATAGTCGGGGCATATTTTCGGCACCGTTTACCAATAATCACAATTGAGGGGGAACTATTTTGTCGCGCGTTATCCAAGTGAATGAAAGGCCGCCGCTCGTGGAGAGCATTCCGCTCAGCCTGCAGCATTTGTTCGCCATGTTTGCATCGAACGTCCTCGTTCCAAACCTGTTTGGCGTCAACCCCGCCACGATCCTGCTGATGAACGGTATTGGCACCCTGTTATACCTCTTCATTTGTAAGGGGAAAATCCCCGCTTACCTCGGCTCCAGCTTCGCTTTCCTCTCTCCTGTGTTCGTCATTCTAAAGACAACCGGTGGTTCCTATGAACAAGCCCTCTTCGGTTTCTTGGGCGTTGGGGTCATCTTCATCATCGTCGCACTTCTCGTTGGAAAAGTCGGCATTCGCTGGATCGACGTAGTGTTCCCGCCAGCTGCTATGGGCGCCATTGTCGCCGTTATCGGCCTGGAGCTCGTCCCCGTTGCCGCCCGCCTGGCCGGTTTTATCCCGGAAGAGGGCGTTGATCCCTCTACCTTCCATCCCGACCCTAATACTGTTATCGTGGCGGTCATCACGATGGCCATCATCATCTTCGGAAATATTCTCTTCCGCGGCTTCATGAAGATCATCCCGATCCTCATCGCCATTATCGTCGGCTACTCCATCTCTGCTCCGAAGTTGTTTAATCTGGTTGACATGGCAGATGTACGCGCTGCTCATTGGTTCGACATTCCTACTCGCTACACCCCACAGTTCGACCTCTCCAGCTTCCTGATCATCCTTCCCGCTGCTCTCGTCGTTATCGCTGAGCACATTGGTCATTTGGTCGTCACCAGCAACATTGTCGGCAAAGATTTGAACAAGGACCCGGGGCTGCATCGCTCGCTTCTCGGGAACGGCGTGTCCACGGTTCTCTCCAGCTTGTTCGGTTCGACACCGAATACGACCTACGGGGAAAACATCGGTGTTCTTGCCATGACGAAGGTTTACTCGACCTGGGTCATCGGAGGCGCAGCCGTCTTCTCCATCGTCCTCGCCTTCTGCGGCAAGCTGTCGGCACTCATCATGGCGATTCCGGGAGCCGTAATGGGCGGCGTATCGATTCTGCTCTTCGGCATCATCGCCGTTTCCGGTATCCGTATGCTGGTCGAAGCGAAGGTCGATTACAACAGTCCGAAAAACATGATCCTGACAGCAGTTGTCCTCGTCATCGGGATCAGCGGCACCAAGTTCACCTGGGGCCACTTCGAGCTGAAGGGCATGGCCCTCGCAACCATCGTCGCCATCATCCTAAGCTTGCTGTTCAAGCTGTTTGAAGTTTTGAAGCTCGACAACGAAGCGCGGTAAACGATTTTTCGAAAAAACAGGCCGCTCCCGGCATCGACTGGGACGGCCTGTTTTTATTGAATCCCGTCACAAAGTGAAGCGGATCTTGTTAGTAGAGCTTTGTCCGCTGGGTGTTACATGAATGACCTCAAAAGCGTATCCCTCCATACTTATTAGCGCTCGACAAACGGTAGGCATGCGATTTGTCGATTTCATCGCTCTGTGGATGTCTCCTGAGACGAGATCAAGCTCTTCTTTCCCCTGCATCTTCGCCTGAATCAATTCATTCCTTATGAATGTCCGAACCTCCTTAAAAAAACTTAATGAGCCCCCGCCTCACAACTGGGAATTAATGTGCAACTCACAAGAATAGCAATATCCCATATCCTTATTTCGATCTGCGCGCTGCTGTCAGCAGAAATAAGGATTTGCCGTACCCTTACTCACGCCGTCAACCCCCGTTTCACGCGGTTTCAAGACAATAAGGGTATCCCAAATCCTTATTTCGATCCGGGCGCCGCTGTCGGCAGAAATAAGGATTTGCCGTATACTTGCGCCACCATCTCCCGTTTCGCGCGGTTTCAAGACTTCATGTTTGGCTATCGGCCGTCACCCAGATGATAGCCAGCACTAGTGTTTGCATCTAAGGTATCTATTCCCCATGCGAATGTCTCGCATTTGCGTAAAATTAAGACTGTATCCTCCAATCCAAGCGGCCCCTACAACAACGACGCCTCCTGCTCCACCAAAATCAAAAACAGGCTACCTCTCTACTGGTGAGGTAGCCTGTTGTGAGTTCGAATGGGTTAAAACTTCATCAGCGAGAACACTTCGATCCCGTCCAGCTTATCCCGGCCGTTCAGATGCTCCAGCTCGATCAGGAACGCGGCACCGACGATCTCTCCGCCCAGACGACGAATGAGCTCGATGGTGGTGGCAATCGTGCCACCGGTTGCGAGCAGATCGTCTGCGATCAGAACCTTCTGCCCCGGTTGGATGGCATCGATGTGCATGGCCAGCTTATCTTTGCCGTATTCGAGCGAGTATTCCGCTTCGACGCACTCATAAGGCAGCTTGCCGCTCTTGCGGATCGGAATGAAGCCCGCTTCCAAGGCATAAGCCAGAGGAGCGCCGACGACGAAGCCGCGTGCTTCCGGGCCGGCTACCAGCTCGATGCCCTTGCCCTGGTAGACATCGCGGAACTGATCGATGGCGTGGCGATAAGCAGCGCCGTCCTTCAGTAGGGTGGTGATGTCCTTGAATTGGATGCCCGGCTGGGGAAAGTCGGGGATGTTGCGAATGTACTCTTTAAGCTCCATAGGGGGATTCCTCCGTCGGTTGGGTATGGTTCTGTTTATATAAGTTGAACTAGAAAAATTCTCAGAGAGCGCATTACGAGAAGAGGTTAACTTCCGGTCGCTGTTGTTTTTCAATTTCTCGATTGCATTTTTCTCAGTAGGGTTGAAATTGAAAAACAAAGGCGAACGTTATCTCTCCTCCAGTTTCAACCTTTCTCTTCATGCTTTTCTGTCGTTCATTTCGTTCAACTTATATAGTTTATTCAGGTTACGAGGTTGGATTGTCCTGAAGTTCTTTCAGATACTGGGTTAAGTCCTGGGAAGAGCGGTACAAGAGCTCCTCTTCGACCTGCCGATAGCTCTGCCGTTCCTGGAAGCGGACGGATTCGGCCAAGTCCCGCTTGGCGGGCGTAGAGGTACAGCGGTAGTCTCCGCTCGCCTGCTCCACCAGCTCCAACTCCTCGAATACTTCGAGAATGAAGCGAACGAGCGGGGCCGACATGCCTGCCCTTCGGCTCAGGTATTGGACCGTGTCCCGGTTGTTCATTCCGCCTGCTCCCTCCTTGCGTAGGGTGGAGTAGATCTGGATGAACATATCCCGGGAAGGCATTAGTGCGGCATCTGCTGGTGTTTGAAACACGGGATAGAGACGCTCCGCTGATCGTGCCGCCTGTATCGCTTGGGCAAGAACCGGAAGAGACGGTGGCAGCCCGGGAAGGACAAGCGTCTTGAGCTCTGCATAGGTCGGAGAGGCCCCCGTCCCTGCAGCTCCATCCTCCCGCGACAACCGTTCCATTTCGTGATCCTTTCGGCATAGCCAAAGCGAAGCGGACTCCTTCAAGCCGTCCGGGATAAGCTCCGCATCTTCTCGAGAAAACAGCACAACGCCGAGATCATAAGGCGTTCCCTTCACTGTTTTCCAGCGGGCATCCTTCTTTCCCGCTCCACGAAAATCAAACACCTGCAGGCCAGGAACCCGAAGGTCCTGGATCATCACCTGAGGCTTGACCGAGCCGTTCCATTCGTTGATCGTTAACTCGCCAAAGAGGTCAATCCGGTCTGTGGTTGAAATGGAGTCGAGCAGCGAGCCCTTCCCGAAACCGACAGCATCCAAGCTGGTCTGCTTGCTCTCCCCGTTCCCAGGAGCGACCTGCAGCTTCAGATGACGGCTTTCCTTGCCCATCGCTTTCTTGTCGAGAACACGAAGATCTCGAAAAACAAAGCGAGGCGCAGGGTTCCCGGCGCCGAACGGACCGAGTTTCTCCAGTTCCCGGATCCACGGAAGCGGAGAGCGGTCCAGCTCACATTCGAGGTCGGCCATCAGAATCGGCTGATAATCTTCCTCCGTCAGCGTCTTCGCGGCGAACTGATCCAACCTGTCCCTCAATTCGTCGAGGTGGGAGGCATGCAGCGTCATCCCGGCTGCCGCTTGGTGACCGCCGTAATGTTCCATTAGATCGGCACAGCCCGTGAGCGCTTCATAGAGATCATATCCGGCTATGGAACGCGCCGAGCCTTTTGCCAGCCCCGTCTCCGCGTCAATCCCCAAGACAACCGTCGGGCAATAGAAACGTTCGAGCAGCTTCGAGGCGACGATGCCGATCACGCCGACATTCCAGCCCTCCTTCGCTACGACGAGGACGCGGCGGGGAGAAGCCGGCTGCTGCTCCGCCAGTTGAAGCGCCTCCTCTGTCATCTCATCCACGATTCGCTGCCGTTCGCGGTTCAACAAATCAAGCTGAAGGGCAATGTCGGCCGCTTCCTTCGCATCATCCGTAGTCAAGAGCCTCAGAGCTGGATCGGCCGCATCCAATCGCCCGCTCGCATTGATTCGCGGCGCGAGTGTAAAGCCAATATGGCCTGCGTTCGCAGATTTTCGATCCACATCCGCCACTTCAAACAAGGCTTTAATGCCGGCGTACGTTTCACGCCGAATTCGATCCAGCCCATGCTTGACGATGATTCGATTCTCGCCCGTCAGCGGCATCAGGTCCCCTACGGTTCCAATCGCCGCAATGTCCATCAGCTCGACCGGAACTCGCTGCAGCAGCGCATGGGCCAGCTTGAAGGCAACCCCGGCACCGGCGAGTTGCTTTTCGGGATAAGGGCATCCCGGCTTTTTGGGATTCACCACCGCTATCGCATCAGGGAGTTCCGCAGGGGGCTCATGGTGATCGGTGACCACCACATCAAGCCCAAGCTCCGCTGCATAGGCGATTTCCTCCTTGGCGCTGATGCCGGTGTCCACGGTTACGATCAGGTTGATCCCCGCTTCCATTGCCCGTTCCATCGCTTGCCGATTCAGCCCATACCCCTCATGGACACGATGAGGGATGTAGCTGTCGAACTTGGCTCCCAGGACTCGGAACAAGCGGGTAAGCAGAGCGGTGCTGCTGACTCCATCGGCGTCATAGTCACCGTAGATCCGAATCCTCTCTCCCTGCTCAATTGCTCGTTGAATTCGGCCGACGGCTTCCTTCATTCCGCTGAGCAGGTAAGGGTCGTGAAAATGCTGAATGTCCGCGTCGAGAAAACGGCTCGCTTCCTCCGGATCGATGATTCCGCGGGAAGCAAGCAGACGGCCGACGATAAGGTCTACACCGAGACGATTGGCTAATTCGCGAGCCGTCTCTTCCTCCGCCTGCCCCATCTTCCATCTTGCTTTTGACGGTATCAAACGAGTCCCAACCCTCTCTTAATGAAGCATCGGGGGAAACACCGGGTGCTCCGATCCCATGCTGCTGTTGTTGTAAGGATACCCTCTGTCATACGGATGAACGATAACCAACACGTCCGACAGGTGGTGAAATTCATGAAGCAGGTGACTGGAGAGTGCTCTTGCAATCTCCTGCCCTTCCATGACCGTAATCCGTGGGTTCACGCTAACTGTGGCCGTTACCGTTACGTAATGTCCCTGTTCCGTGGCCACCAGCTCATCGACCATGATGACGCCTCTTACTTCCTGGGCTGCCTTTATTAGCTCTTCCACGTCGCGACGGCTTTGCTCCGGGGTATCGGAGGCTCCCGCCTGCCCGACAACAAGCCGCCTGCCATTCCGGAAGAGCAGGGCGCTCATCCCAACGCCTGCCGCAGCATCCAATCGCCCCGCCAATCCGGCACCGATTGGATCTGCGAACAGGATGGACGCACTTCCAAGGAGCGCGAGAACGGCCGGCGCGATCCCCTGGCGAAGCAGACGCCGCAATTCCTCCGAGGTATGGCCGTTTCTCAGCCGGGCTGCAAAATGCACCAGCAGGAAGAGAAGAGCCGCCGCGAAGCCCGTAAATCGAAGAGCAAACGAAGTATTCGCCGCCTCCTGGGCCAATAACCCGCGGAACGAAAGCACCGCACCTTCCAATCCCAGAAAGAGAGTCAACGAGGCAGCCAGCCTTTGGGACAAGGCGTGGGTTTTTGCCGGTGTGGTTCCCTCGGCGCGTGCCGATGCTCTTCTTGCAAGCACCCAGCGGCTGGAAGGTCCGATGCTGCTCGCCAAGGTGGTGATCCCGTCCACGAGGAGGGCCGTGCTTCCCGCTGCTGCTCCGGCCGCTGCCTTGCCTAAGGCCAAAGCCGTCAACCCGAATGCGGCTGACCGAGCCGCAACTTGCGGATGTCGATTACGTAAGAACGCCATTCTGCACCCCTTCATTTCGATAAGGAACTGCGAGGAAGTGAGCGGTACTATTTCATCGCAGTTCTAAGAACAGGAAAGGGCGCAGACAGGAATCTCCTCCCTGCGCCCCCAATGGTTAATCCTTAAGGCTTGGCTACTGCGGCTTTGCCAGGTTTGTTGAGTGAGCCCTTCTTCATCAAAGCCCAGAGAGGGCTGGCGATGAAGATCGACGAGTACGCACCGCACAGGAGGCCGATCATCATGGCGAGGGAGAAGTTGCGAATCGACTCTCCGCCCAGGATGAAGAGCAGCAAAGCTCCGACAAAGACCGTCAACACGGTGTTGATGGAACGCGTGAGCGTCTGCGAAACGCTGGCATCGACCAGATGCGACAGATCGTCATAGTTCTTCACCTTGGCGAATCTCATGTTTTCGCGGATACGGTCGAAGATAACGATCGTGTCGTTGATCGAGTAACCGACGATGGTCAGGATCGCCGCAACGAAGGTAAGGTTCACTTCGAGGTGGAAGATCGAGAAGATACTGATCGTGAAGAAGGCATCGTGCAGCAGCGAGACGATGGAGGACACCGCAAAGCGCCACTCAAAACGAATCCAGACATACACGCTGATGAATACGCTCGCGATCAATACCGCATAGATCGCTTTGCGAGCCAGCTCTTGAGCAAGCGAAGTGTCGACTGTGTTTTCCTCAAGGCTTACGTCCTTGCCATAAGCTGCGATGAAGCCGTCTTTGACCTTAGCAACTTCGGCTTCCGACAGCACCTTATCAAAACGGATCGACACCCGTTCGCCGCCCGGCGTAATGACGCCGTGAGACAAGCCCGCCGCCGTGATCAGCTCTTCGGCCTTAGCCTTGTCCACGCTGGCTCCCACGTTGATGTCCAGTGTGGTTCCTGCTTTAAAGTCAACTCCGCGATTCAAGCCTTCCGTGAACAGGAAGACGACGCCGAGCAAGGTGACGATAATGGAGAACAGCATGAATTTCTTGCTGTGCTTCATGAAGTTAAAGTGGAAGTTGTACTTAAAGTGCATGGATCTCGTCCTCCTTAACGCCGAAATAAGACGGTTTTTTGACGGCACCGCTCTTGAGCAGCATTTGAAGAAGAACGCGCGAGAGGAACATGTTCGTGAACAAGCTCACCACGATACTGAAGATCAGCGTCAGCGCGAAGCCCTTAACCGTACCGACTCCGAGGGTGAAGAGCACGCCAGCGGCAACGATGGTGGTCAGTTGGGCATCCATAACCGTGCGGAACGAGTTCTTGCTTCCTGCACGGAAGCCGGACATGATCGTTTTGCCGGTTCGAATCTCTTCCTTGATCCGCTCCGCTGTGATGATGTTGGCGTCAACCGCCATCCCGATTCCGAGAATGAAGGCCGCGATGCCCGGAAGCGTCAGGGTGGCATTCAGGAGAACATAGATGATCAGCAGCAGCCAAGTAAAGACGATCAAGGTTACGCAGGCGATGAGACCCGGTACCCGGTAGTAGAAGGCCATGAACAACAGGATGAGGACGAACGCGATGCCGCCCGCAAGTAGCGTGGTGTTCATGGACTTTTGGCCCAGGGTAGCATCCACGGCATTGGTGTACTTCTCCGTCAGCTGCAAGGGAAGAGCACCGAGGTTGATCGTATCGCGAATGTTCTTCGCTTCATCCAGCCCATAACCGGTAATGGAAGCCTTGCCTTCCGTCATTTCACCTTGAACGACCGGAGCACCAAGCTGCTTCTCGTCCAGGTTAATAGACATCTTCTGGTTTGTCAGGTCCTTGGTAACCTTGGCAAATTTGGCTTTGTCCTTCACTTCAATGGTGATGATCGGTTGGTTGTATTCGTCAAAGACCACTTTTGCCGCATTGGGCACGAAGTCGCTGCCGTCCATCACGATGTCGCCCGCCGGATTGCGGAACGTGAGGCGTGCCGGCTCTTTTAGCGTCTTGCGAACTTCCCCTTGGTCCACGACGCCGGCGATCCGGACGCGAATGCGGTCCGAGCCTTCCGTCGTGATCTCGGGCTCGGCAACGCCTGCTGCGTTTACCCGATCTTCCAGGCTGTGCGCGGTCTCTTTCAAGCTTTCCGGGGTGACTTTCATTCCGGCCTCAAGCGGCGTGGCTTGATACAAAATCTCAAATCCGCCCTTAAGGTCAAGGCCGAGCCGAACTTCCTTGACAATAAACGGAGTAGAGGCGCCTACGATTGCCAAAATGAGCACAATGAGCGCGAGGAATGAGACGTACTTTTTCTTATCCATGTTCGACGATCCGGTCTCCCTTCGATATCCAATATTCCTATTATACTAAGCCGTGAAAACCCCGTCAATTTCTCATGAAAGCGTTCTCCAGCCAAAAAAAAGACCCCTCGGCGGGGGCGATCAGCCGGTTTTTCCGGCTCCAACTCCTGTCGGTGTCAGACGCTATTCCCCGCTATGGTCTGCTGAAAGCCGACCCTACGTGTACAAGCACACCCTTTAGAAAATAGCTCCTTTGTACGCTTGCATGGTCATCCAATTCATAAATTCGGTTGCTTTGAGCGACAAAATGTCGTTGGTTAGCCGATGAAGCATGGGAAATCCGGTCTTCTGATATCGAGTGCTGATGCAGCTCCAAATATCATCAGCGGTTACTTGATCATAGCCGAGCATGGCGAATTCCGAAGCTTTCATGGTGCACAGCTTTCTCGCAACGGTCAATAAATCCTCTACTCCGAACTCTTGCTCCCGCTCATCCACTTCCAAGCGAGTATCCCCCCATTTCCATCAAGATTCGGACGGCCGCTCGACGCAAACAACGAGAATCAGCCAACAGATCGGCTCTTGTTTCCCTGTGTCTTCTTCGACAGAGCGCCTGCAGATTCCTTCCTGTCCACAAGATTCGGGCATGAGGAAGGACAGGTCCGGCATACGCTTTACTATCCGTATGGGATAAGCTTAGGGGCGTGTGTCCAGGCACCATCCCACTATACTCCAAAATGCGGGCGGGAGGAAGAGAAATCACGTGGAAAAATATAAACAATCCTTCATTCAAGGCACGATCATCCTGCTCGCGGCGGGCATCATCAACCGGCTGCTCGGGTTTATCCCCCGCATTATCCTGCCTCGGGTAATCGGAGCAGAGGGCGTCGGCCTCTTTCAAATGAGCTTTCCGTTCCTGCTGCTCGTACTCACCCTGATCACGGGAGGCATCCCGCTGGCTGTGGCGAAGCTGGTCGCGGAAGCCGATTCACGACAGGATTCCAAGCGCATTGCAAGCATCTTGCGGCTTTCCCTCTCCTTCACCCTGGCGCTCGGCCTCCTGCTCGCGGCGGGCAGCTATGCCTTTATTCCAATCCTCGCCAAGGTCCTTTTTACCGATCCGCGAGTGGCCACTCCGCTTCTCTGGATGTGCCCGGTCATTCCGCTTGCAGCCCTGTCGTCGGTATTCCGGGGATACTTCCAGGGTAGGCAAAACATGATCCCGACGGCCGTCTCTCAGCTGGTTGAGACGATTACGAGAATTCTCGGCATGCTCGTGTTTGCGATGGCTTTCCTCCCCTATGGAATCGAATATGCCGCTGCCGGAGCTATGGCGGGGACGCTCGCGGGTGAGATCACAGGACTTGCGGTTATTGTACTTCAATATAGGCACTACAAAAAACAAGCTGAACCCAAACCTAATCCTATGCCAGCCCCTCCTCCTCAGCCTGCCCCGGGAGGTTCATCTCGTCGCCGACAACCCCGCATTTTGAAGAGCCTCCTCTCTATTACCATACCGGTGACGGCGAGCCGCTTAGTGGGTTCCTTTTCTTACTTTTTTGAATCCGTGCTGACGGTGCAGAGCTTGGCACTCGCCGGGGTGGCAACAGCCGTGGCCACCATGCAGTACGGGGCCTTGCAAGGAATGGTCATGCCGATTCTCCTGCTGCCCGGGGTATTGACCTACAGCCTGGCTGTCTCCCTGGTTCCCTCCTTATCCGAGGCGAACGCCAAGGGAGATTTAAAAACCATCCATTCCCGGCTGCATCAATCCCTCAAGCTGGCTCTCGTGAGCGGTGCTCCCTTTGCCGTCTTCCTCTATGTGCTGGCAGAGCCCATCTGCTATTACCTCTACCGGGACAGTGAAGTCGGGGTCATGCTTCGGATGCTCGCACCGGCTGCTCTTTTTTATTACTGCCAGGGGCCTCTTCAAGCGACACTTCAGGCTCTCAATCAACCGGGCAAGGCATTGATCAATACGCTCGCAGGCGCATCCGTCAAGCTTGGGCTCATCTTCCTCCTCGCCTCCAAGCCTCAATTCGGCATACTGGGCGCCGTGCTTGCCATCAGCATCAACATGATGCTCGTCACCGTGCTCCACGGGATGAGCGTGACCAAGCTTCTTCGCTTCTCCATGCCCACGGGTGACTTTTTGCGCATGAGCCTGATTCTCCCGCTGATGGCCTACCTTACCGACTGGTGCATGAACCACGCACCGCTGGATGATACCCTTCTACGCTTTTTCCTTGCTTTAGCTGTGGGAAGCTTCGTGTACCTCGCCTGCCTGCCTCTGCTAGGACTGGTCAAGCGCGGCAGCCTGAAGCGGTTTGCCTTTCATCGGCGCACTCCCCGCTAATCGAGTCTATCTTCCTTGGCCTAGCTGTCATAAAGAAGAGGGCTTGGCCATAGGATGTATCAATGGAATGCAGGCCGCCGCAAGCAGCGGTATTCAAGGAGGGAATAGCCATGATCAAATCCCCCGGCGAAAAAATACGGATCGGATTTCCTGTTGTAAACGGGCTCATCTGGGCATTCGGCTTGATGGCCGCCGGAGCGCTCGTTCTGTCGCTCCTTCTCGCCTTCACGGGGCAGAAGGAAAGCTCGCTTCCTTCCTCCGCCATCATCGTTCATCTGCTCGCTTCCTTCATCGGCGGAGCTGCTGCCGGAAGGCGCTCCGGCATGAAAGGCTGGTCCATCGGCGGCATTACCGGCCTTCTGTATGCGGTGCTGCTGTATGTGATCGGCTTCCTCAGCTTTGACCGCTCGTTCCACCTCTCCTCCCTGCTCGCGATCGTGATCGCCTTCGCCGTTGCCGCATTGGGAGGAATCATCGGCGTGAACATGAAGAAGTAGCTCGCGGACAAACAGACGAGCAAATACCAAAACAAGGGCTGCGCGGATACGCGCAGCCCTTGTTTTGGTAGAAGAGAAGGCTTTACTTGCCTTCTGCCGTGGAAGACGCGATCGTACGGATCGCCGAGCGATCGAAGGTCATTTTCGTCGCTTCGTTCACCCGAATGACAACCGTATCGTCCGTCATTTCCAATACCGTGCCATGAAGTCCTCCGATGGTCACGACCTTGTCTCCCTTTTTCACGCTGCTCAGCATAGAAGCCGTTTTCTTCTGCCTCTTTTGCTGCGGGCGGATCATGAGAAAGTACAAGACTGCAAACATGATCACAATGTACACGATGGACCAGTAGCCAGCTACACCGCCAGAATCTGCTGCCAAAACCATGCTATATCCCTCCCCATTCATTGATGTGGTTAGAACCCTTTGTCGTTCTCTTTCATTCCGTATTGGTCAAAGAACTCATCCCGGAAATCCCGCAGCCGATCCTCCATGATCGCCTGGCGAACCTTTTGCATCAGGTTCAACAGGAAATGCAGGTTGTGGTAGGTAGTCAGGCGAATACCGAAGGTCTCGTCCGCTTTGATCAGGTGGCGAATGTACGCGCGGGAATAGTTACGGCACGTGTAGCAATCGCAATCCGGATCAAGCGGGCCAAAGTCATTCGCATACTTGGCGTTCTTCACAACCAACCGCCCCTGGCTCGTCATACAGGTGCCGTTGCGTGCAATCCGAGTCGGAAGCACGCAGTCGAACATGTCGACTCCTCGCATCGCGCCTTCAATCAAGGCATCGGGTGAACCAACTCCCATCAGATAGCGCGGCTTGTCCGAAGGCAAGAGCGGAACGGTGGATTCCAGAACTTCATACATGAGATGCTTGGGCTCGCCCACGCTCAGACCACCAATAGCATACCCCGGAAAATCCAGGGAAGTCAAATCCCTTGCGCTCTGCTTGCGCAGGTCTTCGAACATTCCGCCCTGGACGATCCCAAACAGCGCCTGGTCATGAGGCCGGGTGTGGCTCTTCAGGCACCGCTCCGCCCAACGGGTCGTCCGCTCCATCGAGGGCTTGACGTACTCATACTCAGCCGGGTACGGAGCGCATTCGTCAAACGCCATCATGATATCCGAACCGAGCGCGTTCTGAATCTCCATCGCCACCTCCGGGGAGATGAATAGCTTGTCTCCATTCAGATGGGAGCGGAAATGCACGCCTTCTTCCGTAATCTTACGGTTTTCGCTCAAGCTGAACACCTGGAAGCCGCCGCTGTCGGTCAGGATGGCACGATCCCAGTTCATGAACTTGTGAAGGCCGCCTGCTTCGCGGACCAGTTCATGCCCCGGACGAAGGAAAAGGTGGTACGTGTTGCTGAGGATAATGCCGGCTCCCATCTCCTTCAGCTCTTCCGGGCTCATCGTTTTCACCGTTGCCTGGGTGCCTACCGGCATGAAGCAAGGGGTTTCGATGACGCCGTGCGGCGTGTGGACACGGCCAAGCCGAGCTCCGGTCTGTTTGCAGGTTTTGATCAATTCATAGGTTACAGCTGCCATGGAATCCCTCATCTAGTCAAATTTTCATTTCGGTTCGTAAATCAGCATGGCGTCTCCGAAGCTGAAGAACCGATACCGCTCCCGAACCGCCTCCTCATAGGCGTTCAGCACCTGCTCCCGTCCGGCCAGCGCGCTGATCAGCATGATGAGCGTGGATTTCGGCAGGTGGAAGTTCGTGATAAGCGCGTCCACGGCCCGAACGGGAACGCCGGGATAGAGGAAAATACTCGTCCATCCCGAGCAAGCCGTTAGGCGAACCTCGCGTGTGCCATCCGGCCCTGCTGCCTCGCGTGCTGCCGTCTCCAGCGTCCGTGCGGATGTCGTACCCACCGCCACGACACGCCCTCCCGCTTCCTTGGTTCGGTTGAAGGCGTCGGCCGTCTCCTGCGGGAGAATGTAATATTCCGCATGCATATCATGCTCCTCGATCGTATCCACCGAAACCGGACGGAACGTGCCGAGGCCGACATGCAGCGTCAGGAACGCGATGTTCACACCTTTGGAACGCAGGTGATCCAGATACTCCGTGGTAAAATGCAGCCCGGCGGTCGGAGCCGCGGCTGATCCTTCGTGCCGGGCATACACCGTCTGGTAGCGCTCCTTGTCCTCAAGACGCTCCTTGATATAAGGGGGGAGCGGCATCTGGCCAAGCGCATCCAAAATTTCGGGGAAAATCCCCTCAAACTCGAAGCGAATGATGCGTCCGCCCATTTCCCCCTCTTCTTCAATAATCGCGGTCAGAGGAGGCTTTCGGGTTGGATTGGGCCGCGCGTTTGCAGCTGCCGGATGCACATCGAGCCCCAATTCGTGCAGATCCAATCCAAAGTAGATGCGCGTGCCGTTCTTCAACTTTTTGCCTGGTCGTACCAGTGCCTCCCAGCGGTGGCTCCCCAACTCGCGGAGAAGCAATACTTCTGCCTTGGCGCCGGTATCGGCTTTCAAACCAAAAAGCCGGGCTGGAATCACCCGTGTGTCGTTCAACACGAGCAAATCCCCGGCTTTCAAAAATTGATCCAGTTCATGGAAACGATGATGCCCGATCTCTCCGGTATTCCGGTTCAGTGTCATCAGACGAGATTCCGTTCGGTTGGCGAGCGGAGTCTGTGCGATGAGCTCCTCGGGCAGCTCGTAATCAAAGAGGTCAACGTTCATAGATGTCCTTCCTTACTGCTTAACGATGGTGGCGCCATTGTAGTAGTAGGCGAGGATCTCCTGATAGGATTTTCCTTCGAGGGCCAATCCGACTGCCCCGAACTGCGACATGCCAAGTCCATGTCCATAGCCTTTGCCTGTGAACAGGAACTGGGCATCGCTCGTCGCAAGCCGTGCTTTTCCTTGTCCATTCATGACGAGGAAGCTCGTACCCGCTGACGTCCGGGTGCCTTGTCCGTTCATTGCCGTGAGGCTTGAACCGTTTCCGGCATACTCGGTCTTTGCCCCGTTAGCGCCTATTACAGTATAGCGTCCCGTCTCCTCAATTTCAAACAGGGTCGAAGGAAGTCCCCCCATCATCGACCGGTAGCTGTCCGGCGATTTCAGCGCCACTTCGGTTCCGTTGACCTGAACGGCCGTAACCCGGCTGGAGGGTCCTCGGCCGCTGACCTGCAGCGTCGTCAAGGTGGTGAGCGGCGAGTACACATTGATTTTCGGCGCAAGCTGAGCCGCCGTCATGAGCCGGGTCCAGGAATAAGCGGTCGATTCCACCGTCTGTTCGATGACGGCTACCTGCTCCCCGATGGTGAGCTGCCCCGTCACCGGACTGATGGAATCCGTCGCGACGGGGATCGTCCGAATGTTAGCGGCATCGGTCGCGGTGAAGAGCGGAATTCCCGCTGCTGACTTCGTTCCGGTCGCTTGAAGAAGGTCAGAGCGAACGTACCCTGTTTTGCCGCTGGACGTTACGATCCGGTACCAGGGAAGCTTCCCTCTCGTCGGGTAGGTGTCCGGGCTGGCTACGCTTTGCAGGTAGCTGACCTGGTTCCCCCATACCTCGCTTCCATCCGCAGTCTGTCCGCCTGCGTTGGAGGAGAAGAGCGCATCGATCAGCTTGCCGCCGCTCGTGAGGACTTCTCCCTCCGTGGCTTTAACGGCTTTGGAGACTTCGTCAGCCTCTCTGCCGTAATAGGCTTGATCCAGCGTCGTGTCGGTCAGGTTAGCAATCTCATACCGGACCCCGGCTTTCACCGAGTAAGTGCGAGCCGCAACAGCCTGTGCTTTGAGGGCCTCAGCCGGGAACCCGGGTCCAAGCTCGGCATGGACGACGGAATTCAAATACTGGCCGAAGGGAAGCTCGTTGACGACCGCCATTTTGCCATTCAGCTGAGAGAGCTCAAACGTTCCGTTGTAGGCGAGATTCTTCTCTTTGACGGTAATTTTCCCGCCGAGGGAGCGAATGACAACCTTCTGGCCGTTCGGGTTGAAGAGGTGGACATTCGACCCGCCGGTTCCGGCAGCGGTGGCGCTCGCATCTTCTTTCTCGGCCAGATAGAGCAGCTTCGTGGCATCCACTGCGGTTAGCTTCACCCCCGGGATGGAAGCTTCTAATGCACTCTTGAAAGCAGTCGAACCCGCTGCCGTCGAGGCAGCTGCGTGAGAAGCCCATACCTGATAGGAAACCTTGCCTGCACCGTCCACCACAGCCACCACATCCGTCGGCAAGCCGCTGCCGCGAAGCGTTGACGCCTGGGTGCGGGCTTGTGCTTCCGTTGCGTAGGTGCCCGCGCTCAGTTTAAAAGGGCCGGTTACGGACATATCGGCGGCTGTCGAGCTTGCAGCCGGAAGCTTGGCAATTTCAGCCGAAGCCGCTTGGGCTGCTGCTGCCGTGGGGTAGCCGCTTGTTACCACTTGATAAAGAGGAGCCGCTGCCGTACCGTTTCGGTAGATGGAAGGGGCATATTTGCTGGCAAGGGCAGATTGCATCGCCTTCGCCTTGGTGAAATCCGGTGTGATCAGAACCGAGACGCGGAATTGATCCAGTCCGCCGCGATAGATCGATCCCCCTGCAATCGTGAAGGCTTTGCCGGCAGCAGCGCCTGCCGGGATTTCAATGGAAAGACCCTTGTCAGCTGAAAAGCCGGCCGTAGGGACGGTTGTGTTGAATTTACCCGAGCTGATATAGAGAGCAACACGGAACAGGTCGTTATCGGCAGCGATGGCAGCCGTGGGAGCGAGCGGCCCGACTCCGAGTGAAGAGCCGATCAAGCTGGCGGTGAGCACACCGGCCATGAGCCAGGTACGGCGGGGGTTGCGCGCCCGAGCTGTTCCTTTGCGTGAGTCCGTCATGGTTTGCATTCCTCCTGTGGAAAAGAGTCAAGAGGGAGCCTTATCCAGCGCCCCCCATCATTAGACTCTGACGGACCGCAAAAGTTGCAGAATTTAGCTGGCGAATGCTGGCGAACCCGTGAAAAGGAAACGCCCAACCCGGAAAAGCTCTCTTCGGGTTGGGCGATCTCGGGCCATTCCACTTTAGCGCTGCTTGCGGCGCTTCACGTTCTTCGAGTCAGGAGCAGCATGGATCCGGCAGGAGCCGTCCTCGCAATCGTCAACCGTCCCGAACAGGCGGTAGCGGTGCTTCGCGATGTAGCGGTAGCTCGCACGGACGAGCGGCCGCAGAAGCGGCAAGCGGCTGAGCCCGGCCAGCCAGCCGAGGCCTCGCGCTTCCCGCAGGATACGGGCGATGGCATCCGCTCCGCGGTAAAGCTGGCCGGACCCATCCACCACGTGCAGCTCGGTGAGGAGCTCTTCGCGGCGGATTCCTGCGGGCAGCTCCTCATCCGTTGCCTGCTGCAGCGGAATCATCCGCAGCTCTGCCTTCAGGCGGAGCTTCGACAACGCATCGACCGTCGTGAGGCAGAGCCGGCAGCGACCGTCATACAACAGCGTCAGAGTTCCCATGTCGCTTGGCTTCCCGGAGGAGCCGGCGGTTTCAGGCCAAGGTGCTGGTAAGCAAGCGGGGTAACCGTCCGGCCCCGCGGCGTGCGCTGCAGGAAGCCGATCTGGAGCAAGTACGGCTCGTAGACGTCCTCGATCGTTTGGCTCTCCTCGCCGATGGTGGCGGCGATGGTATCAAGGCCGACCGGGCCGCCCTTAAAGTTGAGGATAATCGAGCGCAGCATCTTGTGGTCGATCTGGTCGAGGCCCAACTGGTCCACCTGCATCTGCTTGAGGGCGCTCTGCGCGATATCGAGGGTGATGATGCCGTCTCCCACGACTTGAGCAAAGTCGCGAACCCGCTTGAGCAGACGGTTGGCGATCCGGGGCGTTCCCCGCGAACGCATGCCGATCTCGCGGGCCGCTTCGCCCACAATCTCTACCTGCAGGATATCCGCTGATCGGCTGACGATGAACTCCAGTTCATCGTTCGTGTAGTATTCGAGGCGGCAGACGACACCGAAGCGATCGCGTAACGGTGCCGAGAGCAGTCCCGCCCGGGTTGTCGCTCCGATGAGCGTAAAGGGCGGGAGATCGAGCCGAACGGAACGGGCGCTAGGCCCTTTGCCAATGATGATGTCGAGGGCAAAGTCCTCCATCGCCGGGTATAAAACCTCCTCCACCGTACGGTGAAGGCGGTGGACTTCGTCAATAAACAGCACGTCCCCGCTCTGCAGGTTCGTGAGAATCGCAGCGAGATCGCCAGGGCGTTCGATCGCCGGACCGGAGGTTGTCCGAACGTTTACGCCGAGCTCGTTGGCGATAATGTTGGACAGCGTGGTTTTGCCAAGTCCGGGAGGCCCGTACAAGAGCACGTGGTCGAGCGCTTCCTTCCGCTGCTTAGCGGCTTCGATGTAGATTTTTAAGTTATCCTTCGCCTGCTGCTGGCCGATATACTCTCCCAGGTAACGCGGTCGAAGGCTCAGCTCCATCCCCTGATCTTCCATCATCAGGTTGGCGGAAATGATCCGGTCTTCCATCATCTTGAATCTGCCTCCTTCCTTCGGGGATTAGCCCTTGAACAGCGCCGTGAGCGCAAGCTTGATCAGGGCATCCACCGTCTCGCTGCCTGTTACGGACTGCTGAACGACCGGACGAATCCGGTCCACTTCGGCTTCGGTATACCCGAGCGCCATCAGCGCCTGCTTCGCCTCGCCCCAAGGTCCAGCGGTCGATTTACCTTGCGGAACCGCGGAGACGGCAAGCGTCTCCAACCCGCCTGGAGATAGGTCGGCCAGTTTGTCCTTCAGATCAAGCACGATCCGCTGTGCGGTTTTTTTGCCGATGCCGGGCAAACGGGTAAGGAACGTCAGGTCTTCCTGATAGATCGCAGCAATGATCGCGGACGGTTGTCCAGCGGACAAGATGCCGAGGGCTACCCGCGGGCCCACGCCGCTTACGTCGAGCAGCTTGCGGAACAGCGCTTGCTCCTCGCGGCTGGAGAAGCCAAAGAGCAGTACAGCATCCTCGCGGACATGATAATGAATGAACAGCGTTACTCGTGAATCATCGCCCGGTTCAATGCCGTAAGGATTGGCACAAAACACTCGGTAGCCGACGCCGTTCACATCGACCACGACGTAATCCGATTCGCGGTGAGCCAGCGTTCCCTTTAGATAGTCAATCATCGTTTGAGCACCCCGTTTATTTTTTCGGTCAGCACCGAGGAATGGGCATGGCAGATGGCAATCGCCAGCGCGTCAGCCACATCGTCCGGCTTCGGCACCTGAGCGAGATTCAGGAACATCCGGGTCATCTCCTGCACCTGCTTTTTCTCCGCCTTGCCGTATCCCACGATCGCCTGTTTCACCTGCATCGGGGTATACTCTGCGACGGTAAGCCCCTTTTGCACCGCAGCGAGAATGGTCACTCCCCGCGATTCCGCCACCGTAAATGCCGTCGTGACGTTGCGATTGAAGAATAGCTTTTCAATAGCGAGCGCTTCCGGCTGGTATTTGTCAATCAGATGGACCACGGATTCGTAGACATCCTTCAGCCGCTCGCCCGGATCGGTGTGAGCCTTGGTCTGGATGCTTCCATATTGCACCGGTGTGAGCCGACTTCCTTGCTTATCAATGAACCCGAATCCGACAATCGCGATGCCCGGGTCGATCCCCAATATACGCAAAGCCCTTCTCTCCCATCCGTAAAGCGAACATATGTATCCCTCATTATAACAGATTCACCCCTTGATGGACATCCCAATCCCTTCGTGCGGAAGTGTTTGTCAGGCGTCCAGGAACGCAAAAAAAGCTCCATCGCGAAATGGAGCTTGAGGTCCTACATGCATTAAAGCTGATTAAGGTTTTGTTGACACCGCCGGCACGCTCACAGCCATGTAATCGCTGAACGTCGAGAGCACGCTCTGAAACTCCTCTAGATCCCGGACGCGAATCCCCGTATGGAGCTCGTCCCACGCATCAGCCGGCAGACTGCTCCTCAGGTCCTCCACATTTAATTGAAAAAAGGTGCGAATCACCTTCTGATCCTCCGGAACCCCGTCATACAAGGTAAGGTTGCCGCCCGCGTCCATGCCAAAAAAAGCATTCTCCTTGCAGCCGGGTGACAGATCCTCGATCTCCTCCGTGAACATCACTTGCCCGTCTGCCGTCAAGGAAGCAGAAGCTTGCGGGAACCGGGTCGCGTAGAGCATCAGGTCCCGTTTGGTCATGGGACCGAGCGCCTGCAATTCCTCTCCGCATACATAAACCCGTCTGTGAAAAGATTGCCGGGCTTCAACGCCTTGCACCATCGTCTCAATGGCTTGCAGGGCCCCCTCCTCGTGCTTCCCCTTCATGGGGTTCAGAGAAGGAAGCACAGTCTTGGTCAAAATGGGGCATAGTCCTCCCGTGCATAACGGAAATGATGCTCCCCCTGCCTGACTTTGGTTAGCCGTTCGATCCTTTGCTTGGGCCTGCACATCAACAGCTTGACCTGCGACGGACAGGCTGAGGAGGATGATCGCAGCCAGCGAAATGCGACGCTTGCGGGACCGGAGCTGTTTTTTCAGTTTTTTCATCCAGCTGGACAACCGCATGGCAAATCCCCTTCTTCCGGTGTTTTCTTTAGCTTTTCCCGGAAGAAGGGGATCGTATGCGAATCGATGCGTTGGGATTCACACAGTCGGCCGGAAGCCGTTACACGTAATCGTTAATCCACGGATTGTTTCGTTGAACGGGCTTTACGATCTTCTTACTGTTTTTGCGAGGCAGGGAATGGAGCGTTACTTTGGAGGAGCGGCTCTTCTTGCTGCTTCCCTTGGATCGAACGGATTTGCTTTCGCCGCCTTCCTCGCTCAACGAAGGGGAGGATCCGGTTTCCTCCTCATTACGATACGGTTGAGCCGCCCCTACGCTTCCATACATTCCGGAGGGATAGGGAATCGGACCAGCTGCCGGGTTATAAACGCCTGGAACTCCTGACGGGAACAAACCTCCGCCAGCCGGGTAACCTGGAAGCGGCCATGCAGACGTGCCTCCCCATCCTGCTTGCGGATAGCGGGGGCCATACGATGCCCCAAATCCCGGCTTAGCCTCGGCCTGTTGCGCCAGCTCCGGCTTGCTGTGGTCAGCAGCATAGGGTTGGAAGGCTGCATTCTCAACACCAGCCTGCAAGGGTGAGTAGCCTGGATAAGCGTTGTTAGCCTGCAGCTGCAAGCTTTGTGCCACATATTGCGGATAACTCATGGACAAAGGGGAGTTCCCCATGCCGGCGGAATAGGGCGAGAACGCGGAGTTTTCCTTGCCGCCCGTGGCATACGGGGAGAACATCGCGTTCTCTGTGCCACCTGTGGCATACGGAGAGAGCATCGCGTTCTCCGTGCCGCCTGTGGCATACGGCGAGAGCATCGCGTTCTCCGTGCCACCTGTGGCATACGGGGAGAGCATCGCGTTCTCCGTGCCACCTGTGGCATACGGGGAGAGCATCGCGTTCTCCGTGCCGCCCGTGGCATACGGCGAGAACATCGCATTTTCCGTGCCGCCTGTGGCATACGGCGAGAGCATCGCGTTCTCCGTGCCGCCCATGGCATACGGGGAGAGCATTGCGTTCTCCGTGCCGCCTGTGGCATACGGCGAGAACATCGCGTTCTCCGTGCCGCCTGTGGCATACGGCGAGAGCATCGCGTTCTCCGTGCCGCCTGTGGCATACGGCGAGAGCATCGCGTTCTCCGTGCCGCCTGTGGCATACGGCGAGAACATCGCATTCTCCGTGCCACCTGTGGCATACGGCGAGAACATCGCATTCTCCGTGCCGCCCGTCGCATACGGCGAGAGCATCGTGTTAGCTTGAGGCATTACGCTGTTCTCTTGCAGCCAAGGGTAGAAGCCTTGAGGTGATCCTCCATCCCCTTGGAAATACCCATACGGGGCAAGCGGCGTGTTCGGCTGGCAGCCGCAGCCGCCTGAAGCGGTATAAGGAGCAGTCGGCTGGGAGGCGGCAAACAAGCTTGGGTCCGGAGTCTGGTCTGCCGAGTAGGAGATCGGGGAGGGGGAACTGTATGGGGAGAAGGAGCTGTTTCCTTGCTTATAGGAGGAGCCTGCAACCGCAGGTGCCGAGTTGGCGTCCGTGAACGCCTCTACGGCTGGAATCTGCATCTGCATGAAGAGCTGCTCGGAATGATAGATGCCCATGGTTTCCTTGCCGGGGAATGTTTGCTGCGACGGTTTAAGGGCTGAGGTTGGCTTCGTTGAAGTCGCCGCCGGGCTGGATACGGGTTTGCTGGAGGCCGGTTTTTGGACGGCGGGCGCCACGTTCGCCTTCGGCGCTTCCAGCACCGGGGCCACATTCGCCTTCGGCGCCTCTACCACCGGGGCTACATTCGCCTTCGGCGCTTCCGCCACCGGAGCGGGCTTCGCCTTCGGCGTCTCAACCACCGGAGCGGGCTTCGCCTTCGGCGTCTCTGCCACCGGGGCCGTGTTTGCCTTCGGCGTCTCCACCACCGGGGCCGTGTTTGCCTTCGGCGTCTCTGCCACCGGTGCTGTGTTTGCCTTCGGCGTCTCTGCCACCGGGGCCGTGTTTGCCTTCGGCGTCTCCGCCACCGGGGCCGTGTTTGCCTTCGGCGTAACGCCTGCGATCGGCGCGGTGTTCGCCTTCGGGTTTGTGCCCGTTGCCGTCGCAGCCACCGTTCCGTTCGCCCCGCTATGCTTCGGAATATGGACGATCTGATTGGTCATCAGAATGTTGGGATTGGTGATATGTGGGTTCGCGTCGATCAGCGTCTTCAAAGGAACTCCCGTTGCCTTCGACAGCTTCCACATCGTATCTCCCTGTTTCACCGTGTGAGCGTACATCCCTTCCGGCGTGATCGGGACAGACCCCGACGGAATTTTGATCTTCATGCCGATCTCGAGTTTACCGGGATCGGCCAGCCCTGGATTCGCAGCGATGAGCTTGTCGAGGTTCACGTTGTATTTTTTGGCCAGCTCAAACAGCGTATCCCCGGCTTTCACCACATGGATTTTCAATACAGTTCCCTCCTTCGGTTATGGACGAAAGGTCAGCTTGCAGGCGGAGGCCGGCGCGTTCGGTCCAGCGTGCTTACGGGTTCCTGCCCAGATTTTCATTACAGTCTATGCGGGGAACTGGGCATTTGACATCCTGCGTGTAAAAAAATCCATAGGTCTTTGCCTAAAGCCCGTCTACAAGCAAGGGAGGACAACCCTGATTTGGGAAATGCGTTGCCCGTTCTCCGAAAATAGGCTGTGGATGAAAGATCAGGCGGCTTCGGCTTGACCCAAGCGGCTTGCCGAACGAAAAAAGCCGTGTCCCCCCGCCAATTTCGCGAGAGAACACGGCACACCGCAAAGCGGACGAAAACAACCATCCGTTCTTCAGAAGCCTAAACCCATCATGACCGAGCAGCGATCCCCTCTTCCGGTTCATAGGCAAAGGTAGGGTAAGAACCCATCACACGCACCTGACAGCGAAGGGCCTCGATCTCCGAGAGCGCTGCTTGCAGCAGCACGGAATCGAGCGATGCCTCCACGTCGATGTAGAAGTAATAGTTGCCCAGCTTCAGCTTGGTCGGACGGGATTCAATCTTGCTTAAGTTGATCCTCCGCCAAGCGAAGGTAGCTAGTACCTGATGAAGCGCGCCGGGGAAGTCTTCGGGCAGCGTCACGATCAGCGTCGTCTTTTGCTGGTCACGGATCAGCCAGGAAGGGTGCTCCTCGCCGATCAGGACAAAGCGCGTAAAATTGTTCTGATGATCCGTGATGTTCGATGCAAGAATATCCAGTCCGTATCGCTTGGCTGCAAGCCGCGTGCCGATGGCAGCAACGGTCGGGTCCTCGCTTATGCTGACCAAACGAACCCCTTCCGCCGTACTGGTCACATGCTCCATCTCTACGTGGGGAAGCTCCGCATTCAAGAACTTGCGGCATTGGGCGATTGCGACGGGAATGGAAATGACCTTCGTCACTTCCGCATAGGGAGCGTTGTCCGCTCCGGTTTCCCCTTTCGCAAGTTCACCGACCGGTTCATTCTTCGCTTCACGAGCCGGTCGCCGACCGATCAAATTCTGGACGGACGGGTAGATCCATTCCGCCTGAATGGGCAGCTGATTTTCATGAATGAGGTAATCCATATGAAGGCTGACCGAGCCGTCGATCGCATTTTCGATCGGAACGACGCTCCAATCCGTTTCACCGTTATGGGTAGCCCGGAAGACGTCTGCGATTTGTTTGTAGGGGACGAACTCAAAGTCTTCTTCCCGCTCCCGGAAAAAATGACGGGCCGACTCGTCGGTCACCGTGCCCGGCGGTCCCAAAACGGCAATTCTCTTCACTGCACTTGCTCCTTCCGAACGATTTCTCTAAATGTACGATGATCCCCTTGAAGAGTCAACAAGCGAACGCCCTCCGCGCTGGGCGCGAGCCGCCGAATCGTCACGCGAATACCGTGCTTCCCCATCGTTTCGGATAGAAAGGCGGAGAGCTCATCCATTCGGTTCTCACGAGTATCGACAAGGGCGATCAGCGTGGGACCGGCTCCAGACAAAGCCGCTCCGAGCGCACCGTGATCGGCCGCTCCGGCCAGAACCTCCTCCATTCCAGGAATAAGAGGAGCCCGGTACGGCTGATGAAGCTTGTCCTTCATGGCGCTGCGAATGAGGTCATACCGCCCTTGGCAGAGAGCCGCCACCAGAACGTTGGAATGGCCGATGTTGAAGACGGCATCCCGCATGGGCAGAGCTTCTGGAAGCACACCTCGCGCCTTCTTGGTGGACAGCTCGAATTCGGGGATGGCGACAACCGCCTCCAGATGGCTCTCTGGAACCACCTTTAGGTGCTGTGCCTCCTTCCCGTCCCAATACGCAATGACAATCCCGCCGTAGAGCGATGCCCCCACGTTGTCCGGGTGGCGTTCCATCGCACAGGCCATCTGGAACAGCACTTCACGAGGAAGGGGATCGAGCAGCAGCTCGTTCGCTGCGACTAACGCCCCGATGATCGCCGAGGCGCTGCTGCCTAGTCCCCTGGTGAGTGGAATTTCGCTGTATACCGATACCTCCAGCTCAGGGGCCTGTAGTCCAGCTCGCTCAAATACCTTCCGTGCCACCTGGACCAAGAGATTATCGGCTCCCTTGGGAAGTCCCTGCGTCTCTTGCCCATGCAAATGGACCTGTGTCTCCTCCGCAGTGCTCATCGCGACCCATGCATAGAGATCGAGTGCCATGCCGAGCGAATCGAACCCCGGTCCGAGGTTAGCGGTGCTGGCTGGAACTTGAACGACTGCGGTAACATCGGTTCGAATTCCGTTCGGGGTAGGTTCTACTTCTGCTTTTCTCATGCTGAATTTCATCACCCTTCCACCCGGTAGACGCTGCGGATTTCATGAACCACATCGAGCTTGCCGAATTCCTCCAGCACCTGCTGCATGCCCGCCTTGGTTGCGTTGTGGGTGATGACAATAATCTCGGCATGGGAGGTCGAGGCATTGGGATGCTGAAAGACCGATTCCAGGCTGACCTTGTAGTCGGCGAAGATCTGGGTGATTCTCGCCAAAACCCCGGCTCGGTCGGCCACCCGGAGGAGCAGGAAGTATTTCGAGACGATCTGCTCCGGCGACCGAAGCTTTTTCTCCTGATAGCGGAGCGGGAGCTGGCTCCCATTCACGTCGAGACGCAGGTTTTTGGCGACGGTGACAAGATCCGCTACGATGGAAGTCGCGGTCGGCAGCTCGCCGGCTCCCGGGCCGTAGAACATGGTCTCCCCCACCGATTCCCCGAAGACGTACACCGCGTTAAACACGCCGCTGACGCTGGCGAGAGGATGATTCAACCTCACCATCGTCGGCTCGACGCTGACGCTGACGCCGTCGCCGGTTCGTTCCGCAATGCCGAGCAGCTTCACCTCGTAGCCAAGCGTCTTGCCGTAAGCGATGTCTTCCCGGGTTACACTGCTGATTCCCTTCACCGACACGTCACTGAGCTCCACGTTGACATGGAAGCCCAAGCGCGACAGAATGGTCATTTTCCGAGCGGCGTCCAGTCCTTCCACATCCGAGGTCGGATCCGCTTCGGCATAGCCCAACCCCTGAGCCTCTTTGAGCACGTCGGCGTATGCGGCGCCTTCTCGGCTCATCGCACTCAGGATGTAGTTGGTCGTCCCGTTGACGATCCCCATAATCTTCAGGATCCGATCCGACGAGAAGCCCTCCGTCAGCGTACGGATAATCGGGATGCCTCCTGCCACGCTCGCCTCGTACATGACATCTCTTTTGTACTCATGCGCCTGAGCCATGATCTCGGTCCCGTAGAGCGCAAGCAGGTCCTTGTTCGCCGTGACAATGTGCTTGCCTTGGGCAAGCGCCTCCATGACATACCCCTTCGTCGGCTCCAGTCCGCCCATGACCTCCACGATTACATCAATATCCGGGTCGTGCAAAATGTCTTCGACCTTCTCCGTCAACCGCTCCTGAGGAATGGAGATCGACCGATTCTTCGTGACATCATTCACAAGAATGCGGCTGATCTCCACGGCTGTCCCAATTTGCCTCACCAGGTCTTCCTGGTGGCCCTCCACGATGCGCACCACACCCGTTCCCACCGTTCCCAGTCCGAGCATCCCTACTTTTATCGGTTTCATGAAGCGCTTCCTCCCCCTTTGGTCGTATCCAGCATTCAAGCAGCTATTTCGCAGAGACTCGCCTTACCCTCTTCCGATCACGGCGGTTCCCTTCACTCCATCAATCTCCCGAACGGCAGCCAGCAGGTCATCCAGCTCGCCCTTCATATACGAAATATCTGCGGTCAAAACCGCATTGGCCATCCCCTGCAAGGGAATGGATTGGTGAATAGTGAGGACATTGGCCTCGCGGCCCGCGATCATGCTGAGAACCCGAGACAGGATTCCCGAGCGATGCTCCAGAAGAAGCGACAGGGTAACGAGGTTTTCCCGTTCCAGTTGGCTGAGCGAATGAATGCCGTCCTTATACTTGTAAAAGGCGCTGCGGCTGAGGGACACTTGGTCAACCGCTTCCCCGACCGTCTTGACTTTCCCACGGACCAGAAGCTCCTTCGCCTGGATGGTCTTCAAAAGCGCCTCGGGCAAAATCTCTTCCTTCACCAAGTAGTACCTTTCTTTTCCTTGTGATTCCACCGGCATGGCGTCCTCCTCGAAGAGACTCTTGTTTATGTTTAGTGGACATTATAGCGGAAGGCACCCGTGAGGTGCAATCTCTTTTTCTTGGCAGGGTGACAACGGGCTTGCGGCAACAGGCAAAAACCCATTATGCTACAGAAAGATTTGAACGTTGGAACCATAGATGGTGTCGACATTGACAAGGAGGCAAGGCGCATGAAGCTTCGCCTGATGGCGGTAAACCTAATTTTTCACGGAGATGATCTCCTTCTTATGAAAAGGGCGGCGGAGCGCGAGTTCCTTCCCGGCATGTGGGCGGCGGTAGGCGGACATCTCGACCCGAATGAGCTTAAGGACCCGCAAGCCGCCTGTCTTCGGGAAACGGAGGAGGAGACTGGCTTTCCCCCGAGAGATCTGCAGGACATTCATCTCCAATACATCCTTCTCCGTCGAAAAGACGATGAGCTGCGCCAGCAATTCTTCTATGTCTCCCGCACCGAGAGAAGGGATTTCACCGATACGCGGGAAGGTACCCTTCACTGGATTCCGAAGCAGGACGTCCTCCGGGAGGATCGGGAGATGGCATTCGTCTTTCGCTCTCTTCTCGAGCATTACTTCCGTGTGGGGCCTTCTCCCTATCCCTGGGTAGGAACCGCCGGCTGGACGGACGCCGATCACACAGAAGCCCTGCCGCCGGAGGTTCATTGGATACCGCTTCTCGACCCTGCGCGAATCTAGCGTTCAGCGTCCTCGGATACAAAAAAAGACCCAAAGAAGAAGCCGCTGGTCGGCTTTTCCCGGGTCTATTTTGTTTATTCGTGATCCACAAACTCGAACTCGAAGTTTCCAATCCGTACGACGTGGCCGTCTTGGGCCCCCTTCTTGCGAAGGGCTTCGTTTACCCCGCGGTTCCGCAGAATGCGGTCGAAGCGATAGAGCGCATCCTGCGTACTCAGCTGCATACGCCGCAGGACTCTCTCCAAGCTCGGGCTCTCCACGATGAACACATCGTTCTCGCGGCGGATGACGATGTCGTCCTCTTCTTCCTTGCGCTTGTACCGGTAGACCTTGCGTTCCTCGACATCCTCCGTCGGCTCCAGGACCGGTTCGGCCGGAATGGCATCAAGCTGGTCGGCCGCCTTGTACAAGAGCTCCTGAATGCCTTGGCGCGAAGCGGAAGAGATCGGAAGAACAATCAAGTCTCCTCGCCCGGCTTCCTCAAGCTGTTCGCGGAATCGAGCCAGGTTTTCTTCCGACTCTGGAATGTCCATCTTGTTCGCTGCCACGATCTGCGGGCGTTCCGCCAGCTTCTCGTTGTAGAGAACGAGCTCTTCGTTGATCTTCACCCAATCCTCGTAAGGATCGCGACCTTCGGAGCCGGACATGTCCACGACGTGAATGATCACGCGCGTACGCTCCACATGCCGGAGGAACTCATGGCCGAGGCCTACGCCGGAGTGGGCGCCTTCGATCAAGCCGGGCAAGTCCGCCATCACGAAGCTTCGGCCGTCCCCTACGTCAACGACGCCCAGGTTCGGCGTAATGGTGGTGAAGTGGTACGCGCCAATCTTGGGCTGAGCGGCGGATACGACGGACAGGAGGGTCGACTTGCCTACGCTGGGAAAGCCGACAAGGCCGACGTCTGCCATCACCTTCAGCTCCAGGATGATGTTGCGCTCTTCGCCTTCCTCGCCGCGCTCCGCGATCTCCGGGGCGGTATTCGCTGTGGTGACGAAGCGAGTGTTGCCGCGACCGCCGCGGCCTCCCTTCGCAACCACCACCTGCTGCCCTTGGCGCGTCAAGTCGGCGACGAGCTCACCGGAATCCTCATCGTAGATGAGCGTTCCCGGCGGAACCCGGACGAGCATGTGCTCGGCGTTCGCACCGTGCATGCTCTTGTTGCGTCCCTTGATGCCTCGGTCCGCCTTAAAGTGGCGCTGATAGCGGAAATCCATCAGCGTGCGGAGCCCTTCGTCGACGACAAAGACTACATCCCCGCCTCGACCTCCGTCACCGCCGGCCGGACCGCCCTCGGGAACATACTTTTCCCGGCGGAACGCCACAACGCCGTCGCCGCCGTCGCCGCCTTTTACGTAGATTTTCGCTTTATCGACAAACATGTTATCTCCTCATTTCTCCCGAAAAGGGGAGCCGGATGGCGATCGTCGCCCCCTCCTCGCTCCATTCCTGCTCGGCTTGAAGTCCATCTCGCTGATAGGCTTTTAGAATGGCGTCCATCTGCTCATGGGCATCGGTCCGAAGGGTACCGCGATAGACAAAATCCAGCAAGAGACCGGCTTCCTCGCTGTCGAACGCCAGGCTGAGCGAGCCGGTTTCTCCGCTTGCTTCCGGGTTTTGCCGAGCGAAGAGCTCCACCGCTTCTCGAATGAGACGAGCGGCGCGCGTTCCCCGGTCGGGCAGCCGATTCAAGGCAATTTCCTGATCGAGTTCAAACTCCAGCTCAAGGGAGTGCCTGTCCGATCGAAACTCATAGTAGTAGACGGCCAGCTCGGGAACGCCCATTTTGGCCAGGTAGCTCTCTTGGTAGACCTGTCCGTTTATTTTACCCACATAGTCGGCTAATCGTTCATATTTCCCAAGACGAATGTACCCCATGAGCACCTGGATATGATTCATCCAATCATGCCGATAAATGGAGAGTACCCGAAGCAAGCGCTCGTCCTGCCTCTTTTGTTCCGACTTGCCTTCGAAGAATGCCAGCCACCCGACGGCAATAACCGTCGCAAAGCCAGCCGCAAGCCGGGCCGCGAGAGTCGGCAAGCCAACCGCAAGCGCCATTCCTCCAACCAGAACCGCTGTCAGCATCTTCCCTTTGTTCATAAATACGCTCCCGATAGGTAAAGATCGTTCAATCACTTACCAAAGTATACCATAGCGCGGAAGGGGAACAAGAGGCAACTCTCATGCTGCAGCCGCTCATCGGTACAAAAAACGCCTCGGCTCTTCAGCCGAGGCGTTTATGGGTTTCTTAACGCTCTACGGAAGCGGCAACCGGAGCTGCTGCTGCCGGGTAGACGCTCACTTTTTTGCGATCGCGGCCCCAGCGTTCGAATTTCACAACGCCTTCCACCTTAGCGAACAGGGTGTCATCGGAACCGATTCCTACGTTGTTACCCGGGTGAATCTTCGTTCCGCGTTGACGCACCAGGATGCTTCCGGCGGTTACCGTTTGACCGTCAGCACGCTTTGCGCCAAGGCGCTTCGCGATGCTGTCGCGGCCGTTCTTCGTGGAACCTACCCCTTTTTTGGATGCGAACAACTGAAGATCAAGTTTCAACATTTGGGTCTACCTCCTTCTTACGAGGATTGTTTGATGGTGACATACTTGCCGTAGGATTCTTCAATCCCCTTCAACATGACCACCATCGATTCCAGCAATAGCTGGACCTGTTCCCCCTTCACATTCCCCGGCTCGAAGAGCTCGGGCGAATAGCGGGCGGACAGAAAGCCATCTTTCATTCGGGCGTCTGCGACCGTTCCCGTCAGCTTCTCGATTGCGTTGACTGTTCCTACCGTAATGGCAGATACTGCCGAGCAGACGATATCGCTGCCGTGGTCTGCATACGAGGCATGTCCCTTGCTCCGAAAAGAGAGGATGGCGCCGGTAGCCGGCTTGCGTTCAATTCGTATCTGAATCATGGTCAGCCCGACCTTACGCTTGGATCTTTTCGATCACAACTTTGGTGTACGGTTGACGATGACCTTGCTTGCGACGATAGTTCTTCTTCGCTTTGTACTTGAATACAACGATCTTCTTGCCTTTGCCGTGCTTCTCTACTTTCGCAGAGACGCTGGCACCGGATACGAGCGGAGCGCCGATCGTCAGTCCTGCTTCGCCGGAAACGGCCAGAACGCGATCAAAGGTAACGGCTTCGCCTTCGCCTGCCGTCAGCTTTTCCACGAAGAGCACATCGCCTTCTTGGACCTTGTATTGCTTGCCGCCGGTTTCAATAATTGCGTACATTGGGTTGCACCTCCTCATGTCTAAGACTCGCCTAATGGACAGGTGACGGAGCGGTTGCCCGCAAGCCGTTCTTAACAAAAACCTGTTTCGTGCGGTTGTGGCATGTTTTGCAGCACACTGACCTATGATAGCACAATGACTAAATCGATGCAACGACTTTCTACGAATCGACTTTTTGGAGGGCATCGCTTCTACATGGGCAAAACCGGGACGGCCATTGCTCAGCTCATTCTCTCCCTCACCCTGTTCGGTCTGGCCATTACCTTCGTCTGGTGGATAGTCGACGCCTTCCTCGTGCACACCTGGGTGAAGGACAAGAACCGCAACCTTGAGCTCCACCTGTTGAATCAAATCCTCGGCACGCAGCGCGCTCCACAGGCAGGCTTCTAAGCATGCTGAGAAAAGAAGAACTCGACCTGCAAGAATTGATGCTCTTCAATTCGGAGATGCGGTCCCGGCAAAAGTCGCTGTCTCTCTGCTTTGTGATGCTGCTTGGCGGCCATTTGGGGTTTCATCGCTTCTACCTGAAGAGGTACGGAACGGCCGCCGCTCAGCTCACGTTGTTCATTGGCGTTGTCTTCTTTTATATCCTCTTGGCGGTGGCAGCCGGGCTTGAGCTGGAGGGCATGCTGATCCTGTCGATTATCGGCATGGCCGGTTGCGCACTAACCGTCACGGTGTGGATGATCGTGGACATCTTCCTTGTCTCAGGTATGGTTCGAGAATGGAACCAGCAGGAAGAAACCCGACTGCTGCAAGAAATCTGGCAGCTCCGTCATCAGAAGGCCGAGGAACAACGAGTTTCCCGTCCATTCCCGTCTTAGCCCCTCCGCATTTCTCAAGGAACGAAAAGTCACCGTGTAACGTAAGCAAAGCCGCCCTCGTGGTCAAGGGCGGCTTTGCTATTTGAAGAGGTCAAGGGAATCCTCGATAGATCCGCCCGGTTCCTTCGCAGGTCGCACACGTCTGGAAAAACAGGGAATCCAAGCCTTGGCGACGCTTGCGCCGTGTCATTTCGAAGAGACCAAGCCGAGTCCAACCGAGAAGCTGCAGCTTCCCTCGGTCCCGATGAGACGCTTCCTCCAGCTTATCCTTCACCACCTGCCGATGTTCCTCCAGCCTCATGTCGATGAAATCGACCAGGATCATACCCCCGCTGTCGCGAAGGCGCAGGAGACGGGGAATCTCTTCTGCAGCCTCCAGGTTCGTCCGATAAACCGTCTCCTCCAGATCAGCCGTTCCCGTATATCCGCCGGTGTTGACATCGATAACGGTCATCGCTTCCGTTTTGTCCAGGATCAGGTATCCTCCGCTCGCAAGCGGGATTTTCCGGCGAAGGGAGCGCTCCAGCTCCCGCTCGATCGAATAGGCCTCGAACAGCGGACGCTTCTCCCGGTGAATCACGATTTTCTTGGTCAGCTCGGGGGACATGCTGTCCAGAAGCGCAAGAAGGTGCTGCGCGAGCTCCGCATCATCCAGAACCAGCTCATCGACTCGATCTGTAAACAGATCCCGCACGAGTCGTGGTATCAAATCGAGATCTCGATAGACGAGGCAGGGGGCCGCGTGGGGAGCCGCTTTTTCAAGTGCGGTATGCCACAGGTTTAGCAGCAGCGCCCATTCCCGCCCAAGCTGCTCCTCGCTCACCCCATCGGCTGCCGTGCGCAGGATAATGCCATCCGTTCCCTGCCGCAAGCGATCCCCGACGGCCTTCAGCCTATGCTTCTCCTCTGAGCCTTCGATGCGCCGCGATACCGCCGTATAGCTCGCCCCCGGCATCAGCACGAGTGCTCGCCCCGGTATGGTAAACCGCGTGGTCACCCGGGCCCCCTTGCCCTCCTGGGCTTCCTTCTTGATTTGGACGAGGAGCTCTTGTCCCGTCTGGACCAATTGATCGATTGGAGGCTTCCGCCCTTCTTCCCCCTCGTAATGAGCGGGCAGAAGATCATCGCGGTAGAGAAAAGCGTTGCGGCCTTGCCCGATATCCACGAAAGCCGCGTCCATTCCAGGCAGCACGTTGACGACCCGCCCCTTGAATACATTTCCTGCGCGATCCTTCTCCTCCGGCCCCTCCAGGTAGAATTCCGAGAGCCTGCCGTCCTCGACGAGAGCAACCCGACTGACTCCCCGCTCCCATTGTACGACTAGCTTTTTCATGGCTTCGCCTCCATGCTGAACTCTCCTTATTCTACAGGAACACCTCGGAAACCGCACGGTCGGTTTTCTGGCCGTCAAAGAACACCTGGAGCAGCGCTTGCTCCGGCACCACCCGTTCAAGCCCTCCTTGGGAGCCGCGGATGCAGATGAGGTGGTGATAATCCCGCATGAACAGCTTGGAGGTTTCGAGCAGCGTGCTTTTATGGCCGACATCGAGCCGTCGAATCGGCCGATAACGGCCGGCTCCCTCCCTCTGCATTGAGGCTTGTTTCCCCATCAGGTATCGATAGAAATGAAAAAGAATCTGACGGGACCCGACCCAATTCGTCACCAAAAGAAAGAGTCCTACCGCAAGCATATTAAGATTAAGCCCGCCCGTCATACCGGGAACGGCCGCTCCTATCGTAAGAAGCGCACTCAAGCCTAGACTGAGACGCGTTCCAAGGACCAAGACCCGATGATACGGAACAAACTGACCCAGGAGGACAAACAGCACCTTTCCTCCATCAAGGGGGTAGATCGGAAGCAGGTTGAATAAGGCAATCACCAGGTTTGCTCGAAAGAAATAATCCCACCAGTTCCCATCGCCCAAGCCCATCCCCTGCATGGCGAGAGCGAATCCCATCAGGAGCGCGTTCTGCAGGGGGCCGCACAAGGCGACGATCAGTTCCTCACGGGAGGGAACGTTCCCCCCTTCATCGGTAATGGCTACGCCTCCGAAGGGCAGCAGCCGGACCTCCCGAATCCTCCAGCCAAAGGAGCGCGCCGCAGCCACATGCCCAAGCTCATGAATGAGCACCACGCCAAACAAGGTGAGCAGTTCCAGGAAGTAGCCGGTCAAGGCGGACAAGAGCATCATCAGAACGAACAGCGGATGAAGTCGGTAGACGGTCCCTCCCCATTTAATCAAAAGGAACCCACTCCACAGGATCCACATACTGGCTGTCCTTCCGAATGGAAAACCGAAGGAGGCCTTGTCCCGTGGACGGATCGCGCTCCATTCGGCCGATGACCTCCCCGCGCTTTACCCAATCTCCCTTCTTGAGTGGAACGCCTTCCAGCCCTATATAGGTCGATTCCAATCCACCGGTATGCTGCAGAGTAATCGTCCCCTGCTCTCCCTCATTCCCTGTATAGATCACGAGGCCCGCATCGATCGCGGAGACGCCTGCTCCAACCGGAGCTGTCAGCTCCACCCAAGGAGAAGAGCTGCTAAACTCATTCGTCAAAGCCCCTTGAACCGGCAACACAAGCGGCTCCGTACGGTTAGTGGCTGCTTCTGTGGCCTTTTGCTCCTCGTGGAAAGCAGGGAGAAACGAGGGCAGCGTTCCAAATTGACGAACATACCAGTCGGATACCGCTGTAAAGTTCCATTCCGAGGTCATTACCTGCCTTACCCAATGCCGCGCTGGTTCCGCCTGAGAAGCTGGCGTATGAAAGACCGCCCAAATTCCCCCGAACAATAACAAGCTTGCAGCAAGCTGGAGCCGCAGGGTGCGAAGCACCCCTCCCTTTTCCCGGTCTGGTCCTCTGCCATCGTCATGCCAAAGACTGCCCGCTCCGGGACGAAACAGACTCTTCTCCTTTTCCCTCCAGAGCTGTTCCGGGTCTAGTTCCACTCGCTCCTCCATGTCCGGATACCCTTCCTCTTGCAAAAGGTTCGTTCGAAGGCGCTCCTGAATGGGGACAGCCCTCCGATCATCATCGTCCGTCCACGACGAGCGTTCGCGTGCCGCTTTGTCTTCCCAAATGCCCCCCCAGCCATCCCATTGCTCTCGGAGGCTTCTCTCCTCGTGACCTTCGTTCTCCTTCCGCTTTCCATAGGACCGCACATTCCGTCCTTCGCCAGACCGATCCGGGCTGCTTGATCTCCTCACGGCCTCTCCCTCCCCGTGTACAGGCTAGTTTGTATATCCTATGAAGCCCGTCCCCCTTCCATGAACAAAAGAACAGACGGTCCGATGGACCGCCTGCTGTTCCTATTCCTATGATCATGGATACCTGACTCTTATTTCTTGGTTGATTCGGTCGGAAAGATGGCGATCGGCTCCAAAGCAGGCTCATCGTCCGGTTTACCGAGCTTGATCTGCCCATTGTAATTGTATCCCATGCCCCATAGGGTTCCGTCCTTCTTTAGGACCATCACATGCCCTTTTTCGTCGGTGGAGCTTCTGGCTATAGATGCCCAATCATTGCCGGTGCCAACGCGCTTCGGATACGCCTGATCGATCGACTTGTAGACTTCGGGCATGACGTCGCCCCATACCCAGAGCGAGCCGTCTTTTTTAACGCCGTAGCTCTTGAAGCCGAATGCCATAACCGATACCCAATCCTTCGTCTTGCCGATCTGCACGGGCTTCAAAAGATCCTTGTTGTTGCCATTGCCCATCTGCCTATACCCATTATAGCCCCAGCCCCACAGGCTGCCGTCCTCCTTGATGGCAAGCGTATGCAGGCTTCCGACCGAGATCGACTTCCATTTAAAAGCACCGATCTTGACCGGCTTCCATTGATCCTTTTCATTCCCCGTTCCCAGGCGGCCGGCTGAGCCGGTTCCCCAGGCGTACATCGTCCCGTCTTTTTTGATCGCCGTCGTATGAAACGAGGCTGTATAAACCTGAGCCCAGTCCTTATCCCGGCCCACTTGAACCGGTGCTTTTTGATTACCTTTGGAGCCGATGCCGAGCTGCCCGTTCCAATTGGCTCCCCATGCCCACAGCGTACCGTCCTCTGCAATGGCAGCGGAATGGCCATATCGGGTCGAAACGCTTTTCCATTTGCGGCTTTTTCCAATCTGGGTCGGCTTTCGAATGGTTTTCCCGGTGAGCCCCAATTGATTCACATCGTTAAAGCCCCAACCCCACATCGTCCCATCTTTCTTAATGGCAATGACATGGCTTTCCCCAACGCTAACTTGCTTCCACTGATTGGTGTTGCCCACTTTGGCATTGTACCCGTTGCCCTCTACGCCATTGCCTAACCCGCCGTCAAAACCGGATCCCCACATGGCGAGCGTCCCGTCGGTCTTGAGGACGGCTGTAGCATACGCTCCCGTTTCGACCTGGCTGTAAAGGGGTTTGGACCCGGCTGCGATTACCGACTCGAGCGGAATAGATGCTGCCAATGCGATAGAGAGGAAAAATAGCGAAGCCTTCTTGCTGAACTTTGCCCATTTCAACTTTAATACGCCCCGTTTCTTGTATGTACTCTTCCAATGTCTCTAGGAAAGAATAAACCAAGAGGGACATTCTGTAAATATTATTGAAATCAGGAAGTCACTCTGCCATGCGGCCCAACCATTCTTCTACGTATACATCGCTCCAAAGCTGTACTTCTATGTAGTTGTACTGTTCTTTCACACTGCCTAGAAACAAATCGACATCTCCATGAAAATCATGAAGGAGCTCCATGAGCTGTTCTTTTCCAAAGGGGTCTCTTCTCTCCCTTGTATCGAACTTTGCCATACTGTCGCCAAACGTAAAGCTAATGTGCGCAGGGCTTATGCGATGGAGCGGTATGGTGACGATTTCTCCTTTATCAAACCAATGGAATAAGAAATCGTTACCCTGCAAAACAAAATACAACGGATGCTTCGTTTCCGGTTGCCCTCCCAGCTTCAGGAACCCGTGATAGAGCCATTCTTCCGTTTCAATTCGTTTCGGATAGTAATGGTCAAAATCCGCAAATCGACCAAATGCCGTTCCGCTGTGTGAATCCGATAATTCTTTTGCCTTAGCAAAAGCGTCTGATTTAGACATTCTTGTGATGCTGTTCAGAGGGGAACAATTCGGATGGCAATAATGAACAATGGAAAGTTCGTTCATAATCGGATCTCCCTTCTAAAAAAGCCGCACCGATTACCGGTGCGGCATTCCTATCGTAGTTACGAAGCCATCGGATCTTCCTCGTCCAACGTCACATCCTGGTGAATGCGAACGTTTAGGACCAGTCCGACGGAGATGAGGTAGATCAGCAGCGATGTTCCGCCATAGCTGATGAAGGGCAGAGTGATCCCCGTGAGCGGCATCAGCCCCATCAACATGCCAACATGCTGGAAGATCTGGAAGACGAAGAAGGAGACAATGCCGATGATCAAGTACTTGCCGCCAAGCTCTCGGGTCTCCAAGGCGATCATGATCATTCGGTATAACAAGACGAAGTATGACATGAGCAGGACAGCGGAGCCCAGGAAGCCGAATTCCTCGGCAACCACAGCGAAGACGGTGTCGGTATAGGCATAGGGAATGCTGTTCCCGTGCACCATTTTTCCTTTGAGGTAGCCGTCACCCGTCAATCCGCCGGAACCGATGGCTCGCTTGGAATTCAGGAATTGATAATTCTGTCCCTGCGACTTGTCTTGATCATCCGGATTCAGGAAGGTGTCGATCCGCTTCACCCAGTGACCGCCGTTCATGCTGGTCATGACCTTTGCCACCGGCTCGTGATAATTCTTGAACAGGTAGAAGAACCCGCCAACCACAAGCGCAATGGACGTGACGCCGATCAGCACATGTTTGAGCTTGATGTTCCCTACCCAATACAAGCCTAGCATGACGACGAGAAGGATGACCGCATTGCCCAGGTCCGGGTAAGACATGATGATGGCGAAGGGAATGCCTCCGATCAAAGCCATGGGCACAACATCCCGGAGAAAGGTCAACGAGGCTCCTTGCCGCTTCACGAGAAAGGCTGCAATGGTGACGATCACGACCACCTTTGCCAGCTCAGCCGGTTGGAACGTAGCTACCTTGAGATCATACCAGCCCAAAGCGTTGTTCAGCGGAGTGCCGAAGGGGTATATGCCGATAAGCAGAAGGATGGTAAAGCCGTATAGGAGCCACGAATATTTCATCAAGTATCGATAGTTGATGAGCGAAGCGCCGATCATCATGATGAAGCCCAATCCAAAGAACATGACATTTTTCTCGGGAAGCTTCTTGTTTTGAAGCAGCGGACTATCCACGGTCGCACTATGGATGATGAGTGTCCCGGCAATCATGAACAGGAGAAGGATAAACAGGATCGTCCAGTCAAGCCGCTTCAGCTTGTTAAGCAACGTCATAGCCGTTACCCGATCCCGAAGAATTTCTTCACTTTGGTCATGACGCCCGGCTTCTCGTTCAAGGAGATGAGGGGCACCGTATCTCCCAGAATGCGACGAGCCACGTTCCGATAGGCAATCGCAGCGCGCGAGCCCGGATTCATGACCGTCGGTTCGCCGGAATTCGCCGCTTTGATCACATACTCATCATCCGGCACGATGCCGAGCAAGTCGATAGCCAGCACCTGGCAGATGTCGTCAATGCCGAGCATATCCCCGTTCTTGACCATGTTCGGCCGTATGCGGTTGATGATCAGCTTGGGAGATTCGATTTGCTTCTCCTTTTCCAATAAGCCGATGATGCGGTCGGCATCCCGCACCGCTGCGTTCTCAGGCGTCGTCACAACGATCGCCTTGTCTGCGCCTGCTACCGCATTTCGGAAGCCCTGCTCGATGCCCGCCGGGCAATCGATCACCACATAATCAAATTCCTGCTTCAACTCCAGGACGATGGTGCGGACACTCTCCGGAGATACGGCGTTCTTGTCCTTGGTTTGTGCCGCAGGCAACAGATAGAGCTCGTCGAAGCGCTTGTCCTTGATCAGAGCCTGCTGCAGACGGCAGCGGCCCTCCACCACATCGACAAGGTCGTAAATGATTCGGTTTTCCAATCCCATGACGACATCGAGGTTTCGCAGGCCGATATCCGTATCGACCATGCAGACCTTTTTGCCCATGAGGGCAAGTGCCGTACCAACGTTGGCAGAAGTCGTCGTCTTGCCGACGCCGCCTTTGCCCGAAGTGACCACGATCGCCTCTCCCACAGGCTCACTCCCCCTTCAACAGCATATACTTCGCATCCGGCCTCAGCCGATGCAGCTGGTTGATTTTATCAATGACCATCGCGTCATCTCGAATGTACGCGAATTCCATATAAGCATCTTTGTCGACTCCCCACTCATCAGGAGGACGGCTGATGATCCCGGCGATTCGAAGCTGAGTAGGCCGCATATGAGACGCGGCCACGATAGCGGATGCCTTCCCAAGGTGGCCGGCATGCGCCATCCCGCGCAGGGAGCCGAGCACGTAAATGTCGCCTGCTGCGAGAATGGTGCCGCCGGGGTTCACATCACCCAGGAGCATGAGATTGCCGTCATGCTCGATCGTCTGACCGGAGCGCACCACTCCGTGAATAACCTGAAGCTCGCTCATCGGGTCCGTCGGCTTTGGAACCTCGGGGTCCGTCTCCATGGATTGGACGAGCAGGTTTTGCCGACTCCCGATGATCTCAAGAATTTCGGTTTTCTCCGCTTCGTTGATCCGGCGGGTTCCTAGTCGAACCTGAATGTGGATGGGCGGGCCGCTTAGGATCTGATCATGGGTTTTGCTCAGCTTGTGGCGAAGCTCCTCAATCAGTTCCGTATAGCGGCATGCATCGTCCAACTGAAAGATCAGCCCATCCTTCACGCCCTTGATCGTCACATGATGGCGCGCAGCACCATTCCCGGTGGGAGGCGTATCCTTCGGCGGTTTGCCTTTCGTTGGCTTGTTCATTCCTGCTCCTTCACCCGCTGGGGTGCCCGTACCCGTTCCATCAGCTTGCGCAGTGGAATGTAGAAGACGAGCGCCAACAGCAGATTGGTTACAATACTGGGAAAAATGTGACGGAGAAACGACCAGTCAGGCGGGGTATGAATGACATTCATGAGGCGATAAATCCCGTAGATCAGCCATTCAAATCCAAAGATACCTGCTGCGACAATAAAGAGAGTCGTCAGGATGTTTCTCTCGTTGCGAAAAGGCATCAGACCCGCCATATATCCGACGAGTCCATAGCCCAGACAGAAAGTTCCGATCATTGGCCCATAAAACACAACATCGTGCAGAAGGCCGAATCCAAGTCCGAAGAAAAGGCCGTAATGCCGATTCCAGTAAATCCCTATAAATAGGATCACGATCAGGACAAGATGAGGGGAAACGAGAATACGAGATTGCCAATCGACGGGGATGAGCCAATTCATCCACGTCCCCTCGATCAAGAAGATCAGCATCATGATGCTGACGAGCAAACTTCGCCGCATGGTACCTCCTTACTCCGGCTTCTCAACAATGAGGACTTCCCGGAGATGGATGAAATCCGCAGCCGGTTGCACATAAGCGATATAGTTCAGACCGAGCTTGTCCACTTCCTTGGACTTGACCGTCCCGATCACGATGCCCTTAGGAAAGACTCCTCCGATCCCGGAGGTAATGATGGTGTCGCCCTCTGCAATCGGATCGCTCGGGCTGATCTTGGACATGATCAGCATCCCCGTCTCCGGGTCGTAGGAGACAACGCCAAAGGAATCCGATTCCTTGCCCTTTACCGTCGCGGAAATTCCCTTCGTTGGAGTCGAGGCTGACTCTTTATCGGATTCGCTGTTCGTAGCGCTTACGGAATCGATAGCCGTAAGCAGCTGAACATTCGAGGTAAAGTCGGAGGCATCGATGACGCGGCCGACAAGCCCGTCGATGGAAATAACCGCCATGTCCTTCTTCACGCCATCGCGAGCGCCTACATTCACGGTAATGACCTTGCTGTACGGATCGGAGCTGTAGGCGATGACTTCGGCGGGGTGATACCGGTAATTGTTAGCCGCCTTCTGCTTCTCTGTAAAGCCGAGAAGATCCTTGAGGCGCAGGTTTTGCGCCTCCAGCTCATTCAGCTTCATGGTATCCCGCGAATACTGAGTCAAGGTGAGCCGAAGGGCTTTATTCTCCGCATACATGGTGCGGATATCACGAATATCTTGAACCAAGTCCGCCATAAATCGTGCCGGACGGTTAAAGAGCGTCTGTGCCCATGCCACATTATCCCGAACAAACCGCTCTGGAGGGGTGGCGTTCTCCCTGGACCCCGACAGGGTCATCCCGAACAGGGCGATGAAGATGATCAGGGAGACCATGAGCACGAGCAGCTTCTTGTTCCCCATAAGCTTGTACAAAACGGTCACCCTCTATTGAAATTCCGCTGCTGCGGCTGCCTGCGGTTCACCCTTAGAGTCTGGATTTTGTGGAGTTGCTGCCTTTGCCCTTGAACAGGTGGATGTTGTCGAGTGCGCGGCCCGTCCCGATTGCAACACAGTCAAGCGGATTGTCGGCTACCATGACAGGCATTCCGGTTTCGCGAGACAGAAGCTTATCCAGGTTGCGCAGCAAGCCCCCGCCGCCCGTGAGCACGATGCCGCGGTCCATGATATCGGCCGCAAGCTCCGGCGGGCACTTCTCCAGCGTTACCTTAACCGCGTCCACGATGGAGTTGACCGTATCGGACAATGCCTCGGTGACTTCATCCGAGGTGATGGTCATCGTCTTCGGAAGGCCGGTCACGAGGTCGCGGCCGCGAATTTCGATGGTTTCGCTCTTCTCCATCGGGAGGGCGGAGCCGACCTCGATCTTCATCTGTTCCGCCGTGCGCTCCCCGATCATGAGGTTGTACATCCGCTTGATGTACTGCGTGATCGCTTCATCCATTTCATCGCCCGCGATGCGGATCGACTTGCAGGTTACGATTCCGCCCAGGGAGATGACCGCTACTTCCGTCGTACCGCCGCCGATGTCGACAACCATGCTTCCCGTCGGCTCCCAGACCGGCAGGTCCGCTCCGATGGCCGCAGCAAACGGCTCTTCGATGGTGAAGGCTTCGCGAGCGCCTGCTTGCTTGGTGGCATCTTCCACCGCGCGCTTCTCGACCGCCGTGATGCCAGAAGGAACGCAGACCATGACATGCGGCAGACGGCTGAACAAGCCGCGCTGCTTTTGCGCTTGGCGGATAAAGTACTTGATCATGATCGCCGTGGTCTCAAAATCGGCAATCACGCCGTCCTTCATGGGGCGGACGGCGCGAATGTTGCCCGGGGTCCGTCCGATCATCTTCTTGGCGGCTTCCCCAACGGCTTCAATGGTTTTCGTATCCGTACGGAGGGCGACAACCGAGGGCTCCCTCACGACAATTCCTTTTCCTTTTGCATATACAAGGGTATTGGCTGTACCCAGATCGATTCCGAGGTCTTTCGTAGAAAACATTACAGTAAGCTCCCTTCGCGCCTCTTCAGGCGAATGCTGATCTCATTATATTACATGTACCCTTTTTCCTTCAAACTGACATAGCGGTGGTCTCCAAGGACGATGTGGTCGAGAACATCGATGCCGATGATCTCTCCCGCTTCCTTCAGCCTGGCGGTAAGCTCGATGTCTTCCGGGCTCGGCGTCGGATCGCCGCTTGGATGGTTATGGACACAAATCAGGGAGGCGCTGCTTCGTTTGATCGCAGCGAGAAAGACCTCTCGTGGGTGCACGATCGAGGCGTTCAGGCTGCCCATGGAGAGCGTTTCCTGTGCAATCACGCGGTTTTTGGTGTTGAGAAACAGACAGACGAAATGCTCCTTCTGCAAATACCTCATGTCCTCCATGAGGAAGTCCGCCACATCCTTCGGCGAGCGAATGACAACCTCGTCGCGGATGGAGGAGCGGGACAAGCGCTTGCCGAGCTCAATGCTCGCCTTGATCTGAACGGCCTTGACCGGGCCGATCCCCTTGATCTGCGTCAGCTGCTCCACGCTCATGTCCACGAGACGGCGCAAGGAACCGGCTTCACGCAGAATGCGGCTGGCAAGCGCTACTGCGGTCTCCCGGGTTGTCCCCGTTCGAAGCAGGATAGCCAGCAGCTCCGCATTGCTGAGGGAATCGGGTCCCCGATCCATCAGCTTCTCACGCGGTTGTTCATCAGGCGAAGCTTCGCGCAGCGTAACGTGCGCAGAGGCAGAACGGTTGTCCATGTTACCCCTCATTCCCGTAAAGTGGAAGAAGCGAACGTGAAAACATCTACTTATTATAGCATGATATGGGAAGGTTACAAATCCCAAAATTGACCACGGGAAAGAGAGGGACGGAAGACCGAGAAACCGTGCGCAGAGGGGATACAAGCGGCTTTTGTCGTGAAGACTAAATTGGAAGTTCGAGGGACAGGAGGCCCCCTTCTCTCGACCTACCCGAAACAGAAAAAGGAAGCGTTGCCCATGACCGAAAGGCAGGACCGCGTGGTCTTCATCCGGGAAGTCCTCATCGTTCTGCTGTCAGCCCTTATTCTGGCGGCCGGGCTGGAGCTGTTTCTCATCCCCCACCAGCTCCTGTCAGGGGGAGTGGCCGGTGTCGCTTCCATCGTCGGTTACCTGACCGGCTGGAAGATATCCGGCTTGTACTTTATCCTTAACCTTCCCCTCGTGATCTGGGGCTGGAGAGCCGTCGGCCGTCGGTACATCGTGCTCAGCCTGATCTCGGTGGTGTCCACCGCCTGGTTCATGGAGCTCCTGCCTACCTACCCGCTGACGCGAGATCCTCTGCTTGGCGCCGTTTTCGGCGGAATCATCACGGCGGCCGGCATCGGATTTTCCCTGCGTGCGGGCGGCTCTACCGGAGGCTTCGATATTATCGGCTCGGTCATCACCCGGCGCAAGGACGTGCCGATGGGCACCCTCCTTCTCCTGCTGAACGGAGCGGTGATCCTCCTGCTCGGCTTCTATAAGAATTGGGACCTTGCCTTGTTCTCGATGCTCTCCACCTATGTGAAGGGGAAATTCGTCGACCTCGTTCATGTCCGCCATATCAAGATGACTTGCTTCATCATTACCCAAAAGGCCGAAGAGATGCTGACCGGGCTGCGCAAGCTGCCTCACGGCATCACCTGCGTGGAGACAAAAGGCGGATTCAGCCGAGAGAACAACACCATGTTCATGACCGTCACCACCCGTTACGAGGTGGCTGCCTTGAAGCGGTGTGTGCTTTCCATCGACCCGAACGCGTTCATCAACATGGTGGAATCGACCGCGATCGTCGGTCGATTTTCCCGCCCCTTGCGGGAAGGGGATCTGTAGATGCGGCCATTCTTGGATTCGAATGAAAAACGCAACCGCAGGGTCTCCTGCGGTTGCGTGCATTTATCGTCCGTCTTCGGACAGGCTTGATCCATTCTGCGGCGAGCGGGACTCTACCGGAAACGGGCAGATGCCGAAGGGAAGAAGCATCGGATACAACAGGTTCAAGGGAAGCCCCATGATACCATAAAAGTCGCCTTCGATCTTCTCGATAAACACCGAGCCTAATCCTTGAACGGCGTAGCTTCCGGCTTTGTCCATGGGCTCTCCTGATGCCACATAGGCTTCGATCTCGCTTTCCTTCATCGGCCGGAACGTGACCCGGCTGACCGAATAGCCCGACAGAATCAAGGGATCCCCGTTCGATTCGGAGACCTGTGAGCGATAACAGGCCATCTCTCCTAACGAGAACGGACCGCTCCATCCATCCGATGTGAGATCTGGTTCACCATCCGAAACGGAATCGGAGTTCGCATAAACCGCGAGAAGCCTTCGCTCCATGTCATCCGGCTGGCTTGTGACGCGGGTATCCGTCAGGGCAACGCCGCTGTAGACTTCATGGGTACGGCCCTGGAGGCGGTTCAGCATATGCCGTGCATCCTCCGCATCGCGAGGCTTGCCCAGCGCTTGTCCATCGATCACGACAAGGGTATCGGCGCCGAGCACGACGCCTGGACCAGGAGCGCGATGCTGGACAACGGTCAGTGCCTTGCGCATGGCAAGGGAGGCCACCATCGAGGCCGGTGATAATCCCGGCTCCGTGGATTCATCCGCCTCGCTCACGCACACCTCGTAAGGAATGCCGAGCATGCGGACCAGCTCCTGCCGCCGAGGGGAAGAGGACGCCAGGTACAAGGTGCGGTTCGCTATCATGAGGGTCTCTCCTTTACAGCTTCCGATAGAGGAAGAAGGCTCCTACCATCGAGGCAATGCACAGTAGATTGAGCCGAATGGTCAAATTGATGTCATACGTCAGCACTTGGAAGTTCGCCTTCGGGTGCCAGTTGATCTCCGCCGCATTGGTCAAAAAACCGATCCCTTTCACCGGAGCCAGCAGCTCTGTCAAGATCAGACCGGTCATCAAGCCGATGATCAACGCAATCGCTAAGGTCAAATTGTTCTTCTTCATGGATCCGCCACCCGATTCTCTAAGGATAAGGTGCAACAGTTCTCGTCTATTATACGGAGGAAAGCAAAATCTGACAACGAGTCCTTCCGCGCTCTGCGCAAGCAATCTCCTTGAACACGCAAAAACGCCCTTCGTTCCGGTAAGACACGGAATGAAGGGCGTTTGGTATTGGGGATTCAGCTTCCCGCAATCGCGGTCAGCAGCTGCTTCTCCGCGAGCAGCCCCTGCATGAGATCCGATTGAACCTGGTTTAGAAGAGAGGGCGACGGAGCCTTCGTATACGCTTCGAGCGACTTCTCGGCCGTATTGACGGCGTTATCCATCTTTTGCAGCAGTAGCTTTGCGCTCTCGGGGGCCTCTTGCTGGACGGCCTCTGCCTGCTCCGCCCAGGCCTGATGAGCCTTCTTGATCGAGGCCAGAGATTCCGAATCAAGCGGGGTAGCGGATTCTTCATCCAGATGAACCAGGGTGAGGGCGGACATCATCTGATTCAGGCGATTCGTTTCCTCCAAATAGGACTGAAGCGAAAGCGGATCTCCCCCCCACTGCACCTGGCTGACAGCGGGCAGCGTGTAGGGCTTGGCGTATACCTCAAATTGACCGGCTTTCAGCTTGTTCTCCAAAATACGAGCGCTCTCGCGATCCCCGGCTACCCCCGCATAGACGTAATAGGAATCGCCTGATTCGGTCGCGGCGGCGAACCCTGCGCCGTTCAACGCTTTCGCTGCTGCGGCAGCGGCAGCAGCGGTCGTGAATTTTCCGTTCTGCAAAAGGTAGAAGGAGCGTTCCGGAATGGCTACGGCTGCCGTGGCGGCAGTGACATCTCCTAAGCCTCCACCATTCTCTGTTTTCGTCCCTCCCGGTACGGTCGAGTCGTTTTGGACAACAGCCGCACCATTATCGGATGCAGGATCGGCCGGGTCAGGTCCCGGTCCCCCAACGAGAGTCAGGATGTAGTAACCGAGCATTCCACCCAGGACGAGAGCGCCCAGCAGCGAACCCGCTGCCTTCATCCAGCTGAGGTTGCGGCGACGGACACGTCCTCCCTCTGCATAGAGGAGCGAATCGTCAATCTCCGGGCCTCGTATGTCCCTTCGCTCCTCATCCCAGTCATAGCGCTCCACTCGATTTCGGCGAGGGGGATCGTCAACCACTTGCTCCTCCCACTCGTCTCTCCAGCGCTTGGAGTCCGGTCGGGAGCGCTCGCTGCGCCAATCGTCCGAGGACGAGAGCCGTTCGGACTCCCGTCGGGTCTGCCGTTCGGATTCGCGAATCAGGTGCTCGATTCGCTGTGTTTCCTCTGGAATCGGGTCCGAATGCTCTCGGGGAAGGGGACGCTCCTTCCGATAAGAGGGCTCTGTCCGCGTCTCGCTCCAGGTCCCCCAAGGATCGTCTTCCATCCGATCCCTCGAGTTCCTCTGCTCGGTATACGCATCTGTGTGTGGGCGAGGGGCTTCCTTGCGCTTGTCGGACCATTCCCACGTGTCCCATTCCGACTCTCGCAGTGCAGCTTCCCGTTCCCGGCGTCGAATGGCCTCCGTATGCTCCTCCCTTGCCCGCTCCGCACCGCTGCGAGGGAGCGGCTCCTCTCCATAGGGAAAGTGAATGATCGTATCTGTCCAATCCGGCTCTTCGCTCTCTTTGCGGGCCCACGGCTCTTTGGGCGAAACCGGCTCGCTCGCATTCGTTCTCGTGCCATCCCGATCAAAACGATAGGTGAGTCTCGCCTTGTTCATCCTACTCGCTCCCTTGTCTCATATAGACCTATCCTATGAAACAAGCTGTTCCTTTATGCTAGATTATTCCTCGTAGCGATAATCTCGAAATTCTTGAGGAGTGCTGCCCGTCACCTTCTTAAACAAATACGTAAAATAAGCAGCCGTTTGAAACCCCACCTGTTCCGCCACCTCATACACCTTGATGTTGGGGTCGCGAAGCAGTTCCTTGGCTTTGCCAATCCGGGTTTCCTGCACGAAATCCGAGATCGTGACACCCATCTCCTTTTTGAACAGGACGCTCAAATAGCTGGCATTCAGGTGGAACTGTCCTGCTAGCTGCTTCACGGTGACATTGTCCTGAACATGCTCTTGAATATAGCGGGCAACGTTGTGAATGAGATGATGCTGCTGCACGGCCTGCTCTCCCTGCTCGACTTGAGTATAGGTAGAGAAGTACTCCAGGACCACTCCTCGAACCTCCTCCGCATCCGTACAGGCAATGACCCTCTGCCACATGGAAACGTTCCGTTCGCCCGCCACCGTCCGATGGCGCCGAATCTTTCGCGCCCATTCACTGACAAGGGCCATTGCGAAGGCTTGGACGTAGGAAAAGGCGATTCCTTCCTGGGTCAGGAGGGCATTAAACGCATGATTGAAATAAGCCTCGGCCTGACGGTGTTCTCCTTCTTCCATAAGCTTCACAATCTCCGGAATATACTCATCCCGCAGTTGGTGGTCTCGGAATTCCGTTTCCTCGATTCGGTCGAAGTACAGAATCTGTTCATCCCCGGCAAGCCGGGCTTTGGCCATCATGTGCTTGATCTCTTTGTACAGCAGCGGCACTTCCTCGCCCGAACGGCATTCCCGGCTCACCCCGATCGTCACGGAGTATCCATAGGTTTTCCTCATCACTTCTTGAAGGAAGGGAAACTGCTTCTCCATCTTAGCCCGCTCGCGTGGAGAATCATTCAGCAGAATGACAGCGGCTTCGTCCGCTCCCGTCTTGCCGATAAACACCCCGCCGTATTCCGAGTAGCTGACCCGCACCGATTGAATCAAGCCCTCTCCCAGCAGAATGCGTTGGCGGGCATCGTGCCCTTCCGCGGGATAAAAACGGTCAAAGTCAAACAGAAACAAGCTGATTCTCCAGGGCTCCTGCGGCAAATCCAGCAACCGACTCCAGGAAGCCAGCAGCTCCTCGTTATAAGCCCGTCCTTCAATGAGATCATTCACGAATCGCTCCTGCAGCACGTCCAGGCTTCCATTCAGCTTTTCCTTCAAAGCATGGGTTTCTCGCTCGATTTGGGCCCGCTTCTGGATGGACTCCCCAATGGTCCTCAGCTTTTCTTCCAGCTCCCCGGTCTTGATCGGCTTCAGCACATAGCCCTTGGCGCCGAGATGGATCGCTTCCTGCACGAATTCAAACTCATCGTACCCGCTGATGATCAAGGTCTGGAGGGACTGCAGCTGCGGCATCTCCCGTTTGCATATGGACAGAAGCTCGATGCCGGATAGCTCCGGCATCGAGACGTCCGTGATCAGCACATCAATGGGCTCACGTGCAAGAATCGCAAGTGCTTCCTCAGCGGATTCCGCAGTGATCGGAACCTCGTATCCCAGTGCATTCCATGAGATATGACGAACCAGGCCGTCGAGCTGTTGGGGTTCATCGTCAACGAGCAATACGCGTATCATAGGTCTTCCCCCATTCGAATCTCGGGGCATTCGCGGCATACGGGAATCTGGATCGTGACGGAGGTCCAGCCGTTCTCCTCGCTGTCAATCGTGAGCCGTCCGCCTGACCCAAAGTAAAGCCGCAGCCTTTCCCGAATGTTGTTCATACCGAATCCGTTTTTCGTTCCGGTGTATCTTCCCGCTTGGATTTGCGTAAGACGCTCTTCCGGGATTCCTTTCCCATTGTCCCAAATCTCAAAATGAACCGCCTCTTCGACTCGGCCGATCGAAATCCGGATGACGGCTCCACTCCTCCTGGTGATCGTCCCATGCAGGTAGCTGTTCTCCACGATGGGCTGGAGCAGCAGCTTGATGGTGTAGAGGTCCAGCACCTCCGGGTCCACCTCCCACTGGATGTCAACCCTCCCTGGGTAGCGCAGCTGCTGGATCTCCACATAAGCCTTTAAATGCTCCAATTCGTCGCGGATCGTCACCACGCTCATCCGGTTGTTCAACGCGATCCGGTAAAAGGTCGTCAGCGCGTCGATGGTCCGAATCTGGGTCTCGTCCTGTAGATCCATCGCGCGCCAGCGCACCAGACTAAGCGAGTTATAGATGAAGTGCGGATTGATCTGCGCCTGCAGAGCCCGGAAGGATTGCTCCTTCTCCTTGAGATGCGTCTGCATGTTCTCCTCCACAAGCTTTCCCAGCTGCCGGGACATGGAGTTGAACAGGACTTCCAGCTCGCCGAGCTCATCCTGATCCCGGTTTCGAACCGTCACGTCAAAGTCCCCTTGCGAAAGATCCGTCATGCGCACCCCAAGCTTGCGGATTCGCCATACCACGTTCTTCAGCACCGTCAGAATCAAAAAGATGGAGACGAGCAGAAAGAAGGCAACACCGGCGGCGATGGACACAAACACCCATTTTGATTGCTGCTCCATCCGGTTGATGTCCATCAAAGCCGCAACCGTCCAACCTGAGGAAAGCGTCCGCTTGAGGAGTAGCTTTCCGTTTACGGGGGTGGGCTCCGCTGTATCTTTGTCCCAATACGATTGCAGCGGGGAGCCCTCGATCCGCCCGCCAATCTGATCCTGAACCGAGGAGGCGATAATCCGGTCTCCCGAATCCACGATGTACAATTCCCCAGCCCCGTTAAAGGGATGCTCGAAGGACTCGGCAAACACCGCATGATAATCCAGCAGCAGGTAGACGACACCGAAGGCATCTCCATAGGGGTCGAGAATCGTGCGGGTCACGACGAGCTTGGCTTTGTCGTTCCCGGCATTGGCCCAGCTCAAGGCTTGCTTCGCCCCAATGCTCGAATCAAACCATTCCCTCTCGCTCACACCGGACAAGACCCGGTTTTCCGGCTTCCACAGCAGACCGCCGTCTTGCACGAGCGTGGCGTTTGCATGATAGATGCGAAAATCCTCGATGCCCGGCAGATACTTCTGCGTAAACAGATAGGACCGGTCCACGTACTCCACCGTCTCCAATTGCTCGTACATACTGGAATAATCCCGAGATAAGCGCGAGATGAGCTCCCCGTCGGTCGCAGTTCGATTGGCGAGAAGATCGTAGCTCTGCTTGCGAAAATCAATGCTCTGGGCGCTCTGGCGAACTGCTTCCTTTGCCGTGATTAGGTAATTCTCGCGAACATATTTAAGCGCCTGGTACCCTGCGCCGACAGCCAACAAAACCGTCGGAACAAACACGATCAAGCTGTAGAATAAGACGATTTTTTTCCGAAGGCTCATGGAACGGGTAACCCGCAAAATGGTTTTCTCGATGCGCTGCTTCAGCTTCATGATCGCTCTCCCGTCCCGATGTCGCCCCCGCTGCAATCAAAAGGCAAACAGAGCAACCCGAATGGGGCTGCTCCTGCTGTATGGTTAAAATTCTCCGTTGGCTTGAATGTCCGCCTGATAGGTTTCCATCCATTCTGCCTTCATTTCGCTCCAATGGGCGCGCTTCTCCAGTGCATCCCGGAACGCGTTCCAGTTTTCTTCGAATTGGGCGTCGTCCTTGGCCATGATCAGCTTGGCTCGATACTCCTTGCGGATGTTCTCAAGCTCAGGCGCGTATTTCTCCCAAACGCCTCCTTGCTTCGCGACCACCAGGTCGTAGGAGTGCGCTTGCCGGACGGCACCCATCTTGCCTACTTCTTCGGTGAAGGAGGCCGTCTTCAAAGCACCTTTCTTCTCAACATCCCCGACATTCCACCAAGGGTACCACTTGTTGCTGTAGGAAGAGATCATGTACAGCTCCGGCGTTACCTTGGCCTTCTGGGCCTGGTCTCCCGAATTTCGGGCTTGCTTGTAATTATCATCGATGTACTTCCATTTTCCAAGAGGCTGATCGATCCAATCCCAGTACAGGCCGGCTGGGCCTTCGTTAATGACCTGCTGCATTTCCGGCTTCGCCTGGAGCGTGTAGTCGAAGAATTTCAGGATCGCGTCCAGGTTTTTCGTGTTCTTGCTGATGTAGACATCGTGCCCGGGGTAAGGGTTTACCACCTGATTGATGCCCACCTTCTCCACTCCGGCAACCTTCGGGTAAGGAATGACCTGGTAATACCAGCCCGGTTCGGTCGGCCCATCCAGCGTTTCCCATAGGGAGGCATCGATGTTGAAGAAGCTGCCGACGTTCAGGGCCACCCGTCCGGATTTGTTCTTTTCTTTGTAGCGTTCCTTCTTGTCGGTCACGACTTCGGGATCGACCAGCTTCTCGCGGTACATCTTGCTCATCCACTGGTAAGCCGCTTTGTATTGGGGATCGTCGAAGGTGAAGACGAAATCGTCGCCCTTCTTGTCAACGCCGGTGCCGCTGGTGGAGACCCCGAACGCGGTCAGAATGGCGTTCTCGTCATTCCAGCCGGCCGTATCATTCGTGTCCATCAGGAACGACATGGGCAAAAGCGAGTTGCCGGCTGCGTCCTTTTGCTCCGCCGCCTTGCGAAGGAAGGTCTCCACGCCTTCGAGCGTGGCCAGGTCATCCACCTTCATGCCGGCCTTCTCGACGACATCGGTCCGAACCGTCCAGGCAAGGGAAGCCCAACCCGGCCACGGGTCGTTCGGGTTTTGATCAAACCAGGTCGGGATGGACCAGATATGGCCGTCCTTGTCCTTCATCCGCTCCAAGTATTGCTTAGGAATTGCCGCGAGGCCCGGGTATTTGTCCGGCATATCAAAGTATTGCTCCAGCGATAGGATCTTCTTCGAGCGGTTCATGGCGTTCTTGACCGTTTCGCTCCGGGAAAAGACCGCCGCATCCTTGAAGCCGTCCGTATTCAGCCTCAGGTTCAGCGCCGTGATGGCATCGCCCTGCGTCGCTTCGAGCTGGACGGCCACGCCCGGCTCTTTTTCTTTCCAATACTTTTGAACCAGGCTGTCGTTGTTGATCGTGGCAGACCATCCCAGCCAAAGGTTAAACGATGTGGATCCGCTGCCTCCCGGATTTGCCGCATTGCCGTTGTCCGATTTGCCGCTCGAGCAGCCGGACATCACGGCGAGGGCGATCGCTAGCGTTGCCGCCGCTCCCCGCTTGATCCCTTTCGAACTCATGGAACAACTCCCCTGTTCTTTTTCGAATTTGGTATATGGGTGTTGCCTTATACCCGTCAGGTTTCCTCTTACCCCTTAACCGAACCGACCAGCACGCCTTTTACGAAATACTTTTGCAGGAACGGATAGACACACAGGATCGGCAGCGCACTGACCATGACCACCGCCATCTTGATCGACATGAGGGTGATGTTCTGCATCTGGGAGCCTCGCGCCAAGGCTTCCTGGTTGGTGTTCGAGCCCAGCACCACGGAGATGTCTTGCGCAGTTAGCAGCTGCTGCAGGAAGGTCTGCACCGGAATGAGCGACTGCCGGCTTACATAGAACGCACCCGCAAACCAGTCATTCCAGTGCCCGACCGCCGTAAACAAACCAAGAGCGGCCAGCATCGGCTTTGAAAGCGGAACGACGATCTGCCACAGCACTCGCACAGGTCCGGCTCCATCCAGCTCGGCCGACTCGATAAGCGCTTCCGGAATCCCCTGCATGAACTTCAGCATGACGAACATGTTCCAGACAGAGAACAGGCCGGGGAAGATGAAGACCCAGAAGGTGTTGAGCAGTCCCAGGTTGTTTAGCTGAATGTAAAAGGGGACAAGCCCGCCGTTGAACAGCATGGTGATCAAAATATAAGTCAGGATGCCGCCGCGGAACGGAAGCCCTTTGTACGAGAGGCCGTAGGCCACGAGCAAGGTCACCAGCAGGCCGCCGATGGTACCGACAATGGTCCGGGCAATTGTGATCAAGTACGCGTGCCGGATGACGGAATTCCCCAACACGATCTCATAATTGATGAGCGTGAACGCCCGGGGCCACAAGTAGACCCCGCCTTTTGCCGCATCCGCCCCCTCATTGAGCGAGATGGCCAGCATGTAAGCAAACGGATACAAAACCGAAAGGCACAGAAGCGACAGCAGCAAGATCAAAAGCCAGTTTGAGGTTTTCTCCAGAACGGTCTGTTTCATCGCATGTCACCACAATCCCTCGCCGTTGATTTTTCGGGACAAGGCATTCGTCGTCACGACCAAAACCAGGCTAATGATCGACGAGAGCAAGCCCACCGCAGTCGCCATGCCGAAGTACCCTTGTTGAAGGCCGCTTCGGAGCACATAGGTGTCGAGAACATCGGCTACCTCCTGGTTGGCCGAGTTCATCAGCGGATAAATTTGATCCATCCCCACGGTGATGAGGCTGGGAATACTCAGGATGAGTACGATGGAGATGGTCGGCATAATCCCGGGCAAGGTAATGTGGCGAATTTGCGCCAGCTTGCCCGCTCCCTCCACCTTCGCCGCTTCGTACAGCTGCGGGTCAATCGTCGTAATCGCCGCCAGATAAAGGATGGTGTTCCACCCGGTCTCCTTCCACAAGCTGCTGGAGACGACTAGGGGCCGGAACCATTCCGTGGACCCCATGAAGAAGATCGGTTCACCGCCTGCCTTCGTCACCAATTGATTGACCAATCCGCCGTCCAAGGTCAGGAAGGATTGCAGGATGTAGACCACCACGATCCACGAGAAAAAGTGAGGCAGGTAGCTCACCGACTGCACAAATCGTTTAAAGCCGGCATGCGAGACTTCATTAATCATCAGCGCCAGGAGAATCGGCGCGGGGAACCCGAACAAGAATTTGAGAACGGAAATGTACAGCGTGTTCTGCACGATGGTCCAAAAATGCGGCTCCTGCAAAAACGCGAAGTTGTCCATGCCCACCCACGGGCTATCCCAAATGGAAGAACCAATTTGAAAATCCCGGAATGCCACTTGAATGCCTGCCATTGGAATGTAGTTGAAGAGCAGGAGAAGGACGACACCCGGTAAGATCATGAGGTACTGCCACCGAAACTTGTATACTTTTGCCCACATACGCATCCCCCTCTTGGTTTTATAGTAAGGGAGACACCGGGTCCGCTACTACCCAACGATGATTGGAATTCTTTCGTTTTGGTTTGTTTCGGTTGGAGGGCCTTCCACTGGTAGAGTAAAACATAAAAAAACCGTTTTGGATGAATCGGACGGGCTTTCGCCCTTCCTTCATCCAAAACGGTTATGATTCGGCTGCTTCTTCGTAGTGCTTTAGGAGGCTTTCAGCGTTCCACAAGCACCGGACGGTATTTGATCCATTTTGCATTCTCGTCATCCAATGGATAAGAGCGCATCAACATTCCTGATTCGCCCTTACTCAAGATTACAAGGAATTCGTCGTTTATCGAAAAATCATAAGTATTAGCAAATAGCTTGCTATCGAGAGGGACCCATTTTTGTCCTTGATCACGGGTAAAGTACACTTCACTTATTGTATCACCGTAGGAGTAGCCCATCACAAATTCAGAATCCGATCCTACAAGGAAGAAACGACCTATCGCAGCAATCTCTTCGGAGGGGTCTGACGACAAGGAAGGGAGGGGGCGCCATGTTCTTCCTCCATCGCTTGTTATATCGAGAGATTGGCCACCTCCAAGCCTTTGCTTCTGGAGAGTCCCGGCATGCTCATCATAAAAAATGGCTTTCTCCATAACACTCCCTGGATCAGCCGCTTTCAGCTTCTCCCATGTCTCGCCGCCATCCTCGGTTTGAAAGATCCCCTCCTCTTTAGACAACCATCCCTTTTCCTCATTTCCAAATTGAAGGTCTCGGACAAATCTCATGGTCTCGTTTGTGTTTACTTGCGCCCACTTCTTCCCGCCGTTCCAGGTTCGATAGAGGGTTTCGTCTCTTACCATCCAGCCATTGAAGTGATCAAGGAAAAACAAGTTTATAGAGGGATTGAGCTCATCGCCAAATGAGAGGCTTGTTCGTTTCATCCACTTTGCTCCGCCATTTGAGGTTTGGTACATATCCCCGGAGAGATCGATTAACCAGGCTTCCTTCTCATTGCGAACGAAAGAGGTTAGAATCGGCTTATCCTCCAACGCTCTTGGCATCACGCGCATGAAGTGTCGGCCATTGTCTGAGGAACGAAGAAGGGTGCTGTGCACATCGAGCGCCCACATGACTGAATTTCTATAGAAAACAGGATGAAGCTCATCGATCGGTTTCCCTTCTCCCGGAGGAGAGGAACAGGAGGATAAGGCAAAGACAAGGACCAGCAGAGTGACAGCCACTCGCCAGCAGCTGAATTTCAATGACATGGACATGAGTTCCTTTCTATTTATTGTTTCTTTATCCTATCATATCCTTATGTAAGATTGAATGAATGCTGTCATCACTCCAACTGCCCTGTGTTCTGCCGAACAACCAAAAAAGAGCTTTTTCGCCAAGGCAAGTGAATAACACTCACCGAGCAGCGAAAAAGCTCTCTCCTATTTCATGAAGGTAGTCATGTAACTTGAACGTATATTCCTTAAGAAACCCTCTGGTTACACCGGTTTGTTTCGAAGCCAGCAAGCGAGTCCGTCTGCTGCCTTCCAAATGTCGCCGGCCCCCATGGTGAGCACCAAATCTCCGCTCTCCACGTGCTCCTTGAGGTGATCGAGCACGCCTTCCTTCGTCGGAATGTGCCGAACATTCGCGTTGCTGTTCTGGCGAATCAGTTCCACCAGCTTCGCCGAGGTGATGCCCTCGATCTGCTTCTCCCCGGCCGGGCTGAAGATGTCGGTGATGATCACCTCATCTGCCTCCGGGAACGCGCGGCTGAATTGCTCGAAGAGGAAGTACGTTCGCGTGTATCTCTGCGGCTGGAAGACGGCCACGATTCGTTTGCCTGTCGCTTTGGCAGCCGAGATCGTCGCTTGAATCTCCGTCGGGTGGTGAGCGTAATCATCGATAACGAGGATTCCGTCGGTATCGCCCAGCACCTGGAAGCGCCTTTTGGCTCCGCGGAAATCGATGATGGCCGCCGCCACCTGATCAAAAGTCAGCCCGGCTTCCAAGCTGACGATAAGAGTGGCAAGCGCGTTGTAGACGTTATGTTTGCCCGGAACCGACAGCACGATCGTTCCGAGGGATTGGCCTTTATGATTGACCTCGAACGAGCTCTTACGATCGCCGAGCTGAAGCTCGTGCGCCGTGTAATCCGCTTCGTTCTCGATGCCGTACGTGATTGCCTTACCCGCAAGCTCAGGAAGCATCTCCCGCACATAGGGATCGTCCGAGCAGACAACCGCCTTGCCGTCCTCCCGCACCTGACTCACGAACTTGTGATAGGCTTGTTTCAAATTCTCAAACTTGCCGTCGTAGTGCTCCAGATGATCCGCTTCTATGTTCAGAACAACGGCGAGGTACGGATGGTAGTGCAGGAACGAACCGTCGCTCTCATCGGCTTCCGCCACGACGTAATCGCCCTTGCCTGCCTTGGCGTTGCTTCCGAGGTTCATGACCTCTCCGCCAATGATATAGGTCGGGTCCTGTCCGGTAGCCTCCAACACGAGCGCCATCATCGAGGAGGTTGTCGTCTTGCCATGCGCGCCGGCCACCGCTACCCCTTTGCGCTCGTTCATCAGGCGAGCAAGCATCTGTGAGCGATGAAGGACCGGAATATGCTGCGCCTCTGCTTCTCGCATCTCTACATTGTCTTTCGTGAGCGCCGTCGAGTACACGACCAGGTCGGCTCCTTTGACATGATCGGCTTCATGGCCGATGTACACGCGAGCGCCTTTTGCGGCCAGCTTCTCCGTCAGCTCCTGCTGGACCAGATCCGAACCGGACACCTCGTAGCCCATCTCGAGCATCACCTTCGCGATGGCGCTCATCCCGTACCCGCCGATTCCGATGAAATGAACATGCTCCAATTGATTCAAGTGAGTTCACCAACCCTTTTCTGATTCGGACCGATCCAGCACCCAACTGCGTACATCCGAAATAAGATATAACGTTCCCGTCACGACGGCGAGGTCCTCTTCGCCTGTACGGTCCAGCAAGCGATCCAGCGCCCGCTTCCACTCGGGCTGCACCTCGATTACGAGCGGCAGGTCCAGCTCCCGGGCCAGCCTCTCAGCCCGGTCTGCCAATTCACTTGCCCCCAGCTTCTTATGATAATCGGGCTGGGTGAAGATAACGGTATCGGCAAGCGGAAGGACATGGCGCAGAAACCCTTCATGATCCTTGGTGGAAATCATTCCGATCACCAGGTTCAGCTTCCGATAGGCGTAAGACTGACGCAGGGCGGCTGCCAGCGCCTCGCCGCCTTCCGGATTGTGAGCTCCATCCAGCACGAGCCGAGGGTCTTCGCGCACCAGTTCCAGTCGTCCGGGCCAACGGGTGTGACCAAACGCCTTCCGAAGCGCCTCTTCCTCACATCTCACCGCATGATCGCGATGAAGCACTTCAAGCGCCATCAGCGCCACCGCCGCGTTCTTGAACTGATGAGGCCCGTTAAGAGAGACCGGAACCCCCTCATGAGAACGAAAAGGACCACGGAACGTCATGCGCTGTCGACCGGCCGCATTCTCCTCTGGCACAGCCTGATAATCGCGCCTCAGCAGGTATAGAGTGGACTCCTTCTCCCGGCAGACTCGCTCGATCACATGCAAAGCCTCCGGCTGCTCCACCGCACTGATGAGGGGAACGCCCGGCTTGACGATCCCAGCTTTCTCTTCGGCAATCGCTTCGATCGTATCCCCGATGATGTCCATGTGATCGTGGCCGATATTCGTAATGATGGAGAGAACTGGAATGACGATGTTCGTGCAATCCCTCCGCCCCCCGAGCCCTGCCTCCCACACGACAAAATCCGGCTGAACGACGCGGGCGAAATAAACGAGTGCAAGCGTGGTCACCAGCTCAAACATGGTAGGGGGCCCCAGCTCTGTCTTCGCCATCTCTTCAGCCAACGGCTTCAGTTGATTGGCAATGGCAAGCAGATCCTCCTCGGAGATATCCCGCCCGTTGAATTGCAGACGATTTGTAAATTTGACAATGTAGGGAGAAGTAAACGTCCCCACCTGATAGCCACTCGCAAGAAGCGCTTCCGTCAAAAAGGCGCAGGTCGAGCCTTTGCCGTTGGTCCCGGCGACATGAAGAAACGATAGACGGCGCTCGGGATGATCCAAAAGCTCCATCAACCGTTCCATGCGTTCGAGTCCTTGACGAATGCCAAGAAGCGGAACCTGGGCATTGATCCAGCCCACGGCCTCTTCATAGGTTGCGAACTGCTCTTTGTCGTCGGAAATTCCAGCTCCAGCCCGATCAGCCTCGGCCTTGTCCGGCGCTTCCCATCTTGATCCGGTCATGATCTGTCGCATCCTTCTTCATATATATGAAGCTTTCCCGAAGTTCGGTCCGTTTTTTCATGAGAGAGGAGCGGAAAATGCGCTCCTCTCGCCCTCCTCGGCAGCCCTGCTGCCGGGGAAGCTTCTTTATGCTTGCAGCTCTTGAAGCCGTGCAGCGACTTTCCCACGCTTTTCCGCATAATCGGCCAGCTTTGCCTTTTCTTCTTCGATAACCTTGGCCGGGGCCTTGGCGACAAAGCCTTCATTGGCGAGCTTCTTCTCGATGCGATCGACTTCTCCTTGCAGTGTGGCAAGCTCCTTGTTCAGGCGGGCCAGCTCCTGGGCAATGTCAATCAGCCCGGAGAGCGGCAGGAACAGGTCGGCGCCGGTCACCACGGCACTCATGGCCTTGTCTGGCGCGGTCAGCTCAAGGCCGATCTCGAACTGGTTCGTTCCGCAGAAGCGGCGCAGGTACGTCTCGTTGCGTTCAAGGATCGCCGTGTTCGCCGCGTCTGCTGGACGAATGAGCAAATCGATCTTCTTGCTCATCGGAACGTTCACTTCCGCGCGGATGTTACGAACCGAGCGGATAATGCCCATGAGCAGCTCCATCTCGCGCACCGCTTCCTCTGCTTCGAAGGAAGCATCATACTCCGGCCAGGCAGCGAGGGTAATGGTCTCGCCTTCATGCGGCAGGTGCTGCCAAATTTCTTCGGTAAGGAACGGCATGAACGGGTGCAGGAGGCGCAGGGTACGGTCCAGGACATAAGCGAGAACAGAGCGGGTTGCAGCCTTCGCTTCCTCGTCTTCCCCATAGAGAGAAAGCTTGCTGAACTCAATGTACCAATCGCACAGATCATCCCAGATGAAGTTATAGAGCACGCGCCCGGTTTCTCCGAACTCGTATGCGTCGAGCAGGCGGGTCACTTCCTTCGCCGTCTCGTTCAGGCGATGAAGAATCCAACGATCCGCCGTGCCGAGCTTGCCCGTGAGACGGACTTCTTCGGCCTTCAGGTCGCCCAGGTTCATGCGGACGAAGCGCGAGGCATTCCAAATCTTGTTGGCGAAATTGCGGGCTTGCTCGACGCGTTCCATCCGGAAGCGCATGTCCTGCCCCGGCGTAATACCGGTCGAAAGCATGTAGCGCATCGCATCTGCCCCATATTGCTCGATGACCTCCAGCGGATCGACGCCGTTGCCGAGCGACTTGGACATCTTGCGACCTTCCGCATCGCGGACAAGGCCGTGGATGAGCGCATGCTCAAACGGCTTCTGTCCGGTGAATTCCAGGGAGCTGAAGATCATCCGGGATACCCAGAACGGGATGATGTCATAGCCAGTCACAAGCGTCTGAGTCGGGAAGTACCGGGCCAGGTCTGCCGTCTGCACCGGCCAGCCGAGCGTGGAGAACGGCCAGAGAGCGGAGCTGAACCACGTGTCCAGAACATCCTCATCCTGCCTCAGCTTGTGGCTGCCGCATTTCGGACAGGCTGTGGCATCCTCCCGGCTGACGATCAGTTCGCCGCAGTCTTCACAGTACCAAGCAGGGACGCGATGGCCCCACCACAGCTGGCGGGAAATGCACCAGTCGCGGATGTTCTCCATCCATTGCAGGAACGTCCGCTCGAAGCGGTCGGGATAGAACACCGGTCCCCGTCCATCATTCTGAGCTGCAATCGACGCCTCGGCGAGCGGCTTCATCTTGACGAACCATTGGGTCGACAGATAAGGCTCCACGACGGCACCTGACCGTTCGCTATGTCCAACTTGATGCAGGTGCTCCTCAATCTTGACGAGGACGCCTGCTTCCTTCAGATCCTCCACGAGCTGCTTGCGACAAGCAAAGCGGTCGAGCCCTTGGTACTTGCCGGCGTTCTCGTTCATCACTGCCGATTCGTCCATGACGAGGATCTGCTCCAGGTTGTGGCGGCGGCCCACTTCGAAGTCGTTCGGGTCATGGGCCGGGGTGATCTTGACCGCCCCGCTGCCGAATTCCTTCTCCACGTATTCGTCGCCGATGATTGGAATCTCGCGGCCGATGACCGGCAGCACGAGCGTCTTGCCAATCAGGTGCTGGTAGCGTTCGTCTTCGGGGTGAACGGCAACCGCCGTATCCCCGAGCATCGTCTCCGGACGGGTCGTGGCTACGGTCAAATAGCCGCTTCCGTCCTTGAGTGGATATTGCAGATGATAGAGCGCACCCTGCACTTCCTTGTATTCCACTTCGATGTCCGAGAGCGCCGTGCGGGCAGCAGGGTCCCAGTTGATGATGTATTTGCCGCGGTAGATAAGCCCCTTCTCGTACAACCGGACGAACACGTCGCGGACGGCGGCGGACAGTCCGGCATCGAGGGTGAACCGCTCGCGGGAGTAGTCGAGGGAGGCTCCAACCTTCGCCCATTGCTCGCGGATGCGTTCCGCATATTTGTCCTTCCAGCTCCAAACTTCCTCCAGGAACTTTTCACGCCCGAGGTCATAGCGGGAGACGCCTTCCGCACGGAGCTTTTGCTCCACCTTGGCTTGGGTCGCAATCCCGGCATGGTCCATGCCCGGAAGCCACAGGGCGTCATAGCCCTGCATCCGCTTCGTGCGAATCAGAATGTCCTGCAGCGTCAGGTCGAGTGCGTGCCCGATGTGCAGCATCCCCGTTACGTTAGGCGGGGGGATGACGATGGTGTAGGGCTTGGCCTCCGGTTTTTTTCCGGCTTCGAAATAGCCGTTCTTCACCCAGATGTCATACCATTTTTGTTCGGCTTGCTTCGGGTCGTACGTGGTGGGCATCTCGTCCGGGATGATCCCGGCGGCTGACGTTTGCGGTTGGTCGGTCATGGGCGACTGCCTCCTCAGGTAAAGGTAAAAGAAAAATAAAAAAAGCACTCATCCTCAAAAGGACGAAGCGCTTCTGCTCTCCGTGGTACCACCTTCATTCCGCCTTCGCCTTCGCGAACAGCGGCACTTTCATGCAGATAACGGTTGCGGCCGGCGGTCAGGCTGCCCGTGTTCGGGCACTCTTCTCCGCTGCTCCCGGGCGACCTTCAGCAGCCTCGCCCTGCGAACCTCTCAGCTCCTGCCGATTCGCTCTCTGAAGGGCAATTGTTCCGCTTACTCTTCCCGTTCCACGCAGATTTGATAATCAGGTCTATCTGGCCTCTTTATCATATACATATTTGAAAAGAGAGTCAATGTTGCGTACAGCCGGACGAGCGGTCGGCTGACGGGAAAGCGAGGTCCTATATGCGAAGATGGTGGTGGAAGATTCGATATACGCTGCAAGCGGCTCTGTTTCCGCTCATCTGCATCCAGTTTGTCCGAACGCTGCTGTTCCCCAATCCCTTTGATGTGCTGCTCCTGTTCGCCTTTTTTCTTGCCTATCTCGGGTTTCTATTCGATGTTTATTGACGGGGAGCCAGCCTGCCGACGGTAAATTACGTTCCAAAAAAGGACAAGGCCGGCGCAGTTGCCAGCAAGTGCGGGCAGTTGCGTCGGCCTGAATCGCAGGTGGGATCGGTTCCCCACGTCAAGACGGGATGAGCAAGACCTGCCCCTCATCCACGGGCTGACTGCCCAACTGGTTGTAGAGGGCAAGCTCGCGCGCGCTCTTGCGGTAGCGCTCTGCGATCGACTCAAGCGTCTCCTCCTTCTGAACAATGCACATGCGGACCTTCTTGAAGGTGCCTGCCTCCGGCTCGCGAATGAACAGCTTCTTCCACTCGACCGAATCCTTCGCTTTCGGAGCATTCTCCTGCAGGAGAGAGGGATCCTCTTGGGAAGCAGATGGGCGTACGAGCGAATGGAGGTGCGCCAGCTCACTCTTCGGGGAGATGGCGACCTTCACTTCCTGGCGGCCCAGGGCCTCCTCGTCGGAATCGGCATCCCCGTCATTCCAGGAAGGCACCCCAGCGTTCTTGGAGGGAAAGGTCACCACCGGAGCTTTCTTCGGTTCAGGTGGAGCGACTGGAGCCTCAAGCAGCGAAAAGTCCGCATTCTCCATTTCGTCCCATTCCGCTTGATCCGGGTCGAGGCTGACCCCCAGCAGGCTTTCGTTGGCCTCGGCCTCTTCCGCCTCTTCCGAGCCGACCGCTTCGTTCTCCGCCGCCTCGTTCTCCTCGGCTTCTCCCGCTGCTTCCTCTTCTTCCGGTTCTTCCTCTTCTTCCGGCGCTTCTGCCACGGGTGCTTCTTCCGAGCGATAACCGGCCGTGATCCATTCCGGCTCCGGGATCTGGTAGGCAAACACCGTCTCTTCCTCTTGAAGCTCGGCGCTGCTTGCTTGGAAAGGAAGCATCTCCAGCCCGTGGAGAGACAGCACTCCGGTCACGTTCAAGCTGCGGTTGGAAAGCAGGTCCACATCGAATTGATCGATTTCAACCCGTATGTCCTCCAACCGGGTGATGCGATTTTGAGGCATGGTGATTTCCACCGGAATCAAATGCTCCAGGGTTTGTCCAGCCGCACCGCTGTCGCCTCGATAGGTGCCGCCGAGCCAAAGGCTCCCTTTGATCACCGCGTAGTCCTCTTCTTCGACTACCTGGATATGAGGAACGAGCTCGGCTTCCTCCAATTCCTCGATGCCGTCGAGCCCTTCCGGCAAATGTACCCTTTCATAGATATCGAAACGCAGTCCGGAACCTGGTTCCGTCATCCGTTCCTCCTCCCTCCCGAAGCAAGCTATTCTTTCCCTACCCATTATATGGATGACGGACAGGGACCATGCCTACTTTTTCAGGAGCGGCGAACGCGCAGTTCCGCCAGGAGCGCTGTAAATTCGTCGGGCAGGGGAGCGTGAACCCGAATCTCCTCCCGGGTAAAAGGGTGACGGAACACGAGCTCCGATCCGTGCAGCGCCTGACGATTCATCGCGACGGGCTTGCCTCCGTAAGAGCGGTCGCCCAAAAGCGGGTGGCCGATGGAGGCGAGGTGAACGCGGATCTGATGCGTGCGGCCGGTCTCCAGCTGGAGCTTGACGAGCGCCGCCTCCGGCAATGCTTCGACCACCTCGTAATGGGTGACGGCCCTCTCCCCGCTCGGGCTTACCCGCCTAAAGCCGGATCGATGCCGGTCGCGGCCGATCGGGGCGTCGATCGTCCCTTGCGCCTTGCGCGGGCTCCCTTGAACCAGAGCGAGGTAGAGCCGCTCGATCGCCTTCACGCGCATCTCCTCGTCAAGCCGCCGCTGGGCGAAGGAATTTTTGGCATACAGCACCGGACCGGTCGTATCGGCGTCCAGCCGGTGAATGTGTCGGACGCGGCACAGCTGACCGGTCGAAGCAAAGTAAGCCGAAATTGCGCCCGCCAACGAGCCGGGAGCTCCGCTCTCCGGAGGATGAACGGCCATACCGGCAGGCTTGTTCACGACCAGGCAGAAATCGTCCTCAAACAGGATAGCAGGCTCCGGCAGATCCCATTCCGGCTCAAATTGCGGGGCTTCGTCCGGAAACAGCCGCAGGTGCACCCGTCCACCTTTGACCCGAAGGCTGTCGGAGGAGGCAAACGGCTTCAGTTCGAGCGGGGTAAATCCATATTCAGCCATGAGCCAGGAGCCAATCTCGGATTCCGAGGGCAAGAGAGACGACAGCTCCAGCCATTCTCCCATGCGCCTTCCATACCCGCTCATGAACGCTTCTCCTTGCGAAAGGTGATGGCCAATAGAGCCGTTCCAAAGAAGGCCATGAGGAGCAGCAGGCCGAGCGGCAGCCCAAACAAGTTGTATTTATTCATCGCAGTTCATCCTTTTTGAAGAGAGACGTTTTACAGCGCGGCGAGCGCTTCTCGATGAGCCTGAAGGGTTGTGTCGATATCCTCGTCCGTATGCGCTGCTGAAACGAACATGCCCTCAAAAGGAGAAGGGGCAATGCTGACGCCCCGGTCGAGCAGCTCACTGAAGACGGCGACGAAGCGGCTTCGATCCGAGGCCTTGGCCGTCTCGTAATCGGTCACCGGGCCTTCCGTGTAGAACGGGCAGACCATCGAACCGACGCGGTTCACGGTGAGCGGAACCCCCGCCTCCGCCGCATTCTTGCGCAGACCGGCTTCCAGTCGGGCCGAGGCTTGCTCCAGCCGCTCGTATACCGCCGGCGTAAGCAGGCTCAGCGTCGCAAAGCCCGCCGCCATGGCGAGCGGGTTGCCTGACAAGGTGCCGGCTTGATAGATTGGTCCGGCTGGAGCCATATGCTCCAGGATATCACGGCGTCCGCCATAAGCACCGACCGGCAAGCCTCCGCCAATCACTTTCCCGAAGGTGGTGATATCCGGCGTGATGCCGAAGAGGCCCTGGGCGCAGCTCCGATGAACGCGGAAGCCGGTCATCACCTCGTCGAAGATAAGCAGGGCGCCGTAGCGGGTGGTCAGATCACGCAGCCCTTCCAGGAAGCCGGGAAGCGGAGGCACGACCCCCATGTTGCCGGCAATTGGCTCCACAATGACGGCCGCGAGTTCTTCGCCATACTTCTCGAACACCAGCTTGACTGCTTCCAGGTCATTGTACGGCACCGCAATGGTATTCGCAGCGATGCCCTCCGGTACGCCGGGACTGTCCGGCAGGCCGAGCGTAGCCACGCCGGAGCCCGCCTTGATGAGCAGCGAGTCGCCGTGGCCGTGATAGCTGCCCTCGAACTTCAAAATCTTATTCCGTCCCGTATACCCGCGGGCGAGCCGAATCGCGCTCATCGTCGCCTCGGTGCCGCTGTTCACCATGCGGACGATGTCCACCGAAGGGACTCGCTCCGCGACCAGCTTGGCCATGGCAGTCTCCAACTCGGTGGGCGCCCCGAAGCTCGTGCCGTTGGCGGCCGTCTTTTGCAGCGCAGCAACGACCTCGGGATGAGCGTGGCCCATGATCAGCGGCCCCCAGGAACAGATGTAGTCGATGAAGGTGTTGCCATCGATATCATAGATGCGGCTTCCTTCCCCTCGTTCCACAAAGACGGGAGTGAGCCCCACGCCCTTGTAAGCCCGCACCGGGCTGTTCACCCCGCCGGGGATGTACTGCTTCGCTTCCTCAAAAGCGGCCCGCGACCGCGTATCAATCCGTTTGTTCGCCATCGTATGCTTGACCTCCTTGATTGATGGAACCTATTTCGTCAGCCGGCCGCTGATCCCTGCTTTTCTCAGCTGGGAAACGGCCTCTTCCGCGGTTTCCTTCCCCTGCTGGACGCAGTCTGGCAAGCCCACGCCAAGATAAGCGGCTCCCGTCAGCCATACGCCGGGCATAACCTGGGCAAGCTCGTTTCGAGCCGCACGGACGTTGCCGAGATGCCCCACCGGGTAGTTGGGCATCGAGCGGTACAGCCGGGTCAGCTCATGGAAAAGAGGCTCCGCTTCAATCTGCAGCAGCTCCTTCACTTCCTCGCAAACCCGTGAAACGATCTCTTCATCGGTCAGCTTCACCCAATCCTGATCACCCGCCCGCCCTACATAGCAGCGAAGGAGAACCTTACCGGAAGGCGCGGTGTTCTCCCACTTCAGCGAGGTCAGGGTGCAGGCGGTGATGAACCGCCCTTCCTTGCGCGAAATAACAAAGCCTGACCCGTCGAAGCCAGGCGGGACATCCTCCTCACGGAAGGCGAGCACCACATTGGCCACCGAAACATAGGGGAGCTGAGACAGCTTGACCAGTCCCGGAAGATGCGGAAGCAAGCCCGGATACTCATACGTCGGCAACGTCACGATGACGCTGTCTGCCTCTAAGAAGTCTCCGCGGTTCAAGTGAACACGGTACTCGGTTCCGTTCTCGGTCTCCGTCTTGTTCTCATGCGATTCAACCCGCACAGCAAACGTCTCTCGATGAATGGTGGTCCCGGCATCGGCGAGAGCCTGATTCAGCCCCTCAATGATGGTGCCGAGCCCTTCCTCATAGGAGAGAAAGGCGCTGCCCGCACCGATCTTGGGAGCAAGGGAGGCTTGCGCCTTGCTTGCCTCCTGCCAAGCCTGCATGCCTTGAATAACGCTTCCGTACTGTGCCTCCGCCTCCCGGAACTGCGGGAAGGTGGCCGCTAGGCTCAGCTTGTACAGGTCACCGGCATAGATGCCGGCCAGCAGCGGCTCCGCCACGCTCCCCACCATCTCCGGTCCGAGGCGGCGCTCGAGGAAGCCGCCCAACGATTCGTCTCCCTCGGCGGTATTCTTAGGCAAGGTCAAGTCTTCCAGCGCTCTTGCCTTCCCGTCCGGCGAGACAAGTCCGGTTTCCAGGAAGGTCGAGAGGTCGGTCGGGATCCCCAAGACCATCCCCTTCGGGGCGGGATGAAACGCACCCCGATGAAGGAAATAGGCGCGCTTGCCGCGGCTGCCTTGACCGACAAAGCGGCTTTCCAGACCCAGGTCACGCGTCAGGTCGATCATCGGCTGCTTTCGAGTGAGGAAGGAATCCGCACCCTTTTCGATGATAAAGCCATCCTTGCGAAGCGTATGGATCTTTCCGCCAAGCCGTTCACTCTTCTCCAGCACCGTGATCTGGAGCGGCACTCCAGCCTCATCGGCAGCCTGTTTCGCATAGAATGCCGCCGTCAGGCCGGTGATGCCTCCACCGACGATAACCAGCTTTCGTCTCCGTTCACTCACGGCCGCTTCCCCTCCCTGCCATCGGATGCACATCCGACTCTGGCTTAGGCTTCTGAAGGACACGTTCAATTTCCTCCTGCAGCGTCTGCAGGTAAAGCGGATCGGTGTTGAGCGACTCCGTTCGGACAAAGGTGAGTCCCAGCTTATCGGCCGCCTGCTTGCATTCGATGTCCAGGTCGTACAGCACCTCCAGGTGATCGGAGACGAAGCCGACCGGACAAGCCAGGACGTAACGAACGCCTTCCTCCTTCAGTTGGGGCAGCACCTCCAGGATATCAGGACCCAGCCAGGAGACCGCCGTTCGGCCGGCGCTCTGCCAGGCGAAGGACCAGGAGGGCACTTCCGCCGCTTCCGCGATGAGACGAGAGGTAGCGAGCAGTTGCTCCGGATAGGGGTCGCCGGTTGCCAGAATGGAAGCCGGGAGGCTGTGCGCAGAGAACAATACGCGCACCTGCTCCCTGGGGACCCCCGCCGTGATCCAATTCTTCAGTATCGTTTGCACCCGTTCGGTTAAAGCACGAATCAGGTGCGGATTGTCATGGTAGCTCTCGACAAAGCGGATCGGAAGGCCCAGCTCCTCCGCCTTGGCTTTTGCCTGGCTGATATAGCCTCCGATGCTCATTCGCGAGTAGTGGGGAGCCAGCACGATGCCGACAGCTTCGTCCACCTGCGCTTGCTTCAAGGTCTCTACCCCATCGGCGACAAACGGGTAGGCGTGCTTTAGCCCCTGCACGCAGACATAAACGGCATCCTCGCTGTCTTCGTTCAACAGCCGCTGCAGCTGGGACACCTGGCGGTTCGTATGTTCCCGCAGCGGAAAGACCCCTCCGACGATCGCCTCATACCGGGAAGTCAATTCGGCTAACTGCTCAGGGGAAGGGGGATTTCCTCTGCGAATGTGCGTGTAGTAAGCTTCAATCTGATCCAGGCTTTCCGGTGTGCCGTACGACATCACGAGCACCCCGATGCGCCGTTTGCTCCTCATCTCCGGTTACTCCCTTCCTTTTGCGCGGGTTCCTGGCGGTTTGTCGAGAGGGTCTTGCTCGTATAGGAATGAACATAGTCCGTAAGGGCTTTGAGCTTATCCAGCTCGGCTTCGGGAAAAAGTCCGTGGCCCAGGTTGAACACAAACCCCGGCTCCCGCATGCCCTCGTCGAGAATGAGCCGAGCCCGCCCCTCGATGACAGACATCGGCGCCGTCAGCACGTAAGGGTCCAGATTGCCCTGTACCGCAAAGCCGCCCCCGGTGCGCTTGCGTCCTTCCGTAAGGGAGACGCGCCAATCGAGCCCGATAACATCGGCCTTAAGCCCCTTCATGGAAGGAAGAAGCTCTCCCGAGCTGACTCCCGGGAAATAGATTTTGGGGACGTCAAGGTCGGCCAGCTCCGAAAAGATACGTTCAATGGTCGGACGAACAAATCGATCAAAATCTGCCGGTGCGAGCGAGCCGACCCAGCTGTCGAAGAGCTGGAACGCTTTCGCGCCTGAAGCGACATGCGCCCGCAGATAGGCGATGACCATATCCCCCAGCTTCTCCATGAGGGCGAACCAGACCTCCGGTTCTCCATACATCATCGCCTTTGTCCGGCGGTAGCCTTTGGAGGGGCGTCCTTCAATCAAGTAGCTCGCCAGCGTAAAAGGCGCCCCGGCAAACGAAATGAGCGGCACCGTAAGCTCGCGATCCAGGATTTCGATCGTTCGCAGCACATGGCCGAGGTCTCCCTCTACATCGATAGGGCGGAGCGCCTCCACATCGCTTTTGCTGCGGATCGGATTGTGGACAACCGGGCCTACGTCCTTCACGATATCGAAGTCGATGCCAATGGATGCCACCGGGTTCATGATATCGGAATAGAGGATGGCTGCGTCCACGCCGAGCTTCCGCACGGGCATGAGCGTGACCTCAGCCGCCAGCTCAGGTTGGCGACAAATCTCCAGCAAGCTGTAGTTTTTCTTGATCTCGCGGTATTCGGGATCATAGCGTCCCGCCTGCCTCATGTACCATACCGGGATGTGCTCTACTGGCTCCTTGCGGCAGGCTCGAAGAAACGTATCATCAAAAGCCATAGCGTCAGCCTTCCTTCAGCCAGCGAACAACATCTTTGGCATGGTAAGTAATGAGAATATCGGCACCGGCCCGTTTCATGCCGGTCAACGTTTCGAGAACCACAGCGCGTTCATTGATCCAGCCGTTCTGCGCGGCAGCCTTGACCATCGAATATTCCGCACTGACGTTGTAGGCGACAATCGGCAGGTCGAAGTTGTCGCGAACGCTGCGGATGATATCCATATAGGCGAGCGCCGGCTTCACCATGAGCATATCCGCCCCCTCCAGCACGTCGGATTCGGCTTCACGGAGCGCCTCGCGCGCATTGGCCGGGTCCATCTGGTAGGTTTTGCGGTCACCGAACTTCGGAGCGGATTGAGCCGCTTCGCGGAAGGGACCGTAATAGGCGGAAGAATACTTGACCGCGTACGACATAATCGGGATGTGCGAATAGCCTGCTTCATCCAATGCCGTACGAATCGCGTGCACAAAGCCGTCCATCATATTGGAGGGAGCGATGATGTCGGCCCCAGCCTTTGCTTGGGAGACGGCGGTGCGAGCGAGCAGCTCCAGCGACTCATCGTTGTCGATAACAGCTTGCTGCGTACATTCATCGGTATGCACCGCTCCACAGTGGCCATGATCGGTAAATTCGCACAGGCAGGTGTCAGCCACCACGAGAAGCTCGGGGTGCTTGCTCTTGATCACACGTGTCGCACGCTGTACAATGCCTTCCTCATCAAAAGCCGAAGAGCCGATGGCATCCTTCGTAGCCGGAATGCCGAAGAGCAGCACCGCCTGGATGCCAAGCGAAGCCACTTCGTCGATCTCCTCAGCCAGCGTGTCGAGCGAATAATGATAGACGCCGGGCATCGATGAAATTTCGTTCTTCACACCGGTGCCTTCGGTCACAAACAAAGGATAAATAAGGTCATTCGCCGTGAGGGCATGCTCCCGAACCAGGTTGCGGAGCGCGGGGGATGTGCGCAGACGGCGATGACGGACGATTGGAAAACTCACAAGGATACCTCCTAGTACGTATGAAAATGGGGCGGCTCCTTCCCAAGCATGCAGGATTCGGATGCAGGGAAAGGATGCCCGTTGTCATTCTTCCACATGAAGCTCACGAAGAGCCTCGAAGAGCGATTCAACCGTGGCCTGCCTAGACACGACCACGCTCGCAAAGCCCGCTTCTCGCGCAGTCTTCGCGGTGACCGGGCCGATGCAGACCGCCGGGATCTGCAAAGCAAGGTGCAGCAGATCCTCCTCCTGCGCGAGGCCGAGGAGCTGGAGAAAGCTCGTGACGGTCGACGAGCTCGTGAAGGTGACGGCGCTTAGGGCGCCTTCTCTCACGACGCGCTGCAGATCGTCCGCGCTCTCCAGCGCCGGAACCGGCTGGTAGAGGTCGGCCTCGATCACGTCGAGGCCAGCCGCCGCCAGCCCCTCCGGCAGAACGCTCCGAGCGAGCCCGGACCGGGGCAGAAACGCCTTCTGCCCCGCCTTCAGGTGCGGCTGCGCCTCCGTAAGCAGGCTTTCGGCCTGAAACTGCTCGGGCGTCAGGTCGGCCATGATCCCGCGAACGCGGAGAGCCTCCGCGGTTTTGGTGCCGACGGCGGCTACGCGTGCCTTTGCCATCCGGCGAACGTCGAGTCCGAGGCAAGCCAAGCGGTCGAAGAAAAACTCGACGGCGTTGGCGCTCGTAAAGAACACCCAATCGTATTCATCCAGCCGGCGGCAGGCTTCATCGAGCTCGGCGCTGAGCGCGGGGTCCACGGGAGGCTTAAGCCGCAGCACCGGGATCTCCAGTGCCTCGCCTCCCCAGTCGTCGATCTGCTCGGCAAGGCTGCTCGATTGGGTACGGGACCGCGTCACGAGGATGCGCTTGCCGAACAGCGGCTTCTTCTCATACCAGGCCAGCTTGTCGCGCAAGGAGACCACCTCTCCAACAAGAATAATCGCCGGAGACTCCAATCCAGCTTCCTCGACCCGCTCCACGATGGAGGCGAGTGTCCCGGTTACCGTGCGCTGCTCCGGTCGGGTCCCCCAGCGAATGACCGCAACGGGGGTATGATCCGCCTTGCCATGTCGAATAAGCGTCTCGCTGATGAGGCGAAGGCTGGCCACGCCCATCAGGAACACCAGGGTTCCGGTAGCGGTGGACAGCTTCTCCCAGTCGATGCTGGAGTCGGTCAGCTTCTTGCATTCATGCCCGGTGACGATGGCGAGCGACGACGTAAAGTCGCGATGGGTCACCGGGATGCCCGCATAGGCAGGCACGGCGATGGCCGAGGTGATGCCGGGGATGATCTCGAACGGCATGCCGTTCGCCGCAAGCAGCTCGGCCTCCTCGCCGACTCGGCCGAACACGGAGGGATCGCCGCCCTTGAGGCGGGCGACGGTTTTTCCTTGTCGGGCCAGCTCGACGAGCAGCTCGCTGATCGCCTCCTGGCGCAGCGTGTGCCGATCCGGCAGCTTGCCGACGTAAATCCGCTCCGCCTCCGGCTTGGCGTGCTTGAGCAGCGCAGGATTGGCCAAGCGGTCGTAGACGATGGCATCCGCCCGCTCAATCGCCTGCAGCCCGCGAAGCGTAATCAGCTTCGGGTCGCCGGGGCCTGCGCCAACCAGGTAGACCTTCCCGCTTTCGCTCATCCCCCGTCCTCCTTCTCTTCTATAGGGTTCGCCAGAACCTCGGCGAGAATCCGCTCGCCTCCGCGAGCGATAAGCCGCTCCGCCGCTTCTCGGCCAACCGCTTCCGGGTCCGTTCCCGAGACGGTCTCGGTCAGCAGCTCGCTGCCGTCCGGCCGTCCGATCATCCCGGTCAGCGTCAGGCGAGGCGATGTACCATCCGCCGAACCCTCCAACACCGCATGCGCTCCGATCGGCACCTGGCAGCCGCCGTTCAAGCGGCCGAGGAAGGCCCGTTCGGCGCGAACCGCGAGGGCGGTCGGCTCATGCTGGAGCTGGGCCAGCAGGGCCAGCAGCTCGTCATCCTCCGCGCGGCACTCGATGCCGAGCGCGCCTTGGCCGACGGCCGGGATGCACTCCGCAGGCGGGAGGTAGCCGCTGATTCGCTCCGCCCAGCCCATGCGGTGCAGGCCCGCGGCGGCGAGCAGAATCGCGTCATAGTCCCCCGCCTCCTGCTTCTTCAGCCGGCTGTCGATGTTGCCGCGCAGCGGCTCCACGCGCAGGTCCGGGCGGCGGGCGAGCAGCTGCGCCTGCCGCCGCAGGCTGCTCGTGCCGACGAGCGCTCCTGTCGGCAGCTCGTCAAGCCGAGCCGCCCCCTCCGCGATCAGGCAATCCCGCGGATCTTCCCGCTCGGGAATGGCGCCCAGCACAAGCCCGGCCTGCCGTTCAGACGGCACGTCCTTCATGCTGTGCACCGCAAGGTCGATCTCCCCCGAAAGCAGCGCCTGCTCAATCTCTTTGACGAACAGTCCCTTGCCCCCTACCTTGGAGAGGGTGACATCGAGAATCCGGTCGCCTTTTGTAACGATTTTCACGATTTCAAAGCGACAATCCCATCCGTTTGCGCCGCACAGCTTCTTCAGCTGTTCGACGACATGGCCCGTCTGGGTGAGCGCAAGCGCGCTCTGCCGCGTCCCCACCTTGATGGTCCGCATGAATGACTTCCTTTCCGAGCTATTCTAGAATAATTCCATTATACCGAAATTCGAAGAGAAATCCGAATTCTCTTGAAGGACGAGCCCTGCCGCTCCCTTGCATTAGCTACCGGCTTCTTCGCGAATGCGGCGCAGGAAGGTTTCCCGATATACCTCGAAGGTTCCTTCCCGAATAGCAGCGAGCGCTGGTTCTCCAATTGCTGCTTCCTTAAGCAAACGGCGGCGAAGCTCCTTATCCGCCGTTGACGCCTTCACGTGCTCTCGAACCTCGCGCAAGAAGGCGGTATAAGTGGCATAGTCTTCCCCATAACGATCTGCGATCTCGCGGGCGAGCGTCCGCGCCGCAGTCGGGCTGGCCCCTCCGGTCGACACCGCGATGACCAGGTCCCCCCGGCGGACGACGGCAGGAACCGTGAAGCTCCCCTCCTCCGGCTCATCCACGTTGTTGCTGAGGCAGCCCGCTTCCTCTGCTTCGGCACAGACGCTTCGGTTGACGCTTCGATCTCCGCAAGCCGCAAACACGAGCCGGGCTCCGCTCTCGGCAACATCTCCTGTCTGGACATTCCGCTCCTGCCAGAGAATCTTTCCCTCAGCCGCCCAGCCCGCCAGATTTGCCGTGAGAGCGGGAGCCAGCAAGGTCACCTTCGCGCCCGCCGCAAGCAACGAGGCCGTTTTTCGTTCGGCGACCGGTCCTCCTCCGACCACCAGGCACTTGGTTCCGACGAGCTTGAGAATCAAGGGGTACCCCGCCTCTTCCATGCTCTCTTCCGCCTCCTCTCCCATTGCTCTCACGATACCACAAACAATTTGCCGGGTGCACCCTTCCCCGTCGGGACGGACGAAAGTCGAGCTTTAGCTTTCCTTTCGAATCGTGTACCCTGTAGGTTGGATACTACGGAAGGAGGAGCTGTCATGTTCACCCTGCTCCTAGTGGAAGACGATAAGAAACTCGCAGCCATGCTGAAAAAACACCTCGACAATTATGGATACCGCGTCGAACTAGTAGAAGAGTTCGACCGGGTGATGGAGACCTTTCGCGCCGTGAACCCTCATCTGGTGCTGCTCGACGTCAACCTGCCCCGCTTCGACGGCTTTTACTGGTGCCGCCAGCTTCGCACGGAGACGACCTGCCCGATCTTGTTTATCTCCGCCCGCGATGGTCATCTGGACCAAGTGATGGCATTGGAAAACGGGGCAGACGATTATTTGATCAAGCCCTTCCATTACGAGCTGGTCACCGCCAAAGTGGGAAGCCATCTCCGGCGCGCCTACGGCTCCCTCTCCGCCCGCCAGGAAGAGCGCACCGTCCAGGCTGCAGGCCTTCTCCTCTACCCCGAACGGCTCCTCGTGAAAGCAGAGGAAGGCGAGATTGAGCTCAGCCAGAAGGAAGCCCTGCTCCTGCTTGCCCTGATGGAGAGAGCAGGCCGCGTGGTCAGCCGCGAGAAGCTGCTCGACCTCCTCTGGGAGGACCAGCATTTCGTCGACGACAATACACTCAACGTGTATGTAACCCGCATCCGCAAAAAGCTGAAGGAGCTGGGCCGGGAGAACGCGATCGAGACGGTACGCGGAAACGGTTATCTGTTTCTAGCTGAATAGGAGATGTACCCATGAAGCTCTTTTGGAAGGAGCATACGCCGCTCCTCGCCTTCTATACCTTACAGGCACTCTTGATCCCTCTGATGTACGCTCTCCTCGATGTGCGGTTTGACAGCAAGCTTGTCCTTTACGGACTGCTGGTCAGCTTCTCGGTACTCGCGGTCTATCTGATCTTTCGCTACTTCACGCACCGAAGCTTTTATCAGCGGCTTGATCAGGACGAGCTTTCGGAGGATTGGAATCACTCTCTGTTCAAGGAAGAGGACTCCACCCCATTATCGGAAGCGATGAATCGCCTCCTTCTCGAACAGGAAAAGCATTACCGGGACGAGCTGGCTGCGGAAAAAAACCGGATGGAGCTGCACCTGGCCTTTGTTCACCGCTGGGTTCATCAGATGAAAACCCCCGTCTCCATTCTCCAATTGACGGCAAAGGAGCTGGACGACGAGACCGGGGACAGCATCCAGGACGAGCTGGAGCGGTTGAAAAAGGGCTTGCAGATGGTCCTCTATACCGCCCGCCTCGAACGATTCGAGCAGGACTTTGCCATCCGACCGGTACCGCTTGCCCGTGCGGCAGCCCTGGCCGTGAAGGAAAACCGCCGCCTTTTTATACGCAAGGGCGTTCAGGCCAGCCTGCAAATCGAGGAGACCCTTTCCGTCTACAGCGACGAGAAGTGGCTTTTGTTCGTCCTCGGCCAGATTCTCACCAACGCCGTCAATTACTCGGGTGCTCCCGGCAAAACGGTAACCCTCTGCGCCCACGCTTCCCAGGAAGCGGACCGTTCCATCGTGCTGACCATCCGCGACGAAGGCATCGGCATCGACCCGAAGGACCTGCGCCGGGTCTTCGCCCCCTCCTTCACGGGAGAACGGGGACGGGAGTACACCGAGTCAACCGGCATGGGCCTGTATCTGGTCAAGGAAATCTGCAACCGGCTCGGACATGGGGTCTTCCTCTCCTCCGAGCTTGGGAAGGGGACGACGGTCACTCTCCAGTTTTCACGCCCTCCCGATTCCGCAAACCTTACAAAGCTGTAAGGAAACCGTAAGGCAATTCCATAGCAGGCCGTCCGGCGATTTTGTAGACTTGGAGGCAAGACAAGACATCAGCCGGCTTCGTTCGAAACGGCTTGCGAAAGGATGCATACCCCGTGGAAATCTTAAAAGCAACCGCAGTAAGCAAGGTCTATCCGGGAAGAGTAGCCACCCAGGCGCTGACCGATATCCACCTGTCCATTGATCCGGGTGAATTCGTCGGCATCATGGGACCCTCCGGGAGCGGCAAGACGACGCTTCTCAATCTGGTCTCGACCATCGACTCCCCAAGTGCCGGTGAGATTCACATCAACGGCAAAAATCCGCATCGCATGAAACGCAAAGACCTGGCGAACTTCCGCCGAACCGAGCTGGGCTTCGTTTTCCAGGACTTTAACCTGCTCGACACCCTTACTGTTGCCGAGAACATCGTACTCCCCTTGACCCTGGCCGGGAAAAAGCTGGTGGAGATGGACGTGCGGTTGGGGCAGGTTGCCAAACGACTGGGCATCGAAGCGATTTTGAACAAGCGGCCCTACGAGCTGTCCGGCGGACAGCGTCAGCGCACCGCCATTGCCCGCGCCATCATCACCCGTCCCTCTCTGGTTCTGGCTGATGAGCCTACGGGTTCTCTCGATTCCAACTCCTCCCGTGCCGTCATGGAGACGCTTGAGGACTTGAACCGCACGGACCAAACCACCCTCATGCTTGTCACCCACGATCCGCTGGCGGCCAGCTATTGCCACCGTGTCGTCTTTATTAAGGACGGCAAGCTCGCAGGGGAGATTTACCGGGGAGAGAGCCGCCAGGCCTTCTTCCAAAACATCATCGACATGCTGTCGTTTTGGGGAGGGAACGCGAATGAACTTTCCTCAATTCGCCTTTCATAACGTTCGCCGGAACAGCCGCGCGTACATCGCTTATTTTCTGAGCAGTGCCTTCATGGTGATGATCTTCTTCTCCTATGCGGTGTTTCTATATCATCCCGATGTAGCGGTCTCCGAGCTGGGGAAGATGTCGCAAACCGGCATTCGGATCGCCGAGTACATCATCTTTGTTTTCTCGTTTCTATTTGTCCTGTATTCGATCAGCGTGTTCCTGAAGGCGCGCAACCGGGAATTCGGACTCCTCACCATTCTGGGCGCTTCCTCCAGTCAGTTGAATCGATTGATTTTCCTGGAGAACATGATCATCGGCGCCGCGTCCATCGTCACCGGCATGACTGCTGGTCTTCTGCTCAACAAGCTCTTCCTGCTCTTCAGCTCCCGGTTCATCGGCTTGGGCGAGATGCCGTTCTATTGGCCGGGGCAGGCGGTCTTGCTTACCTCCGGTGCCTTTCTCGCGCTCTTCCTGTTCCTGTCTGTGTTCACCCTCTTGTTCATTCGCAAAAGCCGTGTGCTGGAGCTTTTGACAGGAACAAGCCGGCCTAAAAAAGAGCCTCGCGCTTCCCTCCTTCTTTCCTTGCTCACGATTCTTTTGCTGGGAACTGCGCTTTATCTCCTTTACAAAGGGGGCTTTTCTCCTGAAGCGGTGTTGGCTGCTGCGTTCCTCGGAATCACCGGTACGTATTTCTTTTACACGCAGCTCTCCGTCCTGGTTTTTCGCCTGCTTCGCAAAAACCGCCGCCTGTTCTGGAAGCGAACGAACCTGCTGTGGATTTCAGAGTTTGCGTACAAGCTGAAGGACAACGCACGGATGCTGTTCATGGTAACCGTCGCCATCTCGATTGCCTGTATGAGCATAGGCTTGGTCCTCTCGACCCGACATGAGAACGAGCAGCTTTACCGAAACAACCCCTTCGCACTCACCTTTGCCGAGTATTCGCAGACCGAGAAAACCGCAGCTGAGTTGGAAGAGATCGATGCCTTTTTCGCCAAGGAAAACATCTCTTTTCAAAAAGCTACCGTCAAGTCGTTTACGTATCAGATCCAAGCGACAGATAAATATCGCTATGTCGATTTTATGTCCCGCAGCGATTTTGAGAAGCTGTACCCGCTCCTTCCGGCAAGCCAGACGGATCCTGCTCCTCCTGAACCTTCCGGAGGCTGGACCGCCGAGAAAGGCTTGTCCATCAAAGGAAGCAATAACGGTGAGCTAAACACAAGTCGAGTTGAGTTGAAGGACCTCTCCTTGACCCTGCAGTTGGAGGAAGCGTCAATGAAACGTCTCGGCGGCTACCTGTCCAAGTCGAATACGCTCATTGTGGAAGACAGTGTGTTTACGAAGCTCGTCAATCTGCAAAAGAATGGCAGGCTTCAAACCATTCCGGTTACAAAATATCGGGTACCCGCATGGGACAACCTCGGCTACCCAGACGGCGATAACCCGGAAGCCGTGTTCAACAAAAAGCTTATGGATCATTGGGAGGAAAAACCATTGAATCCGGACAGCTACCTGCTCATGCGTGCGGATAACTACCGCTGGGTCAAAGAATCAACGTCGATGATTGGCTTCATCTGCTTCTTCATCTCCGCCATCTTCTCCGTCGCTTCTGCCAGCTTCCTTTACTTCAAGCTGTTTGCAGAGTTGGCACGCGACGGACAGAATTACCGCTCCTTGTCGCGGATCGGGTTATCCGTCCGGGAGATGAAGCGTTCGGTCACCACCCAGATTGCGCTGCTGTTCTTCCTGCCGACCGCCATCTCCACCATTCAGACCTTCGTGGTTCTGCGGCCCATCCTGAAGAGCATCAACATTCCGATCTCCCTGCCTCCGGTGTTGACCGCCTCCATCTTCTTCGCGGCCGCTCAGCTTCTCTACTTCCTCGTCGTTCGGTCTCGTTACGTCCATCATCTGGCTAGAAGAATGGAACGGATCTAACGGGTTGAAGAAAGAGGGTGCCCCATTCTGAACTGCACCCCGTCAAATAGACAGTACAAAAAATAAAAGATTCTTAAGCGGCCTTGACCCTGAATTCCATGGGGCTGAGGCCGTTTAGTTTTGCCTGAAACCGTTCATTATTGTAAAAGTAAATGTA
>NZ_JBDQQO010000009.1:0-199672 GCF_039888655.1 Gorillibacterium sp. CAU 1737
ATTTCTTCAAGGATCGTTAATTTCTCAAATGCCGTAAATTTCTTTTTCTCCATAAAAATACTCCCCATACAGTAACAGGTCTTTGTTTTTTCACCTGTCTACTATATGGGGAGCATATCATTCTGGGAAGCCCCCATAATATTTACTATGTATGGCGTTCCCGAGAGGATTCGAACCTCCGACCTGCAGTTTAGGAAACTGTCGCTCTATCCTGCTGAGCTACGGGAACGCAGCGTCCACTATTATACCATCATGGCCCTTGGAGGCGCAACTTTCGGATGCTGAAAGGGTTAATGCGCCAGCCTTCCTAACCCCGCTGCTGTCTTATAATGATTTATCAAAATACATCAAGAAAACGAATTCAATTCCATGTTGGAGAAACAGCAGCATAAAGGCAGATAATGCTACATTCGAAACACTCAAGCTAATTTGAATAGGATTTAATGTATCTACAACCAATACGACAGCAAGTACGATTGTAATCAAACCTTGGTACCAATATATCGCTTTGTTGGCCTTATTCTGAACCAATTGCCAACGCTCATCGTTTTTGTACTTTACACTTTTAATAGCTTTGTAAAAGACATTACTAAAAAGCCCTACACCCAATACAAGCATTACAACCAACAGTACGGTTTTCGAAATCATGATTGCTCATCCTCCTTCAGCATAAATACCTCATTAATGGATACGTTAAATGCTTTTGCAATTTTGAAGGCTAACTCCAGGGAAGGTGTATATTTATATTTCTCTATGGAGATAATGGCCTGCCTCGATACACCAAGAAGTTCTGCCAAATCAGCTTGAGTCCAATTTTGTTCAGCCCTCAAAATTTTAATGCGATTTTCAATCAATGTAACTCACCCCTTACTTAATGTAACGTTTTGATTACATGTTCATTGTAACTAAGTGGTTACATTTTGTCAACTTTTCATTACTCCATAACGGAACATTCAAACGTTCGATCGTCGGGCAACAGCCTGGACACCTCTTAGTCGATCTCCCAATTGGGATAGGTGCTTCGGAATGGACGAGTAAAAGGCAACCCCCAACAGTCGGAGCTGCCGGTGGTTGCCTGACCACAACCTGATCACACGATGGTGTCCAGAAGGCTATTGGGTTGAAGTGGTTTCCCGATGTAGATAGCAACAGCCTCAACGCGGGAGAGTCCTTTCTCAGCCCCTCATGAAGCGGTTGGCTTCAAAGGCAAGCTCCACGGCTTCGGCAACGGAGCGGACGACACAGCGGGCTTCTCTTTTTACCTCATCGGGGGCATTCTCCATCGCAAAGCTATGCGGGGTAAAGGCAAACATGGAGAGGTCGTTGTACGAATCTCCGATGCATGCGATTTCATCAGGCCGCAGTCCCAAATGCTTCGCCAAAACGGACAATCCCGCTCCCTTCGAGACGCTGAGAGGCATGAGATCGAGACAATCTTTATCGGAAATAAACACATTGATGCTGCCCTGAAATTGCCGAATCAACTCAGCCTGCATAAGGTGGAGCTTCTCGATATCGCCAAGAATCGAAAATTTGCATGCGGTGATTTCATTGCGGCGAAGGGCTTGTTCCAAATCTTCCCGCACGGTGCCGGCGACTATGATGCGTGCTTCATAGGGCAGGGACTTCTCTGTTCTCTGCATCAGATAAAAGGAGTCGTCGGAGGTATGGACGAAGCTTTCTATGTCATATGTTCGAGAGGCCTGAAACAATTGGGCGGCCAACTCCGAAGGGAACAAGGAGGAGGGCAGCAGCACATGCTCTTTGGTGTGAACGGTGGAACCGTGAAGATAGGATAAAAGGGAGTTTGCTTTCATAAGGCGAATGGGTGCCAATTGGTGCACAGAAGCAAACGGGGAAGAACCAATCGCCTCCTCTTGACACTGTTCATAAAAGGAGTAAACTGTGCATATAGATATATAAACAGTTGTTGGCGAGGTGAAGGCTTGTACATCATTCTATCGAACAATGATCCGCTTCCGCTCTACGAGCAGATCAAGAAACAGATTACGGAGCAGATCGTGAACGGGCGGCTTCTGCCGGAGGAATCGCTTCCCTCGATCCGGGCACTCGCCAAGGAGCTGGAGATCAGCGTGATTACGGTCAAGAAAGCGTACGACGATCTGGAGGCTGATGGCTTTATCGTCACCCGGCAAGGGAAGGGCTCCGTCGTCGCGCAGGCGGGGGCTGCCTTTGTCCGGGAAGCGAAGCTAAAGGGGATGCAGCAGCACCTGGAGGATGCGATCACGGCGGGACGAGCACTCGGAATGAGTGATGAGGAAATCACGAAGATGCTGGAGCTCTTGCTGAAGGAATAGCAATTGGAGGAGGAGTGGACATGGCAGGTAGTGAGTATGCGCTTGAGGTGCAGGGACTAAGCAAGCGATTCGAGCGGTTCGAATTGAAGGATGTGTCGTTCCGCATTCCGCGCGGGTATATTATGGGATTTGCTGGCCGCAACGGGGCGGGGAAGACCACCACCATCAAGTGCATTTTGGATCTGGTCAAAGGGGACAGCGGCAGTATTCGCATATTTGGCGAGGACTACGCCAACAATCCGATCGGCATCCGGGATCGAATCGGGTATGTGAGCGAGGATTCGCCCTTTTACGAGGACATGACGGCTGCCTGGACGGGGCGATTCGTCGGGAAGTTCTACTCCCGATTTGATTCCCGGCAGTTTGCCGGATGGCTGGATCGCTTTCAGGTCGATCCCGGCAAGAAGGTCAAGGAGCTGTCGCGGGGGATGAAGGTCAAGCTGTCGCTGGCGCTTGCCTTGTCGCATCACCCGGAGCTCTTGATCCTCGACGAACCGACGTCCGGGCTTGATCCGGTCGTTCGCAGCGAGCTGCTGGAGGTGTTCCTGGAGCTCTTGCAGGATGAGAACTGCACCATCTTCTTCTCCTCTCACATCTCCTCCGACATGGAAAAGATCGCGGATTACCTGACGCTGATCGACAACGGGCGGATTCTGCTGAGCGAGGAGAAGCACAAGCTGTTGGACGGCTGGTCGATCGTCAAGGCTGATAACCGCTGCAAGAGCCCCGAGCTCGATGCCCTCCTGTGCGGCAAGAAGGAAGGCGATTTCGGCTACAGTGGAATCGTGCAGGACGGAGCGGAGTTTCGCCGCCGGTTTGCCGCCCGGTTTCCTGGAGCGGAGTACCGGACCGACCGTCTAACCCTGGACGAGCTTCTTGTCCGACTGAGCGGAAGCCAAAGGGAGGAACTCGTATGCTAGCCTTGATTGCGAAGGATATCACGGTGCAGAAACGGTCGCTCCTGCTCTTCGTGCTGGCAGGGCTGTTCATGACCTTCGTGTTTTCGATGACGGATGAGGCCGGTATTACGGCGATGGTCATGCCGGTGTTTGTGGTCGGCTACAGCTATGCCAGCCGGTCTCTCTATGAAGACGAGAAAAACCATGCGTTGCGGCTTATTCTGGCCTTTCCATTGGCCCGCAAGCAAATTGTTCGAGCGAAGTATGTGAGCATCGCCCTCGTGTTCCTGCCGCTCACGGTAGGGTTCTGGCTGCTCGGCCGTCCGCTCGGATTTATCTCCGATTCGTGGGAGCTCGCGGTCCTTCAACTGAGCGCTGTTATTCTGGCTTTTGCTATCGTCGTCTCCTTTTTCCTTCCCATTGCGTTTAAGCTGGGCATGATCCGGGCGCAGACCTTGCAGCGCTTTGTCATTCTGGGGCTCTTTGCGTTCGGGATGGCGGGCGGTTATGTATTCACCCGGTTAGGCAATAACGGAAGCGGGCCGCCCGAATGGTTGAAAAATTTCTCGAATCACATATCTCGCCTCTCCCCCTCGCGGGTCAGCCTGGTTCTTCTCCTGGCAGCTGTTCTCATCTACGTGCTATCCGCCCAGTTGGCCGTACGTTTCTTCGAGCGGCGCGAGCTGTTCTAGGTCTGCCGCACCCGATAATCAAAAAGGCTCGCCTCCCCCGCAGCAGGGGAAGGCGAGCCTTTTTTGCTTCGAATAAATAACAGTTCAGCCTTTGAGCAAGGTCTGCTCGATGGATTCCGGGCGGGAGGGGCGCCCGATCAGGTAGCCCTGTCCTTCGTGACAGTTGTTCGCCCTCAGGAAATCCAACTGTTCCTTCGTCTCCACACCCTCCGCGATGACCTTCAAATTTAGACTCTTCGCGAGGGTGATGATGGTCGTGACGATCTCGGAATCCGCATGATCCGAGTAGATGTTGCGGATGAATGATTTGTCGATCTTGAGGGCATCGATGGGCAGACGGTTCAGGTAGCTGAGCGAGGAATAGCCGGTACCGAAATCGTCGATGGAGATGTAGACGCCCATATCCTTGAGATGCTGCAAAATGCGAACCGTCTGCTCGCCCTGCTTCATGATCGTCTCGGTGATCTCCAGCTCCAGTTGCGAGGCCTGGAGCTGTTCCTCCTCCAGCACACGCTCCACCAGCGCCGGGAGCCCCGGATCCTGGAGCTGCTTCACCGACAGGTTTACGGCGAGCCGTTCTCCCGGATTGCCGGTGCTCAGCCACTTGCGGAATTGGCGGCAGCCGGTGCGCAGCACCCACTCGCCGAGCGGAATGATGAGGCCGGTCTCCTCGGCGACGGGAATGAATTCATCTGGAGACACCGGTCCCCATTCCGGGTGATCCCAACGAAGCAGCGCCTCGAAGCCGGTCAACTGGTTGGAGACCAGGTCGACCTTCGGCTGGTATTCCAGGCGCAACGAATCCCGCTCCAAGGCATCCCGAAGCCCCTTGTCGATCTCCACCTTCCGAAGGATCTTCTCGCTTAGGTCGGCAGAGAAGAAGCGGAAATGGTTCTTCTCGTGGGTCTTCACATGGTACATGGCGGTATCGGCGCATTTGATAAGCGCTTCGGCATCCTGGGCGTCCTGCGGGTACATGCTGATGCCGATGCTCGGGCTGGTGAAGCATTCGTTGTCCCCCAGCCGATACTTGCGGCTGAGGGCATGCTTAATGCGAAGTGCGTAGTCTCCGGCTTCTTTCATCGTGACACCGTTCAGAATCACGGTGAATTCGTCTCCTGCAAGCCGGGAAACGGTGTCCTGCTCGCGCACGCAAGCCTCCAGGCGCCGGGCCACTTCGATGAGGAGCTGATCCCCCATCTCATGCCCAAGCGAGTCATTGATGAGCTTGAAGTGGTCCAGGTCGATAAACAAAAGAGCAAGTGAAGATCCGGTCGGCTGAAGCTCAATGCAGGCCGTCAGCCGATCGAGGAACATCCGGCGATTGGGAAGCCCGGTCAGGGCATCGTGGAAGGCAAAATGACGGATGCGTTCTTCCTGCAAGCGACGTTCCTGAATGTCCCGGAAGACAAGCACGACACCAGTGATGACCCCGTTTTCGTTCAGGATCGGCGCGGCGCTGTCATCGATGGGAAGCTCGCTGCCATCCCGGCGCACCAGGCACGTTTCGGGCGGCATATCCACGGCGCGGCGTTCCTCAATCGCCCGGAAGACGGGATTGGGGACCTTCTCTCTCGTCTTCTCATGATAGATGGGCATGATTTCGTCGATGGAATGGCCGACCGCTTCCTCCGAGGTCCAACCCGTCAGCTTGACTGCCACTGGATTGAGGTATTGAACAATGCCGGAGGCGTTCGTGGAGATTACCCCGTCTCCGATGCTGTCCAAGGTGATGGAGAGGCGATTGCGCCCTTCGCGCAGGGCTTGTTCATGCCGCTTAATCTCGGTGATGTCGACGAAGGAGCCGATGATTTTGACCAGGTTCCCTTTCTCGTCCAGCACGGGACGGAAGGACTCCTGCACCCAGATCATTTTGCCGCTCGGCTGAATGAGCCGGGATTCGCGGGTGACATTTTCGCCGTTCCGCACCTTTTGGATGGTGACATCGTAGGTCCGGCTGTCATCCGGGTGAAGCAGGGAGCGCCAGCGGAGGGGCTCTTCCTCCAGAAGCAGGCGGCTGTACCCGCAGATCGTCTCGATTTCGCTCGAGACGGACATTTTGCCCGTCACCCGATTCCAGGACCAGATGGCCGAGCCCACCTTGTCAAACATCTGCTCGAGCTCGGTGGTTTTGTTCTGGAGCTCCTTGGCGTTCTGCAGAGAGCGCTGCTGGTTTTCGGCAAACAGGAAGGTCAGCAGGGTAACCGGCACGAGGACGGTGCTGTAGACCAGGATCGTGTAGAGCCAGGTCTGATGATCGGGAATAAGGAAGTAGAAAATGCCGACGGTCGTACAAATAGCGAGCAAATTATCGTAAACCCACCGAATCTTCGGGGATACTTCGAGCTTCTTGATCAGGTTGAGTCCAAGGGCGAAGAGAGGGAGGCTGATGAGGGTGACGGTTAAGATCAGTCCTGACGAACCGAACAACGTAACCCTCGCCATCACAATGATGGCCGTTGTGAGGAAGGAAGCGGCCGGACCACAGTAGAAGGCGGCCAGCATAATCGGGATCATCCGAAAGTCCATGATCGTCTTGTCGGTGATGGCGACGGTAAAGACCATGAGGAGAATGCCGAGGATTCCATAGGCGAGCCCGTGGACGAACTGCCTGGCGCGGGGGCGAAGGCGGCCCTCCATTCGATCCGAAACTTGATAGAAGAAAAACAAAAAGGAAATCAACAGCGAGCCGTTGACGATCAACTCTTTCACCATAGCGCACCTGCTTTACATCCGATGTCATTTAGATTCGACAGAACCATCGGTTTTCCCTGTCCAAACGAGCAAAATTATTAAGAAGGAAAAGCAATAAGGAAGAAGGAACGCAGAGGACGATTGAAGTGAGATAGTATTTAATTTGACAGTGACTATCAAAAGTAATAATATCCAATTATGAAGTTCATACTATTATTAAAGGGTGATGGAAAATGGTACGTTCGGAGAAGTCCCGCTGGTGGGTACTCCTCTCGCTGGCCTTGGGTTTGTTAGCCGTCGGTCTGGACATGACGGTCCTCAACGTGGCGCTGCCTACTTTGGCTATGGACCTGCAGGCCTCCACGAGCGAATTGCAATGGATTTTGGACTCGTACAACCTTGTTATGGCAGCCATGCTGCTGCCTGCCGGTATGCTGGGCGATCGATTTGGACGCAAACGACTGCTGCTCCTTTCCCTGCTCCTGTTTGGCGGAGCCTCCGCTGCCTGCGCTGTCTCGAATACCCCCGCCATGCTGATCGGGATGCGGACCTTGCTTGGCCTGGGTGCGGCTTTTCTCATGCCGCTCTCCATCTCGATTCTTCCTGTGCTGTTTAAAGGGGCAGAGCGCACGAAGGCAATGACCGTCTGGATGACGGTGAACATGCTGGGCATTCCCCTTGGCCCCATCGTTGGGGGATGGCTCTTGAACCAGTATCATTGGGGTTCGGTCTTTCTCATCAACCTTCCGCTCATTGCGGTTGCCTTAATGGCCGTCGGGCTGCTGATGCCGGAATCGCGCAGCCAGGAACGCGTTTCGTTGGATTTCCCCGGGGTGGTCGGCTCTAGTGCAGGGCTTGTTGGCGTTACCTACGGGATCATCCGGGCGGGAGAGCACGGCTGGGATGATCGAATGGCCCTCCTTGCCCTGGCCGCCGGGGTATTGCTCCTCGCCCTCTTCGTGGCTTGGGAGCGCAAAGCCCGTCATCCGCTGATTGACCTGTCTTTGTTCCGTTCCTCCCGCTTTACTTGGGGGACGCTGCTGGCCACCTGCGTGTCCTTTGCCATGTTCGGGCTGCTGTTCGTGATGCCGCAGTATTTTCAAGCTGTAAAAGGTGCTGACGCATTCGACACCGGTCTGAGGCTGCTTCCTATGATCGGGGGAATGATGGTGGGTGCAAAAGGCTCGGACGCCCTCATCAAAAGGCTGAGCGCGCGAGTCGTTGTTTCCTTGGGGTTTGCCGTGATTGCCGGCAGTCTGATCTTAGGGACCGCTACTCAACTGGAGAGCAGTTATGCCTTTGTCGCCCTCTGGATTACCCTGTTTGGCGTGGGCTTGGGTTTTGCGCTCCCCACCTCGATGGACTTGGCCGTAGGTGAGCTGACCGAGGAACGCGGAGGCGTCGGCTCCGCATTGATTATGGCGCTGCGCCAGGTGGGCGGGGCCGTTGGGGTCGCGGTGCTCGGCTCCGTTCTCAACTCCGCGTACCGGAGCCGCCTCCCTCTCGAGGGCCTTCCCGGTCAGACGGCCGATGCCATGAAGAGCAGCGTCTCCGCCGGGGCGGCCATCGCCCGCAAGCTGAAGCTGGAGGACCTGCTGGAGCGGATACAGGCCGCTTATATCGGCGGGATGGGCCAACTGTTGTGGATCTGCGGCGGCATTGCCACAGTCAGCTTCCTCCTGGCGATTCTGTTTCTTCCCCGTCACTCGGAGATGGGCAAGGGCCAGGGTGAATCCGACGTGAGCGCGTGAACGCATCGTCATGGGCTGTCCCTCCTGCTGAAAAAAAGGTAAACTGAAGAAAACCCGCACGATCGCGGGCTTTGACAGGTTTATGGAGGGATAGCTGTGCCGGATGAAAACCCGCCCAAGCTTGGATTGCGTGAGCGCAAAAAGGTAAAGACGAAAGCAACGATTCAAAGCAATGCTATGCAGCTGTTCCGGGAGCAAGGGTATCAAGCGACGACGGTCGAGCAGATTGCGGAACTCTCGGAGATCTCGCCCAGCACCTTTTTCCGCTATTTTGCGACGAAGGAAGCCGTTGTGGTGGAAGACGATTACGACCCGTTGTTGGTCGAGAACTATCGCAAGCAGCCGGAAGGGCTGCACCCCATTCGCGCCTTTCGCAACGCCCTGCGCGAAGGATACTCCACCATCTCCGAAGAGGAGCGAACGGCGCTGTGGGATCGTATTTCCCTGACCATGTCCATCCCCGAGCTGCGCGCGCCTCTGCTCCAGCAGGTAATGGGAACCGTGAATATGATTGGGACGATAATCGCGGAGCGGCAAGGCTGCGACCCTGATGATTTGAAGATCCGCGCGCTGGCAGCGGCGTTGGTCGGCATCATGGTCTCCGTGCAGATGCACTATAACGAGCACCCCGAGAGAGAATTTGTAGATTTGGCAGACGAAGCGCTGGCGCTGATGGAAGCGGGCTTTCCGCTGTAACAGGCCGATACGAGGATGGCTGCCTATAGGAAAACGAGACGCGTTCCAGTCGTTACCCACGACTGGAACGCGTCTCGTTTTTATTAGGAGATTGTCCGTTTCATTGTAGAGCATGCGGCTTCCGCCAACGCCTGCGCAGCTCGGCGGCCGCAAGCAGAAGAACCAGTGGCATGAGCGGGAGCGCATAGCGGGAATGGGGCAGATACACCATGTGCAGGACGGAGAAGTAGCCCAGGAGGCTGATCAGGGTCTGCACGTTGCGATCCTTGCGCCGCCGCCAAAATCCGATGAAGCCGGGAATGAGGAACAAGTAGTGAGCGGCGATGGCCAAGGCGAGCGGGACGCCGGGTAGCGGGAGCCAATAGAACACATCTCCCCAGAAGAGGAGGAACTTGCCCACGGTGTACCAGCTCGCATAGACCCAGAAATGATGGGAGAACCCGTCTTTTATTCGTTCGACGGCCTGCTCCTGGTCAAGCTTGTCGTTCACCCACAGGTTATCGGTGCTGTGCCAGGTGCGCTGCTCGTCCAGGAAGAGAGCGGGCACCGTCCATGGATAAGTGCCGAGCCGCAGCGGATTGCCCGACGACTGGGTGAGCGGGATAAAGGCTCCCCCGGAGACTCGCTCATTGCGCACCCACCAGGGCGCCAGACAGAGCGAGAAAGCGAGCGCTGCGACAAGCCCCAAGCGGACGAGACGCCCCAAGGGGATCGTTCGACGGATGGCGAGCAGCAGGAAAAAGAGGCCCGGCCACAGGGCGACCGTGGGGCGGACATAGACAGCCGCCGCCCATACGAGACCGAAGAGGACGGCCATGCCGATGGTCGGGTTCTCTTCGGCGCGGAGCGAGATGGCAAGGAGAAGGAGGAGCGCGGTGAGGAAGAGTGACTCCGTAAACAAGAAATTGGAGATCAGCCAGAGCGGCGGATAAAGGCTGCACAGGACAACGGCAAGAAGCGCTGTTCGCTCCTCAAACAGCCGGGTCCCGATTCGAAACAGCAGCCAGAGGGCCACCGTGACCAGCACCGCCTGCACGATGCGGGCGGCTTGGGCGACTTCCGTCCCCGTGCCGAATGCTTGCATGAGAAGCGCAAGAAAGCCAGGGTAAGCCGGGGTGATGAAGGCCGTCGGGCGGCTGGGGTCGTTATAGGTCAGCGTTCCCTGCTCCAAGAGAATGCGAGCGGAGCGCAGGTATTCCCGGTCATCGGACTGGTAGTCGAACCGTTCGCCGCAGGCGAAGACAAGTACGACCTTGAGCAGAAGCGTAACGAGCAGAATGGCGGCGCAAAATCGCTTCGGGTTGCGGACGGAAAGAGTCGCAAGACGGCCCATGGCGCTTTACCGACTTCCGCGAAGCTTCGACCACTCCGGCAGAACAATCCCTGCCAGAATGACGAGGACGCCGAACCATTGCAGCAGGGTGACACTCTCGCGCAGCACGAAGGCGGACATCAGGACCGCAGTGGGAAGCTCGGCCGCGCTCAGGATCGAGGCGAGCGTACCGCCCGTTCCCGGCACCCCGATGGCATAGAAGAGCGTCGGAATGACGGCGCCGAAGAGCGCGAGCAGCAGCGCCCACAGCAAGAGCCCGTTCAGGAGCGCTCCGTTGGTCAGGAAAACAGGAGGATAAACCAGGAAGGTAAGCGTGACGGAGCCGAGGCTCATGGTGAGACTTCGGGAGAGCGGGGCTCCTCCCGGCGCCACCCGTCCGCTGAGCAGAATAAAGAGGCCGTACGTCACGGCCGAGCCGAGGCCGAGCAGAATGCCCAGCGGCTTCACTTCACCCAAGCCGCTGCCGACGACTCCTCCGGCAAGCAGGGTTCCGGCAAAGAGTACCGCGATGGAGCCCCATTCCAAGCCCGAGGGTCTGCGCCGCAGCAGAAGCGCGTCGATGAGCACCCCGATCCAGGTAAATTGGAAGAGCAGGACGATCGCAAGGGAAGCCGGGATGTAGGAGAGGGCTCCGTAGTACAGCATCCCGGTGGAGGCCATCAGCAGCCCGACCGCGAGCAGTCCGGCGTAATCCCTGCCCCGCAGCTTATTGCCGATGCTGAGTCGGCCAAAGCCGGAGGGAGCGGAGGCGGCCTTCTTTTTGGCAGCCAACCGGGACATGCCGAAGGTGAGGGCCATCAGCAAAAACCCGAGGAAGTTTTGCCCTCCTACGACCTCGTCGACCGTGAAGCCTTGGTCATAGGCGAAGACGACAAAGGTAGAGAGAATGCCGTAGCTGCATGCTCCGGCGAGAATAAGCCATTTTGAGGATCTCAAGAACGTTCCTTCCTTTCTTCTTTCAATCTGCGGCGCAAGTCCTGGAAGAAGGACGTAAGGATGCCGGCGCATTCCTCCTGAAGCATTGGACCGATTACCTCTGTCCGGTGATTGAATCGCGGCTCCTGCAGGAGATTCATGAGTGTTCCGGCGCATCCGGCCTTCGGGTCTTCCGTTCCATATACAACGGCAGGGACCCGCGCCTGAACGATGGCCCCCGCACACATAGGGCAGGGTTCTAGCGTTACGTAGAGCGTGCAGTCGAGCAGCCGCCAAGCTCCAATTGCTTCGCTGGCTTGGCGAATGGCGATCATCTCCGCATGAGCAGTCGGATCGGCGGCAATCTCCCGGAGATTATGACCGCGCCCGATAATCTCGCCATTCCTGACAATCACCGCCCCGATGGGCACTTCGCCGATATCACGGGCTTTCTCGGCCTCCCGCAGCGCTTCTTTCATCCAGTGCTCGTGCAGGTCAGCGGTTTCAGACATCCGACTCTTCCTTTCGGCATGCTAAAAAACGAACATTCATTCGTTGTTAACATGTTGTGGATAAAACTGTGGATAACTACCCAAATCGGTGGACAACTCAGTGGATAACTCCACTTATTTTACTTGGCTGCGCATTCCTTGGCAAACTAAGCCCCCTCCGTTGAAGATTAGGAAGCCGTTCGCGCAAAATACACAAAAAATACGAACATAGGTTTGCATAACTGGCAGAGAGTGGAGTATACTAAGGGGGAACAGAAGTTCCTGTTTTCTCAACGTGAAAGAAGGGGAACGGAGCTTCTACATGCGGAAGCGGAATGAGGAACATGTAGAATGAGGAAATTTCAGATCCGGAATGAGGAATGAGGAGGATTCCTGAATGATGACCCCTTTTGAACGGTATGTAGGAAAGAACGTCGATATCATTTATCTGGATCGGGAGAATCGGCTTACCCAGCGGAGGATTCGCGTGCTGTCGGCCGATCCCGATGGGATGACCGCCTATTGCTGGTCGCGGCATGCTCCCCGCTTGTTCAAGAACGAGAACGTGCTGGCCGTAATGCCCGTGAAGAAGAGGTCGAGCTAAACCTCAGCTCCCCCCCAGAAGGAGCTTAAACCGCTTATGCGTCAAGGATATGCCGTAGCAGAAGCCGCATACAAGCCTGTCGGTCCATGATATAATAAGGGGGTTTCACGAGAATTCCTCCATCGCGACCGAGAGGAGCCCAAAGCCGTTGAATTCCATCACCATCGTCCTCCTCACCCTTGTGTCGATATCGGGGGTCCTCAACCTCCTCATGGGCGTTTATGTCGGAACGATCAAAACCCATTTCACAGGGAAATGGGCCTTTTTTGGAGTATCCATAACGGCATCCATCTACATATTTGGCTTTGCCATGGAGCTTGTGAGCCAGACGCTCCCCGAGGTCATGGGCTGGATCGGAGTGGAGTACATCGGAATCGCCTTTTGTCCTCCGCTGTCCTTGCTGGCCGTCCTTCACTACACCGCCATGGAGCGGTGGCTGAAGCGGAAGGTGATCGCCAGCCTGTTCATCATTCCTTCCCTGTCCCTCATCCTGCTGCTGACCAATTCCTGGCACCACCTCTTCTACCGCTCTATCTACTGGCGGGAAGGAGCCCCTTACAAGACAGCCGATGTCGTCGTAGGAAACTGGTATGTGGTCCAAGGCTGTTACACCTTTGGCTGCCTCTTGTTGGCTTCCTTGATTCTGATTGGCCAGTGGCGGAAGACGCCGGTCTACCGCAAGCAAGTATTCGCCATGCTGATCGGCCAATTGCTGCCGATCGCTTCGGCCTTCCTCTATATGATAGGGGCCACTCCCTACGGAATGGACCCCGTTCCCTTTGTTCTCACCCTGACCTCCGCCTGCTACATTTGGGCGATGAAGACGACCGGCATGATCGACATCGCGCCCATTGCGCGAGATTTTATCTTTGAAAGCATGCGGGACGGCGTCATTGTGCTCGACCCGCTTGATCGGCTTGTCGACTACAATCGGGCGGCCCAGCGGATTGTTCCCGTCCTGTGCACGCCCCATCTTGGCTTTACCCTGGATAAGCTTAAGGAGATGGAAGCCGGCGGGCGAAATCTGCTCACCCGCCTTGCCTCCTCCGAGCTCGATGGCGGGCAGCGCATTCGCTGGGAGCAGCAGGAAGATATCCGGCATTACGAAGTGTACGTGGCGCCTGTTCTCAATCGCAGGGGCGACGCGATCGGCCGCATGATGACCCTGCTCGATGTTACCGAAGCCGCGGTGAGCGAAGAGCGGCTTCGGTATTTGGCTACCCATGACGGCCTGACCCGGATCTTGAGCCGAACCTTCTTTTTGGAGCAGGCGGAACAGCTCTATCAAGCCTGTCTCTATGAAGGAAAGGGCTTCTCCCTTTTCCTGCTGGACATCGACCATTTTAAGCTGGTGAATGACACGTACGGCCATTTTGCCGGGGATCAGGCTCTCGTGCATGTCGTCCAGATCTGCCAGAGGCACCTTCCGGAGGCGGCCTTATTTGCCCGCTATGGAGGAGAGGAGCTGGTCTGTGCTCTTCCCCGGACCAGCCTGTCCGGAGCCTTCGGTATAGCGGAAGCGATTCGAACCGACCTGGCACATTCCCCCCTTCCATGGGAGGAAGAGGAGATCACGGTCACCTCAAGCTTTGGGCTTGCTACGGTTCAAACGGTTGGGGATTCGCTTGCGGACTTGCTGCAAAAGGCGGACAAAGCGCTTTACCAGGCCAAGGAGCGCGGGCGAAACCGTGTCTGCCCAGCGATCCTTCCGCCTGCTTCAACGGAGAGCCGGGGGTAGGCGCGGCTTATCGACCCTCTGCACACTCGAATACGCACAACGGGGTGAGGCGATTATCGCCCCACCCCGTTTGGTTACTTCTCGAAGCCGCCTCCAGAATGGCGGCCCTCGGCTAAGGTAAAGATGCTGGAGATATCCAGGATGAAGGCAACCTTGCCGTCGCCCAGGATCGTAGCGCCTGCTATGCCCGGAACCTTGCCGACATAATGGCCGAGCGACTTGATCACGATCTCCTGGTTGCCGAGCAGCTCGTCCACGGCGAGCGCAAGCCTTCTTTCGGCGGAGCCGACGATCACGAGCGGGATGTGCTTCCGCGTCCAATCGCCTTTCTCCACCTGGAGCTGTTCGTGAATGCAGGCCACCGGGATCACCTGGTTCCGAAGCAGAAGCACCGGCTGTCCCTTGATGGTTTTGATTTCCTTCGGCTCGACGCGCACAATCTCCGCGATGTTGCTCATCGGAATGATAAACGTCTCGGAGCCGAGCTTGACCAGGAGGCCGACGATGATCGCAAGCGTGAGGGGGAGCTTGATTTTGAAGCGCGTCCCTTGTCCCCAGCGAGTCTCAATGTCGATCATACCGTTCAGCTTCTCGATGTGACTTCGGACAATGTCCATCCCGACCCCGCGCCCGGAGATGTCGCTGACCCGGGACGCTGTGGAGAAGCCGGGCCGGAAGATCAGGCGAATCGCCTCGTAATCCGAAAGCAGGGCGGCTTCCTCTCGGCTGAGAAGCTGTTTGGCTACGGCCGATTGCCTCATCCGTTCGGGATCGATACCGGTTCCGTCATCCTCCAGCGTGAGCACCACCTGGTTGTCCTCGTGGGCCGCTTGCAGCCGCAAGGTTCCCTTGCGGTCCTTGCCGGCTTTCTCGCGAGCGTCCGGCAGCTCGATCCCGTGATCGACGGCATTGCGGACCAGATGAACGAGAGGATCGGCGATCTCCTCGATCAAGGTACGGTCCAGGTCGGTGTCCTTCCCGTCCATGATGAGGCGGACCTCCTTACCGAGGGAGCGAGCAAGATCGCGCACCATGCGAGGAAAGCGACTGAACAGCTGATCGATCGGGAACATCCGTGCCTTCATGACGCACTCCTGCAAGTCCGTGATGATGCGGGTAAGGTGATCCGATACTTGTTCGAGGTCCTCCACGGTTTCGTGGATGACCTCCTTTTTTTGCTGCCGCTTGATCTGAGCGATGCGGGTCTGGTCGATAACCAGCTCACCGACCAGGTTCATCAGATGCTCCAGGCGCTCCACGTTTACCCGAACCGACTGGTTTTTCCCCGCCGCAGGGGAGGGAGACGGCCTCACCGCTGACGGATATTCTTCCTGGAAGGAAGGGTCTGTCCCGGATTCCGGTTCTTCATAGGGATCAATCTTCAATCGAACGACTTCCGTCAGCGACAGCAGCAGCGCTTCGAGGCTTTCCAAGGTTTGGCCTCCGGCGTAGAGGAAGCGGATCTCCAGTTCCCCTTGGGAAAGCTCATCAATCTCATCCAGATCGGGATTGGCGACAAGAATGTCTCCCCATTCCTTCAGCCGAGAGCTGATGAGGAACGCACGGGCCCCCTTGATGAGGCATTCTGCTGCGATCGATAGGGAAATCCAGTGAACCTGGAAGCCCTGATCGCGGGCTTCCTGCACCTTCTTTCCCAGCTCCGGCGGAGCGGCTTGCACCTGGGTGCGACGGGGGACAGGGGGTAGAGCAGAGGAAAAGGCGCTCAACTCTCCCATCAGCAGGGCGAGGTCAACGGGACAGGGAACCCCCAGAACCAGTTGATCCCGCGCATGCTTCAGCCCGTCCATCGCACGAAACAGAAGATCGATCAGGTCGATCGAAACGGCAAGTGTTTTATTCCGAACACGTTCGAGCAAGCTCTCGAGCGCATGGGTGAGGAGCATGATCTCCTCATAGCCCATGACGGCCGATGAACCCTTAATGGTATGGGCGATGCGAAACAGGCTCTGCACAATCGGCTCAGAATCGGCCTCCTGCTCCAGCTTCAGCACGTCGTGATCCATGACGAGCAACAGTTCTTCCAGCTCCTCTAAAAAGGCGGCTTGATAATCCGCATTCACATTCGGTCACCCCTGCTCATGAAGCAGGACCTGCTCCAGCTTCAAAATGCCGATCAGCCCGTGCGGCGCAATGCCGATGCCGGTAAAGAGCACGCCGTCCCGGTCGCCCACCTGTTCTGGAGGGGACTGAATATCGGAAAAGGTGGTCACCTTGTTGACCCGGTCGACGATGATGCCGACGGTTTCTTCGTGGTGGTGAACGACGACGATCCGGGTTGCTTTCGTATAGGCGGCTTCTTCCAGCGAGAAGAGGCTCCGCAGGCTGAGGACCGGCACGATGCTGCCGCGCAGGTTGATGACGCCCCGGACGTAGTGAGTTGCATTCGGCAGGGGCGTGATCGTCTGCATCTTGATGATTTCAAAAATGTCATGAATCGAGATGGCGTATTGCTCGTCTTGAACCATGAATTCAATGTATTGCTCGGTTCCCGGTTCGGGCATAGGGCCACCTCTTTCTTTAATTCACCTTGAAGACAGAGACGGCTTCATTCAATCCGTCTGCCAGCTGGGCGAGTGATTGCGAGGTAGCGGCCGTCTCCTCCGATGCAGCCGCCGATTGCTGGCTCGCGGAAGAGATGCTTTCGATCGCTTGCAGGACCTCGCCCGTCTGAGCCGCCTGTTCCTCGCAAGCTGCGGCGATCTCATCGACCTTGTGCGCGGTCTCGCGGATCTTCTGGATGATCTCCTCGAATGCCGTTCCGGTCTCCTCGGATTGCTTCATGCCGCTCGAAACGGCTTGGACGCTCTTGCGGGTATTTTCCTGCATGCCTTTGATAATCGTCGTGATCTGCTTCGTGGCGTCGCTGCTGCGTTCAGCAAGCTTGCGCACCTCATCGGCAACAACCGCGAAGCCGCGGCCTTGTTCGCCGGCACGCGCCGCCTCGATGGCTGCGTTCAAGGCGAGCAGGTTCGTCTGATCGGCGATGTCGTCGATGACCTCGATGATTTCCCCGATGCGCTGCGAGTCTTCCTCCAGATGGTTCATCTGGCGATTGACGTGGTTCATGCTCTCGATGGATTGGGTGATCTTGACGCCGCCCGTTCCCGCGATCTTCGTCGATTGCGCCGCCAGGTCGGCAGCTTCCTCCGCGTTTTGGGCTACGTTGTTGATCGCATCCGTCAACTCGCGGAACAGCTCCTGCATATTGAGGGCGGCGTTGGCCTGCTCGGTGCTTCCGGAGGCAATCTCCTCGGTCGTTGCGGAGATTTGCTGGGAGGCAGCCGCTACGTTTTGCGAGGAGTGAACCACTCCGCCGATCAACTCGCGCAGCTTGTGCATCATTTCATTGACCGAGCTGGACAGCTCACCCAACTCGTCGCGGGAAGCGACGACCACGTCTTCCGTAAGGTCTCCGTCCGCGATGCGCTTCGTAGCGGCATTTACCCGCTTGAGCGGTGTGGTAATGGAACGGGTGATCAGGATGATGACAATAACGCCCAGCACGATAGCGATCAACAGCACCTCAAGCGTCGTGTAGAGAATGTCTTGGGAAGCTGCCTTGATCTCAGACACCTCGATGGTCCCGACGATCTTCCAGCCCGTTTCCGGGTTTGTGGCGAAGACAGCTCGCTTGTCTTTTCCGTCCACGTTATAGGAAATGGTGCCCTTGTCCACTTTGTAAATATCGTCGATATACGTCTGTTCGTTCTTGGAGCCGATCTCTCTCGTCGGGTGAATCAAATAATTATGCTGGGCATCGACGATAAAGACGTACCCGTATTCCCCAATCTTGTAGGAGTTGACGACCTGCGACAGATAGGTCAGGTCAAGGCCTCCGCCGATGACACCGGAGCCGTCATCCGTCGCCTTGGATGTATGAACGAGAATCTTGCCGGTGCCGTCCTTCGATACGATTGGGTCGGACACGACCGCTTTCCCTTTGTTGTCGCTTGCGTTGGAGAACCACGGCCGCTTCGTTGGATCGTAATCCCCATCAAGGGCTTTATTGGGGGACTGAATCATCAGCCCAGAGGGGTTGGCATAAAACACAGAGTCATACTGAGCGTGAACGGCTTTGTAGGCGTCCAGCACCTTGCGAATTTCAGGACTATTGCCCCCTTGAGCCATGGAGCCATTTACGGATTTGCCTAAGTAGTCCATGTCGGTCAAGCTGGTTTTAAGCAGGTCGGTAATTTGCCGATTCACGTAGGAGACGTTTTGCTCGGTGTTGGACTGAATCTGACTGGTCACCGCAGAAGCGGCTTTGTTGTAGGAAGCCCAACCGATGGCGGCACTCGGGAGAATAAGCACAGCGAGAAAAGCAAGGGTCAATCGGGTTTGGATTTTCACCTTCATTCGAGCATTCCTCCAATTGGTTTTGTCGCGTTTTGCGGGTGCTTGGGTTACTGACCGTTGGGAAGCTTGCCCCTTCGAATGGTTCTTCGTTCGGAATAGACGAGCTAGGCCTTCCTTACCTCTGAACGTCATAAGTCCCTCCCCTCATTTATCCTCCATAACAGTGTTATGTCGAATTATGCATTATAGGGAATTATTTCATGATCGATAATCCCTTTCAATTAGGGAAAGTTCCTACGTAGAACAGAGAAAGGGAGTAAGGATAGGGGGATAACCCGTAAGAGTTCGATAGGTCGTAAGGAGGGGGATTCGGAGCAAGGGGATGGTAAGGATGGAAAAAAGCACCGAAGCATAAGCTCCGGTGCTTTTCCAATCGGGTCATTTCAAAAAGTACCCCGCCTTCTCCGCGTAGTCCACAAGTGCTGGACGAGTATACAGGTGCAGCTTGTTCATAATCTTGCTTTTGAAGGCTTCGACGGTCTTGACGGAAATGCTCAACACCTCGGCGATATCACGGTTGGAATGTCCCTTGGCAATCAAGAAAAGGACCTGCTGTTCCCGAGGGGTCAGCGTAGATTTGGCCGCCGTGAACGAAGGAGGGGCCGCCGCCGGACCCGGAACGGTCAAGGGAGGAGTTGTGCGAATCATATGCTTCATGGCATGGGGGTATAGATAGGGAGAACGGGCATAGACCGACCGAATGGCGGTAAACAGGTCATTGTCGCCGTAAGTTTTGAGCAGGTAGCCGGAGGCGCCGGATTCGAGAATCTTTCGAAGGTCATCCGGCCCGTCGAGAGCAGTGAAGATGAGGACCTCCACCTGAGGAAGGGTCTCCTTGATCATTCGGGTCGCCGTCAAACCGTCCATCACCGGCATATGAATATCCATGATCACGATGTCCGGAACGAGCTCGATCGTCTTTTCCAAGGCTTCCTTGCCGTTCTTCGCCGTACCGATCACGTCCATGTCCGACTCCGTCTTCATCAATTGACATAGACCCAGCAGCAGGATTTCATGGTCGTCCGCAATCAATATGCGCATAGCCGCACACACCTCTCCAAATGCACAAATTCTTGGCCGGACAGCCGAAAAGCATTCCATGCCCAAACGGACATGGTGGCGGATTGGAGGGTGTTGCGTTTTTAAGGAATGCCCGATTCTTGAGGGGGTTAAATCGACACAAAAGTCCTCCCGAAACAGGAGGACTTTCCTATAGGGTCGAGCACCAAGGAACGAACATTTCGATATGAGTCCTGGACGTGGTCATACGTTCCCCCTCTAATCCACCTAAATTATAGTTCATTCAGAAAATCAGGGCAAGAATTACACTCATTTGACAAAGGTTCTCAAACCGCCGTGGCTCCCCTATCCTTTTATCGGCTTTTTCTGTATAATAATAAGGATGTACTCTTCCAGATGACAAGGAGTGTTCTATAGATGGCATTGAAAGCAGGCATTGTCGGTTTGCCGAACGTTGGCAAGTCCACCCTCTTTAACGCGATTACCCAGGCAGGAGCTGAATCGGCCAATTACCCGTTCTGCACCATTGATCCGAATGTCGGCGTGGTTGAAGTTCCGGATGAACGGCTTGCGGGACTGGCAAAGGTCGTGACCCCGAACCGCATCGTTCCGACGGCGTTTGAATTTGTCGATATCGCCGGACTCGTCAAGGGCGCGAGCAAAGGGGAAGGCCTTGGCAACAAGTTTCTTGCCCACATTCGCGAGGTAGACGCGATCGTGCATGTCGTTCGCTGCTTCGTCGACGAGAACATCACCCACGTCTCCGGCAAGGTGGACCCGATCAGCGACATCGAGACGATCAACCTCGAGCTGATTCTGGCTGACCTGGAGTCGGTAGAGAAGCGCATCGACCGCACGCGCAAGAATATGAAGGGCGGAGACAAGAAGTACGCCGCTGAAGTCGAACTGCTGGAGCGCATCAAGGACGCGCTCTATGAAGATAAACCAGCACGCAGCGTCGAGATGTCGGACGAAGAGCGCCTGCTCATTCGCGACATGCCGCTGCTCACACTGAAGAAGATCGTCTATGCCGCGAACGTAAGCGAAGCGGAAGCAGCCAATGCTGACGAGAACCCGTACGTGCAAACGGTACGCGAATACGCCGCTGCCGAAGGCGCAGAGGTCGTTCCGATCAGCGCGAAGGTGGAGTCGGAGATCGCCGAGCTGGAGGGCGAGGACAAAGAGATGTTCCTGGAGGAGCTGGGCCTTACGGAATCGGGACTTAACCGGTTGATCCGTGCCGCCTACAAGCTCCTCGGGTTGTATACGTATTTCACGGCGGGGGTTCAAGAGGTTCGCGCCTGGACCATTCAGCAGGGAACGAAAGCTCCGCAAGCCGCCGGGGTCATTCATACCGATTTCGAGCGCGGCTTCATTCGCGCCGAGGTGGTCTCGTATGACGACCTGGTGACGGCCGGTTCGATGGCAGCAGCTCGGGAGAAGGGGCAGCTGCGGCTTGAAGGCAAGGAGTATGTTGTGGCAGACGGCGACGTCATGCACTTCCGTTTTAACGTGTAGAAGGAAACCAGGCGAGGAGAGCGGGACCGATGTGATCGTTATTGCATAGATCAGCCAAAGGATCCGAATAGGAAAGGAAGGGAACCATCATGCTGGACCGTCTGCAAGCGTTGGCAGACCGCTATGACAAATTGAGCGAGCTCCTGTGCGATCCGGATGTGGCGAACGACTCGGCCAAGCTGAGGGAGTACTCCAAGGAGCAATCCGATCTGCAGGAAGCGTACGACGCCTACAAAGAATACGAGAGCGTGGTCTCGGAGCTGGATGCGGCCAAGGCGATGCAAAATGAAAAGCTGGACGATGAGATGCGCGAGATGGTGAAGCTTGAAATTGATGAGCTCAGCACGCGCAAGGAAGAGCTGGAGGAGCGCCTCACCGTGCTCATGCTGCCGAAGGACCCGAACGACGACAAGAACGTGATCGTCGAAATCCGGGGGGCGGCTGGCGGCGATGAAGCGGCACTCTTCGCAGGCGACCTGTACCGCATGTATACCCGCTACGCGGACACGCAGGGCTGGAAGGTCGAGATACTCGATACGAGCGTAAACGACCTCGGCGGCTTCAAGGAAGTCGTGTTCATGATCAGCGGCAAAGGGGCTTACAGCAAGCTGAAATACGAGAGCGGGGCTCACCGTGTTCAACGGATTCCCGTTACCGAATCAGGCGGCCGGATTCATACCTCCACCTCGACGGTTGCGGTGATTCCGGAAGCCGAGGAAGTCGAGATCGACATCAAGGAGAGCGACATCCGCGTCGATACCTTCTGTTCGAGCGGCGCGGGCGGACAGTCCGTCAACACGACAAAGTCGGCGGTGCGCGTTACGCACGTTCCGACGGGCATCGTGGCGACCTGTCAGGATGGCAAGTCGCAGAACTCCAACAAGGAGAAGGCGCTGCAGGTGCTGCGCGCCCGCATCTACGACAAGTTCCTGCAAGAGGAACAGGCGAAATACGCCGACGAGCGGAAGAGCAAGGTGGGCACGGGAGACCGAAGCGAACGCATCCGCACGTACAACTTCCCGCAGAGCCGCGTAACCGATCACCGCATCGGCCTCACGCTGCATCGGCTGGATACCGTGCTGAACGGTGATCTGGGTGAGATCATCGGATCGCTGACGGTGGCCGCCCAAGCGGAGCTGCTCGAAAAAGCTCAATAAGCCGGTTGGCTTGATAGATAGATAGGAGGAGCCCTCATGACTCCAGAAGCAACAGCAAAAACCATTCGGGAAGCCTATGTGCAGGCTTCCTCTTTTTTACGGGCGGCGGGAGTCGAAGAAGCAGAGGTGAGCGTCCGCCGCCTCCTCGCCCTGCAGCTCGGTGTTCCCGATGCCGAGCTGCTGTGGCGCTTCCCCGAGCCGTTCCCGACGGCAGCGGAGGAGAAATGGCAGGCGCGGCTTGCACGCCGCGCGGCCGGAGAACCGCTGCAGTACATCACCGGCGAGCAGGAATTTTACGGGCTCTCCTTCCAGGTGAGTCCGGCGGTGCTCATCCCGCGGCCGGAGACGGAGCTGCTTGTCGAGGCCATCGCTCGCCACGGCGGCCGCTTGTGGCCCGAAGGGGCTCCGCTTGCCGCCGACATCGGCACCGGCAGCGGAGCCATCGTGGTCACGCTGGCGACGCTGTGCCCGGCGTGGCAGCTCGCGGCCGTCGACTTGTCGCCGGACGCCCTGGCAGTCGCCCGCGAGAATGCGGCTCATCACGGCGCAGCCGACCGCATTCGCTGGCTGCAGGGCGACCTGCTGGCGCCGCTCGCGGAAGCCGGGCTCGCGCCGGATATTCTCGTCTCCAATCCGCCGTACATTCCGTCCGCCGATATCTCCGGCCTCATGCGCGAGGTGCGCGATCATGAGCCGCATCTCGCGCTGGACGGCGGTCCGGACGGCCTTATTCCCTATCGGCGGATGGTTGAACAGCTTGACCAGCTCGCGGCGGTTCCGCGCCTCGTGGGCTTCGAGCTGGGCCAGGGCCAGGCGGATGCGGTGGAGGCGCTTCTCCGCTCCACCGGCCGCTTCGAGTGGACCGAGCAGATCGTCGATTATGCGGGCATCCCCCGCCATGTGGTGGCGGGAACCGGATAACCGAATCGAACAATGAGAGCAAACGAAAAGAGCTTCCCCTTGGCCGCGATCCCGCGGTCTTATCAAGGGAGAAGCTCTTCTTGTTTTGGTAGCGATAAAAGAAACTCACTTGCCCTCGCTCAATCCCCCTTCGGCTCGGGGGAATAGGGCAAATACAGCGTGAAGCGGCTCCCGCAGCCCACCTCGCTGTCCAACTGAATGAAGCCGCCGAGCAGCTTCGCGAATTCGCGCGAGATGGACAGGCCGAGGCCCGTACCGCCATACTTCCGGCTCGTCGTGCCGTCTGCCTGGCGGAAGGCTTCAAAGACGAAGGAGTGCTTTTCCTTCGGGATGCCGATGCCCGTATCTTCCACGGTGAAAGCCAGCCATTCGGATGCGGCTTGCCTGGAAGCCTCGCGGTCTGCCGGCGGGGGACCTGTACCAGTTGATTCCGCAGCACCCGGCTCTTCCAGCGGAAGGCTGCTCTTCGCAGCTGCACCCGCCGCTGACGAGAGCGGCAGCAAGCGGCCTCCTTCGGGCAGGCGACCCCAATTCTGGATCGGCTCGAATAATGCACCGAAGGCGCTGAGGTCCGGAAGTCCTTCCGGCATCCGTTCCGTTTGCAGGCGGAAGGCCTCCACCACCTCATTTTGCTCACAGCGGCGAAGGGAAAGGGTGACCATTCCCTTTTCCGTAAACTTAAACGCATTCGAAAGAAGGTTGGTCAAGATCTGGTGCAGCCGCTGACCGTCTGTTCCGATGATATCGGGAAGCCCCGAATCAAGCTGGATCTGAAAGGCCAGCTCCTTCTGCTGGGCGAGCGGATGAAAGGTGCGCTCGAGGATGCTGGGAAGCTCATTCAGGTTGACCGGCTCCCGGATGAGCTCAAGTCTGCCTGCCTCTACCTTGGAGAAGTCGAGGATGTCGTTAATCAGACGAAGCAGGTCCTTGCCGGACGAATGGATCATCTCGGCATAGCTGACCTCTTCGGGCGGCAGCGTTTTGTTCCGATTCTCTGCGAGCAGCTGCGAGAGGATCAGCATGCTGTTCAACGGGGTGCGCAGCTCATGGGACATATTGGCGAGAAACTCACTCTTGTATTGGTTGCTCAGCTGCAGCATGCGAGTGTGCTCCTCCAGGGCCGCCGTGGTCTCCTCGAGCTCCGCCGTCTGCTGCTGTGAAATCTCATATTGGACCGCCAGTTCCCGGTTCGCCTCGCGGAGGTTTACCTGACGGCGGGAATCCATTTGAAAATCCCGTACGAGCAAGGAGAAGAACAGACTCAGCAGGATGCTCATCGGAAAGGTCAGCGGAGCGATGTGCGTCAAATACTCCCACGCCGGGATGACGCCGAACGCGGTTATCACCACCACGTTAAGGACGTTTATCACAAACAGGAAGATGAGGTTCTTTTGCAGGGAAGAATAGGACCGCGATTTCAGCACCTCGTGCAAGGCGGCCGCAACGAGACCCAGAATGACCATATTCAAAAGGCCGACCCAAGAAGCCGCAGCCGTCGGCGAGAAGGTCAGGCGGGAGAGTCCAATGCCGGCTCCGATCAAAAGATAGCAGGAGGACGAATTCACGAACATGGGCGCGATGATGAGCGGAACGAACCGAAGGTCGAAGAGCACATCCTCCGCAAGCGGCAGTCCAAAGAACATCGACACCCACCCGCCGAGAATGGCGGCAAAAATGAAGAGCAGGCTCTGATTTCTGCGGCTGATTCCCTGCAGGAGGTACTTGTTGAACAGGCTGGCGAGATACGTCAACGTAAGCAGGATCGCGATATTTGCGAAAAAGGTTTTATACCAGTGCACGCGCTAAGCCTCCGTTCGGGCATCTACTCGGTCAAATCATAACACAATTTGCGGGTGAATTCGCATTGCTTAAGGCATGCATGCGCATCCGCTCCACGGCAATTACCTGACCTACTTGACCTGAATCTCGCCTTGAATCGAGCTTCACGATTTTCATAGTAATTTTCATAGAGTTGCACGTTTACGAGAGTTGCCCGCTGGCGATACTGAGGCTATGAACGAAGAAAGCGGGCGTGATGAGGATGGTCAAGCGAATGAACGGTCGGGTTGCGGCACTGCTCTGTTTCTCCTTGCTGATGCTGCTTCTGCAGTGGCAGACGCAAAAAGCAGGAGCCCTCGGTCAGTCGGGCATTCCGGGAGAGTCGATTCGCATCCGCATCATCGCCAACTCGGACACGATTGCAGATCAGGCGATCAAGCGCGTCATCCGCGACCGCATTGAGGCCCAACTGAACGGGTGGGCATCCTCGCCGACGGACTTGGCAGGCGCGCGAGCCGCCATTCGCTCCCATCTTCCCGAGCTAGAAGAGCTGGTGGGGCGCCTTCTGGAGACGCGGGGCTTTTCGTACGGATATTCCGTGGAGCTGGGGCAGGTGGAATTTCCGGAGAAAATGTTCGGGTCCAAGCTCTACGGGGCAGGAGAATATGAAGCACTGCGCATCACGCTCGGCCGGGGAGAAGGCCAGAACTGGTGGTGCGTGCTGTTCCCGCCGCTCTGCTTCGCCGACGCGGTAGCCAAGGAAGAGGACGGGGCCGAGCTGAAACAGGCCGTACTCACCAAAAAGGAAGCGGACGACAAGAAAGCTGCTGCTGGCGAAGGGAAGGCTGGAGCCGCGGCGAGTGACGCCTCAAAGAAAGGCGCCGAGAAGGACAAGGCCGAGAACGGCAAGCTGGACAAGAGCGCGAGTGCCGATCAGGGAGAGGACCAGAAGGCCGAGGAAGCGCCGAAGGCGAAGTTCTTCCTCTGGGAGATGCTGAAATCGTTCTTCCGCTGGGTCAAGGGGCTGTTCTCTTAGAAGAAGGAAGGGGCAAAGAGACTCCGCCAGGGTTCTATCCCGGTTCCGTCCGAAGGGTAACGGGACTCGCTCCCGTGACAGTAATGGGGAAGTCGCGCTATAATGGGCAACAGTGGTTTCGGGCGGTTCTTGGCCCGATGGAAACTCCGCGTAAACCTGAACAACAGGGGCGGGCCCTGCCCGTCTGAGATAAAAATGGGGAATGACACATGACGAAGAGGTGGCAAGTCGACCCGGTCCAAGTCGATCCGGGGCATCCCGCGATCCGTGAGGCCGCGGACAAGCTCCGGCAAGGCGAGCCGGTGGCGTTTCCGACCGAGACGGTCTACGGGCTTGGGGCGGATGCGGGAAATACGGAAGCGGTGGAGCGGGTATTCGCGGCCAAGGGACGGCCGGCGGATAACCCGCTGATCGTGCATATCGCCGACCGCGAGCAACTGGTGGGGCTGACCGCAGAGCCGAACGAGCTGTCGAAACGGCTCATGGATGCGTTTTGGCCCGGCCCGCTCACGCTGATCCTGCCGGTCATGCCGGGCGCTGTCTCGCCTCGCGTAACCGCCGGGCTCTCCACGGTCGGCGTGCGCATGCCCGACGACCCGGTTGCGCTTGCGCTCATCCGGGCGTCGGGTCGCCCGCTGGCCGCGCCGAGCGCCAATCGGTCCGGGCGGCCGAGCCCGACGCGCGCCGAGCACGTGCTGGACGACCTGTCCGGCGCCATCGCCGGAGTGGTCGACGGCGGTGCGACCGGCGTCGGCGTCGAGTCGACGGTCGTCGAGGCGGGAACGGCGGGCGTCCACATCCTGCGCCCCGGCGGTGTGAGTGCCGAGGACCTTCGCCGCGCGCTGCCCGGCATCGCCGTCACGGTCGCGGGCGAGATGAACGCCGGGGCGGACCCCCTGACCGCCGCTTCCGCCAACCAGCCCCCAGGGGCCGCCGCTCCCGAAACGGAAGCGCCGAAATCCCCGGGCGTGAAGTACAAGCACTACGCGCCGAAGGGCGCCCTCACGCTCGTCACCGCACGTGAGGAGGGAGCCCGCACCGCGTGGATCAATGCCGAGCTCGCCCGCCGTAAGGCGCAGGGCGAGCGCACCGGCGTGCTGGCGGCGGAGGAACGCGCCGCCCGTTATCCTGCGGCCGATGCCGTCGTCGTGTTCGGCCGGGAAGCCGAGCCGCAGACGTTCGCCCGCGGCCTCTATGATGCGCTCCGCCGCTTCGACGAGGCGGGGGTTACGTTCATTCTGGCCGAGGCCGTGGATGAGGCGGGCATCGGTGCAGCGGTCATGAACCGGCTGCGCAAGGCGGCGGGCGGTCGGGTCATTCGGCTGGACGACCCGACGAATCCGGGTGAATGAACTTCCCGGCCATGGGCCAGGGGGTTCCGCATGAGCTTTGAGTTTATCTGCGAGAGACACCTCTTCTGTTGAGAGAAGAGACGTCATCTCGCTTTTTTATATGCTTTTATGCAAGTTCCCCTTTACGCGAGCCCGAAGGACATGTTTCCTCTTAGCAGCGCATAGTCTTGTACCAAGAGACTGACGAGCTCTTGGCGCATGGTGGATGGACCCTTAGCGGCTCCCGCTCAAATGCCGATGATGAGCGCCGTGCTCGCGTCGTCTCAGGACTAGCTTCGGTCTTAAAGGGGAGTGGATCATGAACACCGTGCAGTGGGGAGAATGGGTCACGCTCATTTTGATGGCGTTCGCCCTCGGGCTGGACGCTTTTTCGCTCGGAATCGGGATCGGGCTTCGCGGAATCCGGCTGCTTGATGTGCTCAAGCTGAGCGTGATCATCGCGATCTTCCATGTGGTGATGCCGTTGATTGGAATCTTCACGGGCCATTATCTGGGGGAGCTGCTCGGTAGTCTGGCGACGGCCGCAGGAGGCGTCCTGCTTGTCCTGCTCGGGGCTCATATGATCTACAACTCGCTCAAGCCCGACCGGCCTCAAACCGCTGGCTATCGCTCCACCTGGGGCATGCTGCTGTTTGCGCTGTCGGTGAGCATCGATTCGTTCTCCGTCGGGGTTTCGCTGGGCATGTTCGCCACGGACCTCATCCTGACGGTGCTGCTCTTTGGCGCCTTCGGCGGATTGATGTCGATCTCTGGGCTCTTGCTCGGACGGCGAGTGGGCGAATGGGTAGGCAGCTATGGAGAAGCGTTCGGGGGGTTCATCCTGCTCACGTTCGGGCTCCGTTTTTTGTTCTAGCATCTAGGTGCACATTCGACCGCCAGTCGAACTCCTTCGAGCGCAATCCTCTGACGATAGCCGAACAAGGAACCTTCTGGCTAGTTCTCATGAGAAAGAGGCGAAAATCTCCTCAAGCTCCCGTTTCCCTAACGGTCTCCGAATAGGGTATAATGGAGAAATCACCCGATTTCTTCGGAAAGGAGACACTTTCATGGGAAAAACCATACTGTTCGTCTGCACCGGCAACACATGCCGCAGTCCGATGGCCGAGGGGCTTTTGCGCAAGATGGCTCTGGAAGCCGGCCTGTCTATTGAGGTGAAGTCGGCGGGAGTCGCCGCCATGGAAGGAAGCTCCATCTCCTCCCACTCCCAGCGAGTGCTTGCCGACAAGGGCGTGAGAGAAAGGCTTCACTCGCAGCCGGTCCGAGAATCGCTCGTCACGGAGGCGGACCTGATTCTGACGATGACGGCCCGGCACAAGAACCAGGTGCTGTCTCGGTTTCCGTCGGCGCAGGGGAAGATTTTTACCCTTCTGGAGTATGCGGGTTGTGAACGCGAGGAGGAAGGGGCGGATCGGGAACTGGTCGAGCTCGTTACGAAGCATTCACTCGGGCAGCACCTGTCTGAAGCGGAGAGAGGAAGGGTGCGGTTTCTGGAAAGCCTCGTACAGGAACAGGACATCTCGGATCCGTTCGGAGGGACGCTGGAAGATTACCGCATCTGTGCGCGCGATATCGAGGGCGCCCTTGCGCGGTTAATCGAGAGGCTGAAGCAGGAAGAAAGTTGAAGCGGTGATGGCCTTTACAAAAGGCGTCGATCCCGCTACGATAGAGACAACGTATGCAGCTCCGAAGTGACTGGCGGCTCGAGTGGATATCCACAGGGAAGCTTCGGAGAACGGCCGGCCGCCTGGGCGAGAGCAACGCTTGCGCATGTTTTGTGCGTGAGTGTGCTCTTTTTTTGTTGCCATGCCACCGGGGATCGCCTTCTCTTATCGGCGGACACCCCAACCTTTATCAGGGCATCTCGTGCCAAGAGGAGGCGATTCGGGGTATAATAGGACGCAGAACTGGGCGTGTTTGTAAGCATGCCCTTGATTGAAAGGGGAAGCGTTAGACATGAAGATTGCAATGGGGGCCGACCACGCCGGCTACGAACTGAAGAACAAGCTAGCGGAGGTGGTCAAGAGCCTGGGGCATGAGGTCATCGACCTCGGCAGCAACGGACCGGATTCTGTCGATTATCCCGATTATGCCGCTGCCGTCTGCGGCAAAGTGACGGCAGGAGCAGCCGACAAGGGGGTGCTGATCTGCGGAACCGGCATTGGAATGACCATTGCAGCGAACAAGGTTCCCGGCATCCGCTGTGCACTTGTGCACGACCTCTTTTCCGCCAAAGCGACGAGGGAGCATAACGACTCAAACGTGCTGGCCATTGGCGAGCGCGTGGTCGGCCCGGGGCTTGCCGAGGAGATTCTCCGCGTCTGGCTGTCGACCGATTTCTCGCAGGGAGAACGGCATCAAGGACGGATCGCCAAGGTTATGCAGCTGGAGAACTCGGCGGCTCTCCATCCCTGATCTTACCCGAAGGTGAAGTCGGTTGAAGGGTGAGTGAAGAGCGTAGGGAAGGGGACGAATCGATATGAGCGAACAACGGGAGGCGGCGCTGTCTTCGGACGAGCTTGCCGATCTTGTGGAGCAAGCCCTGCTGGAGCTGGTGGAGGCGGGCGGTCTAGCCGTCGGCAGCCTCGTGGTCATCGGGGCCAGCACGAGCGAGGTGGCCGGTCAGCGAATCGGCTCCGCCGGCAGCTTGGTCATCGCGCGCGGCCTCTGGGAAGGGGTTCAGCGCGTGCGGCAGAAGAAGGGCATCCGCCCGGTGTTCCAATGCTGCGAGCACCTGAACCGCGCGCTCGTGGCGGAACGCGAATGGCTCGCGCACTATCCGGCATGGGAACCGGTCTCGGTCATCCCGGTCGCCCACGCGGGCGGCTCTCTCGCCGCGTATGCCTACCAGATGGCGAGCGCGCCGGTCGTCCTGGAAGCGGTGCGGGCCGATGCCGGGATCGACATCGGGTCAACGCTCATCGGCATGCATCTGAAGCCCGTCGCCGTGCCGGTTCGTCCGACTGTGAAGCGGATCGGCGAAGCCGCAGTGACGATGGCGTACAGCCGCCCGAAGCTGATCGGCGGCCCGCGCGCGGTCTACGACCCGGCGGCGGCTCGCGAGCTCGGCTCTTGCACGTAACCGCAGGCGCGGTCGCCCGCGCCAGGTTCGAAATGGGGAAGTTCCAGTGACCGGGCATCTCTTGCCCGGCACGGTTATCATACGGGTGTGCTTTCTGGCTCTAGTTCTTTTTGAGCAAGGGAGACGCGCCTGACACATTATCCAAATCATTGGGAGGATGGACATGGAACATTTGCGCAAGCAGGACCCGGAGCTTCTCGCAGCGATGGGGAAGGAACTGAACCGTCAGAAGAACAACATTGAGCTGATCGCTTCCGAAAACTTCGTCAGCCCGGCCGTACTCGAAGCGATGGGGTCCGTGCTGACCAACAAATATGCGGAAGGGTACCCAGGCAAGCGGTACTATGGCGGCTGTGAGTTTGTCGACATCGTCGAGGACATCGCCCGCGACCGCGCCAAGGAAATCTTCGGCGCCGAGCATGCCAACGTTCAGCCGCACTCCGGCGCGCAAGCAAACCTTGCCGTCTACCTCGCCGCCTTGAAGCCCGGTGAGACGGTGCTCGGCATGAACCTCGCCCACGGCGGCCATCTGACGCACGGCAGCCCGGTCAACGCCTCCGGCCTGCTGTACAACTTCGCGGCCTACGGGGTCCGCGAGGACAACTTCCGCATCGACTATGACGAAGTCCGCAAGGCGGCCTTCAAGCATCGTCCGCGGCTGATCGTAGCCGGCGCGAGCGCCTACCCGCGCACCATCGACTTCGAAGCGTTCGCGTCCATCGCGCAGGATGTCGGCGCCCTCTTCATGGTCGACATGGCCCACATTGCGGGCCTCGTCGCCGCCGGCGTCCACCCGAGCCCGGTCCCGCACGCCCAGTTTGTGACCACGACCACCCACAAGACGCTGCGCGGTCCGCGCGGCGGGATGATCCTCACGCGCAAGGCGTGGGCGCAGCCGATCGACAAAGCCGTCTTCCCGGGAACCCAGGGCGGCCCGCTGGAGCATGTCATTGCCGGCAAGGCTGCATCCTTCGGCGAAGTGCTGAAGCCGGACTTCAAGACGTATGCCGAACAGGTCGTCAAGAACGCCAAGGTGCTGGCTGAGGAATTGATCGCGGAAGGCTTGACCATCGTCTCCGGGGGAACCGACAACCACCTGATGCTCGTCGACCTCCGCAGCATCAACATCACGGGCAAAGCCGCCGAGCGCCTGCTCGACGAAGTCGGCGTGACCGTCAACAAGAATGCCATTCCGTTTGACCCGACGAGCCCGAACGTGACGAGCGGCATCCGCATCGGCACTCCGGCTGCGACGAGCCGCGGAATGGACGAAGCTGCGATGAAAACGATCGGTCAAATCATCGCGCTCACGCTAAAGAATCCGACGGATGAGGCGGCTCTGAACAAGGCGCGCGGCATGGTTCGCGAGCTGACGGAGCAATTCCCGCTGTACAAGGACCTTGCTTATTAAGGTTCTCTGACGATGGCCGCAGACGGCCAAACTTCAGAGTTTCTCATCATTATCCGCCCATGCATGGGTTTGCTAACACGTTCCAAAGAGCTCGGCGCACTCCGCCCCCAAGCGGTTGATGCGCCGGCTCTTTTTTTGCATTTTCCGCTCATAAAGAAGAATGACACGTTCATGGTTTTGGAAAAGATTAAATGAATCGGTTGTGCTATAATGGACAAAGTTTTAAGGAAAAACGGGAAACCGTTCGGGAGGAAACCTGATGGGACAAGTAGTAGTATGCGATCATCCGCTGATTCAACACAAACTGACGTACATTCGTGACGAAAACACGACGACCAAGGATTTCCGCGAGCTGGTCGATGAAGTGGCGACCTTGATGGCCTATGAGATCACCCGCAGCATTCCGCTTGAGACGGTTACGGTGAAGACCCCCGTGGCCACCACCGAATCGAAGATCATCTCCGGCCGCATGCTGGGCCTGATTCCGATCCTGCGTGCCGGTCTCGGCATGGTAGACGGCGTGCTGAAGCTGCTTCCGGCAGCCAAGGTCGGCCATATCGGCCTCTATCGTGATCCGGAGACGCTGCAACCGGTCGAATATTACACCAAGCTGCCGACGGACGTTACCGAACGCGAGCTGATCGTCATCGACCCGATGCTGGCAACCGGCGGCTCCGCGATTGCAGCGATCGACGTGCTGAAGCGACTCGGCTGTACGCAGATCAAGCTGATGTGCCTCATCGCAGCACCCGAAGGCGTCAAGGCGATTGAGGAAGCTCACCCGGATGTGGACGTGTACGTAGCGGCGATTGACGATCACCTGAACGATCACGGCTACATCATTCCAGGTCTTGGGGATGCAGGCGACCGTCTGTTTGGAACCAAATAAAAAGATTAAAATGAAACCGGAGCGCTTCTCGTTCGTACGATATAGGGTGCCCGGCGGGGAAGCGGGCTTTTTCCCATTTCGGACCGACGCCTTGCGCGTCCGGCTTCCATGGATAAGGTAAGGTGAGTCTATGAAGCGACTGAAAGTGATGACGGTCTTCGGAACGAGACCCGAGGCCATCAAGATGGCCCCGCTCGTGCTTGAGCTGGAGCGCCATCCGGAGGAAATCGAGTCAGTGGTATGCCTCACCGCCCAGCATCGGCAGATGTTGGATCAGGTGATGGAGACTTTCGCCATTCAGGCCGATTATGACCTGAACGTCATGAAAGACCGGCAGTCGCTGGAAGAATTGACGGTGCGGGTCATTCAAGGACTTCAGCCGGTGCTGGCCGAAGCAAAGCCGGATCTTGTGCTTGTCCATGGGGACACGATCACAACCTTCCTCGCGAGCTACGCCGCATTTCTGCAGCAGATTCAGGTGGGGCACGTGGAAGCGGGCCTGCGCACCTGGAACAAGCTGTCTCCCTACCCGGAGGAGATGAACCGGCAGCTGACCGGTGTTCTCGCGGATTTGCACTTTGCCCCGACCTCGTGGTCGGCGGGCAATCTGCTTAAGGAAAACAAGCCGCAAGATCGCGTGTTTATTACGGGCAATACCATCACGGACGTACCGAGCTACATGGTCCGTGAAGGGTATACGCACCCCATGCTCGATTGGGCGAAGGGCAAGCGCCTCATCCTGATGACCGCGCATCGCCGCGAATCGCAAGGGGAGCCGCATCGTCAGATTTTCCGGGCGGTAAAGCGCATTGCTGACGAGTTTGAGGATGTTGCGATCGTCTACCCGGTCCATCTGAGCCCTGCTGTACGTGAGCCGGCGGGCGAGATTCTCGGCCATCATCCACGCATCCAGCTGATCGATCCGCTTGATGTCATGGACATGTACAACTTCTATCCGCATACCCACCTGATTCTCACTGATTCGGGCGGCCTGCAGGAAGAAGCTCCGTCCTTCGGCGTTCCGGTCCTGGTGCTTCGGGATACGACCGAGCGGCCGGAAGGCGTCGATGCCGGTACGCTGGAGCTGGTTGGCACCAAGGAAGAGGATGTGTACGCACGCACAAAAGCGCTGCTGACCGATGATGAGCTGTACGCTCGCATGAGCCAGGCCGCTAATCCTTACGGGGACGGGCACGCTTCGGAGCGAATAGTACAGGCGATCAAATACCACTTCGGAATCGCCCAAGACGGACCGGAACCGTTCGGTGCGGGCGAATGACAACAAAATAGCGAATTCTGACGGCCGGCGGGGCTTTTGCCTCGGACCGGCCGACTTTCATTGGAAATGTTGGTCGTAGGCAACACCGAAAACCCCAGTAATAGCAAGGGATTTCCGTGAATTATGCAAACTAGGTACAAAGCCCCATATAACAGATTGTGAGATTTGTCAATAGAGTGCGTCACAGTGGAAACGGTAGCAAAAAGAACAAAACGACACAAGTGTTGATTTATCAGGGTTTTTTAGATGCCCGTTCACAGAAATTTATCTTTTTATCGAATTGACACTGATGCACGCCTTAGCTACAATGAATGAGGATTCTTCGAGGGATTTTCGTCCCGGGAAAGGGTCTGCTTGCAACCGCTTAAAAGGTTCTGAAAGGGGACAACCGCATGCCGGAACCCGGATCAACGAAGCCTTACGACGCGTGGAAAGCTGCCGGACTTGTCGGGTCGCTTGCTGTGGAGGTAGGCATCGCGGTCTTGGGAGGGTACTTCGGCGGCCGATACATAGATCGACTGACGGATGGCGGCAAAACCTGGATGATCGCAGGTACGCTTGCTGGTCTCGCGCTAGGTCTTGCAGGAGCGGTTCTCCTGATCAAGCGCTTTTTGGAGGATTCGAATGGATGACCTGGCTGCACTGCTTCGCAAGCTGTTTCGCCACGCTTTCTGCTTTATAACCGCCTCCTTGGTGCTCGCCCTTCTCCTCCCTTCGTTTCGAGCGATGGGACTGGGATTGGCACTTGGGACGGCCGTCAGCGTGGCCATCTCTTGGAATCTCGGTCGGAAGACCGAGCGCATCACCCGACATCTCGTTCAAAGGTCGGAGACAAGAACCTTGGGATTTGGTTTCGTCACGCGAGTGGGCATTGTGCTTGCAGCGACCTACCTGGCCTTCAAAGCGCCCCAGGTCAATCTCGTCGGCATGGTGATCGGACTGGTTTTCGTCCAGTTTGGCACGATTGTTTACGGGATTTTCTCCGCTTTTCGAAAACACTAAGGGCAAGGTTGGGGAAAGGGGTGAATTATATCCATGCATGAATTTCCGATATGGGATCTGGGCCACGGCTTCGAGGTTGACGTCGCCGGCGTTTTGACCATCTTGGTTGCCTGCATCATCGTGTTTGTACTCGCCCGGCTGTCGGTGAGAAACCTCTCCGTAACCCGCCCTTCCAAACTGCAAAACTTTTTGGAGTGGGTCGTCGAGTTTGTACAAGGCATGGTGGCGAGCACCCAGGATATGAAGACGGGCAAGAAATACGTCTCTCTGGGCATGACGCTGATCATGTTTATCTTTATAAGCAACCTGCTCGGGCTGCCGCTTCTGGTGACAACCGAGCATCATGAGCCGTTGATTGTGGCAGGGCAGACACTCGTTTCCCAAGAGGTCATCGATACTGCGATCGCCAAAGGCCATCACGGTGCTGAGATCTCCTGGTGGAAGTCGCCGACGGCGGATCTGTCGATCACAGCCGGGCTGGCGCTCGTCGTGTTCCTCATCATCCACTTCCAAGGGGCGACAAAGAACACCCGCCATTACCTGAAACACTATTTCGAGCCTTACTTCTTCTTCTTCCCGTTAAACCTGCTTGAGACCATTGCCAAACCCGTCACGTTGGCTATTCGTTTGTACGCCAATATCTTCGCGGGTGAAGTGTTGATCTCCACCATCACCATGGCCGGATTCTTCGGGATCCCGTTGATGGCTGTCTGGCAGGGCTTCAGTATTTTTGTCGGGGCGATCCAGGCATTCCTGTTTACCATCCTCACGCTCGTGTACATCGCTCAGGCGACGGTCCATGAGGAGGAGCATGCCTAACCCTTCGGCAAGACATGCATCCAATGAGCTTCAAAGCCTGTTCGGACATCGCACATAAGAACCCGGGCAGACCTTTCCATACCCAATAAAACAACGCTTAGGGAGGATTTCAAAATGGGAGTATTAGCATATCTCGCAGCAGCAATCGTAGTAGGTCTCGGCGCTATCGCCGCCGGTATTGGTAACGCCATGATCGTCAGCAAAACGCTGGAAGGCATTTCCCGCCAGCCGGAGCTGCGCGGCACGCTGCAAACCACGATGTTCATTGGTGTCGGTATCGTCGAAGTTGTGCCGATTCTGGGTGTCGTCCTCGCGTTCCTGTTCTACTTCGGAGCCTAAGTTCATATTGACCGGGTTTGGCGGGGAAGGCCTAAGCCATCCGCGCCTTCCTTTTACTTGTATGGCCGGAAGTAGGCGTGTGACTGTTTGATTCCGGCAATCCTGCGGTAAACGTTCGGCGTCCATCCGGCGCCGAAAGCCGTTTATCCTTGTGGCCGCATTAGCGGCCATGCTGCCGAAGGGAGGACTAACCGTGACCTTTAATTTAGTAAATTTTCTTGTAACAATCATTTCCTTTATCGTGCTGTACCTGCTCCTGAACAAATACGCGTTCGGACCGCTGTTCGGCATGATGGAGAAGCGGCGCGAGTATGTGCAAAGTGAAATTCAGAAGGCGGAGGCCAGTCGGGCCGAAAGCCAGAAGTTCCTGGACGATCAAAAGGCTGCGCTGGACACGGCGCGCAAGGAAGCGTTCGGCATCGTCGAGCAAGCCCGTCAATCGTCTAACCGTCAAGCAGAAGAGATTATTCACTCCGCTCGTACCGAAGCGACCCGCGTGAAGGAAGAAGCGGTTCAGCAGATCGAGAGCGAAAAGAACAAAGCCATCAGCGCCCTGCGCAGCGAAGTGAGCGACATGTCCGTGCGCATCGCCTCCAAGATCATCGAGAAAGAAGTCGATCCGAGCGCGCAAAAGAAGCTGGTTGACGACTACCTCAAAGAGATTGGGGATAACCAGTCATGAGCAGGGACACGGCAGCATCCAAACGCTATGCGAAGGCGCTATATGAGCTGGCCAGCGAACGCGGGCGCGCCGTACAAGTAGAAGAGGACCTCAAGCTGGTGGCGTCTGCCTACGAGACAAGCCAAGAGCTGAGAACCCTTCTGGGTCACCCCGGCTTGCAGCCGGAAGTGAAGAAGGGCGTCCTTTCGAGCCTGTTTGCGGGGAAGGTAGCCGAAGAGGTGGAGAACCTGCTCAAGCTGCTGGTGGACCGCCGACGCGAGGCGCTGCTTCCGTCCCTCATCGAGGACTACCGCAAGCTCGCCGGCGCTGCCCTCGGGCAAGCCGAAGCCGTGGTCACCACTCCTTTTCCGCTTACGGAAGAGGAAGCCGCCGAGATTGCAGCCCAGTTCAGCAAGAAGACCGGCAAGACAATTCGCGTGGTCAATGTCATCGACAGCGACCTGCTCGGGGGTCTCACGGTACGGATCGGCGACATGCTGTATGACGGCAGCCTCTCTGGGAAGCTCGCCCGTCTGCGCAAAACCTTGGTAACCAGCAAAGCATTGTAGATAGGGGTGAATTCCTTTGAGTATAAGAGCGGAAGAAATCAGCACGCTGATCAAAAGTCAGATCGAGAACTACCAAGCCGACCTGCAAGTATACGAAGTCGGCACGGTTATCACCGTCGGTGACGGGATTGCCCGCGCTCACGGCCTGGAAAACTGCATGGCCGGCGAGCTTCTGGAATTCTCCAACGGCGTCATGGGGATGGCGCTCAACCTGGAGGAAAGCAACGTCGGTATCGTTATTCTCGGTCCGTATTCGGATATTCGGGAAGGCGACCAAGTGAAGCGCACCGGCCGCATCATGCAGGTTCCGGTAGGCGACGCCCTGCTTGGCCGTGTCGTCAATACGCTCGGCATTCCGGTTGACGGCAAGGGTCCGGCAGCCACGACCGAATTCCGCAACATCGAATCTCCCGCTCCCGGCGTCATGGACCGCAAGTCCGTCTTCGAGCCGATGCAAACGGGGATTAAAGCGATTGACTCGATGATCCCGATCGGCCGCGGCCAACGGGAGCTCGTGATCGGCGACCGCCAAACCGGGAAGACGACGATCGCGATCGACACGATCATCAACCAAAAGGGCAATGGCGTGAAGTGCATCTACGTCGCCATCGGCCAAAAGCAATCCACGGTAGCCAACGTAGTCGGCACCCTGCAGCGCGCCGGAGCGATGGATTACACCATCGTGGTGACGGCGAGTGCATCCGAGCCGTCTCCGCTGCTCTACCTGGCTCCATATGCTGGCTGCGCCATGGGTGAGTACTTCATGTACCGCGGCGAGCACGTGCTGATCATCTATGATGACCTTTCGAAGCAAGCAGCCGCTTACCGCGAGCTGTCGCTGTTGCTCCGCCGTCCTCCGGGTCGGGAAGCTTATCCCGGCGACGTCTTCTATCTCCACTCCCGCCTGCTCGAACGGGCAGCAAAGCTGAGCGATGAGCTCGGCGGCGGCTCGCTGACGGCGCTGCCGTTCATTGAAACGCAAGCGGGCGACATCTCCGCTTACATTCCGACGAACGTGATCTCCATCACGGACGGTCAGATCTTCCTGGAATCCGATCTGTTCTACGCGGGCCAACGCCCGGCCATCAACGTCGGGGTATCCGTATCCCGGGTCGGCAGCTCGGCTCAGATCAAGGCCATGAAGAAGGTAGCCGGTACGCTGAAGCTGGACCTCGCCCAATACCGCGAGCTGCAAGCTTTCGCCCAGTTCGGCTCCGACCTCGACCGCTCCACCAAAGCCCGCCTGAACCGCGGTGCTCGCTTGATGGAAATGCTGAAGCAAGGCATTCAACAGCCGCTCAGCGTGGAAAAGCAAGTGGTGAGCCTGTACACCGCAACCAAGGGCTACCTTGATGAAGTCGCGATCGAAGACATCAAACGCTTTGAGCACGATTTCCTCGCCTACCTCGATGCCAACCAACCGGACATCCTCACCTCCATTCGCGAGACGAAGGACCTGACCGCCGACAACGAGAAGGCGCTGAAGGAAGCCATTGAACAATTCCGCAAGGGATTCGCTCCCTCGAAATAAACGAACGGAAAGCTAGCAGTTGCTTACGAAGTTGCTTTCATCAGAGTCGGGTTTAACCGGACTTATCTTTGAAAGCTTAGCGATTGCTTACGAAGTTGCTTTCATCAAGGTGAGGATATACCTCACCCATCTCTGAAAGCATAGCGATTGCTTACGAAGTTGCTTTCATCAAGGTGAGGATATACCTCACCCATCTCTGAAAGCATTGAGGTGAAAACCATGGCAAAAGGAATGCGCGAAATCAAACGCCAAATCCGAAGCGTCCAAAACATGAAGCAAATCACGAAGGCGATGGAGATGGTCGCGGCGTCCAAGCTGCGCAAGGCGCAGCAAAAGGCGGAAGCGGCTAGACCGTACGAGGAGAAAATCCGCGAGATGGTCTCCCATATCGCCGCCGTGCAAGCGGATGTGACCCACCCGATGCTCCAGAAGCGGCCGGTCAAGAAGACCGCCTATCTCGTCATGACGTCTGACCGCGGGCTCGCAGGGGGCTTTAACGCCAACCTGATCCGCAAGACGCTTCAGGTGCTTGAGGAGCGCCATCAGTCGCCGGACGAATACACGCTTCTCATCGTGGGACGCAAAGGACGGGACTACTTCCGCCGGCGGAATTTCCCCGTCTTGGAAGAAGTGACGGGTCTGTCGGACACGCCGATGTTCAGCGACATCAAGGATTTGGCTTCCTCGGCGGTCAAAGACTTCGCCAACGGATCGTTCGACGAGATCCACATCATCTACAACCGGTTCGTGAACGCGATCATGCAGGTGCCCACGCTGAAGCAGTTGCTTCCGCTCGAAGACATTCCTGCGGAGCGCGGATCGGTCGATTATAACTTCGAGCCCTCGGCGGAGGATGTGCTCGCCGTGTTGCTGCCCAAGTATGCGGAGACGCTCATCTACAGCGCCCTCCTCGAAAGCAAGGCCAGCGAATTCGGAGCCAAAATGACAGCGATGGGCAGTGCATCGAAGAATGCCACCAAGCTGATCGGCAATCTCACGCTTACGTACAACCGGGCACGGCAGGCTGCAATCACCCAGGAGATTACGGAGATTGTCGCGGGTGCGAACTCGCAGGCGTAGCCTGGATTCGGCGTAGATCCGCCCCACTTACAGGGAGCGGATGGATACTAGGAGGGAATTAAAATGAACAAAGGACGCGTTATTCAGGTCATGGGTCCTGTCGTCGACATTGAGTTCGAACGCGGAAGCCTTCCTGACCTTCTGAGCGCCATCACCATTGATAAGAAAGCGGAATCGGCTGGAGAGAAAGACCTTCGGGTAACGCTTGAGACCGCTCTCCACCTGGGCGACAATGCGATTCGCTGCATCGCCATGTCCAGCACGGACGGCCTCGTACGCGGCATGGAAGCCGTTGACACCGGAGCCCCTCTTTCGGTCCCGATCGGACCGGAAACGCTGGGCCGCGTGTTCAACGTAGTCGGCGATTGCATCGACCGCAAGGAACCCCTTCAAGCGAAGAAGTTCAGCCCGATCCACAAGCCGGCTCCGAGCTTTGAAGACCTCTCCCCGACTCAGGAAATCCTTGAGACCGGGATCAAGGTCATCGACCTCCTGGCTCCGTATCCGAAGGGCGGCAAGATCGGCCTGTTCGGCGGCGCCGGCGTCGGCAAGACAGTTACGATGCAGGAGCTCATCCATAACATCGCTCAAGAACACGGCGGGATTTCGGTATTTGCAGGCGTAGGGGAACGGACCCGGGAAGGGAACGACCTTTACCACGAAATGACCGAATCCGGCGTTATCGAGAAGACGGCGATGGTCTTCGGCCAAATGAACGAACCGCCCGGCGCTCGTCTTCGTGTAGCTCTGGCCGGTTTGACGATGGCCGAGTACTTCCGCGACGAAGAGAACCGCGACGTTCTGCTCTTCATCGACAACATTTTCCGCTTTACCCAAGCCGGTTCCGAAGTATCCGCTCTGCTTGGCCGCATGCCGTCTGCCGTAGGGTACCAACCGACGCTCGCAACGGAAATGGGTCAACTGCAAGAACGGATCACCACGACCCGCAGCGGTTCGGTTACGTCGATCCAAGCGATCTACGTTCCGGCGGATGACTACACCGACCCGGCTCCGGCTACGGCGTTTGCTCACTTGGACGCCACGACCAACCTGGAACGGAACATCGCGGCCATCGGGATTTTCCCGGCGGTTGACCCGCTCGCATCCAGCTCCCGGATCCTCACCCCGGAAGTCGTTGGGGAAGAGCACTACGAAGTGGCGCAAGGCGTTAAGCGTCTCTTGCAGCGCTACAAAGAGCTTCAGGACATCATCGCGATCCTCGGGATGGACGAACTGAGCGACGAGGACAAGGTGACGGTATACCGGGCAAGAAAGGTTCAAAACTTCCTGTCCCAACCGCTTCACATGGCCGCCGCGTTCAACGGCATTCCAGGTATCTATGTACCGGTTAAGGAAACCGTCCGCAGCTTCAAGGAGCTGCTGGAGGGCAAATACGACGACTTGCCGGAGATCGCCTTTATCAACGTCGGCTCCATCGAGGACGCCGTGGAGAAAGCGAAAACTCTGTAACGGAACCCGTTTTCGCCGCAGGGGCCGAAGAACATGTCGTTCTTCCGCCTCGTTTGCGGGGGAAGAGGCATCCCGTTTCAGTCAGGAGGGTGCTGGAACGTGAGCACATTTAGACTCGAAATCGTGACTCCGGAGCGCAAGGTGTACGATCACGACGTGAACATGATCGTGGTCGAGGGCGTCGAAGGACAGCTCGGGATTCTCCCCAACCACATTCCGCTGCTCACTCCTCTCCGAATTTCCCCGATCCGCATCAAGACGGATGGAAGGGCGGAGGAGGTTATTGCAATCGGCGGCGGCTTTATGGAGGTCACCAAGGAGAAGGTCGTCATCCTTGCCGAGACGGCCGAGCTTCCGGATGAGATTGACCTGAGCCGGGCCGAAGAGGCGAAGCGGCGTGCGGAAAGCCGGCTGCTTCATCTCGACGAGTACGACGCCGTCCGTGCCGAGCTCGCACTCAAGCGGGCCGTCAACCGGATTCATGTTGCCAGACATAAGCATTAAGCGAAAGCGGAGGAGCTGATCCTTCGCTTTTTTTGTTCCCTTCCATCGGATTCATGGGACGTGCAGACAGGAAAAGCTGCGCTTCATCCCGAATGGGTAAGGAAGAAAGAATTAAACCACGAAGGGGGACCCGTCGAGATGTGGACTTCCCTTGCTGATCTAACGAAGGAGCCGGAAGGGCTCCTCTTTCTCCTCTTGGCAATCCTTGCGGCAGGCGGCGGTCTTTCTTTGCTGCGTTCCGAGAAAACGTCCCGCCAGCTCACTTCGGCGGGGGTTGTCTTCCTTAGCTTGGCTGGAATCTATCTGCTTCTCCAAGCTCCTGTGGCAGCGGCCTTCCAATTCTTCTGGGGGACAGGAGCTGTGATGGCCCTCACCTGGATCGCACTCACCTTTATGAAACATACGCAGGCGAAGAAGTCGGCTGCTCCGGCGCTCATTCACCGCTTGCTTGCGGCAGCAGGCGCCTTGTTTCTCTTCGGTTTTCTTGTTCTCGTTATCGGAAAGACCCCCTTCGCCAAGGGCTCCGAGTCGGCGGACGTGGGAACCTGGCGCGAGCTACTCGGGCTTCTTTTTCACCCCTACGCCTGGGCGTTCGGGCTCGCGGCACTACTGCTTGCCATTGCGATGGTCGCGGCCGTCATCTTGATTCGACGGGAGGAGGGCGGCGAATGAACGAGCTGCTGGTTCCCTGCCTCATGCTGGGGGCGTTCCTCTTTTGCCTGGGCTTGTATGGGGCTTTGACCCGACGAAAAGCCACCGTTGTACTGTTGTCGCTGCTGATGATGCTGAACGGGGCGATACTGAACCTCGTCGGGTTCTCTCGACTGGGGCCGACTCCCTCTTCCTCGGGGCAGGTGTTCTCGCTCTTGGCCATCCTGGTGGCAACTGCTACGGCGGTGGTCGGACTCTCGCTGCTGCTGGCCCTGTTCCGCAATAAACCGACGGATGATGTCCAAGACATGGACGAACTCAAAGACTGAGAAAGGAGGGGGCTCATGCCGCCCGAGGTTCTACATTACGCCTGGCTGACGCTGCTTTTTCCCTTTGCCTCCTTCCTCTTGCTTCTCGCCATGGGCCGTCAGGCGAAGCGGTCAGCCGCCGCCTTAAGCGTCTCCACCGCCTGTGCATCCTGGGTTATCGCCCTGCTCGTCCTGGTGGGCCGGCATGCGGACCCTTCTCCCGGTTACACGTGGAACAATTGGACCTGGCTCAAGGCGGGAAGCTTCACCTTGAGCTTTGGGTTTGAAGTGACAAACCTAAGCGCCTTTTTCTTGCTCTTGGTCACATCCCTTTCTCTGCTCGTCGTCATTTACTCCTGCGGCGGGATGATGGAAGAGGAGCGGTACCCGGCTTTTCTCGGCTACCAAGCCCTGCTCCTGTTCTCCATGCTGGGCCTTGTGCTCTCACCCAATCTCTTGCAGTTTTATTTGTTTTGGGAGCTGCTGGGCTTTGCAGGCTTCTTGCTGGTTGGCTTTCGGGGTGAAGCGCCGGGGGTGGGCCTCGCGGCCAAGCGCCTGTTCCTTGCGAGCAAGCTCGGAGATGGGGCACTGTTGGTTGCGATCCTGCTCTTGTATGCTTCGATGCCGGAAGCGGAAGTAGACTTCCTTACCCTTCAAAATGTGTTTCCCGAGTCGGGGGAGGCCTTCCTTCCCGGTGGAGTGGTCACGGCGGCGGCGCTGCTGCTCGTCGTCGCGGCGATCGCGAAAGCCGCGCAGCTTCCGTTCCACCTATGGCTCGTCGCGAGCGACCGCACTCCCCTTCCAGCGGCGGCCCTTCTTCACACGGCAGCAACGACGGCCGGAGGCGTCTACCTCCTGGCCCGAACGTACCCGATCTTGCTGCATTCGCCGATCGCGCTGCAAGGCCTCGCCCTTGTCGGGGCCTGTACCGCGCTGTTCGGAGCGATCCAGGCCGCCCTATCGAAGGGAGTGGGCCGCCTGCTCGCCCATTCCACCGTCAGCCAGCTGGGCCTGGTGCTGATCGCACTCGGGCTGGGAAGCTATGCAGGCTACGCCGCCGGGCTCGCCCATCTGTTCACGCACGCCTTCTCCAAGGCGCTCGTGCTTCTCGCGGCGGGCGTTATCGTCCAACTAGCCGGCACCGATGACCTTCGCCGGTTGGGCCAATCCGGCTTCGCCGCCCAGCACCCGTTGGCGGCACGCACGTTCACCTTGGGCGCCTTGGCGCTGGCCGGGCTCCCGCCCCTCTCCGGCTTCTGGTCGTGGGGCGCCATCGCAGCGGAGGGGCTTCGCCCGCATCCCGGACTGGCCGCCGCCGCGCTTCTCACCGCGGGGCTCACCGCCTTCGGCATGGCCCGCGCCCTGCGCCTCGCCTTCCCCGCGCCCGCGTTGCGGGAAGGTGACCGCGCGGGCGTACCCGCCGATTCCGCGGCGATCCCGCTGCTTGCGCTTGCCGCCTGCGCCGTGCTGGGCGGGGCCTTGCTGCTGCCAGGCGACGCCACCGGCTTCGGCCGCTGGATCACCGGCAGCGGCGGAGCCAGCCCCAGCGCGAGCGGCCTCGCCTTGGCGCTCGTCGCCGTCTTCAGCGCCGCCGGCTTTGCGTCCGGCCTCGCCTTGTACCGGCGCGGTTCGCGCGCGAGCGACCGCTTCGCCCGCCTGCAGGCGCTGGCCGAGGCCGAGTTTGGCTTCGCGGCGCTATCTCGGGCGGCGGCTGCGGCGCTGAGCGGTCTCGCCCGCGCCGCAGCGGCCTTCGAGCGCGCCGTTGTCCAGCGGCTGTTTGTGCTGGCCGAGCGCAGCGTAAACGGGCTCGCCCGGCTGCTCGCCCGGCCGCAGAACGGCCGCGTGCAAACCTACGGGCTCCTTACGCTCGCGGGCCTCGTCGTTCTGCTGCTGATGTACGTCGGAAGGAGGGGTTGGCATGTGGGATAAACTCCCCCTCCTAAGCTTGTTGCTCGCTTCCCCACTCCTTGGAGTGCTGTTCCTTGCAGTAGCCCCGAAGGGAAACGGCCGATTGCTGCAGAGGATGGGCATGGCGACTTCTTTCCTGCCTCTCCTATTCGCAGGGACGGCTTATGTGCATTACCAAGGGGTGGTGGGAACCCTTCAGTTGGCAGAGCGCTACCCGTGGATACGCATTCCGCTGGAGCGGGAGCTGCTTGGCGCTTCCACTTACACGCTAACCTTCGACTACCACCTTGCAGCGGATGGCTTGTCGCTCCCGCTCGTCTTTCTGACGGCGCTCGTCTTCGCCATGGCCTCGCTCGCCTCACGGCAGATCAAGAAGCGCTGGAAGCTCTTTTACATCCAGCTTTTGCTTCTGGAGACAGCGGTCATCGGATTGCTGCTGGCGCGCGACCTGGCGCTGTTCCTTTTGTTTCTCGCGTTCGCGCTCGTTCCGATGTATTTCCTCGTGGGGATCTGGGGCGGGGCGGACCGGGAGAAGGCGGCTAGCCGGTTTCTGGTTACGGCCGGAATGGGGGTAGCACTGATCGCCACCGCCTTCCTGATCCTGATCGGCACGGCCGGGTTCACGGTGGAGGAATCCACGATGGCCTTTCGGTACAGCGGGGACCTGGATACGATTCGCATGAACCTCTTTACTAACCCGGCCGCCTACGTGAACTATGTGGATAATCCATTCACCATGACCACGGGGATGAGGGTAAGCCTGTTTGGGCTGCTGGTTGCCGGCTTCGGCTTGCTTCTCCCGATCGTACCGTTCCATCGGGCGGCCGTTCGGGTGCAGGCGGAAGCGGCTTCCTGCATCTCCATGATCCACTCGGCGGTTTGGATGACGATGGGGGCATACGGCTTGCTCCGCTTTGCCTTCGTTCTTTTCCCCGAGCAGGCCAAAGCGGCGGCTTCTTCCCTCGCGGTCCTCGGGCTGATCGGCTTTCTCTATGGGGCCCTGGTCGCCCTCGCCCAACGGGAGCTGCGATCCTTCCTTGCCTACGCCAACGTGAGTCAGATGAGCCTTGTCCTTCTGGGGCTCACGACGTTCAGCACCGAGGGCTGGACGGGAGCCGTGCTTCTGCTCGTCTCGCACGGGTTGATCTCAGCGCTTCTGTTCCTCTTGATCGGAAGCTGGGGCGAACGGGCCGGCTCGACCGAGCTCGTCCGACTGGCTGGGCTTGGGTCCGCCTATCCCTTCCTGACCGGCGTTCTGCTGTTCGCTTCATTCGCATTTGCCGGCCTTCCCGGCCTGGCGGGCTTTCCCGGTCAGCTTCTCATCTTCATCGGAATCGCGAAATCCCACCGTGGGGTAGCCGCAGCCGCCGTGATCGGCATCTTGCTCCTTGCGGCGGTGATGCTGCGAACGATTCAGGGGCTGCTCTTCCAAAAGCCCCGTGAGGAGCATAGGGGGCAGGGGGCAGGAGGCGGCAGCCGCGGGGATGCCGCACTCTGGGAAGCCGTGCCGATCATTGTGCTTACTACGCTCATTCTTCTCGTCGGAATCTACCCCGGAATCGTCAGTCAACATGTCGAGAAGACCATTGCCGGGTTTACGGCCCACATCCAATCCAGCGTGGAAAAGGGAGGGGACTAAACGATGGATACCTCTGCCTGGAGCTCATTCAACGCTGGAGATATGCTGCGTCTTGCACCGGAGCTTCTCCTTCTTGCCGGCTTCGCTCTAATCCTGCTGCTTGATCTGTTTCTGCCTACGGCAAGGGCCCGTCAGGTGCACAACGGGCTGGCGCTTGCCGTTATCGCGGTCGCGGCGGGCCTCCTCCTTCCGCAGTTCGGGATGAAGGAGCCTCTCCTTTTCTTCGGAGGAAGCTATCGAATCGATCCTTTCAGCAGCGTGATGAAGCTGCTTCTTCTCGGGGGAACCGGCCTCATCCTGCTCCTCAGCCGGGGCGTGACCGAGCGGGAAAGGATTACGGCGGCGGGCGAATACCACGCACTCCTGCTCTCTGCCTCCCTCGGGGCGCTGGTGATGGTTTCTTCCACGGACCTGATCACCCTTTACATCGGCCTGGAGACGTTAAGCTTGTCCAGCTCGGTGCTCGCGGGGATCCGGCGTAGGGACCGCAAGGCGAACGAAGGGGCATTCAAGCTCTTCCTGCAGGGGGGAATCGCGTCGGCGATCATCCTCTACGGAATGTCTCTTCTCTATGGGATATCCGGCTCCACCCGGCTTGATGGGATCCGAGAGTCCATCCGCACAGTGGACCCCGGGTTTATCCCGCTTCTGTATGCGGCAGCGATCTTGCTTCTGGTTGGGATAGGGGTAAAACTGGCCGCTGCTCCGTTTCACGACGGAGCCATCGCCGCTTCCGAGGGAGCGAGCCCCCCGATCGCTGCTTTTCACGCCGTGATCGGAAGAGGAGCGGGAATCGCTCTGCTGCTTCGGCTTTTCTACGGGGGCTTTTACGGCCAGCCGGTGCCCGAGGGAGCCTTGGCGGAAGGGGCGAGCCTGCTGGCGCAGGATGCCTTTCAGGGCATTCTGGTGCTGGCCGTACTCTCGACGGCGGTGGGGAACCTCCTCGCCCTCCGTCAGACGAACGGGAGGCGGCTCCTTGCTTATGCAGGGGTAGCGGGCACGGGCTGCCTGCTTCTCCCGGCGGGGATATCCTTCTCCACGGTTTCGCTCACCAGCCTTGCCGAGCTGGTGTATGCCTTCACCGCCTATTTGCTTATGATGCTCGGCTCCTATGCGGGCCTGATGATCGTGGAGCGGCTCTCCGGCAACTCGGAGCTCTCCGGCTTCTCCGGCTTGTACTATCGCTCGCCGGGAACCGCTGCCGCCCTGCTGCTCGTCCTGCTCTCGCTGGCGGGGCTGCCAGTGACGGCAGGCTTCTTCAGCAAGCTGTTCCTGCTCTTCGGGGCCGTACAGCTGAGGATGTATGGCATCGCTCTCTTCATGGCCGTGGCAAGCGTCCTTGCTCTCGTCTACGTCTTCCGCTTGATTCGCCAGATGTTCCTTCGCGGTGAATGGGAAGCAAGTCCGAATGCAAACCCGAACGATACGATTCCTTGGACGCTTAAGGCTGTTCTTTGGGGTTGTGCCATTACGGGGGTTCTGCTTGGGCTTTTCCCGCAAATGCTGCTCGGGCCCATCACGAACATTTTCAAGCGGGCCATGGATTTCTTCTAACGGAAATGGTATGCTGGAACGGAACGTTGAAGAGCCGGACCTTTCGACCCGGATGCGTGCTTCAAGCAGCAATCAAGGCAGCGATTCGCTGCCTTTTTTCGTTCGACTCCTGTTAAATGATGCAAGAACAGGGATAATTCTCATCCCTTATCGGGCCCTGCTCACGTAAGTTACGCAGAGAATGCGCGTGAGGGAAGGCTCCTATAGATCGACTGCGAGTAGCCGGAAGCCAGTTGTTGAAATAAACAGAGTGAGGGTTGCCTTACATGAGAAGAAAGCATCCGACCCGGATCGTGTCCGCTGTCATGATGGGATTGCTGATCCTCCTTCTTTCTTCCTTCGGAAGCCTTGCCCCTGCGCCGTCGGGAGCCTCTTCCGTGCCTGCCGGCGACCAAGCGGCGCTGTCGGATTCCTGGATCGTGGAATGGAAGGACGAGCCTCCAGCCGCTTTCCTCGCGGAGAGCGAGCTGATTCGTCGCCATGAACACGCGCATGTAACCGTAGCTCGCCCGGCTCAAGGGAAGAGCGTTTCGGCGTGGCTCGCCCGCTGGTCCGCCTCCGATGAAGCGGTCTCCATCCAACAAAATCAATCCTATCAGGTGGCCGCGGTTCCGAACGATCCGATGCTGAGCCACCAAACTTACTTAAAGCAGATTCGGGTTCCCGACCCGGAGCCGCTGCCCGCTGGCACCAAGCCTGTCGTCGTGGCAGTCGTCGACACCGGAATCGAGCTCAATCACCCTGATTTGGCATCTCGTCTGGTTGAGGGAACCAATCTCGTTACGCCGGGCACTCCGCCTATGGATGACAATGGGCATGGAACGAATGTGGCCGGGGTCATTGCCGCAGTGGCTAACAATGAAAAAGGGATTGCCGGGATTGCGCCGAATGCGCATCTTATGCCGATCAAGGCACTCGAGGCCGACGGGACGGGAGATGAAGACCTCCTAGGGGAAGGCATTCGTTATGCCGTCGATCACGGAGCGAAGATTGTCGTCCTGTCGCTGGGCTTGAATAAACCGTCTACCTATATGGAGACCGTGGTCCGGTATGCGGAATCGAAGGGCGTGCTGCTCGTCGCCGCTTCCGGAAACGAAGGAAAGGACGTCAAATACCCGGCCGCTTATCCGACGGTGTTGGCTGTAGGCGGTGTGATGGGAGATAACTCCCGCGCGGTGCTCTCCAACTTCGGACCGGAGATGGACGTGGTTGCTCCGTGGAACGTCTTTACCACCTCGCTCAAGGGAACCTACCGCTTCAGCGGCGGCACCTCCCTCGCCGCACCGCAAGTGGCCGCGGTGGCAGCGCTTGTGCTGGAGCGGGACCCGGGCCTTGACCCCGGCGATGTGCGGACGCTCATTCGCGAGACGGCTGAAGATCTGATGGGGGCAGGCTGGGACAGCGAGACCGGCTACGGCCTGCTCCGGGCTGATCGCGCACTGGCGCTTGCGAAGGACGCCCCCATACGTTCCTACGCCGGACTTACCAAAGAAACAGCAAGGAAATTGCCGATCGGCAAACTCACCGACCTGACCCCTCCAGGGGGAGGAGGAGCACAGTGGGTAAAGCTGGACATCGCTTATGACGGATACGTAGACCTGACCTTGTCCCCTTATCGGCTGGCGAGCAACGCCATTGTCGAAGCGCATTATGAAGGAGAGGCTGCCGGGAAGGTTATCCAGCCGAACGTAAACGCCGTTTATGTAATCCCGGTGAAGACGGGAAGTCTATCCATCCGAATTGTCCTGCCGAAGGGGGACCCGACGGATGTTCTCCATGTGCTGCCGGAGTTTCGGATGAAAGAGGATCGGTTTGAAAGCAATGATCGTCCCTACACCGCGTACCGGCTGGCCCCGCGCAGCCATGTGCTGACCGGAACCTTCCACCGATCAGGTGACGAAGATTGGTTCTCCCTTCAGGTGGACCGTCCCGGCAAGCTCAGCTTGAAGGTGTCCACCGTTTCGCAGAGGATCGATTTAACCCTCTTGCTGCAAAGGGCGGACGAGACGGCCTCCGTGGTCGACCGAGCGGATGAAGGCAAGCCGGAGCGAATTGATCAGGCGGAAGTAAGGCCGGGGCTTTATTACATTCGAGTAGGAAGCATTGAGCGGTCTCAGATGCCGCCTGCCGGGGAGTACACGCTTCGAGTCGACTACGACGGGCAAAAGGTGGACCCGCGCGAACCGGACGACCGGCCGTACCAAGCGTCCGCGATGCGCCCGGACTTGGCCTACAGCGGTGTGATCAGCAACCCGAAGGATGTCGACTGGTTCCGCTTCAAGGTCAGCAAGGAGACCGAGGTGAAGGTGACGATGACGAGCGAGTGGACATCGGGAGACCTCGATTTGATCCTGGCCGATTCCACGGTGAAGACCATCGCGAAGGCGGGTACCCTGGATGGCCAGGAAGACTTGGCCCTTCGTGAAAAAGGCGCCAGCGTGAAGCTGCAGCCGGGAACTTATTACGCCAAGGTTTCGGCAGCACCGGGCTCAAATCCAGAAGCTCAGCCGTACTCATTAAAGTTAACAATGGGGAATTAACCAACTGAGCCCAAGGCACATACTCTGTAGGGAGAAGGGAGTACCGCGTTGAAGGAGGATTGGATTGCACGATCGCTTGCGGTCGGGAGCCTGACGTCGCTCATCACGATGCTTGTGTGCATTGTGGTCGCATGGATTGCTCTCGATCAGGTGAAATTTGACCGAATCATAAAGGAGCCGAAATCGTTCAAGGCCGGTCTTTTGCGGCTGCTGCTGGCCATCGTGATCGGCTATGAGGTAGGGCGTTTCTTTACCGATTACATCAGCTGGTCTTCTGGCTTGAAGGGCTTTTTCTGATTGAGATCAGCAGAAACCAGGCAAGCGGCAACCACCTCCGAAGGCGAGTGCATAACCTGCCGCTCATCCGCTCAAAATGGGTATAACGAATCGGTTGAACGGAAAAAACGGGCCTTGCGCAACAGGTACCGTATGAAAAGAAAATGAGGCTTCGAACAGTATGAAGATGACTAGCGTTAACATCAGAACGCGGAGGGGTGCGGCATGAAGAAAATCATCGTCCGCGGTGGACATAGCTTAAAGGGAACGGTCAAAATCAGCGGGGCCAAAAATGCGGTTCTGCCTATTCTAGCGGCGACGCTGCTTGGTTCGGAGGGCAAAAGCATCATTCATGAGGCTCCCCGGCTGGACGACGTTCTCACCATCAACCAGGTGGTGGCGAGCCTGGGCGCTCAAGTGGAGTACAGCGAGGGAACCGTCCAGATCGACGCAACCCGTTTGACACGGACGGAGGCAGACCCGGAGCTGGTTCAGCGCATGCGCGCGTCCTTCCTCGTGCTCGGACCGCTCCTGGCTCGGCTCGGCAAGGCGCGGATCTCGCTTCCCGGCGGCTGCGCCATCGGCACAAGGCCGATTGACCAGCACTTGAAGGGCTTTGAAGCCATGGGCGCCGAGATCGAAGTCGGGGCTGGCTGGATTGAGGTTCGCTCGGAGAATCGGCTCAAGGGAGCGAAGATTTACCTGGATGTCGCCAGTGTGGGCGCCACGGAGAACATTATGCTCGCCGCAACGCTTGCGGAGGGCACGACGATCATTGAGAACGCCGCTATGGAGCCGGAGATTGTCGATCTCGCCAATTTCCTCGGCGCTATGGGGGCCAAGGTTCGCGGCGCGGGCACCGGTGTCATCCGAATTGACGGAGTGGAAAGCTTGACGGGAGCGGTGCATACGGTCATTCCCGATCGGATTGAAGCGGGGACGTATATGATTGCCGCTGCGATTACCGGCGGCAATGTGCGGGTGGAGGGGGCGATCGCCGACCATCTGCGCCCCCTCATCTCCAAGCTGCAGGAGATGGGTGTCGCGGTAGAAGAAGAGGACAATGCCCTTCGCGTGGTAGCCGGAGAACGGCTGAAGGCGGTCGACATCAAGACGCTGCCGCATCCGGGCTTCCCGACCGATCTGCAATCGCAGATGATGGCCCTGCTCCTAAGGGCAGACGGCACAAGCCTCGTGACGGAGACGATCTTCGAGAACCGCTTCATGCATGTAGAAGCATTCCTCAGCATGAATGCGGACATTGCGGTCAACGGACGCACCGCCGTGGTGAACGGCGGGCGCAAGCTATCGGGGGCAAAGCTGCGGGCTACGGATCTTCGGGCGGGCGCGGCGTTGATTCTGGCGGCGATGACTGCCGATGGGGAATCGGAGATTACCGATATCCATCACATCGACCGCGGCTACACCGACATCGTCCGCAACCTGTATACCTTGGGCGCTGATATCGTTCGGATTGACGCGGAAGCGGTCGCGGCGAAGGCGGAAGCCGAAGCAGCAGCGGCTGCCGAGCAGTCGGAGAAAGAAAAGCTCCCGCGCTTTCAGGTTCAGCCAACCCTGGCGTAAAGGCTCTATGCCATAGAATGTGAGATGGGACGCTGACATGGCGTACATGGATGATCAAATCGTTTCTCTTTTAGAAACAGCAAGGCCGCTTGGAAGATATTCCAGGCGGCCTTGTTTTGGTTTGCCGGGGTCATCACATCACATGTATGGCCCATTTTGGGGACTTACCCGGAGTCGACGCATGCTTGTATGACAAAGCTCATGACAGACGGCACTACCCGCTTCAGGGAAGCTTCTTTTATAATGGGGACAAGAGGAATTTCGTAATAGGGACAACAGGAGGGAGGGCAGGGGGCGGCATGACGGACGACAAGAACCGGGAGCTTGCAGGAAAATGGACCGGGCTCAACACCTTTTTGTTTTTGCTGCGAACGGTTTGGTTCGTCGTCGGGGTAGCCGGCCTACTCCAGCAGCCGATGACAGAAGCGGCCGATTATCTGCTTCCGGCGGGGTTCTTTCTCTCCTTCCTGTTGCCGCAATTGTTCTTCCGCCCGCAATTGATTCGCCCGCTCGCTTATGCCGGATTAGAAATTGTGCTGACCGGCGGGCTATATCTCTACACCTCTACCCTCTATGAAGGGGACCCCTTGTTCAACTTCCTTTACATGCCCTTAACCATTGGTTATATGACAGGACGAAAAGGACTTTGGTATGCGGCGCCGCTCGTCGTAGCGGTCATCCCCCTGGCAGGCTTTTGGCTGGGGAACGGAGGAGGGGCTCTGGAGCTTCGGGAGCTCGGGGCAGTGGCCAACACCCTCGTTTCGTATCTGGCCTTTTACGGATTGGGGCTTGCTCTCTCCTTGCTCGTGTCCGAGGGACAGCGCATTCGCGAACTGATGGCGGACGTTCGGGAGAAAAATGCGACGCTGGAGCAGTATTCGCAGCAGATCGAGCGAATCACGCTCCTCGAGGAACGCAGCCGGTTGGCGAGAGATTTGCACGACACGGTGGGACACACCCTCACCTCGGTTATCATCGGGATGGATGCGGTCCGCTATCAGATCGACGGGGCGCCGGAGGAGGCGAAGGAGCATTTGCGCGAGCTGCTTGCTTCTACCCGGCAGGGACTGGACGCGACGCGGCGAAGCATCCACCGACTGGCAGACGACCCCACGGGCAGCCTGCTGGAGGAGGTTCGTCGGCTGGCGTCGGAGTTCGAGCGATCGACCGGAACGGAGCTGGAGCTGTCGGTAAGCGGAGAGGAAATCGCTGTTCCGCAGGGAGTGCGGCTGACCGCGGTTCGCTGCGTGCAGGAGGGGCTGACGAATGCCAAGCGGCATGGACAGGCCTCCCGGGTGCGTCTCGCGCTTACCTTTGTCCCCGAGCAGCTTGAGGTGATGGTGGCCGACAACGGCAGCGGCTTCGAGAAGCTCCTGCCCGGCTTCGGCCTTCGTTCCATGGAGGAGCGCGTGGCGACGCTGCAGGGAAGCCTTGCGCTCTCCTCCCGGCCGGGGAAGGAGACGGTGCTGCGCTGCGTTCTGCCGCTCGTCCCCGTGATGGGCATGGGGGCGAGCGCCGGGCGGACAGGCCAGCCATCGGTAAACGAGGAGGAGACGGAGTGAATACGGAGATGAGGAAGACGATCCGATTGGGGCTGGTTGAGGATCAGGAGCTGATCCGCAAGAGCTTGAAGATCGTGCTCGACATGGAGCCCGACCTTACCGTCGCATGGCTCGCCAAGGACGGAAGTGAGGGAGTGGAATGCTGTCGGGTGGAACAGCCCGATGTCATACTAATGGACATTCAGATGCCGGTGATGGACGGAGTTGAGGCGACCCGGCGGATCAAGGAGCAATGGCCGCAGGTGAAGGTGATCATCCTCACCACCTTCCAGGAGGTCCAATTGGTGCTCGGCGCTCTGAATGCCGGCGCAGAAGGCTATTTGCTGAAGGCGATGGACCCGCAGGACCTCGCTTCCGGCATCCGTCACGTCTCTCGGGGGGAGACGCTGATTCCCCAAAGCTTGGCGCGCGAAATCTTCGCGCAGGCGGGGAACGGGCGATCCGAAGCTTCGTCCCCCGCTCTCAGCACCGCTGAAGCTTTCGGCCTAAGTGAGCGGGAGCAGCAGGTGCTGCGCGGGCTGTCCGACGGCCTGTCCAATCGGGAGATTGCATCCAAGCTGTTCATCTCCGAAGGAACGGTGCGCAACTACATCAGCTCGGTTTATTCGAAGATGGACGTGCGCAACCGGGCGGAGGCGGCGCGCATGGCGACAGAACGCGCCTGGTTTGCAAGCGGCGAGGGCAAGTAGACTGTTGCGGCAGGTTGCAGCAAATGACAGCGGGTTGCAGCGGACATGACGCTCCCGTCACGAGAAAGATGACATCCGACACTACCCGGCTATGACAAGCAACCTCTACAATGAGGGCAAATGCCAAGCGAAGGAGATCGAGTCCATGCCAGACTTCCGTTATTCCCCTCCCCCCGGACCGCCGGACGACTTTCACCCGCCGTACCCGCCATACTCGCCCTATCCCAAACCTCCCCGCAAGCGAGTGGGGCTGGCGGTGTTCTTCTCCCTTCTCATCCCGGGACTCGGACACCTGTACCTCGGCCTGATGAGGCGAGGGGTTTCCTATCTGATCGGGCTCGTGCTGAATATCGTCCTCATTTCCATCGCCGTTTCACTCGGGAATGAGTTCATCCTCTCCACGTCCCTCACGCTGTTTCTCTCGCTGGGAATTCCACTTCTCTACCTCTACTGCTTGTTCGATGCGATGCATAGGGCCCGCCTCGTCAATCGCCTGATGGAGGACGGGATTTCGCTTCATGAGGCAGACGAGCTTCCCTTTCGTCCGGCTGTACTGGGCGGGGTGTTGATCATCGCCGGTTGCCTCGTTCTGATGAGCGAGACGGCCCCCGCCTTCATGAACTCCCTCCTTCGCGCTTACGGCGGTACGGTCATGGCCCTCCTCATGGTTGGCGGAGGCGGCTGGATGCTGTTTCGCATGAAATAGAATAGAACGGCGCTGCACGAGAGCCTCATCCCTCCGAAATGGAAGGATGAGGCCTTTTCGCGTTTTCCGCATTATGCGACGGAGGCGGGTAGGGGGATTCTCTTCTATTGGGGTTCTAGCAGGTCTGATCACCTCATAGAGTAGGTATTGTCCCATGGCCGAGCTTGTTTGCCACTTGTATTCTTCCATGGCTTGGTTTGCAAACCGGTTTGAGAGGGCAATCCTGATAGAGAGAACCAGACAAGCGAGTACAGCCCTAGAACCCGAAAGGGAGTGAATCGATTGAAAAAAGAAAGCCGAGCGGCTTCGCGGTGGAGGAAGCTGGCGGCGGTCGGAACCCTTGCGCTGAAAGCCATGAAGGAAGGCAGACGCGCCGGAATTCCGCTGCGGAAACAGTTGTCCCGCGTCATCCGCCGGCCCCGCCTCGTCATCTTCACCAGCACGACGGCGGTCGGCGGGGCGAATGCATCCCCGCCCGGCACGACCCTGTGGCGCGTGCGCCGAACCCCCTCGCTGCCGATTCTCTGCCTCGGCGCCGCCCTGCTAGCGGCGCTCGGGGTGGTAACGGCAGGCGCTCTTTTGCACGAGCGCGGCAAGAGCCCGGCTACGACGGAGCTTCGCCCGGCCGCAGCCAGCCCGCAGCCCGGCAGCGGAAAGGCCGGGCAGGGCGCTCCTGCCGCTGCTCCTGCCGACCCCGGCGCCCCGGCTGCGCCGCTTGCGGAGAAGCTTTCGCTTGTCGTGCCGGTGTATCTGTCACAGGCGAAGACGGTCGAACGCCTGCCGATCGAGGACTATGTCCTCGGGGTGGTGGCCGCCGAGATGCCGGCGGACTTTGCCCCTGAGGCACTCAAGGCACAGGCGCTTGCCGCTAGAACCTACATCGTCCGGCGTTACCTGGACGAGGACTTCAGCGGCGTGCCGGTCAAGACGGCCTGGGTCACGGATACGGTGCAGCATCAAGCGTACCTTACCCGTGCCAAGCTGAAGAAGGCGTGGGGAGCCGCCTATGAGGAGAAGCTGGCCCGGCTCCGGCAAGCGGTGGAAGAGACCGCCGGTAAGATCATTACCTACAAAGGCAAGCCGATAAACGCCGTCTTTTTCTCCGTGGGCAACGGCTATACGGAAAATGCGGAGGAGTATTGGAGCGTCTCGGAGCCTTACCTGAAAAGCGTGAGCAGCCCGTGGGACAAGGAAGCTCCCGGCTATGAAGCGACCGTCCGGTTTACCGGGCGGCAGCTGCTGCAAAAGCTAGGGCTGTCCGGCAAGATCAGCATCCGCCAAGCGTTCGCCCAGATGAAGGTTACGGAGCGGACGGAGGGGAAGCGAGTCGGAACGCTAAAAATCGGCCGTACCACGTTCAGCGGGCGGGAAGTGCGGGAGAAGCTGGGTCTTCGCTCCTCCGCTTTTACGTGGAAGGTGAGCGGGGATGAAATTCTCGTAACCACCTACGGCAACGGCCATGGCGTGGGCATGAGCCAATGGGGAGCGAACGGGATGGCGGCGGCCGGGAAGACTGCCGAAGAGATTATCACCTACTACTATCGCGGCGTCCAATTGGAAGAGGCCGGCGCGGTCCTTCCCGCTTCTGCGCTGGGCCGCTAGGCGGCGGCAAGCTTTGAAACTTCTTTTTCATAACCTTTCATCCGGGGCGTATAAAAGCTTCCAATCTGGCAACAATGGGTGATGAGGTGATGATATAATGAAAGAGAACAAAGACTTGCAAGACGCTCCCCAAACTACCGAGGAGCAGCAAACCGCCAAACCTGCCGGCACCTGGAAAAGGATGCTCAGCAAAAAATGGGCCTATCCGGCAATCTATCTGGCAGCGGCGGCTATTATCTTTTCGTTAATGTGGTGGTATCAAGGAACGGTTAGCGACAAGCTGACCGGAAGCGATACGCCGCAGACGGCGATGACGGAGCCGGATAAAACGAAGCCGACCCCGGATGATGCTGTACCCGCCAATGCAACGGTTGAAGAAATGGCTTGGCCGGTTGCCGACCGCACCGCACTGGATGTCGTCTCGAACTACTACAACAAGAATGCCAGTGCCGAAGAGAAGGCAGCCGCGATGCTGGAGTACCAGGACCAGTTCCTCCCGCAGACGGGCATTGCGCTCGCTCGTGAGGACAGCAAGACCTTTGATGTGCTGGCCGCAAAGGGCGGCAAGGTAACCGCCGTGGACAAGCAGCCGCTCGTCGGCCAATTCGTGGAGATTACGCATCCGGACGGCCTCGTGACCGTGTACCAAAGCCTCGACAGCGTTAAGGTGGCGGTAGGCACGGAAGTGAAGAAGGGCGACGTCATCGCACAAGCCGGACGCAACGAGCTGGAAAAGGACGCGGGCATCCACCTGCACTTCGAAGTGCGCCAAGGGGATACCACGCTCAACCCGAACGACGTTTTGCCGAAGTAACCCAAACCCCTCCCCATACGATCCGTTTTACCGCTTCGGGCCAAAGGCCCGGGCGGTTTTTTTTGCGTGGAGAGGATCATTATTTCAGGAAAAGGATCATTATTTCTTGTTTGCTTGCTTCGAAACCGGTTTCGTATTACGTTGGGGATAGAGAATGAAGCAGCGAAGGAGAAGACGGATGACGTTCACAAAGATCTACGTGACGGCCCGCGATACGGGCGAGCGGTGGAAGGAGCAGGAGTCGGTTTCGAGTGGGGACCGTGCGGAGGGGCAAGTCGCCGACCTGGAGATTGACCCCGCTCAGGAGCATCAAAGCATGCTCGGATTTGGCGGCGCTTTCACAGAAGCGGCAGCCTACACCCTATCACGCATCAGTCCCGAGAATCGAGCGGAGGCCATCCGCCGTTATTTCCACCCCGTGGAGGGGTTGGGGTATACGCTCGGGCGAGTGCCCATTCACAGCTGCGACTTTGCGCTCGGGAATTATACGTATCTTCAGGACGGGGACACGGAGCTCACGACCTTCGATATTGCTCATGATCGGGAGCTGATCCTGCCGCTCATCCGCGATGCCGCCGAGGTGAAGGGAAGCCCGTTCACGATGCTGGCCTCTCCGTGGAGCCCGCCCGCCTGGATGAAGACCAATGGCGAGATGAACAACGGCGGACAGCTGATGGCCGAGTACGCGGGCATCTGGGCTCAGTACTATACCAAGTTCATTCGCGCTTATGAAGCGGAGAATGTGCCGATCTGGGGCATTACCGTGCAGAACGAGCCTGCGGCCGTGCAAGTATGGGACTCCTGCATCTACAGCGGAGAGGAAGAACGCGATTTCATCAAGCATCACCTGGGGCCTGCCCTGCATCGAGAGGGGCTCAGTCATATCAAGCTGCTGATCTGGGACCACAACCGCGATCTTATGGTGGAGCGCGCTTCGGCGGTGCTCTCGGATCCAGAAGCGGCTCAATACGTATGGGGAACGGGCTTCCACTGGTATGTGAGCGAGGATTTCTCTGCCGTGGGCGAGGTGCACGAGCGCTTCCCCGACAAGCATCTCCTCTTCACGGAGGGCTGCCAGGAGGGCGGCGTCCACCTTGGCGCCTGGCATACCGGCGAACGGTACGCTCGCAACATGATCGGGGACTTCAACAACTGGTGCGAGGGCTACCTGGATTGGAACCTCGTGCTCGACGAGACCGGCGGTCCGAATCACGTCCATAACCTGTGCGACGCGCCTATCATTGCCGACACGGTAACGGATACGCTCCACTTCAACAGTTCCTACTATTACATCGGCCATTTCAGCCGACACATTCAGCCGGGAGCCGTTCGCGTAGGCCTTGCCAATGGGCACGCGTCGGTGAAGGCGACCGCCTTCCGCAATCCGGATGGCATAATCGCCCTCGTGGCGCTGAACGAAACGGATGCAGCCGAGACACTGTCGGTCGGCCTCGACGGCCGTCTGCTCACCCACTCGCTGCCCGCGCATTCAATCGCAACCTTTGTGTTGGCTGACTAAGGAGCTGCGAGGAATCAGCGATTTAGCGTTACCTGATTTTGTCGCAGTCTCTGACAGCACTTGTCCTACGCCTGCCGGCGATCCGAACTTACTCCTTGGAGGATTTAGGCTTATGGGAACCTATTCATACGAGCAAGATACGTTTGTCATTCAGAACTATCCGCAAGCGAAGCCGTTTGCCAGCTTCCTGCCGGGACTCGCCGGCAAGAAGGGCATCCCGATGTGGACCTTCTATGTCAACCGCGGGCAGGCGATCAGCGGCTTCGGCATTCAGGACAAGAACAGTCCGATCATGGAATTCTCCCCGGCCAGCATCGCCTACAAGACGGTCGCCGCGAGCGGGTTTCGCACGTTCTTGAAGCGGGACGGAGCCATCTACGAGCCGTTCCAGACAGCCCGTCCGGACGCTCAGGCGGAACGATCGATGCGCGTTCGCGCCAACGAGATCTCGCTTGAGGAAGTCCATCACGAGCAAGGCCTGCGGGTGAAGGTGAGCTACTTCCACCTACCGAACGAGGATGTGGCAGCGCTTGTCCGCCATGTGGAAATCGGCAACGAAGCGAACGCAGAGGCGTCCTTCGAGCTGCTGGACGGACTGCCGGAAATCCTCCCGTACGGGGTCGAGAACGGCGGCTTCAAGGAAGTGGGCCACCTGCTGCGCAGCTGGATGGAAGTCGGCAACCGGGAGGCGCGCATTCCGTTCTACAAGCTGCGCTCCAGCACGCACGACGAAGCAGAGGTCAGCGAGGTAGTGAGCGGCCACTTCTACCTGAGCTTCTCGGATGAAGAGGAGCTGCTCGCCCCGATTGTCGATCCCGATCTCGTCTTCGGCGACAACTCCTCGCTCGCGTACCCGGATGCTTTCGCGGCCGCTTCCCTGAGCGAGCTTCAGCAGAGACCGCAGTATGCCTACAACAAGGTTCCCTGCGGTTTTACCGGCCGTGAAGTGAAGCTGGCCCCCGGCCAATCGGTTAATCTCTATACCCTGATCGGGCACGTTTCCCGCGTGGAGAAGATCAATGAGCGGGCCGAACGCTTCTGCAACGCGTCCTATATTCGTGCCAAGCGAGCGGAGGCCAATGAACTTGTCGCCGAGCTGACGAACGATATCGCGATGAAATCCGGCCAGCCGATCCTCGACGCCTACAGCCGGCAGTGCTACCTCGACAATCTGCTGCGAGGCGGCTATCCTTATCTCTTCGGGAGCAAGCACGACGATGCGAGCCGCAAGGTCGTTCACCTCTTCTCCCGCAAGCACGGCGATCTGGAGCGGGACTACAATTTCTTCTCGATCCTGCCGGAGTTTTACTCCCAGGGCAACGGCAACTTCCGGGACGCCAATCAAAACCGGCGCAGCGATGTGTTCTTCCATCCGGGAGTCGGCACCTTCAACATCCGCATGTTCTACAGCCTCATTCAGGCGGACGGCTACAATCCGCTTGGCGTGGAGGCGACGACGTTCGTCGTGAAGGAGGAACGCGCCTCCGCTTTGGAACAGCTCCTGACCGATGCCTTCGGCAAGGGCGAGCCGGAGCTTGCGGCACGATGCCGCAAGGCATTCACGCCCGGTAAGGTGATCGGCTTCCTGGCGGATCACGGCCTCGTGCCTTCTATGGGCGAGGAGGACTTCCTCGGCCGGCTGCTCGATTTGGCGGAGCAGCAAATCGAAGCGACCTTCGGGGAAGGGTTCTGGTCTGACCATTGGACCTACAACCTCGATCTCGTGGATGCTTACCTCAGCATCTACCCGGATAAGAAGCGGGAGCTTCTGCTCTCGGAGAAGGCATATCCCTTCTACGACAGCGCGGTTCGGGTGCTTCCCAGAAGCGAGAAATACGTGCTGAAGAACGGCACGGTGCGACAATTCGGCTCCATCGTTCATGATGATGAGAAGATGGAGAAGCTGGGCATGTCCTTGAAGGGCACGCATTGGCTGAAGACGGAGCAGGGGATGGGCGCGGTCTACACGACCAACCTGCTCGTGAAGATGCTGTCGCTTGGCCTGAACAAATTCGCCACCCTCGATCCCTACGGCATGGGCGTGGAGATGGAAGCCAACAAGCCGGGCTGGAACGATGCGATGAACGGGCTTCCGGGCATCGTCGGCTCCGGCATGAGCGAGACCTTCGAGCTGAAGCGCCACCTGATGTTCCTTGCGGAAGCTTGCGAGGAGCACGCAGAGGAGAACGTCCGCGTGCCGGAGGAAATCCTCGCCTTCCTTGAAACAGTGAAGACGCTTGCGAAACGACGCCAGGCAGGCGAACTGGAAGCCTTCGCTTACTGGAATGAGACTGCGAACGCTCGCGAAGCCTACCGGGAGCAGGTTCGCTTCGGCTTCACGGGCCGCGAGGGCGCGCTATCGCTCAGCAAGCTTGCGTCCATCTGCCGAACCTTCCTTGCGGTCATCGAGCTCGGCATCGAACGTGCCGTTCGCATGGGCGACGGCCTTGCGCCGACGTACTTCCGCTTCGAAGCCACTCGCTTCGAGCCGGTATCGGACGCGGAAGGGAAGCCGCTCCTCACCCACTACGGGCTTCCCAAGGTGCGGGTGAGCGAATTTACAGGGGAAGCGCTCCCTCTCTTCCTGGAGGGACCGGCGCGCTGGCTGAAGACGGTGGAGACGCCGGAGGAAGCCCGTTCTATTCACGATCGGATCAAGCGCACCGCCCTGTATGACGAGAAGCTCCATATGTTCAAGACCTCGGTGAGCCTGGATGGCCAGCCCCATGAAATCGGACGCATCCGAGCCTTTACCCCCGGCTGGCTGGAGCGGGAATCGGTCTTCATGCACATGGCTTACAAGTATGTGCTGGAGCTGCTCCGCAACGGCCTGTATGCCGAATTCGAGGAGGAAATGCAGCATTCCCTCGTGCCCTTCATGGACCCTGAGGTGTATGGCCGCAGTACGCTCGAGAACTCGTCGTTCATCGCCACCTCGGTCAACCCGGACCCGCATGCGGTCGGCCGCGGCTTCTACGCCCGGCTGAGCGGCTCGACGGCCGAGTTCCTGAGCATGTGGATCGGCATGATGGCGGGTGACCGCCCCTTCCGCTTGGTAGACGGCGAGCTTGCGCTTGCGCTCTCCCCTGTTCTTCCTGGCTGGCTGTTTGACGCATCCGGTCGTCTGACCTTCCGCTTCCTCGGCACGACGGAGGTTACGTACCGCAACCCGACCCGAGGCTCCACCTACGGCGAGAACGCGGTGCGGATTCAATCGCTCCGGCTGATCGCCGCGAACGAAGAGGAGCATGTCGTGGAGGGAGCTCGGGTTACAGGACCGTGGGTCGACAAGGTTCGCAGCGGCCATGTAAAGGCCATCGATATCGTCCTGGGCTAACCCCGGGGCGGTGCGATGCACCTGAAATCCAGACACCTGATACGAAAAATGCATCCTAGTTATCGGGAGGGTTCCCCCCTACACTAGAGAGAGAAAGGGCTTACATTTTGGGATAGGGTGTGATTTTTCATCACGCCATGGGAGAAATCGGAGGTGCTGCCCGCTATGAGTTCCACAGCAGGGGTTAACGCAACAACAGACAAAGGTCCTGTCAAAGGGAAGGAAACCAGGAGCCGTTGGTTCCGCAAGCTTTACTCGCAACGTTACTTGCAGGTGATGGCGCTGCTCGGGATCGTGTGGATGATCATTTTCAACTACATTCCGATGTACTGGATCAGCATCGCCTTCAAGGATTTCAACCTCGGTCAGAAGATTTCGGAAGCACCGTGGGCGGGACTCGCCAACTTTAAAGAGTTCTTCCATGATGACAACCTGGGCTACGTCATTAAGAATACGCTGGGCATGAGCATTCTGAAGCTCATTATCGGCTTCCCGCTGCCCATCATCTTCGCGATTTTGCTGAATGAGGTAAGATCGTCTCTCTTCAAAAGGTCCATTCAGACGATCTCGTATTTGCCTCACTTCCTGTCGTGGGTTATCCTGGGCGGAATCCTCGCCACCTGGCTCGCAGACGTGGGGATTATCAACAAAATGCTGATGGCGCTCGGCTGGATCGATCAACCGATCACTTACCTGGCGGAACCGAAGTATTTCTGGACGATCATCATCGCCTCCGACATCTGGAAGGAGCTCGGGTGGTCGGCGATCATCTACCTGGCGGCCATCTCCAGCATCTCGCCGGAGCTGTACGAGGCGGCCACCATCGACGGCGCCGGACGCTTCCAGAAGATCTTCAACATCACACTACCGTCCATCAAAGGAACAATCTCGATTCTGTTCATCCTGGCCGTGAGCGGCATCCTCAACTCCAACTTCGACCAGATTCTCGTTCTGCGCAACCAACTGAACGACAGTGCGAGCAACGTCATCGACATCTATGTCTATCAGGTAGGGATTTCGCAGTCGCGCTTCTCGTACTCCACAGCGGTCGGACTCATCAAGTCCGTCATCGCACTGTTCCTGCTCCTGGGGTCCAACTGGGTGACGAAGAAGCTCAACAACACATCCCTATTCTAGCAAAAAGGCGGTGATCGACATGTTTTCCAGAAATCGCAGAACGGCTGGCGAATTCACATTTGATATGTTCAACAATGTGCTCATGCTGGTGATTTGTTTCCTCACGCTGTACCCGATCTGGTACGTGCTCGTCAATGCATTCAACGACGGCACGGACGCGATGCGCGGCGGCATCTACTGGTGGCCGCGGGTGTTCAGCCTGACCAGCTTCCGGACGGTGTTCCACAGCAACGGCATCATGACCGCCATGGGCGTCACGGTAGCCAAGACCCTCATCGGGACGGTCGTCCACGTCTTCTTCACCGCGATGGTCGCCTATGCGCTGTCGCGCCGGGAGCTGATTGGCCGCAAGGCCTACATGCTGATCGGAACGGTCACGATGTTCTTCGGAGGCGGGCTCATTCCCTCCTACCTCTTGACTCGCGACCTCGGGCTGCTCGACTCCTTCTGGGTCTACATCATCCCGGCCGCGTTCAGCTTCTGGGACCTGATCATCTTCCTCACCTTCTTCCGGGAGATTCCGGACGGATTGGAGGAGGCGGCCAAGATCGACGGCGCCAACGACTTCAAAATCTTTTATCGGGTGATCATTCCCGTCTCCATGCCCGTTGTGGCCACGATTGCCCTGTTCCACGGGGTTTACCAATGGAACGACTACTTTACCGGGATGATCTACATCAACAACCCCGACCTGCAGCCGATCCAGACATTCCTGTACCGCATTGTAGCGGCCTCCAGCACGGGAGCGAGCGGAATGATCGCGGCCATGCCGAGCAACGTTTCTCGCACGGTAACCTCCCAGTCGCTCAAGCTGGCGACCATGGTGGTGACGACGGCGCCGATCGTGTTCGTCTACCCGTTCCTGCAAAAGTATTTCGTCAAAGGCTTCATGATCGGCTCCATCAAGGGGTAGAGGAAGCCTGCGAACGCCGCATAACGGCAACGGCTCTTTCGGTAAGAACGTTGACCCGCCTCAGTTAACCAACGGTTACCGATCCATCGCCCTGGCGAGGATTGATAATACATCTGACAATTTACGAAAAGGGGTATAACAAGATGGGCAAAACGCGAAAAATCGCTGCCTCCCTGCTGGCCGCCTCCATGGTCCTTTCCCTGGCCGCTTGCTCGGGAAGCAAGGACTCGAAGGGAGCGAGCCCCGCTCCAACGAATGCCAATCCTTCCGAGTCTGCCGCTTCCACCGCACCTTCCCTGAACCCGGATGAACCCGGCTGGAAGGGCGACACCACTCCGATCACGTTCGATTGGTACCTGAACTTCTCCTGGTTCCCGAACAAGTGGGGAGTCGACAAGACGAGCCAGTACGTCACCAAGAAAACCGGCGTCAGCGTCAACTTCATCGTTCCGGCCGGCAACGAGAACGAGAAGCTGAACACGATGATCGCCTCCGGCAAGCTGCCGGACTTCATCACGCTCGGCTGGTGGGAAGACGCCGTGAAGAAGATGATCGAAGGCGACCTCGTGCTGCCGCTGAACGAACTGGCCGATCAATACGATCCCTACTTCTTCAAGGTAGCGGATGCAGCGAAGAGAGGCTGGTACACGCAGGAAGACGGCAACGTCTACGGATACCCGAACTCCTCCGCTTCTGCTGCGGACTATGAGAAATACGGAGAATACTTCACCTCCAACCAAACCTTCGTCGTTCGCAAGGACATGTACGAAGCGATCGGCAGCCCGGATATGAGCACGCCGGAAGGCTTCCTGAACGCCCTCAAGGCGGCCAAGGAGAAGTTCCCGGACATCGACGGCCAGCCGATCATCCCGATCGGGATGAACGAATTCGGTGAAGTGGGCAATAGCTCGCTCGAGGGCTACCTGCAAAACTTCCTTGCCATCCCGCAAGAAAAAGACGGCAAGCTGTATGACCGCTCGACCGATCCCGAGTATATCAAATGGTTGAAGGTGTTCCGTCAGGCGAACCAGGACGGCCTGCTTGCAAAGGACATCTTCATCGACAAGCGCGCGCAAATGGAAGAAAAGATCGCTCAAGGCCGCTACTTCGCCATGCTGTTCCAACGGACCGACTTCGCGAATCAGAACATCTCCCTCTACCAAAAGGATCCGAACAAGGTCTACATCGCGGTGGACGGACCGAAGAATGCAAGCAGCGCTCAGCCGACGCTTGCCGGACCGAGCATCTCGGGCTGGACGGTGACGCTGATCTCCAAGGACGTCAAAGACAAGAAACGCGCCATTCAGTTCCTGAGCTACCTCCTCAGCGAGGAAGGGAATAAGGACCTGTACCTCGGGGAAAAAGGCGTGTCCTATGATACCATCGACGGCAAGGATCAATTCAAGCCGGAAGTACTGGAGCTCATGAACAAGGACCGCTCTGCGTTTGACAAGGAATTCGGCTCTTCTTATACCTTCTGGATGATGCAGGACACGAACATGATCCTTCAATGGGCTCCGCCTTCCGTCGAGCCGAGCAAGCAGCTGGAAGACTGGACGAAGGGCAAGTCCGTCAGCATGTCGCAGTTTGACAACATCAGTCCGACGGGCAATTCCGAAGAGGGCGTAGCCGCCAACAAGATGGCTCAGCTGTGGGGCAAGGCGCTGCCGAAGCTGCTCATGGCGAAATCGGATGAGGACTTCGACAAAATTTGGAGCAAGTATCAGGATGACATCAAAGCCGCCGGCAAGGACAAGGTAGACACCTACAAGCAAGCGGCCTATGAGACGAACCTGAAGAAATTGAACGCCGCCAAGTAAGAAACGAAACGGCAATAAAGGCAAGCCTGACCCTGGACTTCGGTTGTCGGTCAGGCTTGTTCCTGTGTTATGCTAGAGCGTGTTTACAAACACGATCTAAATAAGTTGAACGTATGCAGCGGTAGAGAAGCACGGAGAGAAAGGTTGAAGCCGGAGGAGCGCAGCGTTCGCCTCCGCAGACGAGATCAAGAGCAGGCAAGGCGGGGATTCCATGGGTAGAAGGCTTCGAGGGACGCATGGGCAATCGTTTTCCTTCATGGACAGAATGTCCATTCAGGTCAAGCTTATCCTGTCCTATATCATCATCATTCTGGTGCCGGTCCTCTTCTTTTCGTGGTACCTCTTTAATCAGATGTACTCGAATACCATCAAGGAAGCCACCCGCAATTCCGAGTACCGGCTCGAAATCGAGAAGAACAACATCATCAACAAGATGATGATGATGGAAAGCACGGCGCAGATCGTCGCATCGGATCGCTCCGTCACGGAGCTGCTCACCGCACCGGTGGAGCCGAGTACCGCGGAGCTGGTGCAGTTTAACGATACGACCCAGCAAAACCTGCTCAACCTGATCTTCAGCAATCCCATGATCTCCAGCCTGCGGATTTTTACGGATAACCCGAATGTTCCTGAGTTCTGGCCGATCATTTTCAATGAAAGCCGGGTTGCCGACAGGCCGTGGATACGAAAGACGAAGGAACTCGGCGAGATGGTCTGGTGGGAGATCGGGGAGAACGGGAAGGAGATCACCAAGCGCTACGATGCCGAAGGCAAGTGGACGGAGCCCTATGTGATGCTTCTGAGAGGGCTTCGGCAGTATAATAAAACCATCGGAGTCATCGAGATGAGCGTGCGGCTGGAAGACTTCTTCTCCAGTGCATTCAGCAGTGTGCAGGACCCCAATGCCCAGATGGTGATCATCGACCGGAACGGCAAGGTCTACGCCAACAAAAATGCTCCCTTTTACAACGACATCGGAATCAGCGAGATCAAGCGCCAGCTCTCCTTGCACAAGGCGGGGGACGCCAGCCAGTTCTCGTTTTCCTATAACGGACAGCCCTATCTGGTCATTCCGTCCAGTATTGACGAGCTGGATGCTCATGTGCTGAGTGTGGTAACGATGAAAGAAGCCCTCTCCACGATCACGCGTTGGCGCAATACGATCATCATCGCCACCATCGGGCTCATCGTCCTGCTCTCGCTTATCACGTTCTTCCTCCACTCGCTCATTTTGAAGAAGCTCACGATCCTGAGGGATTCCATGAAAAAGGTGCGCAAGGGGGACTTCCAGGTGGACATTCCCGTAAACGGCACGGACGAAGTGGGAGAGCTAGCGTTTCATTTCCGCCAGATGATGAAGAAGATCAACGAGCTCATTGTCGAGGCGGTCAATCGCCAGGCGTCGGCCAAGGAAGCCGAGCTCCGCAGCCTCAGGAATCAGATCGATTCACATTTTCTCTACAATACGCTGGAAAATTTGAAGATGATGGCCGAGATCGAAGGCCAGTACACGCTCTCCGATGCGCTGACCTCGCTCGGCAGCATGATGCGCTACAACCTCCGCTGGACGAGCAACCATGTCCGGCTCCGGGAGGAGGTGGCCCATATCCAGCATTACATCGCCATCATGAACATCCGCTACGACAACCGGCTGGGGCTCCATCTTGACATTCCCGCCCCGTTCCTGGAGCAGGAAGCCCTGAAGATGTCCCTTCAGCCGATCGTGGAAAATGCGGTGAAGCACGGCATGAGCGCAGAGCAGCCTTTGTCCCGGCCGCTTACCGTGACGATCCGGGTGTACAGCCGCGGCGACCAGATGCTGATTGAGGTGGAGGACGACGGCAACGGGATGCCTCCAGAGCGCCTGCGGGACCTCAACCTCATGCTTCGGATGGAGGATGCGGAGGTGCAGGCCATGCGCAGCCGGATGCCGAAGGCCGATCAGGAAGGAAACGGCATTGGGCTGCGCAATGTCGACCAGCGAATCGTCATGTACTATGGCAAGGAGTACGGCATTCGCGCAGAAAGCCAGGAGGGTGTCGGTACCCGAATCATCATGACCTTGCCTTATCTCATCTTGACGGGAGGTCCGTTGCCCGATGCGCCATCTGTTGATCGTTGACGACGAACCCAATATTCGAAACGGGCTCAAGGCCATGATCGAGCGCCAGTTTCCCGACCGCTACCGCATCACGCTGGCGGGGGACGGGCAGGAGGCGCTCGCCGTCGCTGCGAAGGAAGGCGTCGAGCTCATCATCACCGATATCCGCATGCCGATTATGGACGGCATGGATCTTCTTCATCGGCTGGAGGGCGTCGAGCCCAAGCCCGATGTGATCATCCTGAGCGGCCATGATGATTTTCAGTACGCGCGGGAGGCAATTCGCCACGAGGTGAAGGATTACCTGCTGAAGCCGATCGTGCGCGACGAGCTGTTTCGCGTGCTCACCCGGCTGGAGGGCGAGCGCAAGCGGCAGGAGGAGCGGGAGCAGCACTCGCTCTTGTCCGGGCGGCTGAAGGAGGAATTCATCGCAGCCGAATACAACTTCGTGCTCCTTCACCGGGAGATGCCGCCGGAGACGGTGCGGGAGCACCTCACCCATGCCGAGCAAAGCTGGCTGGACGAGGGCTACTATGCCGCGGTCCTCAAGATATCGGAAGCCCGCCAGCCTGACAATCGGGTGGAGCTGCTTGCCAAGGTCGACAGCCTCCTTCAGGAGCTGCTGGAGCCGAAAGAGCCGTTCTCCCGGTTTTACGACAAGGACCATCGGCTCGTCCTTCTCGCCCGCCGGGAGGAAGTGTTCACGCAGCTCGCCGAGCGAATTCAGCACCATAGCTTCTTTACCGTACGAATGGGAATCAGCGAGCGGATGGTTCGGCTGGAGCAGATCCCCAGCGCTTACGGGCAAGCGGCTCAGGCGCTGAAATACTTCTTGCTGCAATCCTCCCCCGGCGTGATCCGGTACGGGAGCGTCTCCCATCGCGACAAGAGCTATCTTTTGCCTGCGGAAGAAATCCAACGGGTGGCCAATATGCTGGGCAGCGACCGGGAAGTCGAAATGAAGCGGCTGCTCCTTCGCATCCTTGACGTGAAGACGGTGCTCCGCTTCGACATCGGCTATTTGGAAGGCATCAGCTCCATGATCAACGAGTTCATCTTCGACAAGGTTTATAAGCTGTACGGAGAAGAGTCGATCGAGATCTTGAAGTCTTACCGGGAAGCGGGAAATATCTACAACTTCGACCATTTCCACGATTATTTTCACAGTGTGGAGAGCCTGCTCGGCAGGCTGAACCAATATATTCGCCAGATTCGCACGGTACACAGCGATCCGAGGGAATTCGACAAGGCGGTCGATTATATCCACCAGCATTACCAGGAGAACCTGAACATGGCGATGGTCTCGAACCACGTCTCGCTCAACTACACCTACTTCAGCCAAGCCTTCAAGGAGTACACGGGCGAAAGCTTCGTTTCGTACCTTCGCAGACTGCGCATTCAGAAGGCCAAGGAGCTGCTGGAGAAGACCGAGGACAAGGTGTATGAGATCAGCAGCCAGGTCGGGTTTGAGAACGCCAAGCATTTCACCCGCATTTTTCGCGAAATGGAGGGCGTCACCCCTCTTGAATACCGGGCTCAAAAAAGGCTGCTGAGCTAAGCAGCACTATTCGACACCTGCTAGGGCGGCGGCACATCGTCCTGGCAGGTGTTTTCCTATAGTAGGAACACAATCTTCTTCTCTGCGCAGATCGGCGCATCTTGTCAGCGGTTTCGCACGTTCCATGATCCTGCACTAGACCAGGACAATCCCCCTGCAATTCGTTGTACGAACACAGCATATCTAGGCCCGCCCCTCATATAATGTACCAATTCCAACTGGAATCAAGGAGGCGAGGCGAGTGCACGATTACATCAAAGAACGCACCATCAAGATCGGACGCTGCATCGTGGAAACGAAACACACGGTTCGCACCATCGCAAAGGAGTTCGGCGTTTCCAAGAGTACCGTACACAAGGACTTGACCGAGAGGCTCCCGGACATCAACCCTGATCTCGCGAACCAGGTAAAGACCATTCTGGAGTACCACAAATCGATTCGTCACTTGAGAGGAGGAGAAGCAACCAAGATCAAATACAAGAAGTCCCCCCGACAAAAAAATCAAGAACAACTCGTATCCGCCCATTCCTGATTCTTCTCGCCAGCATCCGCTCTCTTGTTCGGACCGCGAAGAATCGGAACAAGGAGGATTTTTTATTTTTATGGCGAATTTTGTATAAGCAAACGGGGTCCGTGCGCCGATAATAGAGGAAGATGCGGTTTTCACGGCCTCCTATTTCAAGAGCGGACGATCAGGGAGGATCAAGAGCGGGATGTTGAGCAAGGATATCGGGATTGATTTGGGGACAGCCAACGTGCTGATCTATGTGAAGGGGCGGGGGATTGTCCTCGATGAGCCTTCCGTTGTCGCTATCGAAAGCCAGACGAAACGCGTTCTGGCAGTAGGAGAGGAAGCCCGGAGGATGGTAGGTCGAACTCCGGGCAACATCATTGCCATCCGGCCCATGAGGGATGGCGTGATCGCCGATTTCGAAATCACCGAGATGATGCTCAAGTACTTCATCGGCAAGATCGGAGCGAAGTCATGGCTCCGCAGCCCGCGGATTCTGATCTGCGGGCCCACCAACATGACGAGCGTGGAGCAGAAGGCGATTCGCGAGGCGGCGGAGAAGAGCGGCGCCCGCGAAGTGTTTCTGGAAGAAGAGCCGAAGGCAGCCGCCGTTGGCGCCGGGATGGACATCTTCCAGCCAAGCGGCAACATGGTGGTGGACATTGGCGGAGGGACGACCGACGTCGCCGTCATCTCGATGGGCGACATCGTGACCTCCTCCTCCCTCAAGGTCGCAGGGGACAAGTTCGACGCTGCGATCATGAAGTACATCAAGAATAAGTACAAGCTGCTGATCGGAGAGCGAACCTCGGAGGAAATCAAGGTTCGCATCGGAACGGTCAGCCCGAGTTATGTGGACAAGCAGATGGACATCCGCGGGCGGGACATGGTAAGCGGGATGCCGCAGACGGTGAACATCACCTCGGAAGAGGTGAGGGAGGCGCTTCAGGAGCCGATCTCCCACATCATCGCCTCGGCCAAGACCGTCCTGGAACGGACCCCGCCCGAGTTAGCCGCCGATATCATCGACAAGGGCATCATCCTGACCGGAGGCGGCGCTCTGCTGCATGGGTTTGATCAGCTCCTCAGCCAGGAGCTGCTGGTACCGGTGTTGATCGCGGAAGACCCGATGCACTGTGTCGTCAAGGGAACCGGCATCATGCTGGACAACCTGGACAAGGTGGCGCGCAAGCATATGGGCACGAGTGGAAGATAAGAACAAAGGCAATGCAAATCTGAAGGACAAGCGGGTGAGCCGATGATCAGGGGACTCTACACAGCAGCGGCGGGAATGATTGCTGAGCAGCGCAAGCACGACACCGTCACAAACAACATAGCCAACCTTCAAACAGCGGGGTACAAGCAGGTCAATGCGATCTCCCGCTCTTTCCCGGAAATGCTCATCGCTCTTTCAGGTGGACAAGCCAGCGGCGGGACCTCTCGTCAAATCGGCCGCCTGAATACCGGCGTCCTGGCCGAGGAAGATCCCTCTCTCTACGTACAGGGCGATTTAAAGGAGACGAGCAACAAGTTCGACTTCGCCATCGCGTCCAATATTGAGTCTCCCAATCTGGAGTTCAATGGAACCGGCATGGCATTCGACGCGGACGGCAACCGGGTCTTCCAGCGGCAGCTGTTCTTCACCGTGCAGTCGCCGGAGGGTGAAACCCGCTACAGCCGCAGCGGGAACTTCGAAGTGAACGCGGCCGGTGAGCTCATGACCGCGGAAGGCTATCGGGTTCTCGGACTGGACGGCCAGCCGATTGTTCTGGTGGACGCCGCAGGACGGGCGATCCCCGAGGTAAAGGCAACCGAGGACGGCCGCTTCCTCAACGCGGTGACCGGAGAGCCGTTGAGGAATGCCGCCGGTCAGCAAATGGGGCTGCTGCTCTCCGTTGTGGAAGACCCGAACCGGCTGGTTCGCGAAGGGAACAGCGTCTACCGGGTTAATGCTGGCGAAGAGGGGACGGTTACGGCGCTTGCGGATAACGCCGGGGTCCGTAATGCCGAGTTCGGCAACTGGGTGGATACGCACCAGGCTGCCATTCGCCAGGGATACCTGGAGCAGTCGAACGTCGATCCGGCGCAGTCGATGGTCGAGCTGAACAACGCCCTTCGCGCTTATGAAGCCAACCAGAAGATGGTTCAATACTACGACCGCAGCCTCGAAAAAGCGGTTAACGAAGTCGGGAGGGTTTAACGAGCCATGAATCCATCTCTTATTTCCTCCATGAGTTCCATGAATGCCCTGCAGCGCAAGCTTGACATTCTGGCCGACAATATGGCAAATTTGACTACCACGGGGTACAAACGCAAGGAAGCCAATTTTGCCGATATTCTGATGAACGTCAAGCAGCAGCCGCAGGCATTCCAACAGAACGGCCGGCTGTCTCCGCTCGGCTATCAGCAGAGCTGGGGAAGCCGGATCAGTCAGGTGCAGTATGACTTGACGCAAGGTTCCTTGAAGGAGACCGGGCTGGACACCGACCTCGGCATCGAGGGAGACGCCTTCTTCGAAGTGAACGCCAATGGGCAGACGGCTTACACCCGGGATGGGGCTTTCCAGCTGGTTTCCCGGGCGGGAGATACGCAAAACCAGTATCTGACGACTGCGGAAGGCCACTCTGTGCTCGATTATGCCGGGAACCCGATCCGGGTGCGGAACGGCTATGACGTTCAGATTGCGACGGACGGAACCGTTATGGAGTACAAGCAGAACGATCCCGATGACAAAAGAGTGGCGGGTCGTGTGAAGCTGGCTGTAGCCGTAAAGCCGCAATATTTGGAACAAATCGGGAATAATCTCTATATTGTACCTCGGGACATGGATAATGCTGCGGCTCAGATCGTACGCGATGCCGTGGCTGCTGATTTCGACGCGGATTCCCCCAACCGAACCGTCGATACGCCGCTTTCCATCCGGCAGCGCTGGCTAGAGCAGTCCAACGTGTCCATGTCCGACGAAATGTCCGACCTCCTGCTCGTGCAGAGGGCCTATCAATTGAATGCGCGGGCATTGACCTCCGCTGACACCATGATGAACCTCGCCAACAACCTTCGAGGTTGATTGGATCGGAGGAGGCAGCCAGCCGCGCAAGTGAGGAGGAAGCCATGTCGCCTCAAGAAGAGCGCCAAGCTCCTGTCGAATCAAAACGCGAAGCAGATCGGAAATCAGATCCGAACCGAGCAAATGGAACGGAACCTGCCGCCGGCAAGCCGAAGAAGCGGAAGAAGAGCCGCCTGAAGCTGTGGATTCGCATCTCGATCCCTTTTTTGTGCGTTCTTTTTCTGTTTGCAGGGATGACCATCGGGTATGTCTATGTGGGCAAACAACCGATGTCCGATATCTGGAAATGGGAGACGTGGAGACACGCGTTTGATCTGATCTACGCACCATAATTCCGTTTCATAGGCTCCCTGGCTCAGGGAGTTTTTTTTTCGACGTTTCCTAGGTATAATGGAGGGATGGAAATCCTTCAACGAGGAGAGCAGACCTTTGACATTACCCAATGTCTTGACTTTGTTGCGTTTTCTGCTGATTCCCGTGTACCTCTATGTCTTCTTGAGTGGACACGAGACATCGGCTTTTCTGATCATGCTGCTCGCCGGCCTCACGGATGTGCTGGACGGGTACATTGCCCGTAAGCGGCAGCAAGTAACGGAGCTTGGCTCGATGCTCGACCCGCTGGCAGACAAGCTGATGATGCTTACGGTGGTATTTTCCCTCCTTTATATCAAGTGGATTCCGTGGCAAGCGGCTGCGGCCGTTGTCTTTCGCGATGCCGGGATGATCGTCGCTTCCGTACTGTTCAAAGTGCGGGGGAAAAAGACCGTTCCTGCCAATGCGATGGGCAAGCTGACCACGGTGCTCTTCTATTTGGCGATTCTTCTGATCGTCATGAGGGTGAAGCATTCCGTGCCGTTTCTATGGGTTGTGATCACCTTCTCCTTCCTCACCACCTCGATCTATGCCATCTCGGTCAAGCGAGTTAACGAGGAAGGGAACTAAGCGTGTCATGGCGACGAGGCCGGTGGATGGCCCGAACCGGTAACAGGCGGGTGAGCAAGCTTTACGAGGCTGTCCATGGCCGCATAGGGCGGCTGGCTCCGGGGAACCGGATGGCTGGCTGACAGCTGGTGCAATTCCATACTTAGAGTTCATTGGAAAGGGGCGGCTCGATGTTTACTGCAAAGGAAATTCAGGAGATCATTCCGCATCGCTACCCGTTTTTGCTGGTAGACCGCATTCTTGAGGTTGAGGCAGGCAAGCGGGCGGTGGGGGTGAAGAATGTCACCATCAACGAACCGTTTTTTGCCGGTCATTTTCCCGGGTACCCGGTTATGCCCGGTGTACTGATTGCGGAAGCGCTCGCTCAGGTAGGAGCGGTGGCGCTGCTGCAGGTTCCCGCCAACAAAAACAAGCTGGGCCTGCTGGCCGGCATCGACGGCTTTCGGTTCCGGGGGCAGGTCTTCCCCGGGGATACCCTGACGCTTGAGATGACCGTGACGCGGTTCAAAGGCTCGATCGGCAAGGGGCAAGGCGTCGCCAAAGTAGGCGACCGCATTGTGGCCGAGGGAGAGCTGATGTTTGCGCTGGCGGATCGACCGGCGGAGTAAGCCAACAAGACAAACAAGGAATTTACAAGAAGCAAGACAACATGGAGAACGAGTGGGTTAAGGAGGAATTTGACATGACGGAAAATGAACGGGTAAGCGCGGAATATCGCCTCTGGCTGGAAAAGGGCGACGAAGAAACGAAACGGGAACTGGAAGCCATTCAAGATCAACCGAAGGAAGTGGAGGATCGCTTCTATCGCGATTTGGAATTCGGAACGGGCGGCATGCGCGGCGTGGTTGGCGTTGGAACGAACCGCATGAACCTGTACACGGTGGGCCGGGCCTCTCAAGGGCTGGCCAACTACCTGCTGCAGGACACGAGCCGCTCTCACTCGGTTGTGATCGCGTACGACTCGCGGAACAAATCGCCGGAGTTCTCGCTCGAAGCCGCTCTGGTGCTTGCCGCAAACGGCATCAAGGCCTATGTCTTCGAAAGCCTTCGCCCGACGCCGGAGCTGTCGTTCAGCGTGCGCGAGCTCGGCTCGTCAGCCGGGATCGTCGTCACCGCAAGCCACAACCCGCCGGAATATAACGGCTACAAGGTATACGGTCCGGACGGCGGCCAGATGGTTGCGGAAGCAGCCGGTGCGGTCATCGCCGAGATCGGCAAGCTTGATATTTTCACGTCCGTGAAGCGTATCTCCCGCAGCGAAGCGGAGGAGAAGGGGCTCTTGAACTGGCTCGGTGAGGAAGTGGACGCGAAGTTCATCCACGCCGTCACCTCGGTCAGCCCGAACCCGGACACCGCCAAGGAAATGGGCGACAAGGTCAAGATCGTTTACACGCCGCTGCACGGAGCAGGGAATCTGAGTGTTCGCCGCGCTCTGAAGGAAATCGGCTTCCGCGAAGTTCATGTGGTGCCGGAGCAGGAGCAGCCGGACCCGCTGTTCTCGACGGTGAAGTCGCCGAACCCGGAAGAACGCGCTGCCTTCACGCTTGCGGTGGAGCTGGCCAAGAAGATTGATGCGGATCTCATCATCGGCACCGACCCGGACTGCGACCGGATGGGCGCGGTCGTCCGCGACGCATCGGGCGAGTACAACGTGCTCACCGGGAACCAATCGGGTGCGATCATGGTCCACTACCTGCTCAGCAGCCTGAAGGATCGCGGGGCGATTCCGGCGAACGGAGCCGTGATCAAGACGATCGTGACGAGCGAGATGGGCGCGGTTATCGCGAAGAGCTTCGGCGTAGAAGTGATGAACACGCTGACCGGGTTCAAATACATCGGCGAGAAGATGACCGAATTCGATGCAACGGGCAGCCATACGTTCCTGTTCGGCTACGAAGAAAGCTACGGCTACCTGGCCGGCAACTATGCCCGTGATAAAGACGCTGTTGTGGCCTGCATGCTGATTGCCGAAGCGGCTGCTTATTACAAAAAGCAAGGAAAGACATTGTACGATGTCCTTCTGTCGCTGTATGAGGAGTACGGCTACTTCCTGGAGAAGCTGGAGTCCCGTACCCTGAAGGGCAAGGAAGGCGTGGAGAAGATCCGCGGCATCATGGAAGACTGGCGCAAGAACCCGCCGGTGGAAGTCAGCGGGGTGAAGGTAGCCGAGGTGCTGGACTACTCGCAAGGCATCCAAGGGCTGCCACGCGAAAACGTATTGAAGTACGTTCTCGCTGACGGCTCGTGGTTTACGCTTCGTCCGTCCGGTACGGAACCGAAGATCAAAGTATACTTTGCCGTTAAAGGTGCAACGGCGGAACAGTCCCGCGACCTTCTCACCGCCCTGTCGGATGTCGTTATGGCCCGCGTAGACGCTTAATCGCCTTCCGGCCGAACGGGGGATCCGCCTGGATTCCCCGGTCTGAGGTGAATATCGGCTAATCCGCTCGGCTCGAGCGGACAACGGGTCCTCTTGAGGGCAGGAGCATGCTCCTGCCGCAAGCGGACCTTTTTGCCGGAATTTGAATGGAACAGGAGTTGGACAGGTTGAAAGGGTATGCCAAATGGAACCGCCTCGCCCTCAAGGGGCTGTGGATCATGGTGGTGCTGGGGCTGTTGGCCTCGCTGCCGCTCGCTTATGCACGGATACAGACCGAACGCTCCACGGACCGAGTCGAGTTCGTCATGGATTATCGCGACCTGCTCGAAATCAGTGCGGTCAAGGATGACCCGCAGGCTTTCGTCTCGACGCAGCTGGAAGAGCTGAAGAAGGCGGGTATTCGCTCAGTCGCCGTCTATGAGGCGACGCTGAGCGAGCTTCAGCTCGCCCGCCGCATCTATCTGTTCACGGAGAAGGACGTCTCCCTTCTCGTCGGCAACTTGGCCTCGCCTCGGGAGAACAACACTTACCTCCTGTTCGCCGACGAAGCAACCCGGGCGAAGCTGCAGCCGGAGATTACGTATTGGTTCAGTCAATACAAGCTGACCACTTCGGAATGGAACTACCAGGGGCGGCCGGGTATGGTAATCAATGCCTCTCCCGACGAAGCTGTCCTTAAGCCGCTTGGCCCCGACCCGATCGCACTTCAAGACCTGAAGGAGAAGGGGTTCCGCATCGTTCCGCGGATCTCGAATCGTCACCAGCCGTATGTTCAGGATGACATGGACAAGATTTTGTCCTCCTACGCAGCAGCTGGGGCCAAGACGATGATCGTCGAAGGCGATTACGTTCCCGGTTATGGGGAAGACGATGCGAACCACATCGATGATTTCGCCGATCTGATGGACAAGCATGGCATCGGACTGGCTGCCGTCGAGCTGATCAAGACACCGGGAGGCATTGGGACGCTTGCCTCCAAGCTTCATTACAATGTGCTTCGCGCCCACTCGTTCACGGAAGCCGATGCAGACAAGCTGTCCCCGACCCTCTCTACCGAAGAGCTGGATAACCGGATCAAGACGGCGTCCGATCGGTTTGTGCTCGCGGTCAAGGACCGCAACATCCGCATGATCTTCCTGAATGCCCGCGCATTCCGGAATGTCGACAAGGCGACGCTTACCGATCCTCTTGCACCGCTCTATCGCTCCCTTCAAGGGAAGGAGGGGGCCATTGAACGCATAGAGGCAGCCGGGTACAAAACGGACAAGGGGCCGGCGCTCCAATTTGTCCTGACCGAAAGCCCGGTTCCGTCGCTGCTGAAGCCTTTTGTGGTGGCAGGGGCCATCGCGTTCGTGACCTTGCTGGTCGCGGCGTTCTTCCCGTCGCTGGCGCTTCCTGTTTACGCGCTCGGCTTGGTAGGCGGAGGCGGGTTGTATGTGCTTTCTTCGATCATGCTCTACAAGCTGCTCGCTCTTGCTGTTGGCGTAAGCTCCGCCAGCTTGGCGATGATTCTCGCGATCAAGCGGCTTCGCAAGCCTCGGGCCTCCGAGGCGGCTAGCGGAGCGGTCGTGAACCTGTTCCTGCGCACTACGGTTTTGTCGCTCCTTGGAGCTGTTTACGTCGTGGGGTTACTCAATCATATTTCGTTCAGCCTGCTGCTCAACCAGTTCACCGGCGTGAAAGCACTGGGCGCTCTGCCCATCGCCATCGTCGCCATCTACCTCTTGCTGTTCAGTGAAGGCCAAGGTAAGGGAGAGCAGGTGCGCAAGCTGAAGCGCCTCCTGGCTTCCCCCATTACGGTGCTGTGGGTGGTGGCAGCTGTTTTCCTCGGGGGAGCGATGCTGTACTACATGTCCCGTACGGGCAATGAAGGGCAAGTAAGCGGTACGGAAATGGTGTTCCGCTCCTTCCTGGAAAACACCCTTGGCGTCCGTCCCCGGAACAAGGAATTCCTGATCGGTCACCCGCTCTTTATCCTTGGGGCTTACGTGTGGCTCCGTTATCGCAAACCTTTCGGACTCTGGCTATTCGCTCTTGGGGTGATTGGCCAGGTCGATATGGTTGGAACATTTACCCACCTGCATACGCCGGTCTTCATCTCGGCCATCCGGGTGGGCTACGGCCTCCTGCTCGGCGCGGTGATCGGCTTCGCACTCGTCGGCTTGTGGAATCTTGCGGCAAGGGGTTGGAGGAAATGGGCAGAACCGTTCGTCAGGTAGTTCTCTCCGGCTATTACGGCTTCCGAAACAGTGGAGATGAAGCGGTGCTTCAATCCATCCTTCTCGCCCTCCAAGCGGAGGGGGAGCGGGCGGGCGTTGCCATTGAACCGGTCGTGCTTTCGATAGACCCGGCTTGGACGGAGCGGATGTACGGCGTGAAAGCCGTGCATCGGATGAAGCTCGGGGAAGTGCTTTCCGCCATCCGGCAGAGCGACGGCTTGATCAGCGGCGGCGGAAGCCTGCTGCAGGATGCGACGGGCAAGCTGACCATTCCGTATTATCTCGGTATTTTGAAGCTGGCCCAATGGCTGGGCAAGCCAACCTTCATTTACTCGCAGGGGATCGGCCCGGTGGGACGGAAGGTCTTTTTCGGCCCGATCCGGCGTACCTTCGCCCGCTCGGCCTATGTCTCGGTACGGGATAAAGAGTCCGCGGAGCTGCTCAAGCGGATGGGGCTCCGCCGGCCGGCAGAGATCGTGCCGGATCCCGTCATGGGCTTGCCGCTGCGAACCTCGGCTCCGGCTGAGGAAGCAGCCGTAGCAGGTCACGAGGAGCAAGCCGAACGGGTAGGCTCGCTGCCGGTCATCGGCGTGTCGGTCCGCTTCTGGAACGAGGACCGCTCGGAGCTGGCTGCTCTCGCCGATGCGCTGAAACAGATTCGCCGCGAGCGGGCGGTGGAGGTGCGCTTCCTGCCCTTCCATCTGCCGGATGACGAGGAAGCCTCGCGCGAAGTCATTCGGCGGATGTGCGCAGAGGACGCGCCGGATGTGCGGATCGCCGGCGGGCTCGACCACCCGCAGGCGATGCTCGCGGCGGTGGGCGAATGCAGCCTCCTCATCGGGATGCGCCTGCATTCGCTGATCTATGCCGCTTCGCAGCAGGTGCCGGTGGCCGGCATCTCCTACGACCCGAAGATCGACCAGTTCCTCGCGCGGCTGAAGCGAACCGCGGTCGCCTCCACGGAGCGCATGGACGCAGGTGTCATCGCCCGGGAGTCGCTTCTCTTGCTCGATTCCCGCGAGGCCTGGACGCGGACGGCGGGGCCGCTGATTGATACGCTCAAGAGCGAAGCTCATCGGCCCGCCGAGCGGATCGTGGAACTGCTCGCGAAGAAAGGATGATCTTTGTTGAGACCGGACATTCCTTCCGTTTCCCTATACGGTGTACCCTTTAGCAAATTAAACTTTTCGCAGACCGTCGATCGGCTCGTACGCTTTGTGGAAGAGAAGGAGCCGACCCAAGTGGTCACGGCGAACCCGATCATGTTGATGGCCGCGCTTGATGATCCTGCCTACATGGACATGATGCTGCGGGCGGATATCATCGTGCCCGATGGAGCCGGCGTCGTCTGGGCCACCAAGTACATCGGCAAGCCGGTGGCGGAGAAGGTAGCAGGCATCGAACTGATGCACGAGTTGATCCGCATCGGGGAACAGCGAGGCTGGAAGGTTTACCTCCTCGGCACCGCTCCCGATACGATCGAGGTTGCGGCGGCCAAGCTCAAAGAACGCTATCCGAAGGCAATTCTGGCGGGCTATCGAGACGGGTACTTCAAGTCCGATCAAGATCGGAAGGTCATTGAGGAGATCCGCCAAGCGGCTCCCGACCTGCTCTTTGTAGGCAGAGGTGCCGATACGCAGGAGCCTTGGATCGACCGCTACAAAGAAGCGCTGGGCGTACCGCTGGTGATGGGGGTCGGGGGGAGCCTCGACATCCTCGCCGGTAAGCTGAAGCGAGCGCCGGGCTGGATGATTAAGCTTCGGCTGGAGTGGTTCTATCGTTTGGCCAAAGAGCCGACCCGGTTCAAGAGAATGCTTGTCCTGCCGAAATTTGCTATGAAAGTGATGAGAGACAAAGAAAACTTGAAATAATGCCGCAAATCCCCCGCCAAATCGACGATTGGCGGGGGATTTGCGCGTTTCGCTGGTTTGTCTAGCGGGTTACATGTTATTATAGTGAGATAGGAGCCGCTGAGTGCTCTTTTCCATGCCTGAAAGGAAAGATAGTGACAAGGCTGGGGAGATCGACTCAAGAGGGTATGCAGCGGCTAATGCAAGAGTGGCTTCCGGTGAGGAAGTCCTACGAAATCTCAAGTCATAGGCCCATAGAGATCAAACAGGGCCTTCACCATGGCAGAAGAAGTAAAGGGGTTGAAACCATTGAGTTGGTGGATTTACATGATCGGCTTTGCCGCATCCATTGCGCTGTCTGTACTGCTTACGCCGCTCATGTCCAAGTTAGCTCACCGTGTTGGTGCCGTATCCGTCCCCAATCACCGCAGCGTTCATACGAAGCCGATGCCGCTTCTCGGCGGTTTGGCTATTTTCCTAGCATTCATCCTCTCCTACTTCATTGTAAGTCCCGGTATTATCTATAACGATAAGGATAATGTTGCGCTTGGCCTCATCCTTGGCGGATTTGTTATCGCACTCACCGGTGCTCTGGACGACCGGTTTAACCTATCGCCTAAGCTGAAGCTGCTCGGTCAGTTCCTTGCCGCCGGCATCGCCGTCTCCTTTGGGCTTGAGATCGATGTGGTTAACATTCCGTTCAGCAGCTCTCTTCCGATCAACGAGGCGTGGATCAGCATTCCGCTCACCCTTCTCTGGATCGTAGGGGTTACCAATGCAATTAACCTGATCGACGGCCTCGACGGTCTGTCTGCAGGGGTATCGAGTATCTCGGCCGGGACGATTCTCGTTGTAGCGGTGCTTATGCCTTACTCGAATCCGATGGTCATCCTGCTTTGCCTGCTTCTCATCGGCAGCTCGCTTGGATTTCTCGTCTTCAACTTCCATCCGGCGAAGATCTTCATGGGCGATTCGGGTGCCTTGTTCCTTGGCTACGCGCTCTCGATTCTGTCGATCATGGGCTACAAGCAAGCTACGATCGTGTCCTTCCTCGTGCCGCTCCTCGTACTGGGCGTGCCGATCTCCGATACGCTGCTGGCCATCGTTCGGCGCAAGCTGAACAACAAGCCCATTTCCGTTGCGGACAAAGGCCACTTGCACCATTGCCTGATGAACCTGGGGTTCAGCATGCGCAAGACGGTCCTCATCATTTATGGCATTTCCGCCGCCTTCGGCTTGTGCGCGATCCTCATGACCCAGAAGCAAAATTGGGTAACCGTTATTCTGGTCGTCGTGATTCTATGCGGCCTGGAGCTCGGGGCTGAATTTATCGGCATCATGGGCAAGAAGAAAAAGCCGGTGCTTCACTTCCTGCAGCGCGCTTTGACATCAGGGAAATCGAAATAATTCATTCTTTTCATACATGAACAAGGCTCGGTCCTCTTGGACCGGGCCTTTCCTTTTTACGGACAGATTGTCAGGTTGGGCTAAAGTATCGAGTGCCCTTGTCCGATAACCATGGTAGAGAATAAGGTTTTCCGGCAAGCTGTAGTAAAGGAGGAGCATCGTTTGCGCCAGCCGGGCCTGCACCGCCGTCAAGCAGCATCAATCGATTTTGAATCACAAGGAGGATTCCTCTTGGCACAGCATGCGAAGAAATGGTTGAGCATCGCCCTGATCTTTTCCCTACTTGTCGCTCTCGTTCCGGCACCTGCTCAAGCGGCCGGCGCGTCGATCATGATAACCGGACTCTATACCACGACCGACAGCCAGGTAAACCCCGCAACCGGAAAACCGATAGACGACAGCAGCATCCCGCGTTATACGTCCAATCCGATCACCCTTCGCGCGAACGTGACGGGGATCAGCGAAGAACAAGTACAAAGCATTTTCTATGAAGTGTACAACCCGGATACCAAGCAGACGGTCATCGAAAAGCTGAATAAGGCGACCTTAAGCGGCAATCAGATCGTGTTCAACAATGTAACCCTAACAGAGGGATTGAACCGAATCACGATCAAGATGGGGACGGACAGCTCCGGCGTTTCTTCTCCTCCCGGTTGGGCTTATTTGACCACGGTTACGAACATCACGAACCTGAAGATTGGGGAAGAGGTCTTTCTCGATGGCGGCATTTACCCGAAGAAGCCTCTGGAGAATACGACCAATAGCCTGACCATCACCGGTACGGCTCAGAACTCGACGCAGGTCGAGGCATCGGCGATGGGGGTAGAAGGGACGCAAACGACGAGCTTCCCGGACGGCTTCTTCTCCTTCACCATCAAGAACGATGACTCCTCTGATGCTTCCTCTTTGAGCGGCTTCAACCTGAAGCCCGGGGATAACCTGCTCACATTCAAGGCCTCCAACTCGAGCACCTTGAGCTACTACCTGCTTCAGCGCTCGTTTGTCTATGACAATGGCAAGGCCTTTGCTTTCCACACGAATGTAAAGGCGGCTGGAGCTTTAGACGCCACCTATCAGCTGTTGGCATCCAGCCCCTTCGTGAATAACAGCAATGTGACCCTGAAGACCGACTTCAAGGTTCCGGTCAGCAATGGCGCGTTGAAATACGACCAAGTTATCTTTAAGGCCGGTGGGACAAGCACGCCGGTAACATTCGCGTCTATGACCGAGGATGCGTCGCAGTCCACCAGCGCCTATAAGGTCTTTACGTACACCGGAAACCTTGCGCTTACCAGCACGCACCGCAAGGCGCAAACGATCGTCTTGGAGTTTTCCAACACGACTAATGCGGCAGTAAACCCGTTCGAGCAGACGTTCACGATCACGTACGTCAATGCTTCCAGTCCGACCGTAACCTCTGTCGGGATCGGGTCTTCTACGGCCGCTGCGAACGTTGATGCAGAATTTACCGAGCTTGCCCCCGTCAGTACCGTGACCGAACTGCCCCGCAAGCTGCGCATCAACACATTGAATGCGGATAAAGTGCAGGTCAAGATTGATGGAAAGATCGTTGCTGATAAAACCATTGTCACGAACTATGGTGAATATATCCTGGATGAGATGCTGAACGGGCAGCACACGATTACGTTTACCCCTTATACAGGAACGACGGTTGATCCAGCTAATAGCGTTAGTTATACACTAAATATTAATGTTGCCCCGTATGTCATCTTGACCAACTTGACGAAGGGTCAGGTCTTCCAGGATGTCATCACTCCATTTGCCAATAATAAGCTGAATGGACGGCTGGTGAACGTCTCCCAGACCGAAATGCCCAATGTCAGAATCTCGATTAACGACGGACAAGAGGATACCCTGAACGCGGCACTTAGCGGCTTCAAGTATGCCGATGGTCGATTCACCGGTCAGTTTGCCTACGATGTAACCTCTACAGCGTTTCTGAACGGACTCAATACAATCAAATTCAGCATCTACAACAACAAGGTGCTTGTGTCGAAGGTAACGTACGAGTTCTTCTATTATAAGGATTCGGCTCCGAACTTCGTTTCGGTCTATCCCGAGAATACGAATACGAACGACTTCATTCCTGGTTCCATAACCGATACGTATTCCACCCAATTGGACAGCGCTGTGATTAAGGGTCAGTTGACCGGTGCGACGAGCATGAAACTTACGGTTCGTGCCACCAACGCACAGGGTGAGCCGGTTTCTCGCTCGCAAACGATCACAAGCTTGTCCGGCAGGACGATCGGAAGCCCGGAGAGTGTAGGTGATTTTGACTGGAACAATGCGATCTTCTTCACGGCGGGCAAAATCAGTTCAACCACCTTCTCGACGGAAACCATTGTTCTGAGCAAGTATAGCGACACGACCTTTGAATTCGAGATTACCAATGCCTCGAACATCAAGGTGACTCGGACGATCACGATTCGCCGCGAGCCGCTTCCTTACAAGATTACGTTCCCAACGCTGATTACGAATGCGAAGGGAGAACTGCAAGCGAACATTACGAGCAATTACCAAACGATCGAGCTTACCTCGGAAGGCGCTGACCAACTTCTGTTCGGTAAGGTAGAGGCTAACGAAGTAGCCCCCAATACCTTCTCCTATGAAGCTCGAAATCTGAAGTCTGGGAAGAACAGCATCAAGTTCACCGTTGTAAAAGGAAAATCGAAGATCAACGGGACGCTTGTTCTCAACTATGCAGATACGCCAGTTGAAGGAGCGCGTTACAAAACGCAGCTCGGCTCAAGTTTAAAGGTGTTTAACAACCAGATCCAATTGAGCTTCCCGAAAAACACCTTCTTGACGCGAAATGATAAGTCCACAAAGCCGGATCTCTACAGCGAGCGCTACTTGCTCTTCGGTATTGCCAACGGCACCTCGGGGCAGTTGGTTGATCGAGACGAGGACTACTATGCGACGAGCCCCGATCTTCCGAATCAACTCGTGGATCGCACAGGGCGTTTCTTGCCAGCGAGTCCTCTCTATTACATGGATGCGGGCTATGCAATGGTAAAAGCCATTGAACCATCTCCAGACAATGTGAACAAGGGCGGGGTACTTCCATTTGCCGTTAGTATGATCGGGAAGAAAACGCCGGGCGACGGACCGACTTATCTGCCTTTCAACAACCGTTCCGCAACGGATAACCTTATCACAAACCAAATGGGCAAGCTTACCCTCCAATATGATCCCAAAGTTACCCCGTCGGCATGGCGGTACGTAACGGTCATGCACTTCGGGTTCCATGTTAATGAAGCGGGAGTAACCTCTTCGATTCCGACCTGGAAGAATGTCGGAGGTGTTGTGGATACGAGCAAGAACACGATCACCGTTCCGTTCCAGGAGTTCGGCTATTACCGGGTCTTCTACCTGTCCAACAGCTGGCCGGACGTAATCAATCATCCGTGGGCGCGCAACGAGTTGGACGCCTTGTATGCCAAAGGCTACATGTTCAACCTGCAAAACAATGCCTTCGTTCCGAGTGAAAATATCTCTCGCGGTGAATTTGCACAGCTTCTTGTGAAGATTTTCGATCTGCCGCTGAACTACTCCGGCAAATTGTCCTTCATTGATGTGAGCCCAAGTCAATCGACGGTGACCCGCGATTACCGTTATATCGAGACGGCTGCACGGGCCGGTATCATCCGGGGGGTGACAGAGCAAAGCTTCGCTCCTACCCTATCCATCACCCGTCAGGATGCGGCTGTCATGATCGCAAGGGCTGGGAAGCTTAAGCTGGGGACGGATCCAGACAAGTCGCTGGCGGCTCTGCAAAAGGCATTTACCGATGCGAAGATCATTGATTACTACGCCCGTACCTCGGTAGAGGCCGTTAACAAGGCCAAATTTATAACGGGTAAAGAAAACCTCTACGACAAGGGGACGATGAGTTTTGATCCGCTGAGCCCCTTCACCCGTGCGGAAGCTGCAGTCGTGGCTATGCGGGTACTGAAGAATCAGGGCAAGGTTCCCTGATAGGCAATAGAGTGAGCCAGGCCTTCCTAGTCCGGAAGGCCTGGCTTTTTCAAAAGTTTTTTACAGAAAACTTTGAAACCCCGCAACTTTTCCTTAAAGCCTGCGTTTAAGTAGGTGATGAAAAACGGTAAGAGATACTATGGCGCGACTATAGACCAATCTCTTACAAAACCGGTCGCCACAAAAATCCCCTTTACGCTGCTTGGCAAGCCAGTGTATAATTGGAAAGGTGGCCGCAGAGCCTATTTTTCTATCTTCGTTTACAAGTTTCTGTTGCCTACTGGCAACAGGCTAACCACATATTCACGCTCAACTCTGGGAAGGGGGTGAAACACACAATGAGGGAATCGAGCTCAATCTTTTCCAAGAATCAAGTACAGACATTGACGTTTTTCCAAGGAGGAGAAAAAAAGGTTATGAAGAAAGTTTTGACACTTTTCCTTGCCGTCTCCCTGGTTTTCGGCGCATTCGCAGGCATTGCTGGTGCAGCTGAACTCACGACGGCACAGAAATACGACGCTATGGCAGAAGCCGGTATCTTCAACGGCAACAACGCCAACGGCGACCGCGATCTCGACCAACCGATGACCCGTGCTCAACTGGCTAAGGTTATCACCCTGACCCTCGGTCTGACCGAAGATGCCACTGCTGCTAATGCTTACAAAGATATCGTAAGCTACCACTGGGGCAAACCTTTCATCGGTGCTGCTGTTAAAGCCGGCATCATGAACGGTGTATCCGCTACGGCTTTCAAGCCGAACGCGAACATGACGATTGAAGAACTGGCAACGGTTCTCGTTCGTGCCGCTAAGCTGGAGCCGAAGGCTGACGCTACGGTTGATGGCAAGGTTTCCGTTTGGGCTAAGGGCTATGTAGCCGCTGCTCTGGAAGCTAAGCTGATCGTAGCTGGTTCCGACTACACGGGTAACGCTCTCCGCTCTGCTCTGGTAGACGGTGCTTACACGCTGTATGCTCCGAAGTCTTCTGTAGCTGTTGACAGCGCCGCTGCTGTTGGCGTGAAGAAGTTCGAAGTGAAGTTCAACCAAGCAGTTGACACGGCTAAGGCTACCTTCGCTGTGAAGAAGAGCAACATCACCGTTAACGTTGCCAAGACCACTTGGTCTGACGACAAGAAAGTTGCTACGCTTGAGCTGGCTGCCGCTACCTCCAAGGGCGACTACGTAGTAACGGTTGGCGGAGTTGTTGACCCGGCTGTTACCAAGACGGTAACGGTTGAAGATCAAAAGGTTGCCAAAATCGAGTTTGCTTCGGAAAAGGCTCCTCTTGACCGCACCAGCACCAAGAAGATCTCTGTAGCCTACAAGATTCTGAACCAATACGGTGAAGATATCACGACGGCTCAATATGGCGACGTTGATTTCACTTCTTCCAAGGGTGTTATCACCAAAGCCAATGGCTCCCTCTCCATCGAAGCTACTACCGACTTCATGATCGATGAAAAGGTTGCTCTCAACGCGTTCCACAAAACCGCTTATGTGTACCAACAACAAGTCCTGACGGTAGCCCCGAAGGCTGTTGTTTCGACCATCAGCATCGACAAGGTTGCTAACACGGTTAGCGCTTCCCAAGGTCTGGAAGTTGGCCAAACGGCTGCAAACTTCAGCCTGTATGTAACCGCTAAGGACCAATATGGCGTTAGCGTTGATCCGACCATCCTTCGTGAAGATGTAATCGTCACGATTTCCTCGCCGGATCTGACCTTCGCTACCACCACGGTAGGCGGCGCTACTTACGCTGACTTCACCAAGGATAGCAGCAACAACATCGTCCTGAAGCTTGCTTCCACCGCTAAGGACTCCAGCAACGCCCTGACGGGCAAGATCGCTACGGGTGGCAAGTTCACCGCTACGATCTACCTGAAGAACAGCGCTGGTCGTGCTTCCCTGGATCTGGACGTTAAGGCTGCTGTTAAAGTAGCTACGCTGTCGATCTCTGCATCGGATCTCGTGATCAACGGTGAAAAGAACGAACTTCCGTTCACCGCTGCTGACCAATTCGGTAACCCGATCACCAACGCTGACGTTCTGAACGCAACTGCTAACTTCATCTCCGCTCCTACGGCTACGGGCGCTAACGTTCCTGCTGGTGCTCTGCGTTTCGAGCAAGACTATGTAAACAAGACTGCTAAGCTGTACCTTGACCTGACGGGCGCTACGGCAACCGACAAGTCCTTCCCGGTATACATCTATGCTTATACCGAAAAGTCCCAAGTTAACACGAGCCTGACGGTTCAAGCTAATGCAATTCCGAAGGTTGTCTATGGTGTGAAGAACATCTCCAACAACCTGGCAGTTGAAGGTACGGCTGCAGCAGCAACCTACTTTGACGCTACCCAAGTTCAAGTGTATGACCAATACAGCCGTGCAAAACTGCTGTCCGATTTCTCTGGCTACACGGTTAAAGTAACCAAGGATTCCTCCGACGCTATCAAGGTAACCCCGGATGGCAAGGGTGGATACACGGTTGATGCAGCTGAGAAGGGAACTTCCGCTGTTAACGTGAAACTGGTTAAAGGCACTGACGAAGTTGCAGGAAGCGACATCAATGTTGGTTTCCGCGTAGTTGAACTGGCTGACATCGCTGCTTATAAAGTATCCGATGTTGCGAAGCTGTACGCTGGTACCGATGGTCGCCAAGCTGGCCACACGAAGGCAGTCGAAGTTGTAGGCCTCCTGGCTGACAACACCGAAGTTGCTGTTCCGGCTAATGCTACCTTCTACCACGTTGTTGCTACCGCAACCAACCCTTACTACACGGTAAACGGTGTTAACCTGACCGGTACCGGTGCTTCTACGATTGGTCCAGACAAAGAAGTTACGACTCAAGTAACGGTTGAAGCTGTTACCAACGCTGGAACGAAGTACTACACCAAGGACGTAGTCGTTAGCACGGTTGCTCCTCGTGTAGAAACCACTTCCTTCCGCTCGAGCGGTGCAGTAACGAAGGTATCTGATTCTCTGCTGACGGTTACCGAAACCTACGCTAAGACGGCTACGGCTACCACGCTGGCTGATCTGGCTGTGAAGACGGTTGACCAATACGGAGTTGAAATTACCGGCGCTGCTAAGTTCGCTAGCACCAGCGTATCTGCCTTCTCCGTATCGGGTAAAACCCTGAACACGGTTCAAGCTGGTCAAACGTTCGTACTGAGCTACCTGACTCCGTCGGGCAAGTCCGGTTCGATCACGGTTCAAGTTATCAAGTAATTTGCTACAACCCATAAAAGAACCTGACTTCGGTCAGGTTCTTTTTCTTTTTCCAGCAAATTTCGCAACTTCCGGACAGGCTGGGGAGTCTAACCTCTTAGTAATGCTCCAAGGAGGGAAATCATGCAAAAGAAGTGGACCTATGCAGCCGCAACGGTTTTGCTGGGCGCAGCTGTTTTCGTCGGTTCTTCCTTAAGCTCGTTCACGAAGGCCGATTCGGCCGTACAACCCGGATCAGCCGATGATCCTGTCGTAACCAAGAGTTACGTGGACCAAGCGGTCCGTTCCGCAGGTGGAACGGGCGGCGCAAGTGCAGCGGTGACCAACGTGACGTTAAGTGCAGGCCAAGTATTGATCGGTAACGCCGGTACCGAATTCATTGTCCGTACGGGCAGTACAAAAGCGTATAGCAAGGATGGAAGCGGCATTCCAGATTTGACGGATGGGAAGGACCTCACCGATGGAGTGGGCGTTCCGAAAAACCACTTGCTCCTCTTCCCGCGTGATGGACGCGGAGTTACGGCAGTTACGACCAGTATCGTCATGGTTCGGGGATCTTATACCATTAAAAACTAAGGCATAGGCAACCTGACAAGCCAGTAATTCCATAGCGTAATCGTCTTCTTGAGGGCACACCCTACGGGTACAAACTCAAGGAGGTGGGTTGAGATGGCAAGGAACAACAAGATGGTCGTTCCGGAAGCTAAGCAGGCACTGAATAGCCTAAAGTATGAAGTGGCAACCGAATTAGGCCTTCCAGTTGGACAGGCTTACACAGCCGGAGGGGCGGACACAGAGTTTGCTGGAGAATTGGGAACAGGTTCATCAGCCGGTGGCTACCGCAAGGATTACTGGGGGTACTTGGCATCCCGTGATAATGGCGCGGTTGGCGGCGAGATCACCCGTCGTTTGATCGAGAAGGCGGAAGAGGCCCTTTTCCGAAGCTGATTCGCGTTTTTCTGGGTCTTCAGTTGAATTGACAGGCTTCCTTTTTTTAAGTACTATACTGTAAAGAAGGTCATCCCCAACCTTTTCCGATCCGGAAAAGGTTGCTTTTTTATCGTTACATAACGATGGGGTATTCTATATGGAAGCACCGCTTATTCAGAGGAGGTTTGAAAGATGGGGAACAGCGTAAAACGCTTATTTACATCCGAATCGGTAACCGAGGGGCATCCGGATAAAATCTGTGACCAGATTTCCGATGCTGTATTGGATGCCTTCCTGGAGGCGGATCCGAATGCTCGGGTGGCCTGTGAGGTTTCGGTGGCCACGGGACTCGTTCTCGTCATTGGAGAGATTACGAGCCGTGCAGACTACGTCGACATTTCGGCTATCGTCCGCAATACCATCAAAGAGATTGGCTATACCCGTGCCAAATACGGGTTTGACTATAAGACGTGTGCCGTGCTTACTTCGCTGAATGAACAGTCTGCGGACATCGCCCAAGGGGTTAACCAAGCTTTGGAGGCGCGTGAAGGCAAGATGACCGATGCCGAGATCGAGGCGCTGGGTGCCGGCGACCAAGGGCTGATGTTTGGGTATGCGACGAACGAGACGCCTGAATTGATGCCGATGCCGATTGCACTCGCTCACCGGCTCGCCAGAAGGCTCTCTGAGGTGCGGAAGAACGAAACCCTTCCCTACCTCCGTCCGGATGGCAAAACGCAAGTAACGGTCGAGTACGAAGGGGACAAGCCGGTTCGGGTGGATACGATCGTGGTCTCGACCCAGCATGCGCCTGAGATCTCGTTGGAGCAGATCCAAAAGGACATCAAGGAGCATGTTATTGCTCCGGTGGTTCCGGCTGAGTTCCTGGACGAGGCTACGCAATACTTCATCAATCCGACGGGTCGCTTTGTCATTGGCGGGCCCCAAGGGGATGCCGGCTTGACAGGCCGCAAGATCATCGTCGATACCTATGGCGGTTATGCTCGGCATGGGGGCGGCGCATTCTCCGGGAAGGACCCGACGAAGGTGGACCGTTCGGCTGCTTACGCGGCTCGCTATGTGGCGAAGAACATTGTCGCAGCCGGACTGGCCGACAAGTGCGAAATTCAGTTGGCTTACGCCATTGGGGTCGCCCGTCCTGTCTCCATTAGTGTAGACACCTTTGGCACCGGTAAAGTGAGCGATGAGAAGATCGTTCAAGTGATCCGCGACAACTTCGACCTGCGTCCTGCCGGAATCATCAAGGAACTGGGGCTGCGAGCTCCGATCTACAAGCAGACGGCGGCTTACGGCCACTTTGGACGCACCGATGTCGACCTTCCTTGGGAACGTACGGACAAAGCAGACAAGCTGAAGGCGTCAGCCTTGGCGTAAACAACCGCTGCATTCGTAAAGTCGAATAAGACAAAAAGCAACGCCTGCACCTCCAGTGGCTAGTGGAGATGCAGGCGTTTTGTTGTTCCTTTGGTCAAATGACCTTATTGCACGGTTACGTTTACTTTCGCTTTCTTACCAGCGTAAGAGACGGTGACAGTGGCTTTGCCCTTGCCGGTGGCTCGGAGCAGGCCGTCCTTGACCGTCACCACAGAATCCTTGGAAGAGCTCCACAAGGCCGGCTTGGAGACATCGGCTTCTGTACCGTCGGCGTAGGTGGCGGTGGCCACGACCTGCTTGCGAGCCCCTACGGTCAGGGTGACGTTCACTTCTTCCGTCTGCAGGTACTTGAGGGTATCGACATCAACCGGCACCGTGACGGTTTTTGAACCGTACTTCGCTGTGATATTCGCTTTGCCGTACCCCGTTGCTTTAACGAGGCCTGCGGGGCTCACATCTGCGATTTTGTAGCTGCTCGTGGTCCATTCGGCATCTGCCGTTACATCCTTCTTGCTTCCGTCGCTGAAGGTTACGGTCAGCGTCAGCTGCTGATCATCACCCGACTTCATCGTCAGGGAGCGCTTATTGGCTTCCAGGCGTTGAACCACGTCGACATCGACGGAGACGACAACGGACTTGCCGCCGTATTTGGCGGTAACCGTCGTGGTGCCGCGAGCATATCCGGTTACCCACCCTTCCGATACATCCGCAATCTTGATGTTCGCGGCTTTCCACTCGGCATCCGAGGTTACGTCAATGGTTTTGCCGGCTGAGTCCGTCGCGGTCAGCTTGATTTGCTTGCTTTCCTTCAGGTTCAGGAACAAGGTTCGAACGCTGGCGTTCAGCTTGCTGGCCAGGGCGACATTCACGGTCATGTTGACCGATTTGGCGCCGTATTTGGCCGTGATGGCCGTCGTACCCGAGGAAGCCGATGTAATAAGGCCTGCCGAGGAAACGTCGGCGACTGCCGCCGAGGAGCTCGTCCAGGTTGCCTTGGACGTTACATCCTCCTCGTGTCCATCCGCGAAGATGGCGAGCACTTTCGCTTGGTACGTTTCGCCCGTTCCCAGTGCCAGTGTCTTTTCATCCAGTTTCAGCGTGCGAGGGACTTCAACGTCAACGGAGATGGCAACCGACTTGCCGCCATAGGTGGCCGTAAGCTTCGCCTCCCCTTGACTGAGCGAGTAGATCGTGCCGTTGTCGGCATAGGCAACTTCTTCCTTGGAGGAAGACCAGGTGGCTTTTGTCGTCACGTTCTCCTTGGTACCGTTCAGGTAGGTCGCGGTCAGCGTGACCGGGCTGGTCTCCTTGGCTTTCATGGAGAAAGAGTCGCTGCTCGGCTCCAGAAAACGGGCTACATCAACGTCAACGGTTAAGGTGATCTTCTTCGATCCATACGTTGCTGTGATGGCGGCCGTCCCGGACGAGCCGGCTGTGATGTACCCCTTGATCACGGAAACGGTATCTTCATTGCTCGTGCTCCAGGTGGCCAGAGAGGTTACGTCCGATGAGGTACCGTTCGGGTAGGTAGCGGTCAGCTTGAGCTGCTTTTTGTCCCCGCCGTGCAGGAAAATCTTCTGATCCCCCACAACCTCAAGCTTGCTGGTGGCATCCACATCGACCTTGATGGTGGTGCTCTTGCCGCCATAGGAGGCGGTGATCGTAGCCGTACCGGCTTTGTAAGCAGTTACGGCTCCGCGGATCGCGTCCGCAATGCTGGGGTCGCTGGACGACCAGTCCGCATCGGTGGCAACATTGCGCGTGGTGCCGTCTGGATAAGTAGCGGTGAGCTCCAGGGTTTGCTTTTCCTTCAGGAGCAGGGACAGCTGCGAATCTGCCAGGTCGAGTCGCTTCACAAGCTCCACGTCGACCGGGATGGTGGCAGTTTGACTGCCCAGTTTCGCCGTGAGAACAGCAGAGCCGGAACCAACGGCGGTAACCGTTCCGTTCACAACGGTGGCGACTTCATCATCGCTCGTGCTCCAGTCTGCTTTGCCGCTCACTTCCTCCGTCGAGTTGTCGCTGTACGTGGCGGTCAGTTGGACCGTTGCTTTTTCGAGCAGGCGAAGCTCCAGCTTTTGCTTGGATTTCGTCAGGCTTTTCACCTTTTTGGTGACGGTCACTTGAACCGATTGAGATTGGTCCTTGTACGAGGCCACGATGATAGCGGTTCCTTCCGATTTGGCCGAAATCGTTCCGTTGTATACGGTGGCGACACTCGGGTTATCGGAGGACCAGCTGGAACTCAAGGTGACGACAGACGTGCTCGCATCCGTGTAGACGGCTGTGGAAGAGAGGGTAACCGAGTCTCCCACCTCCAGCCGCACCTCATTCTTCGAGACGACCAGCTTGGAGAGTGTCGATTCCGCTGCTAGGAGAGTAGAAAAGGGAGTCAGGGTCAGAACGACAGTCAACAGCAAGGCGATGTACCGGGTTGCTTTCAAATCGGTTCTCCTTTCTTGTCCCGTTTGGGATTCTCTCCCTACTATATCGACCAAACGATAGGTTTAGTTTAGGCAATAGAAGTTATTTACAATTAAATCCTGAAAAAGGATGTCTGCTGGAGCGATAATTTCTCTAGAAATTTCGTAACTTTTCCAAGCGGCCGGGAGTCTAAGATAGCAGGGGCCGCAAAATAATGCGCGTGCACCCATAGGGTCCAGAGTCTTTTTGCCATGTTTTTTATCTGAAAAATGATAGACGAAAGGTTGCTAGATTCATGAGGCGGGGAGTGTTCATCTCCTTATTCCACTTCTGCAGCCCTTTCGAATGATTAGGAGGATTAGCTCGGCATGCGAGGACAGCACAGCAAAGCGAAAAGAACATGGAGACAAGTAATGCAGACGGGGATTGCCATGGCACTCCTTCTGCCCTCATTTACATTCGGCACCGCAGAAGCAGCCAGTACCGTAACAGAGGCTTCCTTAAAAAGCAAGGAACCCATTACCGCAGGAGCGGATCTCCTTCACTATGTAGCCGCGATCAAGAGAGGAACCACGACGGTGAAGACCGACGTGAAGGTGGTTCAGGTTGACCTGCAGGCTCCCTATGTCCAGCTCGGGGTTATGTCGGGAGAGAACAATTCAATTACGACAAGCAACAGCGTTCGCGGAATGGCTCAGGAGACCGGAGCAGTTGCGGGAATCAACGGAGATGTCTACAATACCTCCTCTTCGGTGGATCGTGCTCCGATCGGGGGCGTGGTGCAAAACGGGGAGATTCTGAGCTCTCCATCGCTAATGCAGGGCTTGTACAGCTTCGCCGTAACGCAGACCAACAAGCCGGTGATTGATCTGTTCACCTTCGAGGGCTCGGTGACCGGTCCAGATGGAGAAACGTATCCTATCGGCGGATTGAATAATAGCTTTTATACCAGTGACCCCGGAAAGGTGAACACCATGGTGGATAGCATCCAGCTGTACACCGACAAGTGGGCGAGCACAAATCGGGGAACAGGCAGCGGGACGACCCCTACTGAGGTGCTTGTGCAGAACGGGATCGTGCAGCAGATATCCGAAGGCAAGGCCTTCAATATGGTCCCACCGAAGGATGGCTACATCCTGCGAGCCCATGGCAAAGGGGCGAAGTTCGTCCTGGCCCACCTCCTCCCGGGGGAACCGGTTACGGTGACGACGAAGCTCGTTTCCACTGGAACGGAGACAGCATACACGGATGCCGACCTCAAAATGCTGATGGGCGGGCATACGATCCTGGTGGACGCTGGAAAAGCAGCAGCGTTCTCCCGCGATATCAGCGGGGTCGGCGGGCAGTATTACCGTGCTCGGACGGCCGTAGGCTTTTCCAAGGATCAACGCTATGTTTATCTCGTGACGGCAGACAAGACCAGTACAAGCGCCGGAATGAGCCTGGAAGAGCTGCAGCAATTCCTCGTGAAGATCGGAGCCTGGAAAGCGCTCAATATGGACGGCGGAGGTTCGACGCAGCTTGTGTCCCGTCCGCTCGGAGAGACGAGTGTAGTCGTAACCAATACGACGGAGAACGGGGACGAGCGCCGAGTGGTGAACGGGCTTGGTGTGTACACGACTGCCCCGAAGGGAGAAGCGCGCAGCATCAGCATCCTGGGCCAACAGACGGTCTTCCTGGGGGAAAAGCTGACTTATTCCATCAAAGGCTATGACACCTATTACAATCCGATGGAATTTGATCAGTCGAAGGTGGCCTGGACCAGCACGGGCAATGTCGGGAGCTTCCAAGGCAACACCTTCACGGTAAAAGCCACGGGCCAAACCACCGTGAAAGCGGTAGTCGGCCAAGCGACGCACACGATGGACGTGAAGGTGGCAGGCCGGGACGATATCGCCAGCATGAGCATCGTGCCGACGAGCACGGTATTGCTCGCGGGCAGCGAAGTCGGACTGTCGGTTCTCGTCAAGCTGAAGGATGGGACGGAGCGCACGCTTCCGGCCAGCTCCTTCAAATGGGAGACGAGCGGCTTCAAGGGCCAGGTAAGCGGCGGAGTGCTCAAGGTAACGGAGCCCGGAGCGAGCGGCGGTCAGCTGATCGCAGGCTATGACGGCTTCCGAACGATCCTGCCGATGTCGAGCGGAACCTCCCTCGTCTGGTCGGACTTCAGCAGTGCGGATATTCCCGCGAGCAGCATGGTCTACCCGCAGGGTGAGCTTACCGCAACGGTCAGCAAAGTAGCAGGGCTCGGCGGACTCACGGCAGCCAATACGGCGCTTCAGCTGCAGTACGATATGACGCCGGGAACCTTCGGCCAAGTGACGAAGGCCGCATACGTGAAGTTCGGCGCCGACCCGGATGGAGTCAGCGTCCAAGGCTCGCCGCAAACGGTAAGCCTTAAGGTTCTGGGAGATAACAGCCTGAACATGCTTCGGGCCGAGATCGTAGATGCAGCGGGAACGCTGACGCGGGTAGACCTGGCCGAGCGAATCGACTGGACCGGCTGGAAGACGCTCTCCGCGGATCTCACTCAGGCTAAGCCGGTTTATCCGATCAAGCTGAAGCGGATCTATGTGGCGAACCCGGCCGTAGGGCAGGACGAACGCGCTCGGACCGGCGCAATCGGAATCGACGACATCACCTTCCAATACAAGGCGAATACGCCGGCTCTCGCACGGAACAAGGTCGTGCTGACCTTGGGCAAGTCGGCCGTCCAAGTGAACGGCAAAACACTATCGCTCGCACCGGCTCCGGCTCCTTACACGACCCCGGACGGACGTACCATGGTCCCGGTTCGATTCATTACCGAGGCGCTTGGCGGCAGTGTCGTTTGGACGAATGCAACGAAGCAGGTGAGCATTCAACGCGGCAGCCAACTGGCTGATCTGTGGGTGGGTAACAGGGAAATCATCGTGGACGGCAAGCGGGTGACCACCGATGCCCCAGCCGAATTGAAGGGAGCGACCACGATGGTTCCGCTGCGCGTCCTGTCCGAAGCGTTCCAATGGAGCGTGCAGTATGACGCCAAAACACAGACGATCACGCTCCAATAGGCGGGGGAAAAAAGTCCCATCCGATCAGTACGAATTGTTCACTTCATGGTTGATGAAATATGTTACTATATAGGCAAACCTACCGACTTAAAGGAGCCCGGACGCCTTGCAAGTGGACGCTATTGATCGCGTAATTAAGAATGCCATCGAAGTTATGGAGAGCAGCAAATATCAGATCTTCGAAATCTGCGAGAACGTCCGATTGGAGCGCGACTCCTTGTATAAGGAGCTCCAGCAGGTCATGGAGGAAGCGAGCGAAGCGATCAAGCAGGTGGATCGACTGGAGCTCGAGTACCGGCGAACGAGAATCCGGCTTACGGAAGTAAGCCGGGATTTTCATAAATTCCGGGAAGAAGACATTCGGATTGCTTACGAAGCCGCTACCCAGCTCCAGCTCCAGCTGACGGTTTTTCGCGAAAAGGAAAACCACCTCAAGCTTCGGCGCAACGATCTGCAAAAGAGGATCAAGAATGTGGACAAGCAGGTGGAGCGTGCGGAGACACTCGTCTCGCAGATGAACGTCGTTTTGGAATATTTGGCAGGCGACTTGGGTCAAGTGACCCGTATTTTGGAATCCGCCAAAAACCGTCAACTGCTCGGCTTGAAGATCATTCTCGCCCAAGAGGATGAGCGCAAGCGTATTGCCCGGGAAATTCACGACGGGCTCGCCCAGACGATGGCGAATGTCGTCCTTCGCTCCGAGATTGCCGAGCGGATGCTGGGGAAGAACGAATATGAGATGGTCAAGGAAGAGCTTGTGGAATTGAAGACCCAAATGCGCGGGGGCCTGGAAGAGGTCCGCAAGATCATCTTCAACCTGCGTCCGATGGCACTCGATGATTTGGGGCTTGTTCCGACGTTGCGCAAATTCACGCAAGACTTTGAGGACAAGACCAAGATCCACACTCAGTTCGATCTGCTCGGTCGGGAAGTCCGTCTTCCATCGGGGATGGAGGTTGCGATCTACCGGCTCGTGCAAGAGGCATTTTCCAACTGCTATAAGCATGCAGAATCGACTCATATTCAGTTGGGCGTCCATTTTCAAGATGCCCAAGTGCTTATCACGGTGCGGGATAACGGAAAAGGCTTCAATACGGAGAACATGGAGGCGGTTTACTCCAAAGGCGTGCATTTCGGGCTTCTCGGCATGAGAGAGCGCTTGGAGCTCCTGGAAGGGAAGCTGGAGATAGAATCGACACAGGGGGTGGGAACGAAACTAACAATGGATATCCCGCTAAGTGCGAAGAATAGAGAGGAGTAAGAGATGTCTATGGCAATGGTCACGAGCAAGACCGTGAAGCTGGTACTGGCCGACGATCACCAGCTTTTTCGGGAAGGAGTCAAACGGATCATCAACATGGAGAATGATCTCGAGGTCGTGGGCGAATGCGGAGACGGAATTCAGGTTATCGAGCTGTGCAATGAGCTGAAACCGGACATCGTGCTTATGGACATCAACATGCCCGTGGAGAACGGCGTGGCGGCAACGGAGAAGCTCAAGGAAATCTTCCCGCTGATCAAAATTATCATTCTCTCGATTCACGATGACGAAAGCTATGTCTTCGAGACGCTTCGCAAGGGGGCCTCGGGTTACCTGCTGAAAGACATGGAGGCGGAAGCCCTGATTAACGCCATCCGTGCGGTTGTGGCCGGACATGCTTACATACACCCGAAGGTAACGGGCAAACTGATCAATCAGCTTCGGCGCATGACCTACCTCGACGAACGGGGAACAGCTGCCGGCTCTGCGGATCAGCTTCAGGAGGCCGGCGTTCGCTATCATCCGACTCCAGAAAGTCCGCTCACCAAACGGGAGGCCGAAGTTCTTCGACTGATGGCGGAGGGCAAGAGCAACAAGCTCATCGGAGAAAGTCTGTTTATCAGCGAGAAGACCGTGAAGAACCACGTGAGCAGCATTCTGCAAAAGCTGGAGGTCGAGGACCGAACGCAAGCGGTCATCATCTCGATCAAGAGCGGCTGGGTAACGCTGTAATCCTACCGGTTGTGCTCCTGACGGGTCTTGGCTAAAGGTGACGCACTCTGGGCGGCCTTGCGGCATATACTATCCCACACGGGAAGGACTTTTCCCGTAAGGGGGGGAGCCGCAAGTGATACCTGGGTTTCTGATGATTCTGGGGGCCTACGGGCTCTGTGCCGTCGTCGTTCATGCGCTCTATGCCTACTCGAAGAAAGGCGGAGAGTCGCCGACTTATGGTTTGGTGGTCATTACCCGGAACAGTGAGTCCGAAATTGAATGGTACTTGTACGCTTACTTGTTTGTATCCCGTCTTCGAGGGAGGCAGACGGCCATTACGGTTTTCGACGACCAATCCGAGGATGAGACGGTTTCGATCATTCGGCGGGTTCAGCTGAAGGCGCCGAATGTCCGGCTGGAAGAGTCATTGGATGGACTGGATCGCTTTCTGGAGGAACACGAATCGCAGCCTTTGCTTGTTCTCCATCTCTCCCGGATGGACCTCAGTCCGAAGCGTCCGCTTCATGAGTGGTAACCGCTTGCAAACAATGGATGGAGGCAAGAGCGATCGATGACAACAACCGTCTATGCCCATAAGGGGACCGGAGGCTGGCAATGGCGTGCCACTCTCCGCTTAGAAGGGGACATGACCTATTGGCTGTGCAGCGGACAAGAGGGGTTTGCCCTGCATGGCGCGGACCGAATGATGTCCTGGGGTCAAGCGATTCGGCTGAGGGATCGGCTGACGCAACAGTGGCCCCTGGATGCGGGCATGGAAGGACCGGAAGCGGTCCGCAGCTTGCTTACGAACAGGAGGGAATTGACAAGGATTGCAATAGGGGCGGGGATTCCACCGGACCTCGCCCATTCGTTAGATGTGCAATTATGGAACGGAACTGGCAAGCAGCCATTCCGCGAACAGTTGGAGACGCTGAATAACCCGAATGTGCAACGATTGGCCGCACAGCTTCGGGGGCGCTCGCTGTTTCGGGATGAGCTGCTTTCTTTATGCGCGGCCATAGGCATTGCCGCTGAAGGAGACCGATGGCTCGCGCTCGTGCAAGCCGCGGAGCGGCAAGGCTGGCTTCGCATTCGTAGCGGAGTGGAGGAGGGCTCCACGGAGAGAGCGGCTGGGGCTGGCATCATGAAGTGGGGGCGGAGGCACGCGGGCTCGGCCGAGTTGCCAATGCGTAAACCTATCTCGGAATCTGGGGAAAAATCCCAGCCCAGTTCGAGATGGAGGAGGATTGCGGAACGGCTGGGACTTCCAATCAGCGGACAAGCTCCCCGGCTGCGCTGTCGCCGTTGCGGGGCTGGCGAGGAGGAGCTTCGCGTTACCTATTGCCCCCGTTGTGGCGGATCTTGCGCCTACTGCGAGCGTTGTCTGGGGATGGGACGCTCGCGTCAGTGCGAGCCCTTGTTCGAGGGAGTCGCTGCCGGGGCTTTGCTGCCTCGGTCAGCTCCGTTCCCTCTGGATGGAGCCGAAGGCTGGGCAGACAGGCGGGAAATATCGCCAGTTGGCGCAGAGCTGCCCATGTCTTGGAAGGATGCGAATGAGCTCGCGCGAGCATGGGGACTTAGTCCCGCACAGGCAGAGGCTTCCCGAGCGGCGCTCGCCTTTTTGCGGGAGACCAGTGCGGGTGGAGGAAGGGCAAGCTTCCGGCATCAGCCGGGGAGCCCGCCGGAATTTCTCATCTGGGCGGTGACGGGAGCGGGGAAGACGGAGATGATCTTCCCGCTCCTCCAACACGAGCGGGCTGCTGGCCGACGGGTCTTGGTAGCGACCCCGCGACGGGATGTTGTGCTGGAGCTGCTTCCGCGGCTGCGGAAGGCATTTCCCAACGAGCGGGTCATCGCCCTCTATGGCGGAAGCGAGGAGCGCTGGGAGTCGGCCGAGCTCGTGCTCGCCACCACGCATCAGCTGCTGCGCTTCTGCGGGGCGTTCGACCTCGTCGTCATCGACGAGATCGACGCGTTCCCGTATGCGGGCGACCCGATGCTGTACCACGCGGCGCTGCGCGCCTTGGCGCCGGGCGGTCGGCGCCTCTTCCTGAGCGCCACACCTCCGCGCGAGCTCGAACGGCGCGCCCGCCGCGGCCGGCTGCCGCATGCCAAGGTGCCGGTGCGCTACCACCGCCACCCGCTGCCGGTGCCTTGGCTGGCGCACACGCCTCCGCTCGCGAAGTGGGTGCGCGGCAGGCGCGTTCCCCGCGCGCTGGGACGCCTGCTCGCCCGCTCGCTGAATCGCGGCGCGCTCGTCTTCCTGTTCGTCCCGGAGATTCGGTGGGTCGAGCCGCTCGTGGAGCTGCTCGCCCGCACCTATCCGGACCGAACCGTCGAAGGCACCAGCTCCCGCGATCCCTTGCGCGCCGACAAGGTCGTCGCCTTTCGCTCGCGGCGCGTGGACCTGTTCGTGACGACGACGATCCTGGAACGCGGCGTCACCGTGCCGCGTTCGGATGTCTTCGTCCTCGATGCCCACGCGGCTTGGTTTGATGAAGCCGCGCTCGTGCAGATGGCCGGCCGAGCCGGCCGCTCCAAGGACGATCCCGCCGGGCACGTCGTCTTTGCAGCGGCAGCCATCACCCGCAATCAGACGGGGGCGGTGCGTCAAATCCGCCGCATGAATCGGATTGCCCGGAAGGAAGGGTACCTGATCGGGTCGAGTGCGAGGGGAAGGGCGAACGGACAATCGAAGCCATGCGAAGGCGAAGCAAATCACGATTCAAACGATAATGGAACGGAGGGACCTTGATGGAAGAATGGATCGAGGGGGCAAGGGGTCCGGAGGGGTCGCTTCTGGGGAGTTTGCGCACAGCCTTGCGTAGAATGCGCGAGGGACTTTGGGCTCCTTCCGCTGCGGAGTGCTTGACGTGCAAGGGGCAAATAAAAGGAACGAGCTTTCGGTTGGGGGAAGCCTCTGATAATCCGCTAGGGTTGTGTCCGGCCTGTTTTGCATCGATTCCCTGGATCACCCGAGTGGTGTGCCCGACATGCGGCCGGGCGGAGGATTGTCCGGATTGTCGGAGAGGGTATCCCCGCGATTTTGTGATCAATCGGAGCGCTGTGCGGTACGATCCGCTCATGAAGGAATGGCTGGCGGCGTTTAAGTACCGTGGAGATGAGCGATATGCAAGGGTCATCGGGACGATGCTGCATCAGGCTTATGAGCTCATGAAGGAAGCATTACCTGACCCGGAAATACGCTTCGATGCGGTTACTTTCGTACCGGTGAGCGAGGAACGTCTGCTGGAGCGGGGATTCAATCAGGCGGAGCTGGCGTCGGCGGAGCTTGCCCGCTGTCTCCGGCTGCCGGCTCGCTCCTTGCTTCTCCGAACGCACGCGACCGCCAAGCAGAGCCAAAAAACACGAAACGCCCGCTTTTTTGATCTGCGAAAGGCGTTCGCTCTCGACGAAGCGGAAGCTCAGAGGCTTCTGGAGGAACGTCATTCTCCAAGCAAGAAGACGCGCAACAACGATAACAGAGACACTTGTGAACCGCTGCGCCTCCTTTTGATAGATGATGTTTATACCACGGGGAGCACGATGCAGGAATGCTCATCGGTGCTGTACGAGCGCTTGGGGGCAGAAGTGTACGGGCTGACTTGGGCGAGGTGAGAAGAGAGGCTTCCCCCTTCTCTTTGCCGTTGCTTGCTCCCATGAAGCGGGCATTCTACCCTTTCTCGGGAAGTGGGGTTCCTTCTATACAACAGGCCTTGTGTCATGTACTATAGGGTCAAAGGCACGAAAAACCGACACGGAAAAGTCTGAAGGTCACAGGCCTCTCTGTGGGTGTAGGCGGGTGCCGAACTTTGCATAATGGTAATGGGGGACCGGGTAGCATGACTCTCAATGTGATGAATTGTACTCGATGCGGCAAGCTGTGCGTACGGACGCCAAGCGAGATGTGTGGCGCCTGTCTAAAGGATTTGGAGCTGCAATACGAAGATTGCCTCCACTATTTGCGGGAGAATCGGGGGATTACGCTTCAGGAGCTTAGCGATGCGACGGGAGTACCGGTTAAGCAGATCATCCGCTTTATCCGGGAGGGCCGGATTTCGCTGGTGAACGCCCCGAACCTTTCCTATCCATGCGAAGTGTGCGGGACCCTGATTCGGGAGCAAGCCATGTGCCCCTCCTGCCGGCAGAGGCTGATGAATGATTTTGCCCAGGCTCAAGAGGATGAGCGGAAGAAGGATGGATCGAAGCAGCCCGAAGGAGTCAGCTATCAAATCAAGGACCGGCTTCGGGAACGAAACAAGTAGGTTGACGCTGAAAGCAGGATTCTCTTGAATCCCCTAAAGAAATCCGATTCGCTTGCCGATATTAGGAGTAAACCTATATCGGCAAGCTTTATTTTTGCTTAAATGGAATTGAGGTGAATCCGAATGAAAATCAACGAAACGTCGCGAATCGGCGGAGTGAATCCTTACCAGAAGCAGCAGGACGGCAAGCTGATCGGCTTGGGCAAGGAGAAGGCGAAGCCGAAGGACCAGCTTGAAATTTCGCCGGAGGCCAAGGAGCTGCAAGCAGCGGACCTGGGGACGGTCGATCCGGCCCGTGCCTCGAAGGTGGAAGAGCTGAAGCGTCAGGTCTCGACTGGCACCTACCATGTAGATGCAGGGAAGATCGCAGAGAAGCTTTGGCCGTATTTGAAATAACGGATAACAGGGGGAACGCCAGATGTCCATCCAGGCGCTGCGGGAAGAGATGGAGCAGCTGATCCGGCTGCACGATGCCCTGCTTGAGCTGTCCACGGCCAAAACTCAGGTGCTTGTGGAGAACAACGTAGAAGAACTGAATCGCATCGTGCATAAGGAAGCGAATCTCGTTCGCCAGGTAACCGAATGCGAACGGCGCCGCATGGAAGCCATCGACCGCTTCCTGATCTCCAAGGGTTTTCATCCGACACCGTCCATCACCGTGACGGAAGTGGTTCGTTTGATTTTCCGAATGGAGGACAAGCAGGCGATCTTGCAGCTTCAACAGGAACTATCGTCGCGGCTTGCGGAACTGAAGAAGCGCAACGAGCACAATCGCCAGCTGATCGAGCAGTCTCTCGGCTACTTGAATTTGTCTCTCGACCTGATGATCGGCCCCCCCGATGATGACACCGTATATCGAAATCCTCAGCAGCCCGGCACCGGTGCTTATCGCAACCGGTTCTATGATCACCGCGTGTAGGAGAAAGGAAGACACTCATGAGATCGACATTCAGCGGACTTGAAATCGCCAAACGGAGCCTGTTCTCCCAACAGACCGCTCTGCAGACGACTGGACATAACATTGCCAATACGAACACCAAGGGCTATTCCCGCCAGGTAGTGAATCTGGTCGCGTCGCGCCCTCTGGAAGCGGTGGGCATGAGCTCGAGCGCCGTACCGGGGCAGATCGGGCAAGGGGTGGAATTCAGCGCGATCAACCGGATTCGCGAACGATTCCTCGACAGCCAATTTTACAACGAGAACAAGAACTACGGAGACTGGAGCGTTCGGCAGGATACGCTGGAAAAGCTGGAGACGATCATGAACGAGCCGTCTGACACCAGCATCCGAACGGTCATGGAGAAGTTTTGGAACTCCTGGCAGGAGCTCAGCAAGGCGCCCGAGAACCTGACGGCCCGCGCGGTCGTCAAGGAGAATGCTTTGGCGCTGACCGACGCTTTCAACCACGTATCCGGCCAGCTTAGTGACCTGAACAGCGACCTTACCGAAAATATCAAGGTGAAGGCAACGCAGATCGACACGATGTTGAATCAGATCGTGAGCTTGAACAAGGAAATCCGTCGCGTCGAAGGCCTCGGCAACGATGCCAATGACCTGCGGGATCAGCGGGATCTGCTGGCTGACGACTTGTCGAAGATGATCAATATCAAGGTTACGGATACGGCGAACGGCTATAACATTACGATGGGCAATACGGGGCTTGTCACGGGACCGACCTTGAATGCCAACGTTGACTCCGATTTTCTCGAAGATGCAGTTACCTCCGGAGAACTAACAAGCGGAGAAGTACGCGGCCTGATCGATTCCCGGGACAACGTTGTGGCAAGCTTCCAAAAGCAGCTCGATACGATGGTGAAGACGCTGGTTGAGGGAGATGTCAAGGTAACCCTGCCTGCGGGCTCGGTATTGAGAGCGGGTACGGACCTGAATCCTAGCGCTGCACCCGTCACTCTCTCGGCCGACACCGAAGTGACGGTGAAGGGCATCAACGGCCTTCACCAGCTGGGCTATTCGCTAAACGGCGACATCACTTCGCCGGGCGAGCCTTTCTTCACGCTGAAGGACGGTGCCACCGAGTTCAGTGCGGCGAGCATTACGGTTAATCCTAAGATCACCAAGAACGTTGAGAACATTGCCTCCTCGCTCCGTACCTTTAATGATACCGACGGAACCACAAAAGTGGTTAAAGGCAACAACGGACTGGCCTTGCTGCTGTCCGGACTCAGCACGAAGAGCTTTAACTTCGATCCGGCGAACACAGGGGAAACCGTGTTAAACGGCGGAACGATCGACGAATTCTTCCGCGCTTTTGTCGGAGAGATCGGTGTACAGTCTCAGGAAGCCCAACGCCAAGCGAGCAACCAAAAGCTGCTGGTTGACCAGGTTGATTCTCGTCGACAATCGGTGAGTGGGGTCTCTCTCGACGAAGAGATGGCAAACATGATCAAATACCAGCATGCGTACAATGCAGCAGCGCGTTCGATGACCTCCTTCGATGAGTGCCTCGATAAGGTCATTAACGGAATGGGTGTTGTTGGACGCTAAGGCATGAAGGAGGATGACCGATGCCAGGACGTATTACCCAGAACATGATGAACACCCAGCTGTTGACCAACCTGAACGGCAACTTGAATCGGATGACGGGTCTGCAGAATCAGCTGTCGACCAGCCGCAAGATCAACAAGCCTTCGGATGATCCGGTTGGACTCAGCTATTCGATGAGATATCGCAGTGAATTGGCCGGGTATGACCAGTTCGAGAAGAATGTGGATGGAGCCGTCTCCTGGCTTGATTATACTGACACGATGCTGGGTCAAGCGGACAGTGTGCTTCAACGGATCCGCGAACTGACGGTGAATGCCGCAAACGGAACGAATCCGGAGGATGCCCTGAAGGCGGTTCAGCAGGAAGTCGATGAGCTGTCCGGGCAGCTCGTGGATATCGCCAACAGCCAGTTCAACGGAAAGTACGTGTTTAATGGTGAGTTGACGGATCGACTACCGTATTCCAAGACCAATCCAGAGGATTCCGTGACCGACTCGGGCGAGATTCACTTCCAGGTTGGTGTCGGTACTCAGATTCCGATCAACGTAACAGGGAACACCGTGTTTGGCAATGCCAATCCGGAGGAGAACCTCTTCGGCGTCCTGAAGGAACTGTCAGGATCCCTCCAAGCGGGAGATCAGACGAATGTCTCGGCTCTCCTCGGCAAGCTGGATTCCCGTCTCCAGCAAATGCTGAACGTTCGTTCCGAGCTCGGGGCGAGGACGAACCGGGTGGAGTTGGCCCAAGATCGTCTGAAGGATATCAGCATCAACCTGCAAAACCTTCAATCGAAGACGGAAGATGCAGATATGGCTGAAGTCATCACCAACCTCAAGACCCAGGAAAATGTCTACGAGTCGTCTCTGTCCGCCGGGTCTAAGCTCATTCAGCGCAGTCTGCTCGACTTCTTAAGATAATGCCAAGGAGGGATTCGCGTTCATGGTGGCCATTCCAGCAATTCAGATCCAGCAGCAATATGCCCGGATCGGGATGGAGGCGAATCCCGGCCGGTTGAATATCCGTCAGCCGTCCGCAGAGCTGGAGATTCGGACGACACCGGCCGAGTTCTCCGTTCAATCGGCAGCGGGCCGTTTGGACATTAATCAGGAGCGAGCGTGGGACGCGCTTGGCGCGAAGAACATCCTCAGCACCTTGGACCGCATTTTCGGAGAGGCGCGCAATGTGGCCTGGGATCATGTGGCGAAGATCGTCCAAGAGGGCGATCGGCTTGCGGATCTGGTCACCTCCGAGAATACGCTGGCTGAACTCGGTAAGGAGGAAGCGCTCAAGTTCCGGGAGTTCAACTACTTGACGGAAGCAAGCTCCGGCAATGTGGCGATGAATTACACACCGACTCCTGTTTCGATAGAGGCATCGCCAGGCGGAGTCTCGATCCACGTAGAGGCTCATCGGCCGGAAGTGGAGTACATTCGCGGCAAGTTGGATATCTATGTGGCCCAGCAGGCGATGCTTTCGATCACCCCGCCTGCATTGGATGTGTTTGTTTGAAACCTATCGTATAATGGGGCTATGGATGAGAATCTGTAGCTTTTTTTCTTTAACCTAGAGAGGATGAACCCCCATGGCATACGTCCAGCTGGCTACCGCTGCCTGCGGCCCGGTTGAAATTGAAGAGAACGACATCGTCACGTTCCCCCACGGAGTCCCCGGCTTTGAGGAGATTCATCGGTTTGTTTTGATCAAGCCGGAACCGGAGCTCCCCTTCTCGTATCTGCAAGCGGTCGATGAGTTGGACCTTGCTTTTGTCGTAACCGATCCGTTCGGCTTTTTCGCCGATTATGAGTTTGAGCTGTCCGAAGCCGACCAAAGCGATCTGAGTGCAGAGCGCGAGGACCAACTCGTCGTTCTCACGATCCTGACCGTCCGCGACGATCTTGCCGAGGCGACGGCCAATCTGTTTGCACCGGTCGTGATTAACTGGGAGACGAAGAAGGGCAAGCAGGTCGTTCTTCATGATTCCGGTTATTCGACCAAGCACCCCCTCCTGCCGGCTGTCGCCCAAGAAGGGAGAGGGTGATCCGTGCTCGTACTCGCTCGCAAGAAGGGAGAGTCCCTCATCATCGGGGACAACATAGAAGTCGTCGTCCTCGGAACGGAAGGCGACACGGTTCGACTCGGAATTAAGGCTCCCAAGGAGATCCAGATCCACCGTCAAGAGGTGTACAAGGCCATTCAGGAATCCAACCAGGAGGCCTCGAAGAGTGCTTTGCACATCTCCAATTTGGCTCATTTGCTCAAACCGAAGGGCGATTGAACGTGGGTGTTCTATGCTCATAAAGAAGGAGAGAGCTTCGAGAAAAAAATCTCGAAAAAGGCTCTCTTTTTTGCTTTTTGCTATTCACTTTTCGAATGGGTCTTACGATATAGAAAGTATAAGCGATTCCAGGGGGCGGCCGACCTCTCGGATAGCTGAAAAGAGGACCGCAAGGACGCGGACCTACAACCCTACATGGAGGTAATTCAAATGAGAATTAACCACAACATTTCTGCCATCAACACGAACCGTCAATTGGGCATCAACGTTGGTTCGCAAAGCAAGTCCATCGAGAAGCTGTCTTCCGGTCTCCGCATCAACCGTGCTGGGGACGATGCTGCAGGGCTGTCGATCTCCGAAAAAATGCGCGGTCAAATCCGTGGCTTGGACCAAGCTTCCCGTAACTCGCAAGACGCTATCTCCTTGATCCAAACGGCTGAAGGCGCCCTGAACGAAACCCACGCGATCCTTCAACGTCAACGCGAACTGATCGTTCAATCCGGTAACGCCGGTACGTTGGAAACGGAAGATCTCACGGCTATCCAAAACGAAATCACCGAGCTGAACAACGAACTCGACGGTATTTCTGAGCGTACTGAGTTCAATGGCAAGAAGCTCCTGGATGGTAACTTCAGCTCCAGCTTCCAAATTGGTGCGAACCAAACCCAAAAACTTGACTTGGCTATTTCCGCATCTACCGCTCAAGTGGCATTTGACGCTGCTGGTCTGGGCGTTAATGGTCTGAGTGCAGATGGTTCTGCTACGGATACTGACCTGGGTGCGGTTGATGCAGCTATCAAGGCTGTTTCCTCTGCTCGTTCCAAGCTCGGTGCTAACCAAAACCGATTGGAGCACACGATCAAGAACCTGGACAATGCATCCGAGAACCTGACGGCAGCTGAATCCCGGGTTCGTGACGTAGACATGGCGAAGGAAATGATGGAGCAAACGAAGCAATCCATCCTGACCCAAGCTTCCCAAGCCATGCTGGCTCAAGCCAACCAACAACCGCAAGGTGTACTGCAACTGCTCCGTTAATCTTTTCTTGCCTCGAAGCAGGGACTCTAGGATCTCTAGAGTCCCTTTTTTTTCCTGTTAATTTTCATCCACTATTATTCGATACTAGAATTAAGGGTGGGATACATAGAACCACTTGGCTATTTTCGAGGAGCCGATCATATAACATACGCAGTAAGGAGCGCCTTTCATGAAATCCATATCCTTATGTATGATTGTCAAGAACGAGGAAGATAGACTTGCGCGCTGTTTGGACAGCGTAAAGGATGCCGTGCAGGAGATTGTTCTTGTGGATACAGGATCCACTGATCGGACGCTGGAAATCGCCGAGGCGTTTGGAGCAAAAATCATTCACTTTACATGGGAGGGCGATTTTTCCTCTGCACGCAATGTGGGTTTAGAAGTTGCTCAAGGCGAATATATACTGGTGCTCGATGCTGACGAGTACGTAGATAGAACGGAAACTTTGCAAGAAGATTTGGCTTCTGGTGCGGATGCTTACTTGCTTTCATTTGAGAATCAAATTACGGGAGGGCGGACCTACTCTCATACTGCACTTCGATTGTTCCGCAACAGTCCTGAATTTCGCTTTCGTGAAAAAATTCACGAGTATATCGAGGTTAATTCAAACTCGGTTCAAGTAGGAGAAACCCTCGTTCACCACGATGGTTATCTTAAGGAAGTCATCATCAGCAAGGATAAGAATAATCGTAATTTGACCATTCTGAAACATTTGGTTAAGAAATCCCCAACGGGATATAACCTCTATAATTTGGCTCGTGAATATCAACTAGCAGAAGAATATAACAAAGCGCTATTTTATTATGAGCAGGCGTATGAGAAGTCGAAACAAGAGCCACATCTGGCCCAACTTTTGTTTGGTTACTGTATGACCTTGAAAAGTGCTGGAAGAATAGATGACGGCATTGGAGTGACCCGTGCAGCAATAACTGCATTTCCACACTATACGGACCTTCACTATATTTTAGGAGAACTTTACGAGCATTTGGGGTACCAAAAAGATGCAGAACAGTGTTATCGATACTGTCTCCGCCTTGGTGAAGTAAAACAAGAGAGGTTTGTCTATTACGGGGTTTCTGTGAATGGAGCAGGAAGTTTTCTGCCGCGAATTAAGCTAGCAAGAATGAGATTGAATGAGAATAAGTTATCGGCGGCATTGGATGAGTTAAGTCCTGTACTTGGGAATGGCCGCTGGTTTCTTGAAGGGCTTCCAATTTATCTTGAGCTCGCCTGTCGTGCCCGGATTCCGATAAGTGATCAGGTTACTTTGATCAGGAGCTTGTATCCGGTTAAAACAGGCTCGGATGCATTGGCACTTATTCGAACGCTGTACGTGGCTCAAAGCAGTCTCTTGGAAACATTCTTGCAGAGGTATGGAGTTAATCTTGGTACGGATGTTCAAGGTGCGGCCTACCTTTACAACGGGTGTTATGAGGAGGCTTGTGCAATCTATCTGAGAGAAAATCAAGCACCGCTAGACGAACTTGTTGCCCTTGCTATACTTCAAGAGAACTGCAATATTCTTGAGAAACAACGTGAAAGATTTCAAGGGAGTGATAAGCAGTGGAAAGTCCTCTTATCCATTGTATCAAGGCAACGAGATAGTTATGAACTGTCAGTGGAAACAAGGAAAATCCTTTCGAATGCGGGAGTACTGCTTCTTAGGCTTGGACGAACATCATCATGGGAGCAAATAGCCGAAATACTAAAACACTCGTCAAGCGAGATGTGGGTTTATCTTTGTGAACTGGCTCAGCAATGGGGAGAAGATTCTATAGTTTATCGATTGACTCAGTCGGTGGTGGACATAAATATTTCCATTCCCGAAAAGGTCCATCTGCTTCGCGCTAAAGTTTTATTAACAAAAGGGGAGCAAAATGAAGTTTGGAAAATTTGGAATGCAGAGTTTTCTAGAAGAAGAACATTAGCATATGAGACTTATGTCTTCTACCTTTACTTCTTTCGTTTGCAGAAGGAGGGAGAGTTGACAAGAAAGCTTGCTGAAGAGTTTGCTCGGTCTTATCCCCTATCTGGATGGGCTCAGGAACAAGCGTTTGGAAAAGGCACAGATCATCAACATAGGTGAAGGGGCGAACATCCATGAAAGTGGTCATCTTGGCGGGTGGGCGAGGAACGCGTATTAGTGAAGAAAGTCAATTAAGGCCAAAGCCCATGGTTGAAATCGGAGAACGGCCGATCTTGTGGCACATCATGAAGATTTATTCTCATTATGGTTTTAATGATTTTGTGATTTGTGTAGGCTACAAGGGCCAAATGATTAAGGAGTTTTTTGCAGACTATTATGTTCGGATGTCAGACGTTACTTTTGACTTCCGGGAGAAAAATAAAACGATTGTTCACGAAAACGTTGCGGAACCCTGGCGTGTTACTTTAGTAGATACGGGGTTGGAAACATTGACAGGGGGACGCCTAGCACGCGTGCGCAAATATCTTGACAACGAGCCGTTTATGCTTACGTACGGGGATGGCGTTGGGGATGTGGACATTAATAGATTGGTTCAGCACCACTTTCAAAATAGGAAGACTGTTACAATGACTGCCATTCAACCGGGCGGACGTTTCGGAGTTTTGAACCTTGATGGTGCTGAGAATATTATTGGATTTACAGAGAAGGCAAAAGAAGACGGAGGGTGGATTAATGCCGGTTTTATGGTAATGGAACCTGAAATCTTCCGTTATCTCGAAGGGGGAGATAACTGCATTCTTGAGCAGTATCCTCTACAGAAATTAAGTTCTGAAGGAGGGATGACCGCGTATAAACATCATGGATTCTGGCACTGTATGGACACGCAAAGAGACAAACTTGTCTTAGAAGATATGTGGAACCAAAATAATGCACCCTGGAAACTGTGGGAGTCTTGACGACGGAAGGAACGATCTGGGATATGCACAAACCGAAGTTAAGTGTCATATTACCAACCTATAACCGCGCCCCTTATTTAACGCGAATGTTGGATAGTGTACTAACACAGAAATTTACTGAATTTGAATTACTGCTTTTAAATAATGGATCAACGGATGAAAAGACAGAAGGGATCTGCCTCAGCTATGCTGACAAGGACGAACGTATTCGATTCTTCTCATTGCCTGACAATCAAGGGCCTGCCCCGGCAAGAAACTTGGGAATTCGAGAAGCTAGAGCGCCTTATATGATTCATGTTGATGACGATGATTACTGTGAGTCTGACCATTTCGACCTTCTTTATGAGCTGATCACGAAATACAATGCTGACATTGCCATTTCAGGGTGTGCTGATGAATTCGAGGACGAAATTCGTACAAAACATCAATATGAGGGTGTTTATGTTTGGGATCAGGCAGAGCTGGTTTCAGAATTTCTCAAGCGTGACAAGTTTCATGCCGCACCAGCTACGAAGATGTACCGTACTTCCCTATTTGAGCATGTAAAGTATCCTACAGGTGTTCTAGTTGATGATATTCATGTGACGTATCGGCTCATTGCAAGTTGCAATAAAGGTGTGGCGCATGGACGACCGACCTACCGATTCTTTAAGCATGGAGAGAACACGACCTCCTTTTTGGAAACAAATCATATCTGGCCGGACCTTTTGCAAGAGTATCTTGTTATGCAGAGTGAGCGAGTGAAGTATATCAGCGAGCGTGTACCGGAAGAAGCCGCGCACGTTCGTTATGCTGCGTGGTCCTATATGATCTCAATGGTAGAAAAAATTCATCTCGGTCGAGGACCGGGGTGCGAGAGACAGTTGCAGTATATGATTGACGAGTTATACAGGAATCAAAAGGAGTTTATGGAAGCCCCTTGGTTTTCTGAGCGGGAACATCGATTAATGAGACAATTTATACTATTTTGACGGTTTGTGTTGCGCAATAAAATACAAACAGAAACGGATGTGCTTGGAAATGGAGAAGATTATTGATCAAGACTTACGCCTAATTTATGGCGGATTGACGGACAAAGAACGGAGTCAATTTGGTGGGGCTACCATTTTACTGACCGGTTGTGCCGGCTTTTTGGGATTTTACTTTTTACATTTCTTCCATCGTTATCGGGAAGAGCTTGGAATTGATGAAATTATTGGCCTTGATAATTTCCAAGTAGGATATCCAGCTTGGTTAAAAAAACTCGAGGAATCGGGAGGCATCACCTTTCATAAATACGATATCATCACAGACGATATCGCCGAGGTACCTGGTGTTGAGAAAGCTACGTACATCTACCATATGGCGTCTATTGCGTCCCCCACTTTTTATCGAAAGTATCCTATAGAGACACTAGATGCGAATATTTGGGGTTTGCGTCGACTCCTTGATTTCTATAAGGAAAAGCCAATCCGTGGGTTTGCCTTCTATTCCAGTTCAGAAATATATGGAGATCCAGTACCGGATCAAATTCCTACATCGGAAGATTATCGAGGAAATGTTTCTTGCGTCGGTCCTCGTGCCTGCTACGATGAAGCCAAACGATTCGGTGAAACAATGTGCTACTTGTTCCATGAGCGCTATCAAATGCCTTTACGGATCATTCGCCCCTTTAATAACTACGGTCCAGGTATGAGGCTGAACGACAGTCGGGTGCCCGCTGACTTTGCCAAGGCGGTGCTTGAGGGAAGAGATATTGTGATGTTCTCTGATGGCACTCCCACCCGCACCTTCTGTTACATTACCGACGCAATTACAGGGTACTTAAAGGTGCTTCTGCACAACAATTTTGACGCGTTCAATATCGGTATGGATTATCCCGAAATATCCATTCGGCAGCTTGCTGAGATTTATCAGACAGCAGGCAAAGAGGTTTTTAACTATTCAGGTGAAGTGAAATTTGAGGTGCCCGCCGATAAGGAGTACCTTACGCATAATCCTAACCGCCGCTGTCCTGACCTGACAAAAGCGCGCACCCTTTTAGGCTACAGTCCTTCTATTCATGTTGAGGAAGGTGTTCGTCGATTCTTACAATTTATTAAAGAAAGCGATAAGGGAGAACTGGTATGGTAACCGTATTTGGACTGGGTTTCGTTGGCTTGACAACAGCGCTTGGGTTTGCCGAGATGGGTCATCAGGTTTATGGAGTGGAAGTTAACCAGGAGCGAATGAACCTAATTAAGAGCGGTCGTCTTCCTTTTCTCGAGCCGGGCCTCGATGAGGCATTAACTCGTCATCTCGGGGTTAACTTTCATCCCTGTGATGACTTAAGCAAGGCAATTTCTAAGAGCGACTATATTTATTATTGCGTAGGAACCCCTTACGGGGAGGATGGACAGGCTGACCTAACGTATTTGAATCTTGCGATGGGACAGACGCTCGAAGCCATTCATGATGACCGCTTCCGAGTGCTCGTCGTGAAATCGACGGTGCCGCCTTCAACCACTCAAAACAAAGTAATTCCTTTCTTACGCGAAAGGGGCTGGGAGCCAGGAGAACGGATTGGCGTGGCCAATAATCCTGAATTTTTGCGGGAAGGCTACTGTTGGGAAGATTTCATTCATGCAGATCGGATCGTGCTTGGAGTGGAGGATGGACGCTCAGAGCAGATGCTTCGGCAACTTTATGAAGAGAGTGCTGCTCCAATCATTTGCGTAACCTTGAATACGGGTGAGTTCATAAAGTACCTTTCGAATACACTTCTTGCTACGCTCATCAGTTATTCAAATGAAATGTCATTGATTGCTGACACTATCGGAGGAATTGATACAGGACATGCATTTCGTGTACTGCACATGGATCGACGGTGGCAAGAAGGTACCATGTCTTCCTATGCATACCCCGGTTGCGGGTACGGAGGATACTGTCTGCCTAAGGATACGAATGCACTTTACGCCCTAACCCGTGATGCGGGATTCGACGCACCAATTCTTAAGAACGTTATTGCTACTAACGATGGCATGCCAGCAGCCATTATTCGTCGAATTGAAAATGTGCTAGGTCCAGAGGACAGTATTGGAATCCTCGGCCTTTCGTTTAAACCAGGGTCTGATGATGTTCGCGATACTCCTGCCGCAAAGATCATTGGCAAACTGATTGATAAGGGGTACAAAAAAATAATGGCGTATGACCCTGTAGCAACTACAGAGTTCCAACTTCACTATGCAAATTTGAAGATCGTCTACTGCACTAGTCAAGAGGAGCTAGTTGAACGATCGGATGTGCTGGCGATTGTAACTGCTTGGAGCGAGTTCAAAGGATTACGGGAGAGAACCGAAAAACCCATTCTCGATTGCCGGTACATTCTATAAAGGAGGAGAACGATGAAGCGTGTTTTTATTACGGGAAGTACTGGATTTATTGGCAAGACACTAACAGACTATTTGCTTAAGCGGGGAGTCGAGGTCTATGCTTTGGTGCGCCCAGAAACCCGGCTCCCAATGGAATGGTCAGATGCCGTTGGTCTAAGAGTGGTTAGTGGTACGTTAGAGAACATGGAAAAATCAACCGAAAGCCTTGCCGGATTGGGATTTGATGCATTTTACCATCTTGGATGGCATGGGGTTGAACCTACATTGCGAAATGAAGTAGATGTGCAGCTCACTAACGTAGGATACTCAGTGGCATGTGTTAAAGCCGCGGCTCAAATTGCTGCCCATAAGTTTATTTTTACCGGCTCTACGATGGAGTATCTTTTTGCAGGTGAGCCCATTAATGCATCGACTGTTCCTTCTACCTCCAATCATTACGGTGCTGCAAAAATTGCTGCCCATTATTTATGCAGGCAGGAGTGCCTCAAACTCGGTGTGGAGTTCATTTATACAGCTATCACAAGCGTATATGGCCCGGGACGAGAAGACAGCAACGTGATTACCTATACTATTCAAAAGTTGTTAAATCTGGAACGGCCTTCCGTAACGAAGCTGGAGCAGCGGTGGGATTATATTCATATTGACGATCTAACAGAAGCCTTGCGATTAGTGGGTGAAATGGGAAAAGCAGATGGTTTTTACACCATCGGCAACGGAGACAACCTTCCTCTTTCGGATTATTTGCTACTTGTCCGTGACATAATAGATCCTTCACTTCCCCTCGGAATAGGAGAAATTCCATATGTAGAGGGAAAGCTTCCCTCATCTTGTACTGATCCAACAACTATCCAATCGGATACTGGGTTCACTCCGAAAATCCCCTTTAGGGAGGGGATAATTCCGGTGATTGAGTATTATCGTCAGAAGGAGGGAGGCCGGTGATCCATCAGGCAGTCATCATTGGTAGTGGCTTTGCCGGCAGTATCCTGGCTCGTGAACTATCTGAAGCGGGCTTGCGGGTTCTTGTTGTTGATAAGCGTGATCACATTGCAGGGAATATGTACGACGAACTAGATGAAACCGGCATACTGATTCAACGTTATGGTCCACACTCCTTCCATACAAATGATAAAGAGGTTTATGACTACATTTGTAAATACGCAGAATTTCGTCCGAATCGTCTCACATACAGAGCTGTCGTTAATGGTATTGAAGTGCCTTGCCCTTTCAACTTTACATCGATAGAAATGTTGTATCCGGCTGATGAAGCTGCTGATTTAATTAATCGTCTACAGCAAGCATTTCCTGGACAGCAGCAGGTGGCTATCTTTGAATTGCTCGAATCGAAGGATGAGAAGATTCATAGTTATGCTAAGATGTTGTTTGAGGAGGATTTTCGGCCATACACAGCTAAACAATGGGGGCGAAAACCAGAGGAAGTGGATCCAAGTGTTATTCGCAGGGTTCCAATTCTCCTGAACCGTCGAGACAGCTACTTCGATGATCAATATGAGGTTCATCCCGTAGGCGGGTATACAAAATTGTTTGAAAGAATGTTGGATCATGCGGCGATTACTGTGGAATTAAATATTGACGCTCTAGAGCACTTGCGACTAGATGAAGAGAAGGGGAGGGCAGTATGGAAAGGAGATGAGAATATCCCGGTTTTTTACACAGGACCTATTGATGAGCTTTTTGATTGCTGCTTCGGCAAACTTCCTTACAGATCGTTGCATTTTGAGTGGAAAACTAAGAATGTGGACAGCTATCAAGAGACGGCCATAGTCGCATGGCCAAAAGACAAAGAATATACTCGAATCACGGAGTTTAGTAAGCTCCCGGTTCAAGAAACCCGTGGAAAGACAGTAATTGCATTGGAGTACCCACTTCCGTATGATAAGTCAGCGGATCGAGGGAATGAACCCTACTACCCAATTAGTAACCTCGAAACAGCGGAATTGCGCAGCCGATATCAGAAGTTAGCATCACATTTTGATAACCTCGTTCTATGTGGTCGTCTTGCAGATTATAAGTACTACAACATGGAAGATGTCGTTCGGCGGACGCTAGATGTGGTGAAGACGTGGGTAAGAGGGAATTGGCAGTAGAATGAAAGACGGTGACAACATGCCGCTAATTAGCGTCATTGTAACGGTGTATAACTTGGAAAACTACATAGCTCAATGTCTGGAGAGTCTTGTGCGTCAAGATTTTTCGGATTTCGAGATTGTGATTGTTGATAATGGTTCAACAGATTCTAGTTGTGAGATTTGCCTGTCTTATGTTCGTAAATACCCCATGCTCATAAATTATATAAGTTTGGATCGTCCTTCTGTGATGCATCGAGGACATCGAGAAGGAATTCGTGCAGCTCAAGGAACTTATCTACATATCATTGATGGTGACGACTATGTCCGAGACGGTTATTTGCAAGAAGCGGCAGCCATCATCAGAGAACAGGAGCCTGACGTAATAATAGGAAGATATACTTCCTTTACAGAGGGAGAAGCGCTTCCTAGTCGAGACGCCATTTTGGATCGTAAGCAGATAGAATATCATCCTGATCAAGAAGTGATTGGGTATATTCGAACTTTACCGAGCTATCACCTTGCATTTTGGCGGTATATCTTTAAAGGCGCTATGATGGATAAGGATAGACTATTTTACAGTCACTTCAAAGAAAACGCAGAGTTTCCATTGTTGGATGCTCTGGTCACTTTTCGAATCCTACTGGCGGCGAATACGTTCTCCCTGATAGAGATGCCTCTTTATTATTATCGGCATAGAGAAAATTCTATGAGCGCTCCGAATCCCAAGCAAAGACTGTGGAGTGTCCAATCGTTTTTTGAGTTCAGAATGTTGCTACAATCTAAAGAGATCACAGGGGAAAAGCAGAAATTCATCGTGGACAAACTGAACCAAGATTTAAAGCTTTCCATTGGTCAAAGTGATCTTTGGAAAGATGAAGAGCTTCGGTTTATTTGTACTCTACTTGAAAAGGTGAAAAAGCACCTAGAGATACAGATTGAATCTGAGACCAGTGTTATGCTTCAACGGTTTCAAGATTGGCTAATGAGTGTAGAAGTAAACGTTCCATCAGTAGCTTCATATTTTTCATCTGAACGTGAATTAATCGTGAGTAATATCTCCAAAAAGAATGCTGGAGATGTTTTTATATGTCCATGTGGACGCTATGCCCAAAGCATCCAGAGATGGTTGCTTCAAGATGGGAGACAACGGCGCATATCATTTCTAGATAATAATCCCGATATGAGTGGAAAATATGTGAATGGAAGCGAATGTTTCGGGATGGGCACTATAAATCGAACAGGGGAATCTTTTCAACCCCCCCCCTTTTTTCTTATTGCCAGTATTCATGATGAATTGGATAAATTACTATACAAGCAGTGCTTGGATCTAGGGGTTCCCAATGAGAGCATTCTCATCTGCTGAAGCGAACTAGCCAAGCAAGATGAAAGTGAAAGAAGGCCGCTATCTTGAACATTCTAGTGTCTAGTAGTAAGCTGTTTTTCCCTTATCTATCGGTGATGTTGGCTTCTCTGTATGAGAGTCATAATTACGGTGAATTATGCGTGTATCTTTTACACAAGGAATTGGATACAACTGATTTGAATATTCTTCAGAGCCAAGCCACTTCTTCGGGAAATCGGGTTATCCCAATTCAAATTGACGAAAAGGAACTATACTCTCTTCCAACTAGGATGCAGTGGCCGCTTGTGCTTTATTACCGACTATCTCTAGTCGAGGTTCTTCCTGAATCAGTTGACCGCATTCTTTCCTTGGATGTGGATCTTGTGGTAAGGAAACCTTTGAATAGCTTATATGAATCTAACCTCGAGGGTGTATACGTTGCCGCCTGTGAGGATTTGAACTTTAATACGAGAAGGTATAAGCAGGGGATTGGACTTCCGAATGATTGCTCTTACTTTAATGCTGGTGTAATGCTCTTTCATGTCTCCAAGCTTCGAGAGGACAATATCAGATTAAAAAGATTTTTAGATGAAGCTGAACAACTTACAGGGCATCTAACTTTCTTGGATCAAGATTTGCTAAACGTGGTCTTTCGAGAAAAGGTTAGGTTAGAGAGAGCGGAATATTATAATTGTTCACCGGCTTTATATGACAACAAATCAGGAAGTATCGCTGCTCAACATCCGAATTATGCGTCCATCATACATTATTTGGGGCACGATCAAAAACCCTGGGATACTTTTATTGGAGAGCCAGGTTCGGAGTTACAGGAGATATGGTGGAATTATGCAAGACAAACCTCCTTCTATCCGAAAATAAAAGAGGATTTTGACAAAAAGTATCTCAAAATCCTTGCAAATCAAAATATTGTTCTAAAAAAATATTATGGTGTGGCAATTAAGTGGCTTTCCATTGAGGATCGTGTTTATAAACTTGAGCAATATTTTCTTCAGAGAAATGTACAAAGAGTTGCCGGGTATGGGATCAACCTCCTTCAAAGTATTTTCGTAAGTGATCTGCAAAAAAGTAAAATTCAACTGGCGTATCTAATCGACTCGTATGCTACGGGCTACGCGTATGGTCTTGAGATTAAGCGCGGTACTCAATATACAGATATTGACGCTATTATCGTGGTAGCGTTCCCTCATTATAGTGAAATTTGCGAGGGGATAGAGGCTTCTTGCGACGTCCTTTCATTGGAGGAGATTATTGAAGAAATTTATAGATGGTAATTTAATTAGTTCCCAAATAGGCAGGAATGGTAGGAAGTGAGGGGGAAGACGGACATGCGAGTACTGCCGCCACGAAGATTTAAAATTGAGGGTAGGTTACGGGAGCAAACATGGAGTGAGTTCGAACGAGCTGTAGAAGGGAAATACTTAGTTTTATACGGGTATTCTCAAACTCTGACTAAGGATTATGTGATACGCTACCAGTCCCAATATGGTGCAAATGCAATTTATGACAAAGACCCGGATAAGGTTGGCTACCAGTTCGCAGGCAGTTACATGACCATAAAGCATTCTTCTGAAATGGAACAGCTGCATCGAGAGAAAGTAATCGTTTTGATCACGACACTTAGCCATCAAAGCGAAATTGAAAAAGAGCTTCGCAATCGCGGTTTCTACCAGATTTTTTCCTATTACAGCATGGAGTCCAAGAGAGCTTATTTTAGAATAATAAAGCCATTTCTGGTTCCTCTCTTCTCTATCCCTCCCTTGGCGAGATGGCTTTATAGACCTTTTGATTACTATCGTTCTACATGGTCCAGCATCTTGTTTCGAATAGGAGGAATTTTGCGTATTTTGAGGTTTCCTCCATCATATCGCCCTTATGCGCACATCACTGAAAGCAAAAGCCGTCATACCGGAGAACGTTGCTTTATTGTGGCGACGGGACCTAGCTTGCGCTTGGAAGATCTTGAACTTCTCAAAACAGAGATAACCTTCAGTGTCAATGGGATTTTCAAACTTTTCAAACAGACATCATGGCGTCCGGATTATTATGTCCTTGAAGATTACTGGTTATGTAATGACTATATGAGCCCTCGTTATCATTTTCGGTTTGAAGATATGTGTAAGAGAGAAGCATTTGTTAACAACATGTGTAAACCCTTCCTTAAACATGCTACCCATCGCAAAAATGTAAGGTTCACCCCAACCTGTTATGTTAATGTTAATCCTAAGCGAAGACGGCTTAAGGTTTCCGGGCATAATCTTCTTTTTGGTGTAGACGTCTTGTTTACGGTTGTTATTACTGCGATCCGTTATGCCAGTCACATGGGCTTTAGGGAGATTTATCTGGTAGGAGCAGATTGTGATTATTCGGGGCCGCAGCAGCACGCGGGAGAAGATGGCAGTCTCGACAAGGGAAATGCAGCTAATGCGGGGGCGTCAGAGTTACTGGCTTACCAGAGAATGATTCGAGGGTATGAAAGCATAAAGAAGCTTATGGATAAGAGTGGAGTTAAACTATTTAATGCAACTCGAGGTGGGAGTCTGGAAGTGTTCCCAAGAGTTAGTTTAAATGAAGTGCTTGGTTCCAAATCGACTAACTAAAAGTGAAGTGAGGCGGCTGTGATGCTGGACCGGCCCAAAATTACTTTTGTGATGACGGCATATAATGCGGAGAAGTTTGTTGAAAAGGCAATTTGTAGTGTAGTAAATCAGACGGAAAAAAACATTCGCTTGATTATCCGAAACAATGGTTCTACGGATGGTACGGGTTCTATATGTCGGGAATGGGCGGTAAGAGATGATCGAATAACCGTGATGGAAAACGCAGAAAATTGGAAGCTCACTGAGGGAGGCGGTGTCGAACAGCTATCGTGGTGGAACTTGTCGTTGGAAAATACGGGAGACTACGTGTCAATAATTGATGCGGACGACTGGCTATCCCCCCAATTTGCTGAGTCTTTATACCCGGTAGCTGAACAAGTTAAAGCGGATATTCTTGTGGCGGGTAGCAGCTTTGTAAACCATGATGGGGATTCCATTGTTGGCAGCAGAGTCCCTCCAAATTTAATTACGAGAGATATTCAGGATATAGGACCTCATTTTATAGAATTGTACAACTCTATACGAACATGGTGGGGAAAACTCTTTAAACGAGAATTCTTTATCAAACATTATGCATCTTCATGGACGATGTCCCCTCCACTTTATGCCCCACTTGATACAGTCGTGATGTTGAATTACTTGAGGAATTGCCAGGTTCTAACAACTGTTTCTTATCCTCATTACTATTTTCGGATGAGCCGGAATGGAACCTATCAAAATCGCATAATGGACAGACAACGAATCTATGAGGCAGATGAGCTGTTTCGGGCTGGAACCCATCTCTTAGATGCATGCAAAATAAATTCCAATCGGAACTTAGAATTTTTGTACAGCTTGAATTGGGCTTACTTGCAAGAGGCACTACCGGGAATAAAGCAAAATGATTGGCAGTCTCCTTTGGAAAAGCTCGGACAAATCGAGGCTGTGCTAAATAGCCAAACGGTTAAACTTTACGCTGATAAAAATCAAGAGACTATCTGGCGAGGAGTCGAACCTTATATTGAGTACATTTTGGATCAAGATAAGGATAACCGGCTAGTATGGTCTTCCTTCGTAATTCGTCTATATGCAGTAAGAAAAATGTTGGGCGAAGGAAAAAGTAATGGATTGACCTTCATGCTTTGGTTATCCTGTTTATCGGATCCCAAAAATCATCTGAGATATGGAAGTAGCCTGGCTCATCACTGGAGTTCACCAGTAGTCAGATCTAAGATGACGAAGGGGATGCTGACATTTTTTCAATTCGGTGATCGGGAGAAGGAACAGGTATATGACTCCTGTGCCATTTGGGTGTATAAGTTCTTAATGGAGGATAAAGATGAACATTACGATCTCTTGCTTAGCGAACTTCGCACTAATGTAGAGAATCATAAATACGAGCGAGCATGTGATTTGCTGGAAGTGATGAGCACCAGCTATCCAACTAGTGTAGACGTGTTTGAGATTCGTATATATTTGACGTTTATGCTTGGGGAAAATGTATGGGCGAATCATTTGGCCCATTCGGCCAGAGTTATTTGGCCAAATAATCCGCTGATTCAACCTATCTGCGCAGACGTTATTTTTGGATGATGACTATAGAAAGCACACCTATAATACAGAGGATGGTAGGGGCATGAATATTCTAGTTTCGAGTAGTAAAAAGTTTTTTCCTTATCTGACGGTTATGCTGGAATCGCTTTATGTACAAAATCCAGACTGTACGATTTCGGTTTATGTAATGCACTATGAACTTGATGCCACTCATATATCCATTCTCTCCCAACAAGCAAAACTCTATGGTCATACTATTGTTTCTGTTCCGGTTAGTACCGAAAATTTAAGTTGGCTTCCTACTCAAGAACGCTGGCCTCACGTTTTATATCTGCGTTTGTCAGCAGCTGATATTCTTCCGAAGTTTGTTGATAGAATTTTGTCCATTGATGTTGATGTTATAGTTCGAAAACCGTTACTTGACTTATATAACACAGAACTAAATGATGATTACGCTGCTGCCTGTCCTGATTTTTATGTCAACACCAATCGTTATAAACAACATCTGGGCATTCCAATGGAACGCACTTATTTCAATGCTGGAGTAATGGTTATAAATCTAAAAGCAATGAGAACAGATGGCATAGGACTTCACACATTCTTGGATGCGGCAAGGGGAATGACGAACAGGTTAAAGAGTATGGATCAAGACTTGCTCAATTTGGTTTTTGCTGACCGAGTGACAATCTTAGATGCTGCCCAGTACAATTGTTCTCCACTTTTATATGATCACCGTTATCGAAGTGAAAGCTCTAAAAAAGAAAAATTTGCTTCAATAATTCACTATATGACAGATTGTAAGCCATGGAATTCTTACCTTGGAGATATCGGCTCGGACGTGGGGGCAATATGGTGGGACTTTTCCAAAAAGACTCCTTTCTACGAACAACTAAAAGAAGAGTTCGATCAACAGGTAATGGGAAGAACCGTGCGAGAGTACCAGGCACTCCAAATGTATTATACCATGCTAAATAATTGGATGAGAATCGGTGATATGGGGAGGAGACTAGAAGAGTACTTTCTTTCCCGTGGGTATCGAACCATCGCTTTATACGGGCTAAATATTTTTTTGGAATTAATGTGTCGCGAATTACGCACAGGTCCCGTTCACATTGCTTATCTAATTGACAGCTATAGTCAAGGAATTCAAACGGAGGGAGACAGCAAGGGCTATGAAGTAAAGAAAGGCTCTCACTTTGAGGATATAGACGTAATTATTGTAACAGCCTGCGCACATTTTCGTGCCATTCGATCAGGGTTGGACGATTCCGTTCCGGTCATTTCACTAGATGAGATTTTCCGTGAGATTAATTCACACTATTGGGAAGAGCAAAATTATGGGATTATTTGAATAGGGAATTAGGGATCCGCATTGAACACTTTCGAAAATGGGTGAAGACCATGGCTCATCTAATTGGAGTAATTCCGGCTCGTTATTTGTCAACACGATTGCCGGGTAAACCCCTTGCAGATATCTGCGGTAAGCCAATGATTTGGTGGGTTTACGAAAGAGTCAAGCACGTTCAGGGAGTTGATCAGTTTTATGTGGCTACGGATGATGATCGCATTGCTGAGATATGTTCAGGCTACTCAATACCCTATATCATGACTGGCAGCCACCATCAAACGGCAGCTAATCGCTTATGGGAGGTATCGGAGAAGATACCCGCGGATTTTTATATCCAGGTCAATGGAGACGAACCTCTCATCAATTGCTGGACCATTGAAGCTGCGTTACCTGAACATATTATTTCGGATCGGGAATTTGGAACAAACCTATATACTCCAATTACACAACCTTCAGAGGTTATAGATCCTTCTAATATTAAGATGGTTATGGATCATCAAGGAAATGCACTGTACATGTCTCGGTCGCCTATTCCGTTTCCGTTTAAAACATTAGAGTATGCTTACTTTAAGCATGTTGGAGTGATTGGGTATAACAAAAAAATGTTAGATTTCTATGAGAGCTCTGTGCCCGGAAAACTTGAGCAAATCGAGGGAATTGATACTTTGAGATTCCTCGATTATGGAAAACAGCTAGTATGCAAGAAAATAGCGGGTTACCACTCGCTATCAGTGGATACTCCGAAGGATCTGGAAATAGTACGAACCATAATAGCGGAAAACATTCGTTTGGGAGGAGCTCATAATGACGACTAACGTTCGGCTTCTCGACTGTACCTTGCGTGATGGAGGTTATATAAATGAATGGAATTTTGGCTTCCCTGTAATTAAAGACATACTAAAGAAATTGGTAGCTTCCTATGTAGATTACGTTGAAGTCGGTTTTCTCCGGAACTGTGATTATTCAGAAGACCGTCCTCTCTATAACAGTCTCGAAGAGTTGGCACGTATCCTCCCTGAGAACCGTGGTTCGACTCGATTCGTTGCAATGGCACTTCACAACACTTATGATATCAACAAATTGAGTGATAATGATGGCCAGACAATTGAAGCAGTGAGGGTAACTTTTCACGATTACGACTTAGCCGAGGGACTTGAATTTTGCCGCCAGGTAATTACGAAAGGGTACAAATGTTTTTGTAATCCTATTAATATTATGGGTTACTCAGATGAAAAGATCCTTGATATCATTCGTCAAGTCAATGGGATTAAGCCTCATGCGTTTTCCATTGTGGATACCTTTGGTTCCATGACCAAGCAGGACCTGATCCGGATTTACTCCTTGCTCGAACGTAATCTGGACAAGGAGATTACAATCGGCTTACATCTGCACGAAAATCTATCGCTCTCGTACTCGCTAGCCCAAGATTTTACTGCGATGGTTAATCGGAATCGGGATTGTGTAATTGATGCTTCCTTGCTTGGGATGGGACGTGTTCCAGGTAATCTTTGTATGGAATTAATTATGGACCACGTCAATACCTTGAACGGCAATCGCTATAATATTAATCCGCTACTGGATGCTATTGATGATTACATTATGCCAATTAAGGCGGCGGAGCCTTGGGGCTACTCCACTCCTTATGCTTTGTCCGCAAAGTATAATCTCCATCGCAATTATGCAGAATTCCTATTAGGAAAAGGGAAGCTTCGCGCTAAAGAAATTAATCAAATTCTGTCAAAGGTGGAGGATCACAAAAAGACCGCCTTTGATGCTGGCTATATCGATGCCTTATATTATGAGTTCCAAGACAGAAGAATTGACGATACAGAAACGAGGAGAGAAATTGCACGGCTATTATCGGGCGCCTCATTATTGATTCTTGTACCGGGCGCCACTTTAAATACTCACTCTGCTCAAATAAATGACTATATTGAGCAGATGAGGCCGATTATACTGTCTGCTAACTTTGTTCCCACGCAATATCCGACAGATATTACATTCTTTAGTAACGCCAAAAGATTTGAAATGGCAATTAGTGAAGTTCGCGATACAAAGGTCTTGGTGACTTCCAATCTGAGTGGTATTTTCGATCAGGGAGCTTTGATGGTTAACTATCATGATCTGACCTTCGACCATCACGGAGTATCGGATAATAACGTGATCATGTTGCTTCGTCTACTTCGTAATCTGAATTTTTGCGATGTTAGTCTGGCGGGGTTTGATGGTTACATCAATGAATCTGACAATTATGTTGAAGCTCACTTATCGTTGCATAACGAAGATGCTGAAGTTAGAAACTTTGAGATTGTGCCGTTCGTCCGCGGTTTGATGCAAGAAATGACGCTTCGGTTCCTTACTCCTTCTGTCTATTTGGGAGGGAGTCGGTAAATATGTCTTATGAAAAAATTAAGCTGATTGTCCTTGATGTAGATGGAACGATGACAGATGGTGGTGTCTATATCGATAATGGAAGATTGGAATCCAAGCGATTTCACATAAAGGATGGGGCCGGAATCCTGCTTGCACAGTCAATAGGTATTCAATTTCTATTTCTGACTGGCCGGAAAAGCGAGTGTGTTCACCAACGAGCAGAGGAACTGAACATCCGATTTGTTCAGCAGGGGATCATGGAGAAAGCCGGATTTCTAGAAAAGTTTATGCTAGAGCAAGAACTTCAATCCGAGGAAGTGGCTTACTGTGGCGATGATCTTAATGACCTTAAAGCCATGAGGTTGGCCGGATTGCGTGCTTGCCCGGCGGATGCAGCATTCGAGGTTAAGGCGTGTTGCGAGCTCATACTTAACACCATGGGAGGACAGGGAGCTGTCCGTGAGCTGGTCGAGCTTCTTCTGAAGGGACGCAACGAGTGGGAAAAGGCAATGGAAATCCAGTTTGGAATTTCCTGAAATGTTTGTGATGAACCCCTCACAACCTCTCTCCTTCCTTCCGATATACTCCATAGAACGTATCGGAGGGGATCGCGATGAAAATCACCAACAGCCAGCCCGGAGGCGTGCAGGGAGCGGGACAGGAGATGCCGCTCGAGCTGCGCAAGGGAGAGACGTACCCGGCGATCGTCAAGGAACGGAAATCATCAACCGAAGCCATCGTTCAAATTCGCGGGAAAGAGGTCGCTGTGAAAACAGACGGCCTCTTTCCTGCGTCTGGAGAGTCGGTCTCGCTTACTATTCAAGGGCAGGAAGCAGGAGCGGTGAAGGTGAGCGTAGCCTCCGCCGGGCGTGGAAATGCCTCGTCCACGGGAGCTGCGGCCCCTTCTTCTTCGACGGCTTCAACGGATTTATATACAGCAGACAACGGCCAGGTGACCAAGCTTCTCGCAGATAAGGGGATTCCTCTTACGCGGGAGACGGTTGGAGAAATTCAACGCTTCATGGAAAGTGCGCCAGGCACGGTAGAAGAGAAACTGGACAGCCTGCGGGCGCTCCTGGGAAAAGGAATCGAAGTGACAGAGGAACAGCTTCAGGCGGTTCATCAAGCGTTGCATGGAGATCCATTGGCCACCAAGCTGGATCGGGTGCTGGCGGCTGCAGGAGGGAACGAAACACCGGACGTAGAGCTTCAGCGGCTGGTTGGGGAATTGCGGAAGCTGACGAGCGGCAGCCCGGAATGGCAGCAGCTTCTGAATCAGCTTACCCAGAAACTGCAGAATTCGAGCGGGGGGAATGGTTCGCGAACCACAGCGGACACCTTGAGCGCGGCGATTCGCTTGTTGAGAGGTGGGCAAAGCGAGCAGGCAGGGGAACTTCTTCGCGGCTTACTGCAAGAAGGTGGAGCGAAAGGGGCTGCTAGTGGCTCAACCGGCTCTACACCGATTGATCAATTGCTGGAGATCGCAGAGAAGGAGCCGAATGTAAGCCGCCTTCTCTATGAGATCAAGGACCGGCTGCTCGCGGGAAACGCGGTCACGGATGGAGAGCGCAAGCGCTGGGACGATACCTTCTCTGCGGTCAGACGGGAGCAATTGGCCGGCCGATCCGAAGAGGCGCGCAGCCTGCTTAAGCAAGCTCTGCGGGCGGAGCAGCGCGTATCCATGCCCGCCGCGGCCTCCTCCGCATCTACCGCAACTGCTCAAGCACTGCCTGCAAGCAGCGACTCGACTAGGGAAGCCGACGCCCTTGACCGGCTTGCATCGAGTATGACGCAAGCGATGTCGGAGACTGGAGCCTACGATTGGAACAGCGAGCTCGCTTCGCTTGGGCTCTCCACGAAGACGCTTGTGGTCACACAGGTTACCGCCCGGCTCAGTCAGGCGGCGAACGAGTTTCGCTCGCTCAAGCGAGAAGTTAGTCGAAACCTCGACAACATCCTCAGCCTGACCCAAGCGGGATCGCGGGCGGTTCTTCCCCAAGCGAAGGCAATCCTGGAGTCTTCGATCGATCTCTTGGATAAAGCCATCCTGAAGAGCGATCTTACCCTGCTCACCGACATGGGAACCGAAAAGCGGCTGCTTACAGCAAGCAGTCAACTGGCGGCGGCCCGAAAGCAGCTGGTAGCAGGCGACTTCGCAGGTGCAAGAGACTTGTTCCAACAAGTGAAATCCAACCTGGAGACGCTTAACTGGAAGCCTGCAGATGTGAAGGTGCGTCATCTGCTTATGGGCGAGACGGATTCCCGACCGGACGTTCATCGGCTTTCAGCGGAATGGGAAAAGGTTACCTCCGCTCTGGGCCGTAACGAAGGCTCGGCGCGCGGAACCTATGAAGCAATTCGTTCGCTCGGCCTCAATCGGGACAGCGAGACCGCCCAATGGCTGGCTTCATCGAACGGCAATTCCTCCGGACAAAGTCAGGGGCAGCCGCAAAGTCGGAGCTCTCTCGATGCCAACATCAAATCGATCCTGCTTCGCTTGGCGCAAGAGGATTCTCCGGTTGCCAAGCAGGCCGGGGAAGCGCTGCAAAGCTTGACGGGCCAGCAACTGCTGAGCAAGGCGGAACCCGGCAGTCCGGTGCAGTCGATGATGCTGCAGCTTCCCGTTCCTTTAGCGAATCAAATCGCGCCGCTTAACGTCTTCGTCCAAGCCCGCAAAGAAGGAGAGAAGATGGACTGGGAGAACTGTAGTCTCTATTTTGCACTCGAAACTAAAAAGTTGGGGAGTCTTGGCATCCAAATCACGGCAAGCGAGCGAACGCTCTCCATTACGGTCAAGAATGACCGAACGGACCTTCGACAGCGAATGGAGCCCCTTGTTCAATCCTGCCGGGATAAGCTGCAGGAGATCGGCTACCGGGTTTCTCAGGTTCAATTCGCTTCACTTACGCCTGCAACGGCTGATGAGCCTGTCGAGGGGGAGTTGCCTGTCTCTCCCGAAAAGGCTCGTTCTCCCCTGACCTCCTCGGCGAAAGGATTTGATTTCAAGGTATGATGTACAAGCATTTCAATCCGAAGGCCAAGCGCAATGCAAGCGGTCAGACCGCAGCGGTACTCCGCTACGAGAAGGGGAAGGATAAGGCGCCTGTGGTCGTAGCGCAAGGGAAGGGACACGTAGCAAGGCAAATTATTGAGATGGCCAAGTCTCACGATATCCCGATGCAAGAGGATCCGCTGCTTGTCGAGAATCTCATCGACATGGATTTGGGTGAAAATGTTCCGCCCCAGATGTACTCCGTTATCGCGGAAATTCTCCTCATGGTCGAAGAGATGGAGAAAAAGGCTTAAAGAAACCTGCCAATCGATCCGATATAAGGAGAGAACAAGATCATCAGGAGGTTGTGCCGTGACGACTGACGTGTTGACGGAAGAAGGAGTGCATCAACTACCGCCTCAGCAGTTAACCACCCTGTTATATGAGGCTTGCCTAGACCGTCTGGACCGAGCGGTGGAAGAGCTGGATCGCAAAGAGTTCTTTCTTGCCAACCAGCATCTCCAGAGGTGCAACGACATTTTGCAGAGGCTGGGCGGTGGGCTTAATTACGAAGCAGGCCTCATCGCGGATCAGTTGGACGCCCTCTACAACTACATGGCGGACCGGCTTGTCCGGGCCAATATAACCAAAGACAAAAGTGCTGTACTCGAGGTTCGAAGGTTGCTTTCGATCATTAATGAGGCATGGCTAACCGCCTCTCAAAAAGGGAAGGACGCTCAGTCCTCCATCGTTAAACAACGCGCGAAAGCCTATGACCAAGAGTTTATATACCCGACAGGCAACGTAAATCTGAGAGAGTAGACGGAGGTACCTACCATGCGGATTAACCATAACATTCAAGCCTTAAACGCCTATCGAAATTTATCAAGAAACTCTTCCACCATGTCCACCCACCTGGAACGCCTTTCCTCTGGTCTGCGTATCAATCGGGCAGCCGATGATGCAGCAGGCTTGGCCATTTCGGAGAAAATGCGCTCCCAAATCCGGGGGCTGGAAATGGCAGAACGCAATACCATGGACGGGATTTCCCTCATTCAAACGGCGGAAGGCGCTCTGGGTACCACTCATGAGATCCTTCAGCGGATGAGAGAGCTTGCGGTTCAGGCTTCCAGCGGAACACTGGAAGAAAATGATCGTGAAGCGGTTCAATCCGAAATCGACCAACTGACGCAAGAGATCGACCGGATCGCGCGTACGACCCAGTTCAATGCCAAATCGTTGCTTCGAGGATCTGCCGACAGCAAGGCATTTGTATCCAGCAGCGGCCTGCCTTTGACCTACGCCAATAACGGAACCTGGGGGGGGACCGTAACAGCCGATCCGAGTGCTGCCGCAGCAGGTACGTTGGATTTGGATGCGGCTACCTTCGCAGGAGCCACGTTGCCTGCAACGTTTACCGTCGGAGATAAGGTCTATGAACTCCAATCTACCCCCGCCGCTACAACGAACATTGCCGTTCCTGTTGACTTTACAGGAACCGATGATGACAAGGTGAACAAGGCCTTGAACGCGCTCAAGAAGGCAATCGAAGAGAACGATCCTTCCCTCAAGGTTTCCGCTACGGACTCGTCAGCCGGATCGAGTGGAACCCTCACCATTCAAACGGCCAAGCTGGCCACTCCGGCAACGGCGAATAAAATCGCTCTAGGCGCTGAGATTCCAGGCCCGCCGGTTGCTCCCGTACCGGGTGCAACCCTCTCGGGCACTTCTTTAACAGCTCCCCCTACCTCCACCTTGTCGAAAACGTTCGGCTTGACCTTTAATTCGGTTCCCCAAGAGGGAGACCAATTGGTCATTGATGATAAAACCTTTGTGTTTACAGCGGGAGCTGCAACGCCCCCTTCAATCGCAATCGATCCCAATGGCAAGACTGTCGGTCAAGTTCTAACCGCGGTCGCGGGCAGCTTGGCTGCCACGACGAACCTTAGTAGTTATGAAGTGTCTGGCAATACCCTCCTCTTAACCACCTCCGCAACAGATGGCGGGGCAGGAAGCGGATTGAAGATCGAAATTTCCGATAAGGACTTTACCACCAACTCCGGCAAGGAGCTTAAGGTAAACATGCAGATCGGCGCTAACGCCGGTGAGAATATGGAAGTATCGATTAACGTAATGGATGCCGCCCGATTGGGACTTGCTCGTCAGGCAGACCATAAGACGGTCATCGGGGATGCAGGCGTCGATGCGGTAGCGGGTCTTGATTTCATTTCCTCGCAGGAAGCAGCAGCGGCAGCGATCGATGTGATCGACAAAGCAGTCAAGATGGTTTCTGAGGAGCGCTCGAAGCTCGGGGCTTACCAAAACCGGATGGAACACACCGTCAGCAATCTTGGCATTGCCAGCGAGAATATGACTTCCGCAGAGTCCCGTATCCGGGACGCAGATATGGCGATGGAAATGTCCGATTTCACGAAGACGAACATCATCAACCAAGCGGCTACTGCAATGCTGGCTCAAGCGAACCAACTTCCGCAAGGGATTTTGCAGTTGCTGAAATAAAGAGCGTGCTCCTTTAAACAAAGGTGGAGGGAAGAGGATGCCAATTCGTCCTCTTCCCTCCTCTTCCATGTGGTATGATGATAGGGAAAGGCAGGAGATGGACGTGGAAGTATCCAAGGTGGGACGAGCTTCGCTGGATAAAGTCAAGCCCCGGCAAGAGGGGCTCGGGGAGAGCTTGACGTTTTCCAACCTGATGGCCGATAGGCGCACCCAGCTCGACACGGATAAGCTGGATCGAATGATCCGTGATATTGAGGATCAAGGGAAGGCCCTTTCCCAATCGCTAAACGTGGAAGATCTGCGAACCTACAAACAAATGGTGAAGGATTTCATGCAGGATGCGGTTAAGCATGGCTTGAAGCTCGAGGAAACGCGGGGCTTTAATCGAAGGGGAAGAACGAAGGTCTATAAGATTGTTACCGAGGTCGATAAGAAGCTGCTTGAATTGACAGATGCCGTGCTTAAGAAGCAAGAAAAGGGTTTGAAGGTCCTTGACCTCGTTGGAGAAATCAAGGGACTTTTGTTGAACATATACGCATAACCTCTCAAAAGCCGCAGAGACTCGATGAGCAGAGTCTCTTTTTTACTGACATTTTCCATCTGTGTATTCAGAAATGAGGGAAGACCGCCGATAATAACCGTATAGGACTAATCGGATGGAGGATAGAGGATGAGTGCAAACGATCTTTCCATAACGGGAACAGGGGCTGCAACGTCAGTGGATCGGACCATGCCCATCAAGCCAGTGAAAGTGAATGTTTCGGAAGCCGGGAACAACACAGGGAAATCCATTGGCACCGTCAAGGAACTGAAGCAGGCGGAGTTAAGCGGGGAGAATATCTCGATCAGCGACGAGCAATTGATTCGTTCAATTGAACGCGCAATCAAAGCTATGGAAGGTGCAAGCACTCAACTTGACTTCTCCATCCACGGGAAAACAAAACAGATTATGGTCAAGGTGTTGGACAAGGAATCCGGCAAGATCATCCGCGAAATCCCACCAGAGAAAACACTGGATTTTGTTGCGAAAATGTGGGAGATGGCCGGGATTCTCGTAGATGAAAGAAGATAGGATTTTAATGGGCATGGAGGAGGTAACGATCAGATGGTACAACGGATAACCGGATTGGCGAGTGGCATGGACATTGACAGCATTGTCAGCAAGATGGTTCAAGCCAAACGCGCCCCGATCGATAAGATGGTCCAACAGCGGCAAATTCTTCAGTGGCAACGAGAAACCTATCGGGACATGAACACAAAGTTTTTGGACTTTCGCAATAACAAAATGTCCAACTACCGGATGGCAACGACTTATAATATGTCCAAGGCTACAGTAGGGGGCAATACGGAGGCAATTTCAGCAAAGACAAACGGAGTCGTTACCGGAACTAATATGACCATTGAGGTCAAGTCCCTTGCCACTGCGGCCACTAATGTCAGCACAGAAGCAATGGATCTATCCAAGTTTGATGCGAACGGAAAGCTAACCGAGGAGGCTCAATTCTCCATTAACGGTTATTCCGTAAAAGCAGAGGTTGGAGATACGATGGAAACCATCGTGTCCAAAATCTCGAAATCAACGAATGTATCTGCCTTTTACGACAAAGCGACTCAACAGGTTTCCCTTGTTGCCAAAAATACGGGAAGAATAGATGTCCTAGGCGCCGACGGAAAAACGATACTGGAAAAAAATACGGATGTTATCACCTTTGCTGGTGATTTTTTGGCGAATACATTGAAGCTCAAGGGGTTCTTGGGTGCTGATTCAGGTGATCCCAATAAGGATTCCGTGAACAAAGCGACGAAAGCAAAAGTGGCGGAAGTGAGCATTAATGGTCTGGAGACGATAAGGGATTCCAATACCTTCACGGTTGATGGCGTTGAAATCACGCTGTTAAACAAAAGCAATGGGGCCCCAACGACCATCACGATGAGCAAGGACACGGACAAGCTGGTAGATCTTGTGAAGTCGTTTGTCAGCGACTACAATGAGATGTTGGCTACACTCAATGGGATATTGGATGAGAAGCGGTATAGGGATTATGCTCCCTTAACAGAAGAGCAAAAGAAGGATATGAAAGAAACCCAGATCGAGCAATGGGAGAAAAAGGCGAAGAGTGGTCTGCTTTATAATGACACGATTCTTGGCGGGGCCGTTAGGAGTATGCGCTATGCGGTTATGTCCAAGGTTGATCTTGGAACAGGCAGCAAGTATACCACGCTTTCCACCATCGGCATCACAACAGGGAAATACACAGAGAACGGAAAGCTTTATCTGGATGAAGCCAAGCTTCGAAAAGCGATTGAAGCCGATCCTGATGCCGTTAAAAACCTCCTCTCATCGAAGGGAACTCCCAAGTTGGACACCAATGGGAATGAAGTTAAAGACAGTAGCGGGAATGTGGTTCTGCAAAATGTCGGTATAGCGGAGCAAATGTACAAAAGCTTCAATACGGCTCAAAAAGATATCATGAAGAAAATCGGGTATACGAGCACAGAAGATAACAACGCAAAAGACCAGAGCATTATTGGTAAGCAAATATACAACTTGACCAAGCAAATCTTGGCTGGAGAGGATCGCTTGAGCGATCTCGAGACCCGATACTACAAGCAATTCTCTGCAATGGAATCGGCCGTTAACAAAGCCAACAGCCAAAGTGCTGCCTTGAGCCGGGCGTTTAGTTAAGCCAATTGTATTTGAGACAAAGGTGGGTACATCCATGATCCAATACCAGCAGCAGCAAAATCGTTATCTGGAGACTTCCGTTGCGACCGCCACCCCCGCCCAGCTTCTGATCATGCTTTGCGATGGTGCGATCCGGTTTACTCGTCTCGCTCTCGAAGCGATGAAGAACCACCAGCCGCAGGAAGCCAATCGGCAGTTCCAAAAAGCGCAAAATATTATCAGCGAGTTCATTATCACCCTGGATCGCAGCGCTCCCATTAGCCTTAATCTCCTGCAGCTCTATGATTATTTCAATCGTAAACTGATCGAGGCAAATGTATCCAAGAACCCTGCACCAGCTGAAGAGGTAATTGGCTACCTTCAGGAGCTGAAGGAGACGTGGATGCAAGCGTCTAAGGCTGCATCATCTGAGAAGACGCATGGATGAGCTGCTGGATCAACTGGTTCGGCTGACGGAAGGGACATTGTCCCGAATGGGTGAACTGACGGTCGAAGAGCTTGAAGAGTGGGTGGACGCGAGAGAAGGCTTAGTCAGCGAGATCTTGCTGCAGCCGCCGGAGAGCTTTCATAGCGAGGAACGGCGTAGGACGGCACAACTGGAATTGCGTTTATCCGCCAAGCTCATTTCTCGGATGGAAGAACTTCGGAATGAGGCATCTCAACACCTAAACAAGGTGGGAACCGCTCGAACTCAACGCAGTGCGTATGATGTGGCGTATACCCCGGAAAGCTTCTATTTCGATAAGAAGAAATAGGTATAACCATTTTGTCAAGTCCCAAGTTTGGACGGCGTCACCGTCCTGCTTGGGGCTTTTTTGCTCTTACAGCTATTCAGGGACAGGAGACGAGCCGCATTTCCCCACTTCTCCACAGAGTTATCCACAGGATGTGGATATTGTGAGCAACTCGTCGAAAGGCAATGAAAACAAGGTTTCATGCGCGGACGCAATGTGTAGAACTTGTTAATTGTCGAATTTTCCGATAACTTGAAGAGGCGAAAGATGAAAATTCGCGTATTTTGTAAGCGATTTAAATCCTTGCTGGGCGCGGGGACATGCCCCATTGGGCACGTTTGACAATTCTGTGGCCACAGTGTTATATTCAGAGGGAAGCGGCAGCGCTTTACTTGAAGATGAAGGGAATGTTCGTGCATGCAAGGTCGTGTAAAATGGTTTAACGCAGAAAAAGGTTACGGTTTCATCGAAACGCAAGAAGGCGGCGACGTATTCGTACACTTCTCCGCAATTCAAACGGATGGCTTTAAGTCCCTGGACGAAGGCCAACAAGTTGAATTCGATATCGTAGAAGGCGCACGCGGACCGCAAGCCGCTAACGTTGTGAAGCTGTAATTTAACGGCTGAAAGAGTGAGCCGTTCCTACATAGAATGGAATGTTGGCTCCAAAAAGCGCTCCGGATGTTCCGGAGCGCTTTTTGTGCGCCATGGTCAAATCCAACTCCAAGCAAGCAGCGCCTCTATGGTTTGAAAGCTTTTGCATTGGGACATGCTGTAGGTTGCCATGGAATGGAAGTTCTGGAGCAAGATCATAGACGAATTGTAAAAGGATTTTGAAGACGCCCGTCGAATAGTTTATAATGGAACCGAGAGGAGGAGTAACTCATGAAATACACAATCCGCGGTGCAAATTTGGAATTGACCGAAGCCTTGAAAGACTACGTTCAAAAGAAACTGAACCGTTTGGAACGCTACTTTGAAGCTCCCCCCACATCTGATGTCAGCGTAACCTTAAGTGTTGTGCGGGATCTGCAGAATGTTGAAGTCACCATTCCGTTGCCGGGCGTGCTGCTTCGTGCAGAGGTTAAGGGCAACGACATGTACGCTTCCATCGATCTGGTGACCGAAAAGCTCGAGCGTCAGATTCGCAAGCACAAAACCAAAGCCAATCGCAAGATCCGTCAGGTAAGCGGAATGCGCACCTTCAAGGAAGAGGCGAATATCCCGCAGATGCACGAAGAGGACGAAGAGTTCGAACTCGTCCGGACCAAGCGCTTTACCTTGAAGCCCATGAACGTGGATGAAGCGATTTTGCAAATGAACCTTGTCGGCCACAGCTTTTTCGTCTTCTCCAATGCCGACGCCTCCGAGGAAGTCAACGTGGTTTACCGCCGGAATGACGGAACCTACGGCTTGATTGAACCGGCCCGTTAAGTGAACATTCAGAGCCCGTCTCGCCTTCAGAAATTTTTCTGAAACGCGAGCGGGTTTTTTGCGTATAGTAGAGGAACGGCATTTTTTATGAAAGTGCGGGAACGGTGGACAAGCCGTTTCCCCCGCGTCCCGTGCGGCATTTTGTTGCTAGCGGGTAGCGAACCTGTTACAATTTCTGTGTACTCGCGTTTTTTAGGGAAACCCGCGCGGTTTCTCGGTTACTCGCTTCGGGAAACCCGTCTGCTGTCAGGCAGGGAGGCTGTTTGCCCGTGTGGGATGCGGTGCACAGCCATTTTTGCATTTGTGAAAGGGGTACGTCCCATGTTGGGAATGGTTAAGAAACTGTTCGGCGATATGAACGAACGAGACATCAAGCGAATGATGAAAACCGTGGAGAAGATCAACGCGCTTGAGTCCAAGATGCAGGCACTTTCGGATGAGGAGCTTCGAGCCAAAACGGAAGAATACAAGAAGAGGCACGCCGATGGAGAATCGCTTGACGATCTTCTGCCGGAGGCCTTTGCTACGGTTCGGGAAGCTTCCAAGCGTACGCTCGGGATGCGGCATTTTGACGTTCAACTGATCGGGGGCATGGTCCTCCACGACGGCAAAATCGCTGAAATGAAGACCGGGGAAGGGAAAACGCTCGTTGCGACACTCCCTCTGTACCTGAATGCTTTGGCCAGTAAGGGCGTACACCTGATTACCGTCAACGATTATCTGGCTACCGTAGGTGCCGAGCAGATGGGTAAGATTTATACCTTCCTCGGGCTGACGGTTGGCCTGAACCTTCATAATATGGACCATGCGGACAAGCAGGCGGCATACGCTTGCGACATCACGTACGGAACGAACAACGAATTCGGGTTCGACTATCTGCGGGACAACATGGTGCTGTACAGCGAGCAGATGGTTCAGCGTCCGCTCTCCTTCGCCATCGTCGATGAAGTCGACTCCATCCTGATTGACGAAGCCCGGACGCCGCTCATCATCTCCGGACAAGCCGCCAAGTCCACCGAGATGTACGTGGCAGCGGATCGGTTCGTCCGCCGCTTGAATGCTGAGACCGACTACACCGTGGACATCAAGCTGAAGAGCGTCATGCTGACGGAAGAAGGGGTGGCCAAGGCCGAGAAGATGTTCGGCGTGGACAACCTCTACGATCATGCGCACGTCACCTTGAACCACCACATTACCCAAGCGCTCAAGGCGCATGTCATCATGCACCGCGACCAAGACTACGTCGTTCAAGATGAGGAAGTCATCATCGTCGACGAATTCACGGGGCGCCTCATGACCGGACGCCGCTACAGCGAAGGCCTGCACCAGGCGATCGAAGCGAAGGAAGAGCTGAAGGTGCAGAACGAGAGCATGACGCTCGCCACCATCACCTTCCAGAACTACTTCCGGATGTACCGCAAGCTGGCCGGTATGACCGGTACGGCGAAGACGGAAGAAGAAGAATTCAAGAAGATCTACGGCTTGGATGTTATCATCGTACCGACGAACCGCCCGATGATTCGGAAGGATCATCCCGATGTCGTCTACAAATCGGTGGCGAGCAAGTTCCGCGCGGTTGTAAGCGAGATCGTGGAGCGGCACAAGAACAACCAGCCGGTGCTGGTCGGTACCGTGTCCATCGAGAACTCCGAGCTGCTCTCGGATATGCTGAGAAAGAAAGGCATCAAGCACCAGGTGCTGAATGCGAAGTTCCATCGCGAGGAAGCCGAGATCGTTTCTCTGGCAGGGCAACCGGGTGCGGTCACCATCGCCACCAACATGGCGGGCCGTGGTACCGACATTCTGCTGGGTGAAGGAGTCGCCGACCTCGGAGGCTTGCATATTATAGGGACGGAGCGCCATGAAAGCCGCCGGATCGACAACCAACTGCGGGGTCGTGCCGGTCGTCAAGGCGACCCGGGTTCTTCCCAATTCTACATCTCGCTGGAGGATGAGCTCATGCGCCGATTCGGCGCCGAGAACATCATGGGCATGATGGAGCGCTTCGGCTTTGAGGAAGATCAACCGATCGAGAGCAAGCTCGTCTCCCGTGCGATCGAATCGGCTCAGAAGCGCGTCGAAGGCAACAACTTCGACGTACGGAAGGTCGTCCTGCAGTACGACGACGTCATGAACCAACAACGGAATGTCATCTACAAGCAGCGCCGCGACGTAATTGAATCGGAGAATACCCGCGATATTGTCGATGGCATGCTTTATCCAGTTCTGGGACGCATGGTCGAATCCCACTGCCCGAAGGACCAAATCCCGGAAGAGTGGGACTACGAAGGCTTGCTTAAGGTTCTCCATGCGACCTTCCTGCCTGAGGATTCCGTAACCCGCGATGACCTGTGGGGCAAGGAACCCGAAGAGATGGAAGAGATGCTCAAGGAGAAGGTCAAGGCCCTCTACGACGAGCGCGAAGCGCTCATCGGCACCGAGCACATGCGCGAATTCGAAAAGGTTGTCGTCCTCCGTGCAGTAGACGCCAAATGGATGGATCACATCGACGCCATGGATCAGCTCCGCCAAGGCATTCACCTTCGTGCATACGGCGGTACCGACCCGCTTCGTGAATATCAATTTGAAGGCTATGAAATGTTCAATGAAATGATCGCGAGTGTTCAAGAGGAAGTCGCGCTCTACATCATGAAGGCTCAGGTGGAAGTCAACAACCTGGAGCGTCAGGCGGTTGCGGAAGGGCAAGCTGTCGATCCGAGCGGAGAGCCGGCGGAGAAGCGTCCGGTCAAACGCGACGAGAAAGTCGGCCGCAACGATCCGTGCCCTTGCGGAAGCGGGAAGAAATACAAGCACTGCCATGGGCAGATGTAAGAAACCTTCGTGCCGCATCCGATCGATCCCGTGTGACCGGATCCGTCCGGCATGTTGAGAAGGATTCGGCTCCAATCGAAATCTCGTGAATTTCCATCGTCCAAATTCGTCGGGCATGAGTCCCGTCATCGTCAGGGAAGGAAGGCTGCGGCTTTCCTTCTTCTGTCGCCTAATCCCCAAAATGAGGAGAGAAACCCATGTTTGACATCGTGGATATCAAGCAAGACCTGCGCGAAGTGGCAGGCCGACTACAGAACCTTAGGGGGTCTCTTTGACTTCGACCTCAAGAACGAGCAGATTGCCGATTTTGAGCAGAAGATGACCGCTCCCGACTTCTGGGACGACAACGAGAAGGCCCAAAAGCTCATTGCCGAGATGAATGCCGTTAAATCCGTAACGGCAGACTTTGAGGCGCTGAACAACGAATACGAGGACCTCGCCACCATGCTGGAGCTGGTGGAGGAGGAGCAGGACGAGAGCATGGTCACCGACATTCGGGAAGGGACCAAATCCCTCGTGGCCAAGCTGGAAGCCTATGAGCTCCAACTCCTCCTGAACCAGCCGTATGACCGCTTGAACGCGATCCTGGAGCTTCACCCCGGCGCGGGCGGAACCGAGTCCCAGGACTGGGCGGAGCAGCTCCTCCGCATGTATCGTCGATGGGCCGAGAAGCGCGGCTTCAAGGTGGAGACGCTCGATTACCTCCCCGGTGATGAAGCCGGCGTCAAGAGCGTGACCCTGCTGATCAAGGGCTACAACGCTTACGGTTACCTGAAGGTAGAGAAAGGCGTTCACCGTCTTGTCCGCATTTCTCCGTTCGATGCGTCGGGACGCCGTCATACGTCTTTCGTCTCCTGCGACGTCGTGCCCGAAATCGACGACACGATCGAGATTGACATTCGCACGGAGGACCTGAAGGTCGACACCTATCGGTCGAGCGGCGCGGGTGGACAGCACATCAACACCACGGACTCCGCCGTACGGATCACCCATATGCCCACGGGCATCGTGGTGTCCTGTCAAACCGAGCGTTCGCAGATCAAGAACCGCGAACGCGCGATGACCATGCTGCGCTCCAAGCTGTATGAGCGCCGCATTGAAGAGCAGAAGAAGGAACTGGCCGAAATCCGCGGCGTGCAATCCGATATCGCCTGGGGCAGCCAGATCCGTTCGTATGTCTTCCACCCGTACAGCATGGTCAAGGACCATCGGACCGGGGCCGATACCGGGAACGTCGGAGCCGTCATGGACGGCGAGATCGATTTCCTGATCGACGCCGCCCTGCGCGGGGAAATGAACAAAAACCCGGACAGTGACCAAGTGTAAGGAAAACTGCATAACGTGAACGAATCCCCTTGCTGGGCTCGAAGGAGCGCCCGCAGGGGGATTTTTTGCTCAAGCCATACAGTGAGAAGATGGTGGCGAGTCATTCCGATGAAAGGATGGCCTGGGAAAACAGGGGGAGGCATCCCCTTCGTTCGACAGCTTTCTATGCCGAGCCGTGATACAAAAGGGAGGAGAAGAGGGAAACGCGGAGGGATGAAGATGAATGGATGGGTTGTCCTCATGGTGTTCTTGCCACTGGTGCTGGTCGGTCTCATTCCGATATTATCAGCTGCTGCGATGAGCAAGATTTCAGGCCAGCCGTTAGAAGGACCCGTGGGGGCTCGTCTTGAACTACTGTTCCGGGACCTGCACATGCGTCCGATCGAAACGGTGCTTTGGCATACGGAGGAAGCGGACAAGCGAACGACAATTTTTCTGACAGGCGGCCGCTCCCGGCGATTGGTTCTCTCGGATGGGTTAGTCGAGCAGCTATCCCCGGATGCCATCGCTTCGCTGGCGGCTCACGAGCTGGCCCATTGGAAGCTCGGGCATTTGCGCTTGAGAAGTCTTTTGCCGATTGGGCTGCTGGGTGTCGTCTTGCCGATTACGGCTTTGGGGCTCATTCCCGAGGGAAGCGTGGGAGGGAAGGCATTTACAACCGGCTTGTTCCTGCTGGTGTATCTGTTTCTTCAACTAAAGGGAGTGCGAGGCAGCTTAGATCGACAGGCCGACCGCTTTGTACTCGCACATGGATTCCCCGCAGAAGAGTATGCGGAGGCCCTTGCTGAGCTTGGAAAGGCATCCCGCATGAGGGCTTCCTCAAAAGCCCTTTCCCCCTCAGAAGACAAGCCGGCTCCGTTGCCTCGGTCTTATGCCGTCCGGATCCAGCACATCCGCAAAGCGGGTTCTATCTCCCTTTAGAAATTGCAGGAGGTGTGTTCTCGGTAAGCTTAGCGCCCCGCAGGTGTCGATTCCTTGTGCCGGAGCAGCTCGGAAACGGTGACGAACCGATAGCCTCGACGGGACAGCTCGGGAAGAATTTCTTTCAGCGCAGCGATGGTCTGACTTTTGCCCTCCACATGGTCGTGGAACAGGATGATGTCGCCATTGCGTGCATTCGTCAGCACCTTGCGGATAATCCGGTCCGTACCGGGACGGTTCCAATCTTCGGTATCCTGATGCCAGGACCAGAGAATGGTCCGATATCCTTCACGCTTGGCGCTTTCCACGACCGATTGCCCGTAATAGCCGCCGGGCGGACGGAACAGGACCGGCTTTTGGCCGGTGGCGCGCAGAATGGCCTCGTCTGTGCGGAGAATCTCCGAACGAAGAAGCTCGGCTGTGATCGGCCGATTGAAGTAGCGATGGGTAAAGGTATGATTGGCGATCTCATGCCCTTCGAGCACTTCGCGAGCGGCAAGCTCCGGGTATTGCACCACTTTTTTGCCGAGGACGAAGAACGTGGCCTTCGCCTGGTACTGCTGGAGGAGGTCCAGAATTAGCGGCGTTTCCTCAGGATCGGGCCCGTCGTCGAAGGTGAGGGCAATCAGCTTTTCCGTCATGGGCACTTCCCAAACAATTTCTCCGCGCGCCTCGTAATACTCTCTTCCTCGAGCGGGAGCATCGGCGTATACAGCAGCGGGCTGTGGAACCGTCAGCAAGGCAGCAGAACTGAGGCTAAGGAGAAGAGTGAGGCCAATGAGACCCGCACGGCGAATGAGCTTCAACATCGTTTTGCACGCTCCTTTGGTTCGAGGCTGACCCCAGCGAGGGATCGTACGAATGAAATAGCGTTACCCATGAAAGGCGTTCTATGAGTGGACAAATGTTCCAGAGTCCAAACCTTTTCTCTGACAAAAGCTAATCCCATGGATTGATCAAGCTTACCATCTGAGGAGGAGCGGATCTTGAACAAACTTGGCTTGATTTTGGCAATGGCAGTTGCCTTTGGAGCGGGCGGACGGGTGGCGGCGTCAGGACCATCTCCTTCTCCGCTGCCAACCCCGACAGGAGCTCCAGCACCCGTTGCTTCAAAATCTCCGGCGCCATTACCCGGAAAGGCAACTGCCATCGTCATCGATGACTTCGGTAATGGCATGGACGGCACCGAGCAGATGATGGAGTTACCGTTCCCCATTACCGTTGCCGTCATGCCCTTTTTGCCAACTTCCGAGAAGGACGCCGAGGAGGCATTCTATAAGGGCCATGAAGTCATCGTGCATATGCCGATGGAGCCTTTTACCGGGCGCAAAAGCTGGCTTGGGCCTGGCGCAATCACCTGCGATCTGAAGGATGAAGAGATCCGCGAGCGGGTGCGAAAGGCGGTAGACAGCGTGCCGCATGCGGTCGGAATCAGCAATCACATGGGTTCCAAGGCTACGTCTGACGAGCGGGTAATGGAGAACATTCTCCATGTTTGCCGAGAGCGGGGATTGTACTTCCTCGACAGCCACACCAACTACCGGAGCATTGCGGGCAAAACAGCAGCCAAAATGGGGGTTCCCAGCACGGACAACCAGCTTTTCCTCGATGATGTGAAGGATGCGGCCCTTGTGCGCAAACAATTGCTACAGTTAGCCAAGCTGGTCGAAGTGCGGGGGACGGGCATCGCCATCGGGCATGTCGGGACAGGCGGGAAAAAGACGGCGGAGGCCGTTCGACAGGCGCCAGAACTATTACCGGGTGTACGTTTTCTGCGGATGTCGGAGATGCTGCGGCTGCGTGGAATCGGGGGGAACGGCCAATCGGCACAAACGCCATAGCGGCTCAGAGTACCCGGCCGCGACGGAGTAACCATAAAGCTCTGCGTTCCAAGGAACGCAGAGCTTTATTCGTTCTATGCATGAAATGGGACCGCATTATGCAAAGAGAGGCATGGGGCGAAAAGCGGCAAAAAGGTAAGCATGATCAAGAAGAGTGCTGGATTTTTCGTGAACAAAAAATGAAAATGGCATTGAATTATCATGCATTGAAACGTATAATAATTCATATGTTTGGACGAACGGAAGGATAAAGGGGAGAGAAGCATGGCAGATAAACTCAAGGCGGCCGTGGTAGGGGCGACCGGATATGGCGGAGTCGAGCTTGTGCGCATTTTGCTTCGCCACCCTTATGTAGAACTGGCGGCCGTCGTATCCTCCTCTTCGGTGGGGGTTCCGCTCGCTGACAGCTTCCCGCACTTGAACGGGATCACGCAGCTTGAGCTGGGCGCCATTGACCCTGCGGAGATTCGCTCGAAGGCGGACGTGGTGTTTACCGCTACTCCCCATGGAGTAAGCGCCGCACTTGTTCCGCAACTGCTGGCCGCAGGGCTAACGGTGATCGACCTGTCCGGGGATCTTCGGCTGAAGGACGGTGAGGTGTACCGGAGCTGGTATGGCAAAGATCCGGCGGAAGCCGCTTATTTGCAGGAAGCGGTGTATGGCCTTGCGGAAGTGAATGGACAGGAGGTTCGCGGCAAGCGCCTCGTGTCCAACCCGGGCTGCTACCCGACGGCAACCCTGCTCGGCCTGGTGCCTGCCGTGCAGGCGGGGTGGATCGATCCGGATTCCATCATCATTGATGCGAAATCCGGCGTCTCGGGAGCGGGCCGCGGGCTATCCCTCGGCTCGCACTATTCAGAGGTTCATGACAGCGTGAAGGCCTACAAGCTCGGGAAGCATCAGCATACGCCGGAAATCGAGCAAGTTCTGAGCGGTATTGCAGGGCGGGAAGTGACGGTTACCTTCACGCCGCATTTGGTCCCCATGACGCGGGGAATCCTGAGCACCATCTATGCGAAGCTGACGGAGCGGCGATCGGAGGAAGAATTAGCCGAAGCTTACCGAAGCTATTATGAAGGACGCCCGTTCGTTCGGATTCGCCGTCCGGGAACCTGGCCCGCGACCAAGGAAGTGGCCGGGTCCAATTACTGCGACATCGGGTTTTCGATTGACGAACGTACCGGCCGCGTAACCATTGTCTCGGCCATCGACAACCTGGTCAAGGGTGCTGCCGGGCAGGCTGTCCAAAACCTGAACCTTCTCATGGGCTGGAACGAAGAGGCCGGCCTTGACTTTGCTCCGCTGTATCCGTGATGGGAAAAGCGATATATTGAAAGATAGGAATGGTGTTGAAACCGATGAACTCATCCTTTGTCCTGATCCCCGAGGGGAATATCACCACACCGAAGGGCTTTCAAGCCGGGGGCTTGCACAGCGGGCTGAAAAAGACCGGGCGGAATGACCTGGGGCTTCTCTATTGCGAGGTGCCCGCTGCGGCTGCAGCTGTCTACACGTTGAATGCCTTCCAGGCCGCGCCGCTGCAAGTGACGCGGGAGAGCATCGCGGCAGGTGGGAAGCTGCAGGCACTCGTCGTGAACAGCGGCAACGCCAACGCGTGCACCGGCGAGCAAGGGCTGGCCGATGCCTTCGCGATGCGCCATCTGACGGCAGATGCGTTGCGCATTGAGGAAGCGCAGGTCGCGGTAGCATCCACCGGCGTGATCGGGGAGCCGCTGCCGATGGAGAAGGTGCAGCGCGGCATTGCCGGACTGCCTGCGGCTCTGGCGGCGAACAGCGGAGATGATTTCTGCGAGGCGATCATGACGACCGATCTCGTGCAGAAAACCGTCTGTGTTCGCGTCGAAACCGCGGACGGTCCCGTTCACATCGCCGGGGCAGCCAAAGGGTCCGGCATGATCCACCCGAACATGGCCACCATGCTCGGGTTCATCACGACGGACGCGCCGCTCGCCAGCGCCGATCTGCAAGGCTTGCTGTCGGAAGCGACGGACGCTTCCTTCAATATGATCACGGTGGACGGAGACACGTCCACCAACGACATGGTCGTGGCCCTGGCGAGCGGGCTTGCCGGCGGCACCCTCCAACCGGGGCACCCGGATTGGGCCGCGTACGCCGAAGCCTTTGGCTTTGTGGCAGAGACGCTCGCCAAAGCGATTGCCCGCGACGGGGAAGGCGCGACGAAGCTCGTGGAGGTGAGCGTCGTCGGCGCCCAGAGCGAAGCCGCTGCCCGCGCCATCGCCAAGACGGTCGTCGGCTCCAGCCTCGTGAAGTCCGCCTGTTATGGGGCGGACGCCAACTGGGGCCGGATCGTCGCAGCGGTCGGCCGCGCCGGCCAGCCGGTCAATCCGAATACCGTGGATGTGCACCTCGGCGATTTTCTCGTATTGGAGAACTCTCGTCCGGTTTCTTTCGATGATCCGGCCGCAACCGAGTACCTCAAGGGTACCGAGGTTCGCATCGTCGTCGATCTGCACATGGGGAATGCCTTCGCTACGGCTTGGGGCTGCGACCTGACCTACGAATACGTGCGTATCAATGCGGCTTATCGCACTTGATGCGGGCCGGCAGCTGAGCCTAATGGCCGAAGGAGAGAGATGCAATGAAGGACAACACACGCACGTTCGTGATCAAATGCGGCGGCAGTACACTTGCCGCGCTTCCGAATACCTTTTTTGATGACCTTCGGCTTCTTCTGGAGGAAGGATGGTTACCGGTCATCGTCCACGGCGGCGGCCCGGCTATCAACGAGACGCTCGACAAGCTGGGCATCGAAAGCCGCTTTGAGGGCGGGCTTCGGGTGACCAGCCCCGAGGTGCTGGATGTGGTCGAGATGGTGTTGTCCGGTAAAATCAACAAGGAGATCGTCCGCAAGCTTCAGGCGGCGGGAGCTCCTGCCGTCGGGCTGTCCGGCGTGGACGGCGGACTGATTGAGGCCGTGCCGGTAGAGAATGCCGATCAGGTTGGGCTCGTGGGGGATGTGGTCAGGGTCAATAGCACCTTGCTGGCGGGAATTGCGGGACTGGGCTACATCCCGGTCATCTCCCCCATCGGCACCGATGCAGCCGGAACCGGGAACGGCCGCTATAACATCAATGCGGATACCGCCGCCGGTGCAGTGGCTTCCGCGATCGGCGCTTCCAAGCTGATCGTGGTCACCGATGTGCCGGGCATCTTGAAGACCACCGCGGAAGGCAAGCAGGTTCTTTCGGCGGTAACCGAGAGCGACATTGAAGACATGATTCAAAACGGCGAAATCTACGGCGGCATGATCCCCAAGGTAAAAGCCGCGCTCGCCTGTCTCCACGGACAAGTGAAGGAAGTGGTGATCGTGGACGGTGCCCAGCCGGGCGTACTGCGACGAACCTTGCTCGTCGGGGATACGGGAACCCGCTTATTGCGCGAAGGATAACACATATCGCGAAGAATAAAGAAAAAACAACCCTATGAAATGGAGTGAGAAGGATGGCTGAACCCGCAAGTGCGCTTTTCAACACCTACGCCCGTTTTCCCATTACCCTGGTGAAAGGCGACGGAACGAGGCTGTACGACGATACCGGCAAGGAATATCTCGATTTCATGTCGGGGCTTGCGGTGACGAGCCTCGGGCATGCCCCGCAGGTCGTCAAGGAGCGGCTTGTGGCTCAGCTCGATGAGCTGTGGCACTGCAGCAACCTGTTCCACAATCCGAATCAGGAGAAGCTGGCGAAGCTGCTTACCGAGAACAGCGGTGCAGACGCAGTTTTCTTCTGTAACAGCGGAGCGGAGGCGAACGAGGCGGCCATCAAGCTGGCTCGCCGCTATCACTCGAAGGTGTTGGAATCTGGACGCTACGAGATTATCACCTTCCACCAGTCGTTCCATGGACGGACGCTTGCGACGCTGACCGCCACCGGCCAGGACAAGGTCAAGGACGGCTACGATCCGCTTCCGACCGGATTTGTGCACGCCCCGTTCAATGACAGCAAAGCGTTAGAAGGGTATATTAACGATAAGACTTGTGCCATCATGTTAGAGATGGTGCAGGCGGAGGGCGGCGTCATTGAAGCTGATCCGGCCTTCGTGCAGGAGATTGCACGTCTCTGCGAGAAGCACAGCCTGCTCCTCATCGTCGACGAGGTGCAAACCGGCATGGGCCGTACCGGCAAGCTGTTTGCCCACCAGCATTACGGAATTGAGCCGGACATCTTCACCTTGGCCAAAGCGCTTGCCAGCGGCTTCCCGATGGGGGCCATGCTCGGCAAGGAGAAGCTGAAGGCCGCGTTCCAGCCCGGCACTCACGCCAGCACCTTCGGCGGGACTCCGATCGCTTCGGCTGCGGCTGTCGCTACGGTGGAGACGATGCTGGAGCAAGATATCCCCGCCCGAGCCGCGGAGCTGGGCGACTACTTGATCGCGGAGCTTACGGCCAAGCTGGCCGGGAATCCCTACGTAAAGGCCATTCGCGGCAAGGGCCTGATCCTGGGTATTGAATGTACGGGGCCTGTTTCCGCTGACGTCACGGCTATCCACCAAAAAGGGCTTCTCGTCGTCTCGGCCGGACCGAACGTCATTCGCCTGCTGCCGTCGCTCGTGATCACGAAAGAGGATATCGATCAGGCGATCACGATTATCGCCGGAGTCCTCGCGGAGCATAAGGCAGTTGTCAGCCGCGGCTGATTGGTGCGTGCGGCTGACGGCCTCCGCCAGCGGCTTTTGGATGGATGAGAGGATGAAGTTACTTTTTTTATAGAAGGAATGAGAGGAGCGGTTCGGTCTCATGGGAGCGGAACACTTGGAAGCCCTCGGCTTGAAGGGCCGGGATTTTCTCGGTCTGGCCGACTACACGCCGGATGAGCTGCGCAAGCTTATCGACCTCGGCATCGAATTAAAGAGAAAGAATAAGGCGAACGAGGTATTTCACCCTCTCGCCGGCAAGACGCTCGGCATGATCTTTGAGAAATCGTCCACACGTACCCGTGTTTCCTTTGAGGTTGGAATGTACCAGCTCGGCGGGCACGCGCTGTTCCTGTCGCGCAATGATCTGCAGATCGGCCGCGGTGAAATCATCTCGGATACGGCAGGAGTCCTGTCTCGCTACTTGGATGGGATTATGATCCGCACGTTTGGCCATGACATTTTGCTCGAACTAGCGGAGCATGCCTCCATTCCGGTGATCAACGCCCTGACCGATCATTCCCATCCGTGCCAGGCTCTCGCCGATTACATGACGGTGCTGGAGCACAAGGGCAAGCTCGAAGGATTGAAGATCGCCTACATCGGCGACGGCAACAACATGGCTCACTCGCTCATGATCGGCGGGGCGAAGCTTGGGCTTCATGTAGCGGTTGCTTCTCCTGAGGGCTATACGCCGGCGGAAGGTGTTCAAGCCGACACACGCGCCATCGCGGCGCAAACCGGTGGCTCGCTACTCGTGACCGGGGATGCCCGGGAAGCAATCGAGGGCGCCGACATCGTCTATACCGACGTATGGGCGAGCATGGGCTTCGAGGAAGAGCAGAAGATTCGCGAGAAAGCCTTTGCCGCCTACCAAGTGAACGAGGAGCTGGCTCGCTACGCGAAGCCGGACTACGTGTTCCTCCACTGCCTCCCGGCCCATCGGGGCGAAGAGGTAACGGCAGGCGTCATCGACAGCAAGCATTCCATTATTTTTGACGAAGCGGAGAACCGGCTGCACGCCCAGAAGGCGATTCTGGCCGCTCTCCTGTAAACGAGAACAGGACCTCACCTGGATAAGGAGCGAATTCACGCATGGCGAAGCAAAAAATCGTATTGGCCTACTCCGGCGGCCTGGATACTTCGGTCATTCTGACCTGGCTGAAGGAAACCTATGATGCGGAGATCATCACCTTCACCGCCGACATCGGCCAAGAGGACGAGTTGGACGGCCTGGAGGAAAAGGCGCTCAAGACCGGCGCAACCAAAGCCTACATCGACGACCTGAAGGCAGAGTTTTCGCAAGACTTCATCTACCCGATGTTCCAGGCAGGTGCTCTCTACGAGGGGCAATACCTGCTTGGAACCAGCATCGCCCGCCCGCTCATCGCGAAGCGGATGGTAGAGATCGCCCGTGCCGAAGGGGCGACGGCCATCGCCCACGGCGCAACGGGCAAGGGGAACGACCAGGTCCGCTTTGAGCTGACTGCGGCCGCCCTCGCCCCCGAGCTCGATGTGATCGCCCCTTGGCGGCTGGAAGCCTTCCGCGAGCAGTTCCCGGGACGCGCGGAGATGATCGCCTACGCCGAGAAGCACGGCATTGCGGTACAGGCAACGGCAGCCAAGCCGTATTCGACTGACCGCAACCTGCTCCACATCAGCTTCGAGAGCGGCATTCTCGAAGACCCGTGGTTTGACCCGAGCTCGGTCGAGAACAAGGACATGTTCGTGCTGAGCGTGGCCCCGGAGGATGCACCGGATGAGCCGGAGTACATCGAGCTGGAGTTCGCGCAAGGCAACTGCGTAGCAATCAACGGCGAGCAGCTGTCTCCGCTGGCTGTCATGCAGAAGCTGAACCAGCTCGGCGGCAAGCACGGCATCGGCCGCGTGGACATGGTGGAGAATCGCTTCGTCGGCATGAAGAGCCGCGGCGTGTACGAAACCCCGGGCGGTACCATCCTGTTCACCGCCCATCGCAAGATGGAGTCGCTGACGATGGACCGCGAGGTTATGCACCTGCGCGACTCGCTCATCGCCAAGTACGCGACCCTCGTCTACAACGGCTTCTGGTTCGCTCCCGAGCGGCACGCCATTCAGGCGCTCGTCACCGAGAGCCAGAAGAACGTGTCCGGCGTGGTGCGCCTGAAGCTCTATAAGGGCAACGTCATTGGCGCAGGCGTGAAGAGCGACGTGAGCCTCTACAACCCGAACATCGCCACGATGGAAGCGGACCCGACGCAGGCCTACAACCAGGGTGACGCGGCCGGCTTCATCCGGCTGAACGCCCTTCGCCTGAAGGTGGCTTCCGGCGTCGAACAAAACAACAAGTAGTGAATCCATTTCGAGAAGGCTCCGCGCCCGTCAGGTGCGGGGCCTGCTTGAGGAAATGAGGGATAGACGTGTCCAAGCTGTGGGGAGGACGCTTTACGAAGCCGACCAATCAGTTGGTGGAGGAATATACCGCCTCGATCCTGTTCGACAAGGAGCTGGCGGAGGAGGACGTTCAAGGGAGCCTGGCCCACGTGGCCATGCTCGGCAAATGCGGGATTATCCCGGAGGAGGATGCGGCGACCATCGCCAACGGGCTCCGCAGCGTGCTGACGCGTATCCGCGCTGGTGAACTCGCGTTTCATGTGGGGGACGAAGACATCCACATGAACATCGAGAAGGCGCTCATCGCCGAGGTCGGTCCGGTGGGCGGCAAGCTGCATACCGGCCGCAGCCGCAACGACCAGGTGGCGACCGACATGCACCTGTACCTGCGCAAGCGCACGGTTGAACTTACCGGGCTGCTCCTTAAGCTGCAGGAGGCTTTGCTCGGCCAGGCGGAGGCGAACCTCGACACGATACTGCCGGGCTATACGCATCTGCAGCGGGCGCAGCCGATCCTGCTTGCGCACCACCTGCTCGCGTATGTCTCCATGCTGGAGCGGGACATCAGCCGCTTCAAGGATAGCTACAAGCGCGTGAACGTGCTGCCGCTCGGGGCAGGGGCGCTCGCCGGGACGACCTTCCCGATCGACCGACATTTTGTCGCAAGCGAGCTTGGCTTCGACGGCGTCTACGAGAACAGCCTCGATGCGGTGAGCGACCGCGATTTCATTGTCGAATTTCTCGCGAACGCCTCGCTCGTCATGGCGCATCTATCCCGCCTCAGCGAGGAACTCGTCCTCTGGTCGAGCACCGAGTTCGGCTTTATCGAGCTGGATGATGCCTTCTGCACCGGCAGCAGCATCATGCCGCAGAAGAAAAACCCGGATGTCCCCGAGCTCGTCCGCGGCAAGACGGGACGGGTCTACGGCAACCTGGTCGGCCTTCTCACCGTGCTGAAGTCCCTGCCTCTCGCCTACAACAAAGACATGCAAGAGGACAAGGAAGGGATGTTTGACACGGTTCGCACGCTGGAGGGCGCCCTTCAGCTGTTTGCTCCGATGATCGACACCATGAAGGTGCGCAAGGAGCGGATGCGCCAAGCGGTAAATCAGGATTTCTCCAACGCCACGGACATCGCCGATTATCTCGTGACGAAGGGCCTTCCTTTCCGACAGGCGCATGAAGTCATCGGCCGGCTGGTGCTCTATGGAATCCAGCACGACAAGTTCCTGCTCGATCTGACCCTGGAGGAATTCCGCTCGTTCTCCGAGCTGTTCGACAAGGATATCTACACGGTGTTGGAGCCGGAGCATGTTGTGAATGCGCGCAACGTCTACGGCGGGACTGCACGCGTCCAAGTCGAAGCCGCGCTCACGCGCGCCAAGAAGACCGCATCGGTTACAGCGGAATGGATAGCGGCGCATGAAGGCTGACCCTGCCCGCATGTGAGCACAATTCGAATATCGATCCATCGAATGAACCCCTCTCGCGAAGAGCGTTATGGTCGGACTCCGGCCTGCTCGTCATGGGAGGGGTTTTCTTTTGATAGAGAAGTTCCTGTAGATTGGGAGGCAACGCTCGGAAGAAGAGTCTCGTTTGAGTCCGTCCGCTCGCCATAATTCTTTGGACTTTTCGGAGAATTCGAACGAAAAAGGGGGCATTTTGCCTTGTCGGTCCTTGGGGGGTCATGTACAATAAGAGTCATGTCACGTGAACGGGGGGCCGATCGCTAGCTTTGCTATGCGCTTCGCCCCTGCTGTCTTGCTAGATTCGCACCAGGATGCCCGTCAGCCGCGCAAGCACTCTGAATTTTTTGAAAAATGGTGAGAGTTCCTCGTCAGCCCGGAGGAATTTGACCGCAATTGTCGAAGTGATAAAGGCACGTTGTCAACCAATCGGTTGATGCAAGCTTTAGAGCGTGTTTGCTAACATGCTCAGGGCTTTACTAGTGACAGGAAGTGATGATGTGATTGAAATGCATGACGTCTGGAAGACCTATCCGGACGGCACGGAGGCCATCCGTGGAATGAACCTGAAAGTGGATGCTAATGAATTTGTCTATGTCGTAGGTCCCTCTGGTGCGGGCAAGTCTACGTTTATGAAAATGATATATCGGGAAGAGAAGCCGACGAAGGGAACGATCTTCGTCAACGGCTTCAACCTCGGCAAGCTGAAGGCGCGCAAGATTCCCTTTGTTCGTCGGAACATCGGGGTCATTTTCCAGGATTTCCGTCTACTTCCCAAGCTGACGGTGGCGGAGAACGTCGCCTTTGCGCTGGAAGTCATTGAGGCGCCCAAGCGGTTGATCAAGCGGCGTACCTCGGAAGTGCTTGAGCTCGTCAAGCTGCGGGACAAGGCCGACTCGTTCCCGAACCAGCTGTCAGGCGGAGAGCAGCAGCGCGTGGCAATCGCTCGCGCCATCGTAAACAACCCGGCCGTCATCATCGCGGACGAGCCTACGGGGAACCTTGACCCCGATACGTCGTGGGAAATCATGAAGCTCCTGGACGAAATCAACTACCGGGGCTCCACGATTATTATGGCGACCCACAACAAGGAGATCGTCAACACCCGACGCAGACGCGTCATCGCCATCGAGAAGGGGCAGATCGCCCGCGACCAGCAGAGAGGGGAATACGGCTATGAAGATTAGCACCCTCAGAAGGCATCTGCGGGAGGGAAGCCGAAGCCTCTATCGAAATGGCTGGATGACGTTCGCCTCAATCAGCTCGATCAGCATCTCGCTGTTCATTCTAGGGCTGTTCCTCATTCTCGGAATCAATGTCAATCACATGTCCAAACAGATTGAAGATCAGGTAACCATCCAGGCCTTCCTGCAGCTGGAGACTCCGCAAGACGTTCGTCAGGAAATCCAGAAGAAGATTGAAGCGATGCCGGAAGTCCGCAAAGTAGTGTTCATCTCCAAGGAAGAAGCTTTGGAGGAAATGCGTGAGACAATGGGGGATCCGCTGGAAGGACTCGACGGGGAAAACAACCCGCTTCCCGACGGCTTCGATATCGAAGTGAAGGACCCGCGCAACGTGCAGAGCGTAACCGATCAAATTCTCAGCTTGAACGAGGGTAGAGAACCGAAGCCCCTCGAGCAGGTGAAATACGGCAAGGACACCATCGACGCGCTGTTCAAGGTAACGTCGATCGTCCGAACCATCGGCCTTGCTTTTGTCATCGCCTTAGTTTTTACCTCCATGTTCCTCATCTCAAACACGATCAAGCTGACGATTCTTGCCCGCAACCGCGAGATCAAGATCATGAAGCTGGTCGGCGCCACGAACGGCTTCATTCGCTGGCCGTTCTTTATCGAGGGGGCACTGATCGGGTTTCAGGGAGCACTCATTCCCGCCGCTCTGCTCACCTACGGGTATCACTTGATGCTGGAGTTTCTCCAGCCGGGATTGGTCACGGTTATGCTGAAAATGGCGCCTTTTGAGTCGACGGTGTACCCGGTTGCGGGTGTGCTGATGCTCATCGGTCTCGCCATCGGCATCTGGGGAAGCACGCTGTCGGTTCGCAAATTCTTGAAGGTGTAGGGGGATGGGATGTTGAAACGGACCCGAACGACATGGATGGTCTCCATCTTGACGGCTGCTTTGCTGCTTCAGCCCTTGACGGTGACGGCAGGAGCGAAGGAAGACATTGCGAAGCAGCTTTCCGAGCTGCGCAAGCAGGAACAGCAGACCGCTCAGCAGCAAAAGGCGGCTGATCAAAAAGCTTCGAACCTCAAGGATCAAAAGCAGAAGCAGGTCGTCTCCCTGAAGGACCTTCAAACCGACATCAAAACACAAGGGGACAAGCTCTCCAAGCTGGAGACCAAGATTGCCGATACGAGCCTGAAGCTTCAGGAAACGGGGCATCAGCTGGAAGAAGCGGAGGAGCGGGTAGAGAAGCGGGATACGCTGCTCAAATCGCGGGTGCGCATGATGTATACGAAGGGCTCCGTCTCTTACCTGGACGTGATGCTCAGTGCAACGAGCTTCTCGGATTTTATCAACCGCTTTGATTCCATCAAGGCGCTGGTAGGTCAGGACAAGAAGATTCTCTCCGAGAACAAGAAGGATCGCAACGAGATCGCCGACATGAAGAAGGACGTGGAAGCGAAGCTCGCCGAAGTGAAGACGATGTATGCGGATGCCGAAACCTTGAAGGCGTCTCTGATGGACAAGGAGAAGCGCGTCAAGGCGGTGATCGCCAGCTTGTCCCAGCAAGAGTCGGAGCAGGAAGAGCTAAGCGAAGAGGCGGAGGCGGACTTGATCAACCTCGCCAAGAAGAAGCAGGAGCTCTACGCCGAACAGCGGGCGGTTCTGGCCAAAGAAGCGGAAGAAAAACGGAAAAAGGCCGAAGAGGAACGCCGGAAGAAGGCCGCTCAGGCACAAGGCAGCAACCAAACGGCATCCAGCTCGCATAATGGGCAATTGCTGTGGCCGGTTCCGTCGAGCAACACGATCAGTTCCACGTTCGGCTACCGTGTTGACCCCATTGCGGGCTATCGCAAGCTGCACAAGGGTGTCGATATCGCTGCTCCGCGAGGAACGCAGATTGTTGCCGCGGAATCCGGTACGGTGCTGATTGCTTCCTGGACAAACGGATACGGCAACACCATCGTCATTGACCATGGCGGCGGGATGTGGACGTGGTACGGTCACATCATGGAAGGCGGCATCTACGTAGGCGAAGGTGATACCGTGAAGCGCGGGCAGGTCATCGCCGGCGTTGGGAGCACGGGCGATTCCACCGGCAACCATCTCCATTTTGAGGTGCGAATCAACGAAAGCCCGGTTAATCCCCTGCCCTATATTCAATAGAGATACTAAACCGTACAGGCCTGACATATACTGAACAGAGAGACAGGCCCGCATAAGGTGGTGGAGGTTCTATGGTATTTAAAGGTCGTACGGTGATAGCGATGGTGCTGCTGGCTATTTTGGCCGGCAGCCTTTTCACGATGGCAGTAACGGACTCTCCCGTTTGGGAAAGAAAGCCGTCGTCTGCGTCATCAGGTTCACCGGCCAACACTCCGGCTGCGACAACCTCATCCTCCGGATCATCCGGGGATGACAAGCTGTCCACGCAGGAGCTGGAGAAGGTCGAGAAGGCTTATGAACTCATTGAGTCCAACTTCCTCACCAAGGTCGACAAGGACAAGGTCATCAACGGAGCGATCCACGGCATGCTGGACGCGCTGGATGACCCATACACGACCTACATGGACCAGGAGGAAGCCAAGCAATTCGATGAAATGATCAGCTCTTCGTTTCAAGGGATCGGGGCCGAGTGCTCCCTGGTTAATGGGGTTGTGACCGTCACGGCGCCGATCAAGGGTTCACCTGCCGAGAAGGCGGGCATCCGCTCTGGAGACGCCATCCTGTCGGTAAACGGAGAGAAGCTCGACGGCCTCACGCTCAACCAGGCGGTCATGAAGATCCGCGGGCCGAAGGGGACGCAAGCGAAGCTGACCATTTTGAAGGCGGGGTCCAAGGTACCGCAGGAGATCATCATCGTTCGCGATGACATTCCGCTGGAAACGGTCTATGCCGAGATGGTCACGGATGAGATCGGCAAGATTGAAATCAGTCAATTTTCAACGGACACGGCGAAGCGCTTCTCGGAAGAGCTTGCGAATCTGGAGAAGAAGGGCATGAAGGGCCTCATCATCGACGTTCGCGACGATCCCGGCGGTCTGCTCGATTCCGTGCTCAACATCGCGGAGCACTTTGTACCGAAGGGCAAGACGGTCCTCCAAGTGGAAGACAAGGACGGACAGCGCAGTGCTCAGGCAGCCGAAGGGAAATATCCGGTGCGCACCTACCCGGTGACGGTGTTGATCAACGGCGGCAGCGCGAGTGCATCGGAGATCCTGGCCGGCATCGTGAAGGAAGCCATCGGCGGCCAACTGGTGGGCGAGAAATCCTTCGGCAAGGGAACCGTTCAGGTGACGTATGAGAAGGAAATGGGCGACGGCAGCAACATCAAGATGACCGTGATGAAGTGGCTGACGCCAAACGGCAACTGGATTCACAAAAAGGGCATCGAGCCCGACATCAAGGTGGAGCAACCCGCTGTGTACAACCTGACGGTATTCTCCAAGGAGAAAACGCTCAAAGTGGACATGGTGGGAGAAGAGGTCAAGAAGCTTCAGGTCATGCTGGAGGCCCTCGGCTATAAGCCAGACCGGCAGGATGGCTATTTCAGCCCATCGACGACGGCTCAGGTGAAGGCGTTCCAGAAAGCCAAGAAGCTGACCGTCACCGGCGAGGCTGACGCCAAGACGATGGAAGCCATTGAGCAGGCGGTTATGCTCATGCTCCGCGATTCCAAGAACGATGCGCAGCTGAAGGCGGCCATCGAGGCAACAGAGAAGCGGCTCGCCAAGTAAGCCGCTGGCGTAGAAGACACGAAACCCTTTCCCCGTGTGGATAGTCGCATGGGGAAAGGGTTTTGATTTTTGTCCAAATTATGCTTGCCTTTTGGCCTTCATCGTTTTGTAGATAGCCTTGCCGGACTCGACCAAATAACCGATTGCAACCAAGATGGAGATCAGGGCGAGGATTGAACGCCCCCCGCTCATTCCCCAAAGGCGCAGGGTACTCAGTTCCTCCCAATCCACACTGTTGAAATAAGCGATGGACTCCGAACTGAGGATGTCCGGGCTGTTCAGCAAGTAAATCATAATGACCATGCTGATCAGGCTGCTGATAACGACTGTGCCGCAAACGACAGGGGTCCATCTGCGGTATTTGATTTTGCATGCGCTGGCGATTAGGCCGAGAAGGGCCATTCCCAGAATGGGGGGGATAAAGTAATGCAAGAAGGCAGGGTTGAACAAGTTGCTGATTTTTGTATCTCCATTGTTTAGGGATATCAGGAAAGGGATCTTCCCGCTGCAAATCAGAAGAGCGAAGAACGTGAATACGATCGTCATGACCATTTCGGCAATGCCCTCCGACAAGGGAATTTTGCCTCTGTCATGCGCCGGGACCTCCGGCAGGTCTTCAATTTTCCATTCCTCCGTTTTGCCGCTCTCTGCCTTGTCCTTCGTTCGATCCGCGATCACAAAGCCGATCGTCGTCCACAGAAGCGCTTGAAAAGCGGCTTGGAATGCCAGGGAAATGCCCGTGGAAACCATGTCGCCTGTTAGGGAGATAACCTGAACTTGGTCCTCCTTCATCGTATCCAGAGCGCCCAAGATCAAGCCGGCGACCAGGGCTATGCCGCCCACCAGAGGTAAGATCATCTTTAACGTGCGCACGTAGCTTTCATAGTAGGCCGGTGAGATCAGGTATCGAGGCTTCTGCCGGTATTTCTCCGCCAGCAAGGAAGGGGAGCCCAGCTCAACCAAAACCGCCTTCACTTCCTCCTCGTCAGGATGATCCGATAGCATGTCATAGATGTTCGACTTCAACTCCCTGCTCACATCATCCCGGTCCTTTTCAGGCAGTTGGCGCACTACATCATAAACATAACGATCAATCCACTTCTCCATGGTCTCCGTCCTCTCTGCAAATCGATTCGATGTTTCCCTGCATCTTTCTCCACTCGTTCAGAAGCTCTTTGTATACCGTTTGGCCTTTCTCGTTCAGCGTGTAGTACTTTCTCGGCCGGCTTTCGCTCGTATCCCAGTCGCTGACCAGCAGTCCTTGACTTTCCAGGCGGCGTAAAAGAGGGTATAAGGTGTTCGCTTCGATCTCGATGTTCTTCTCCTGCATGGTTTGAAGCAGGGCATACCCATAATGGGACTGTCTCAGGCACCCCAAAACCGCCAGGGTTAGGCTGCCTCGACGGAGCTCCGTAATAAAGCTCTGGATTGGATCGTTATCTGGCATGGTATCACCTCCCTGTCATTATACTGTGTGTCACACAATAATATCAATATAATTTTATTGCGCAATTCACATCTATGTGTCGGCTTCAGGAAGAAACAGTTTGAGTCTCAGTACGCTTGTGGATGATCCATGCAATGGATAAAAAATGGAAATCAGACGAATCGTGAAGGAATCCGTTCTCCTGCGTCGAAGAGGAAGAGGATGAATTCAATTTAGAAGGAGACAGCGAACCATGAATGGAACCGAAGAGCTTCTCTACCGGCTTCTCGCCGCAATCGGCAGGCTGGCGCTGAATCCCTTTTACTACATTGGCATTCTCTTCGTGGTGATCCAGTATCGTCGCCATATCATATTGGAGCGAAAGTTCTTTGCCAGTCGGCTCCACTCGCTCGGGCAGGAGACGTGGCGAACGGTCGCATGGGGGCTCTTGGCCGGAACACTTGCTTCCCTGCTGCTCGCCGTGACCGGGGTCAAGCTGGACGCCGGGGCGGTTGTGCTCCTGTGGGGCTTGACGCTGGGCTTGCTCTTTGTGCGTGTTCGATACCTCTGCTTGGCTTATTCGGCAGGCCTACTCGGCCTGTTGCACATGGTAGCCCCTCATATTCCGGGCTGGGGAGAGAATGCGTCCTTCCGCTGGTTTTATCAGACCGTGGATCAGATGGATTTGCCGTCTCTGTTCGTGCTGGTAGCCATCCTGCACCTGTTGGAGGCGGGGCTTATTCGCTTTCAGGGAAACCGTCTCGCCACTCCCTTGTTCGTGGAGAGCAAGCGCGGCAAGATCGTAGGCAGCTATCAGCTGCAGGGATTCTGGCCGGTCCCGCTGTTTCTCCTCGCCCCGGTAACGGACGGAGGCGTTGCCCTTCCCTGGACACCGCTCTTGTCCGGCTCTTGGGGAGCCGCTCAATGGGACGTGCTCGTCCTGCCCGCAGTGATCGGCTTCACGGGCCTCACCTTGAGCCGTTTGCCTGAGGCGAAGCTTCGCCAGACGGCGGGGCTGCTTCTCGTCTACGGCACCGTCCTGCTCGCCGGAGCGCTTGTCTCGGCCTGGTGGTCTCCGTTCGGTTGGGTGGCGGCGCTTGCATCCATTGTGCTGCACGAGGCCGTCATGGCCTACGGCGATTGGACGGAACGCCGGCGTCCCCCCATCTACGTGAACGGCCCCAAGGGGCTGACCATCCTCGCGATCCTGCCGGGAAGTCCTTCCCAAGCGGCGGGGCTTGCCGTGGGCGAGGTCGTGCACAAGGTCAACGGCATGCCGGTGCGTACGCGGGAGGAGCTTCACGAAGCGCTCCGGCTGAACTCCGCCTTCTGCAAGCTGGAGGTGCTCAACCACGCCGGAGAGAGCAAGTTTGTGAGCCGCGCGCTCTACGAGGACGAGCACCACCAGCTCGGGATCGTCATCGCTCCTGACGATGATGCCCCTTACTTTATCGAGGAAAAGGATTTCTCTTTCCCGTCGTATGTTCGCCGCAAGTGGATGGGGGTACTGCGGAACGATCGGCAACAAGGCTTGTAGACGAGTGGAACCCAAACTTAATTTGAACGCAGAAATGGAGACCATGCGCCAAGGGCCGTGGTCTTTTTTGTATGTGGAGGAACATGACGTAGATGGGGAGAATTCGACAGGGGAAGAGGGGAGCGGGCATGTCGCATTTGGAGAGCCAAAGTTGCTGTATGGGAAAGAAGGAAAATGTTGAAAAATGTAGAATTAATAGCATCGAAATCTACATGGAATCATCTGGGCAAGCACAATGCGGGAAGTATGAAAGTGAAGGATACCAGTGAAAAAGAGCAAATATGGCTCAGCCGCCATTTCCATTCTATTAATCGCGTTTGGTCTCTACCAAGTCATGCCATGGATTTTGACCGAGGTTGTCTCTCTCTTTAACCCGAGCCTCCCTAAACCTGCTATCACCTATGAAGAGTTCCCCTTCCGTCTAGAATATGAGATTCATGGGCAGAAAAAGGTCATTGAGGACACATTAATTTGTGAGTATGATGGCGTGAGCATAAACGAAGGAAACGGGAAGTCAAGGAAGTGGAAGCAGAGATTTGAAAGTGGTAGAGAAGAGATCATTCTGCTAAAAATGGCAGGAACGAATGAAATATCTTATTCTCCAGGACCTGCAAGATACTATATGGGGGATTCGAGCTATTCGTTTAAAGATTTCTTTCCAGATGCCAGCATAACGGAATTAGTTGGCGGCTTCCTGGAAACAAGAAGGATTCGGTCAGACGAGCTTTTCAAAATGTATGGAATCAGACTATTAAAGTGGGAAATATCCCCGCCTATCGTAAACTCTTTTACACAAAAACACCGCTTATCCCAGAAACTCTCGAGGTAAGCGGTGTTTGGCTTTTGAAGAGGTCGACTAGCGAAGAATGACAATCTCGACGCGGCGGTTCTTTTGGCGGTTGACTTCGGAGTCATTCTTCGCCACCGGCTTTGTGTCCGCGTAAGCGACGGAACGGAATGTATCGCGCGAGATTCCTTTTTGCTCAGTGAAATACCGGACAACGGAGAGCGACCGTTCCGAGGAGAGACGCCAGTTGTCCTGGAACTTGGCTCCACTGGAGAGCGGCAGGTCGTCGGTGTGCCCTTCGACGCTGATCTGGGCGCCATGCAGGTCCGGGAACAGTGTGCCCATCTTATCCAGAACCGGGTAAGCTCCAGATTTCAGAGTAGCACTGCCCAGATCAAACAGGAAGTAATCCTTCAGTGTGACGATGATGCCCCGATCGGTATCGACTGCAGACACCGTCGCCTGCAGCTTGTTGTCATCAATATAGCTCGTGATGATCTTCAGGAGGCCCTGAAGCTCGTTTTCTCTTTGCTGCTCTGCCTTCTGTTGCTCCGCAGGGGTCTCAGCTTTCGTATCGTTCGCCCGGGTTTCTTCCCCGGCTTTCTTTTTGGAATCGTCCGAGTCATTGTCCGCCTTCTGATCCTTCTTCGGATCGGTTTCGCCGACGAGGCCGCTTCCTCCTCCGCCTTGAGGCATGACGGAGTCGGATTTGTTGAACTGAAATTGCAGCGATTGGGCCAACTGGTTGTATTTCGCCACATCGACTTTACTCATGGAGTACATGATGACGAAGAATACCAGCAGCAGCGTGATCAAGTCGGAATAGGTAACGAGCCAACGCTCGTTGTTCTCGTGCTCGGCATGCTTTTTTTTACTTCTCCTCGACATTTCCTTCCCCACCTGCCCTGGCTTTATTCTTCCCATCCTTATCATGCAGGAAGGAGGTCAGCTTCTTCTTGATGAGCTGCGGGTTTTCACCGGCTTGGAGGGCCAGGATGCCTTCGAGCATCAGCTCCATGTCGGATACAAGAGCTTTGCTGCGCATTTTGATCTTGGTTCCAACCGGCAAATAAAGAACGTTCGCGCTCGCAACCCCGTACAGGGTTGCTGTGAACGCAACGGCGATCTTCGGTCCGAGCGAATCCGGATCACTCAGGTTCCCCAGAACGTGAATCAATCCAAGTACCGTACCAATAATCCCGATGGTCGGTGCATACCCGCCGGCGGCTTCGAAGATTTTGGCATAGCCTTCATGTTTCGATTCGATGGCTTCCATCTCGAGTTCCATGATCTGGCGGGTGAGCTCCGGGTCTGTTCCATCGACGACCATGAGCAAGCCTTCTTTTAAAAACGGATTGGTGTGCTCTTGCGCGCGTTGCTCCAACGCCAGTACGCCTTCCCGGCGGGCAATCGTAGCCATGTCAACGATCTCATCGATAATTTGCCCGGGGTCGCGCTTGGGTTCCTTGAAAGCCATACCGAACGCCTTTGGCAAATCCTTGAGGCTTGACATCGGAAAGCTGACGATTACTGCTCCGAAGGTACCCCCGAATACGATGATCGCCGCTGTATAAATCCATAGCGACCCCAAGTGACCGCCTTCCAGCATAAAGCCCCCAACCAGGGATACTAAGCCAAGCACCATACCGATAATTGTTGTAATGTCCACAACGTCCACTCCAGTTCTGAGGTAGATTGCAGCCTGTGTAAGATGCTTCCAAAGATTGCAACACAGGAGGAAAATAAGGTATAATAAACGAACATGCATTCCTATTTTCCGGGTTAAGCTCATCCCTTTCTATATCGGAACGGGAAGCGTTAAATGTTAGAGCATTTCCTTAAAGGGGCAGGTGACGAAACAAATCATGGGCGAGATCCTCATGAGTAACAAGCCGTTCCAACTGCAATCGGAATTTTCCCCGCAGGGTGACCAGCCGAAGGCAATCGTCGAACTGGTGCAAGGAGTTAAGGAAGGCAAGCGGTACCAGACACTGCTCGGTGCAACGGGAACGGGGAAGACGTTCACGATCGCGCAAACCATCGCCCAACTGAACCGTCCCACCTTGGTCATCGCTCACAACAAGACGCTGGCCGCGCAGCTTGCCAGCGAGTTCAAGGAGTTTTTTCCGAACAATTCGGTTGATTACTTCGTGAGCTATTACGATTACTATCAGCCCGAAGCGTACATTGCATCTTCGGACACTTATATTGAGAAGGACTCGAGCATCAATGAAGAGATCGACAAGCTGCGTCACTCCGCGACGAGTGCCTTGTTCGAGCGGCGCGACGTCATCATCGTGGCGAGCGTGTCCTGCATTTACGGTCTCGGTTCTCCGATGGAGTACCGAGATTTAAGGCTCTCGCTCCGAGTCGGAATGGAGAAGCCCCGCAACGAGATTCTGCATAAGCTCGTCGACATCCAGTACCAGCGCAACGACATGAATTTCGTGCGCGGGACCTTCCGGGTGCGCGGCGATGTCGTGGAGATCTTCCCGGCCTCGCACGGCGAGCACGCTGTGCGGGTAGAGCTGTTCGGCGATGAGATCGAGCGGATCACCGAGATCGACGTGTTAACCGGTGAGATTCTGGGCGAACGCGATCATATCGCCATCTTCCCGGCCTCTCACTTTGTCACGGCCGAGGAGTCCATGAGGCGAGCTGTCGTCGACATCGAGCGGGAGCTGGAGGAGCGGCTGGAGGAGCTTCGCGGGCAAGGCAAGCTGCTCGAAGCCCAGCGGCTGGAGCAGCGCACGCGGTACGATATTGAAATGATGCTGGAGATGGGCTTCTGCTCCGGGATCGAGAACTATTCCGGACCGCTCACCTTCCGCGAGCGGGGGGCAACGCCCTATACGCTGTTCGACTATTTCCCCGAGGATCTGCTCGTAGTCGTAGACGAATCGCACGTTACCCTTCCGCAGATTCGCGGGATGTACAACGGGGACCGAGCGCGTAAGGAAGTGCTCGTGGAGCATGGGTTCCGTTTGCCGTCCGCTCTGGATAACCGCCCCCTTCGCTTCGAGGAATTCGAGCAGAAGTTCAACCAGATGATCTGCGTTTCGGCAACGCCGGGACCCTATGAGCTGGAGCATTGTCCTGTCATGGTCGAGCAGATCATCCGACCGACCGGCCTCCTTGACCCAGTCATCGATGTTCGGCCGACGAAGGGACAGATTGACGACCTGATCGGGGAGATTCACGACCGGATTGCCAAGGACGAGCGCGTGCTCGTGACGACGCTCACCAAGAAGATGGCGGAGGACCTGACGGATTACTTGAAGGAAATCGGCATCAAGGTGCGCTACCTGCACTCCGACATCAAGACGCTGGAGCGGATGCAGATTCTTCGGGATCTTCGGCTCGGCACCTTCCATGTGCTCGTTGGGATTAACCTCCTGCGGGAAGGGCTCGACTTGCCCGAAGTTTCGCTTGTCGCGATTCTGGATGCCGACAAGGAAGGCTTCCTCCGGGCCGAGCGGTCGCTCATTCAGACGATCGGGCGGGCCGCACGGAACTCGGAGGGCAAGGTCATCATGTACGGCGACAAGATCACCGATTCCATGGATAAGGCGATGACCGAGACACAGCGCCGCCGCACGATTCAGATAGCCTATAACGAGGCGAACGGGGTTACCCCGACGACGATCAAGAAGCGCGTGCGCGATGTGATCGAGGCAACCAAGGTGGCCGAGCAAAAGGCCGACTACCTCGCCGGGGTGAAGGAAGGCGGGAAGCTGTCCAAGCGCGACCGAGCTGCCGTCATCGACCGTTTGGAGAAGGAAATGAAGGAAGCCGCCAAGAGCTTGCAGTTCGAGCGCGCCGCCGAGCTGCGTGACGCGATTCTGGAGCTGAAGGCGGCGGACTAGCGCCATATGGAACGGAGAAGAAAGAGGGCAGGGAGCGATCCCTGTCCTTGCATCGTGCTTAACGCCAAGCGCGGATGTGTGCCGGATAGGGGCAACACTGCCGCGAACAGGGCTTATTCAGATAAAGAGGACGTGAGAGAGTGGCCATCGACAATATTGTGATCAAAGGGGCCCGGGCCCACAACCTGAAGAACATTGACGTCACCATCCCCCGGGACAAGTTCGTCGTGCTGACCGGACTCAGCGGCTCCGGCAAATCGTCGCTAGCTTTCGATACGATCTATGCGGAAGGGCAGCGCCGTTACGTGGAGTCGCTCTCCGCCTATGCCCGTCAATTCCTCGGGCAGATGGACAAACCGGACGTGGATTCCATCGAAGGGCTCTCCCCGGCGATCTCGATCGACCAGAAGACGACGAGCCGCAACCCCCGCTCCACCGTCGGGACCGTGACCGAGATTTATGACTACCTGCGGCTTTTGTTTGCGCGGATCGGCCACCCCCACTGCCCGACTCACGGCATCGAGATTACCTCTCAGACCGTGGAGCAGATGGTGGACCGCATCTTGGAGTACCCGGAACGGACACGGCTGCAGATCATGGCTCCGCTTGTTTCCGGCCGCAAGGGCGAGCATGTGAAGCTGTTGGAGGACATTCGTAAGCAGGGGTACGTGCGCGTGCGGATCAACGGCGAGCTGCGTGAGCTGTCCGAAACGATTGAGCTGGAAAAGAACAAAAAACATACCATCGAGGTTGTCGTCGACCGGATCGTCGTCAAAGAGGATGTGGCCACGCGTCTGGCCGACTCGCTGGAGACCGCCCTCAAGCTGGCCGAGGGCCGGGTGCTGGTCGATGTGATGGATCACGAGGAGCTGCTGTTCAGCCAAAACCTGGCCTGCCCGATCTGCGGGTTCAGCATGGACGAGCTTTCTCCCCGGATGTTTTCGTTCAACAGCCCCTTTGGGGCTTGCCCGGATTGCGACGGACTTGGCAGTAAAATGATCGTAGATCCGGACCTGCTCATTCCCGACAGCGGCAAGTCCATCGAGCAAGGAGCCTTCGAAGCCTGGGCCGGCGGCGTTTCGACCTACTACCCGCAGTTTCTGGCTGCCGTGTGCAAGCACTTCGGGATTCCCCTGGATCTCCCGGTCTCCGAGTTCAGCCCGGAGCAGATGAACAAGCTGCTCTACGGCACGGGGGAAGAGAAGATTCATTTCCGCTATGAGAATGACTTTGGGCAGTCTCGGGAAGCATGGGTTTCTTTTGAAGGCATCGTAAACAACCTGGAGCGGAGGTATCGGGATACCGGCTCTGACGGGATTCGAGAGTATATCGAAGCTTACATGTCCGGCAAGCCCTGTGAGAAGTGCAAGGGCAAGCGGCTGAAGCCGGAAATTCTCGCCGTCACCGTAGGCGAGCACAACATCGCCCATGTCACGGATCTTGCAGTAGGGGATGCTCACCAGTTCTTCGATGCCCTCACCTTGACCGACAAGGAAAAGGCGATTGCCAATCTCATCCTGAAAGAAATCAAGGAAAGGCTCGGGTTCCTTGTGAACGTCGGGCTCGATTACCTGACGATGAGCCGCGCCGCAGGTACACTCTCCGGCGGGGAAGCCCAGCGTATTCGCCTTGCCACTCAAGTAGGCTCCAGCCTCATGGGCGTGCTCTATATCCTGGACGAACCGAGCATCGGGCTGCATCAACGGGATAACGATCGCCTGATCGGCACGCTCAAACGCATGCGCGACCTGGGCAACACGCTCATCGTCGTCGAGCATGACGAGGACACGATGCTTGCCGCCGATTACATCATCGACATCGGCCCGGGAGCGGGGATTCATGGCGGGAATGTGATCGCGCAAGGAACGCCGCAGGAGATCATGGAGAACCCGGACTCAATCACCGGCCAATACTTGAGCGGGAAGAAGCTGATTCCCGTTCCGACCGCAAGGCGGAAGCCGCGAGAGGAATGGCTGGAGATCCGAGGGGCCAAGGAAAACAACCTGAAGAACCTCAACGTGAAGATTCCGCTCGGCGTCTTTGCCTGCGTGACCGGGGTGTCCGGCTCCGGCAAGAGTACGCTGGTCAACGAAATTCTGTACAAGACGCTCGCTCGTGACCTCAATCGGGCGAAGGTGCGCCCTGGCCAGTACAAGGAGATGCTCGGCCTGGAGCACATCGAGAAGGTCATCGACATCGACCAATCGCCGATCGGGCGCACGCCGCGCTCCAACCCGGCGACGTATACGGGCGTGTTTGATGACATTCGCGATCTGTTCTCAACCACCACGGAGGCCAAAATCCGCGGGTACAAGAAGGGCCGGTTCAGCTTCAACGTCAAGGGCGGCCGCTGCGAAGCGTGTAAGGGGGACGGCATCATCAAGATCGAGATGCACTTCCTGCCGGACGTCTATGTGCCTTGCGAAGTCTGCAAGGGCAAGCGCTATAACCGCGAGACACTGGAGATTCATTACAAGGGCAAGAGCATCGCAGAGATCCTCGACATGACCATCGAGGACGCGACCCACTTCTTCGAGAACATCCCGCGCATTCACCGCAAGGTGAAGACGCTTCTCGATGTCGGCCTCGGTTACATGAAGCTGGGCCAACCGGCGACGACGATGTCGGGCGGCGAAGCTCAGCGGGTGAAACTCGCGGCTGAGCTGTACCGCCGCAATACCGGCAAGTCCTTCTACATCCTGGACGAGCCGACGACCGGCCTGCATGTCGATGACATCGACCGGCTGCTCGTGGTACTGCAGCGCCTTGTCGACAGCGGGGAGACGGTGCTGGTCATCGAGCATAACCTCGATGTCATCAAGACCGCTGATTACCTCATCGATCTCGGCCCCGAGGGGGGACACCGGGGCGGCACCATCGTCGCCACCGGTACTCCCGAGCAGATTTGCGCGGTACCGGACTCTTATACCGGTCGGTATTTGAAGCCGATTTTGGAGCGGGACCGGAAGCGTACGGAGGAGCTCTACGGCGTGAAGCCGGAAGCCTCCGGCAAAGGAAAGAAGGCGGGCAAAGGGAAGAAAGCCGCCTCGGATGATACCGCTGAGCTGGAAGAGGAACGCAATGACGCCCTTGCTTAACAGGTGAAGACTCGCCCCCGGCGGGCATAGAAAAAGCGGTTCCCCTCTCTCTGGGGGAACCGCTTTTGTTTTGCTGGTAGGTGGGTGCGCGGAAGAAGGCAGTTGGGTACGAGGAGGAAGGTAAGCGAGTGCCCGGAAAAGGCAGGTGGGTGCGCGGACGAGGACAGGCGGCCGAGCGCCCATAAGGAACGGCACGCTCGTGCCAACCTCAGCATTATCGTATTGACCTCGTCACTATCCTGTTAACCTCGGCCTTTTCGCGCTATCCTTCCCTCGGAAAACGCTGCTCTTCCTTACTCCCGAGCGGGGACTGGAGAGAGGGCGGCGGTCAACCGCTCCTGGAACGCGGGAGCCCCTACCCGATGGACGAAGCGGTGGAAGCTCTCGTCAGCCTCGCGCTCCGCTTGGTAGAAGCCGATCAGCTGCTCCAGCACGGGGCCGACATCGTCTCCCTTAACGCGCCCCTTCAAGGGTGTCACGAGCTGGGCATTCGGGCCGAGGATTCCGCCTATGGAGATGTCGAAGGCGTCTACCATGCCGGCCGCGGTTTTTACGAGTGAACCCTGCAGGCCGATGTCGGCAATATACTTCTGCCCGCAGTTATTCGGGCAGCCGACGAAGTGGACGCGAATGTCCTCATTCAGCGACACCTTTTCATCCAGATAAGAGGCGACGCGGCGGGCGCGCTCCTTCGTTTCGACGATGGCGAGGTTGCAGAACTCGTTGCCGGTGCAGGAGACGGTGCGGCTCATAAAGCGCTTCGGGAACGGAGTGAGACGCTCCAGAACACGTTCTCCCAGCAGGGCTTCCACCCGATCCGCAGGGACGCCGGTGAGCAGAATGTTCTGCGACATCGTGGTGCGCAGCTCGCCGTCTCCGTACTCTTCTGCCAATCGAGCGAGTTCATGAAGCTCATCGGCATCGAGACGGCCGACAGGAATGTTTAACCCGACGTAGTGGAGGCCGGTCTGCTTCTGCGGGTGAACGCCGTCAAAGTAGGCACCGTTCCAACCGACGACCTTGTCGACTCCCTGCTCGGGGAGCGGGCCAGTCAGGTGGAGCAGTTCCTCCTGAAACCGCTCCGGTCCCCAGTCGGCAATGAGGAACTTCAGGCGGGCATGGTGGCGCTTTTCGCGATAGCCGTGATCCCGGAACAGCGTAGCCACGCCGACCGCGATCTTCAGCACCTCCTCGGGCCGCACAAACAGGTCCAGCTTCTTCGCCAGATAAGGCTTGGCGGACAAGCCGCCGCCCACGTGAACGTGGAAGCCGATGACCTCCCGGCCGTCGATCTCCTTCACGGCGGGGGTGAAGGCAAGGTCGTTGATCTCCGCATGCGCGGTATTGTAGATGCTGCCGGAGATGGACATTTTGTATTTGCGCGGCAGGTTGGAGAAATCCCGATTCAGCAGGAAGAAGTCATTGACCTCCTCCACCAGCGGGGTGGTGTCGAGCAGCTCATCCTGGTCGATGCCCGCCAGCGGGTTCCCGACAATGGTGCGCGGGCAGTCGCCGCACGCTTCGAATGAATACAGCCCGACGCTCTCCAGCCGTTTAAAGATGTCGGGCAGCTGTTCCACGGTCAGCCAATGGAACTGAATCGCTTGCCGGGTGGTGACATCAACGAGCCCGCGCCCGTAATCCTGCGCAATGGAAGCGAGCGCCTTCGCTTGAGGACTCGTCATGCGCCCCCCGTTGATGCGCACGCGCATCATGAAGTGGCCGTCCTTGGGTTTTTGCTCGTAGACCCCGGCCCACTTGAACCGGTTGCGATCCTCTTCGGGAATCGAGTCATAGCCGCTCTTGGCGTAGGTTTCGATGATGGTGCGGATGACATCGAGCCCATCCTTTTCCAGCTTAAGTAGCTCCACCTTGTTCAGCTTGGACGGGTCTGCCGCCCATATCGCCTCGTAGGCCATGTCCAACTCCCCTTCTGATCGTGAAATTCCGACTGACAGACTAAGATTAAGTGCATCGTATCACAGCGGGGGGATGGCGTAAACGGCGGCGGGCATAACACTTCCTGATGGGGTGGAAAGCGGCCGCTTATACGGGTGAAGCAAGTCGAGCATAATCCCCCAGGCATAAAAAAGAACCATCAAAAAAAGCGCCCCCGGCAAGCCGGAGAACGCAGGATGGGATAGTGGAGAATCGATCAATCGGATAGACCAAACCCAACTCTGTTACGGGGTGGGAGTAGGGCTTTCTTCGGGTGGGGAGGTGACAGAAGGGGCCGGGAAGGTTGGGGCTTCGATAGGGAAGTTAGGATCAACTTCCTGTGCTTCCAAGCCGTCCAGGGATCGGCCGGCCGCAGCCGCTGCTTGGGTATAAGCCAGCTGACGCAGAGCTTCCGGCGAATCAGCGGCCTCCTTCCCCGACTCGACGTGAATCGCGGGAGAAAAAGAGACGACGGCGCTGTCGCGGGGATCCGCTTCTTGACGGTCGGACCAGGCCGACAAAATCAGGCTTCCTCCGATCATGGCAAGGAGGAGGATGCGATTGGCGGTCTTTTTCATGGCAGGCTCCCTTCGGGATGCAGTCTCATGGGTCACACGATCAGCATACCCATCATACCGAAGAAAGATCAGCCCCGCGTTAACGCCATGTGTACGTTATTTAAATTCTTCGGGATTGCGGCCTCCTAAGGAGCTGCTTCAGGGCATCTGCATTGACGAGCACCGTCCCCGCGATAATTGTGAAGACGCCAAGCAAGGTCAGCCCGCTCACAACCTCTCCGTAGAGCAAAAAGCCAACCCCAACGGCGATGGGAGGCGAGACGTAGAGCCAAGTGGAGGGGAAGACGGGATTGGTCTTGGCGACCAGCCAGTAGAACAAGGTATGCCCCACCATGGAACCGACGACCGTCAGGTATAGCAGCGAGCCCGCTGTTTGGAAGGACAAGAAGACTTGCGGGTGAACGGACTCGGTAGCCAGAGATAAGAGGAATAGCAGAATGCCTCCGTACATCATTTGAACGGCATTCAGGGCGATCGGCGAAGTCTCGGAAAAAGCGGTAATGACCTTTTTGGAATAGAGTGCGCCCGCTGCATAGCTGAACTCTCCGACCAGCACGGCGGCACAGCCGATGAACCATAACGGAGAGGGGCGAAAGGCGAGGCTGGGCAGGACGAGCAGCAGCACACCGGCAAATCCGATCAGGCAGCCCCATAGGGCGCGGCGCGGAGCCCGTAGCCGCAGCAGGGCGGTCTGCAGGAGCAAAATCATGATGGGTCCTGTTGCGGACAGCACCGAAGCGAGCCCAGAGGAGATGTGCTGCTCGGCCCAGTACAGGGTGGAAAAGGTGCCGAAGGTCAGCATCGCCCCCGTGAAGAGCATCTCCTTACAGAGAAGCAGGGAAAAGCGGGCTTTCCCTTTGCCGACCATCCACAGAAACAGAATCAGCCCCGCCAGAAAAAACCGCAAGCCGGCCGAGAAGAAGGGCGGAGCACCGGCGTCTACGCCGACTTTGATGGCGAGGAAGGTCGTACCGAAGATGAGGCAGACGAGCGAATACGCGAGCATGATCATGGTCAAGCAACCCCTTTGCATAATGGATCGGTAAGCTCTAGAAGCTTTTGTCCATCATAGCGGGATGCCCGCAGAACAGATGCGAAAGAATAGAACAGAAGAAACCGAACTTGCGGTACACTAGAAGGCAAAAGAAGAAACAGACCAGCGAGCGGTGATGCTGAAGAGAGGAAACCGCGCGCGACTAATCTGGAAGATCAATGGGGGTGAACGGAGATGAACAAGCGAGGTCAGGCGAAAGAGGGCGCTCCCTTGTATCGCCAGGTGTGCGAGTATCTGTTGAATCGGATCGAGCGCGGGGAGTGGAAGGCCCATGACAAGCTGCCATCCATTCGCGCCCTAGCCGACGAGCTGCAGGTTCATCGCCTAACCGTATTCAAAGCCTGCCGCGAGCTGGCGGACAGCGGCAAGGTGTACGTCCGAGACAAATCCGGCTACTATGTTTCCCCCGATCATCCGCAAGAAGCGAAGGCTGACTCCGGTAAGAAAAAGATCGCTGCGGACTACTCGCATATGAATGCTCTGTCGGACATTCATCGGCTGCCGGCGCGCTATCAGTTTTCGCAGGCACTCATTGATCCCAACCTGCTGCCAAACCTCTACTTGTCTGATTATGTGAAAAAGGTGTTCGACCTCTACCCGAAGGTGATGGGCACGTACTCTTCCGCCCAGGGAGACGAGGAGCTGCGGCTGATGCTGAGCCGCCACTTCCGGGAGAAGCTTCGGCTGCAGCTAGCCCCGGAGGAGCTTGTCATCACCTCCGGCTCCCAGCAAGCGATCAACCTGATCATCGGAACGTTCCTCGGCCCCATGGATGCAGTGCTGGTGGAGCGCCCTACCTATAGCGTGGCACTGGACCTTTTTCGTCGGGCGGGGGTGCGGGTCATCCCAATCGAAATCACAGCGGAGGGGTATGACCTCGATCGGCTTGAGCATGTGATGCAGCGCGACAAACCGCGCCTGTTCTATTTAAACCCGACCCATCAGAACCCGACCGGGGCCACCGTTCCGGCTTGGCAGCGCAAGCGGATCGTGGAGCTGGCGGAACGCTATCGCTGTCTGCTCGTGGAGGATGATCCCTTCCGAGACATGTACTTCGGGGAGGCGCCCCCTCCTCCGTTCTTTGCGTACGATACGGAGGGCTGGGTGATCTACATCAGCAGCTTCAGCAAATACATCGCCCCTGGGCTCCGTATCTGCGCCGTAGCCTGCCGCGAGCCGCATGTCGAGCGGCTCATCGTTGCCAAGTCCCTCGCTGATAGCGGCACATCGCTGTTGAACCAGAAGATCTTCCTGCACTATTACACCTCCTCGCGGCTGCAGCAGCATGTGGGCAAGCTGCGCATTGCCCTCCAGGTACACAAGGAGATCGTGGAGGAGGAGTTAGCTGGAAGCGGGTGGGAATGGACACCGCCGCAAGGCGGGCTCAACCTGTGGGTGAAGGTCCCCCAGGCGGTATCCGTTGACGCGCTGTTCCGACGCGCCCGGGAAGAGTCGATCTCCTTCGTTCCGGGGCATATCTGCGACCCGCTTGGCGAAATGCAGGCATGGCTTCGCCTCAGCTACTCCTTTGCGAGTGAGGAGGTTTTGCGGGAGGGAACCCGGCGTTTGGTTCAGTTGGCAAGGGAATTGGACGGAAGCTGCTCGCACACGTAGCCTTCATAGAGGAAGCAAAAAAACACCTTCCAGCGCTCTCGCAAGGGAGCGAAGTGGAGAGGGGGAGTTCCCCGTCTGCACAGCTGGAAGGTGTTTTTTTCGTGAGGGTTACAACCGGCTTACACCCACCACATGTCCCCGAGCGGGTCGGTGATGAGCACTTGCTGCAGGTTGGCGACAGCTTTGGAGAAGCCTTCGTCGATGGACATGAGGCCGTCCTCATGCTCGATGCTGACGACATAGTCGTAGCCCACGAGGCGAAGGGCGCTCATGATGTCGGCCCACACCTTCATGTCATGGCCGAAGCCGACGGTGCGGAACTGCCAGGCGCGGTCGAGCATTTGGGTGTACGGCTGCATGTCGGTCACGCCGTGATGGTTGATGTTGTTCACGTCAAGCGACGTGTCCTTGGCATGGAAGTGATGGATCGCTCCGGCTTTGCCCAGGATCAGGATGGCCTGAACCGGATCGATGCCTTGCCACCACATGTGGCTCGGGTCCAGGTTCGCGCCGATGGCGTCGCCTGCGGCCGCTCTCAAGCGAAGCAGCGTGGCCGGCGTATGAACGGAGAAGCCGCCGTGCAGCTCCAGGCCGATCTTGATGCCGCGCTCGGAGGCGTATTTTGCGATTTCCGTCCAGTACGGGATAATCTTGACTTCCCACTGCCAGGTGAGAATCTCCTGGAAGTCATTCGGCCAGGGAGCGATCGGCCAGTTCGGATACTTGGCGTCTTCATGATCCCCCGGACAGCCGGAGAAGGTGTTCACGACCGGCACTCCGAGCAGATGGGCGAGGTCGATCGTCTTGCGAATGAGCTCGTCCGCTTCTTTGGCGATGGCCTTTTGCGGATGGAGCGGGTTGCTGTGGCAGCTGAGGGCGCTGATGATCAAGCCGCGGGAAGCGATCGCTTCCAGGTAGGCCTTGCGTTTCGATTCGTCGGCGAGAAGCCCGTCGAGGTCGCAGTGGTTGTTGCCGGGATAGCCCCCGGTTCCGATTTCGACGGCTTGCAGACCTTTGGCGGCAAGCGTGTCGAGCATGTCCTCGAACGTTTTCTGATTGAAGAGCGGATTGAATACTCCCAGTTTCATAATGCACCTCCAAGAAGATAGGTTTGGCATGAGTATACCACATTGCCGGACAAAACAAGAGCGCTTACATGGAAGGGACGATCGGGAACTATTGAAGGGAAACACGGCTTTGCTTGTTCTATCTCTGCTTCATGGGGAAGGTCGCTTGTACGGATTCAGAGTGAATGGTCAGAGGCAAACGGGTCCAAGCGCAAGAAACGTCATATCCGGAGAGTCAGACGCAACGGTAAGACAAAAAGACCGATTCAGGCGCTGGCAGGCCTCGGTCTTCTGGTGCTCTATCTGTTGATTCTGTTGCTGTTCTTTCGCGAAGTCCATTCCCATCTCCGCGACTTTAACAGGCTGCATCGTCGATTGACCGTTCTGGCCTGGCCTCCATGCGAATTGCAGCAGGCTTCGTGACCGCCACCGGCAGAACCCCGGGAATCACCTCGATGCTAAGCCGGTCTTCGAGGACCGGATCGCCATCGGCCTGAACGGGCAAAGGCTTCTCCGGGAAGAGGTCCACCCTCTGTCCAGCAAAAAACCGCACAGCCGGATGCCCGACATGCTTACCGGAGAGCACGAGCGGGAAGAGGCGGAGCAGCTGCCAGCGGGTCAGCCCGAAGGCGACGCACACGGAAGCGAGTCCATCCGTGGCATTGGCAGACGGATTGATGCGAAAGCCGCCCCCGTAATAAGGAAGGTTGCTCACGGCAACCAGCCATACCCGCTCGAAGCGGCTCTCCCGTCCATCGACGCGGAGGGTAAGAGCTGCGGGACGGTAAGTGAAGAGAACGCGAAGGACCGACAGGACGTACGCGAGCTTGCCTGCCCCGATGAGGTTCAGCCAGCGCTTGTAGGAGGCTTGGTTGGTCGTGATGGCCACCTGCGCATCGAAGCCGCAGCTGATCGAGCTGGCGGCTACGGTCTCGCCCAGTCGCAAGAGGTCCATGTCGAAGGAGGCGCCCCCAAACGCCGCATCAAGCAATACGTTCAGCGCAGCGATCGGCTCCTCGGGGATGCCGTGGCTGCGGGCAAAGTCGTTCCCGGAGCCGGCCGGGATATAACTGAACGAGCAGCCCACAAGAGCTCCGGTCCACCGCAGCTCTTTTTCCAGCGACGCCCCCCCTGCCCCCGCCGCAGAAATCAAGCCGGTGACGACTTCGTTCACCGTCCCGTCTCCACCCACAGCAGCAATAGTCCGAAACACTCCGCTCCTCGCCATTTCGCGAGCAAGCTGCTCCGCATCGCCTGCCCCTTCGGTGAAGCGGGCTTCATGCGGAATGCCCCGCTTTCGCAGCTCCTTCTCCACCTGCCGCCAAACCTTGGTCCCCCGTCCATTGCCGGATACGGGATTGATGACGAACCCAATCATGCGCCTTCATCCTTTCGCCCGATTCGAATCGAGCCGGTTCCCTCTACAAGCCTCTTCGCCGATTGTCGATCAAATGTGGTGTTAATTATCTCACATTTCTGGCCGGGCAGTATATCCGTTTTTGGCGGATAGGCCGAAAAAAATCGCTGCAGGATGTGATTCCCTTCACGCCGGCGATGGAAAAGCCCCTCTGTTTCCGGTACACTAGAGAGACAAGAGCACGGCCGGATCGAAGGCGGTGCTGACAGGAGGATTCATGGGAACGTTACGCAAGGAAGATATCGAGCTGTTGTCTCCCGCGGGAGACTGGGACTGCTTGCGCGCAGCGGTAGCGAACGGAGCGAATGCGGTCTATTTTGGCGTGGAAAAGTTTAATGCGCGAGCAAGGGCGAACAACTTTCGGACCGAGGAGCTGCCGGAGGTTATGGCGTTCCTGCACCGTTATGGCGTGAAGGGCTTCCTCACCGTCAATATTTTGATCTTCGAAAATGAACTGGAGCAAGCGCGCCAGCTGATCGAGGCTTGCACCGAGGCGGGCGTCGATGCCGTCATCGTGCAGGATCTCGGGATGGTGCGGCTCATTCGGGACCTCTCCCCGGATTTCCCGATCCATGGCTCGACGCAGATGACGATGACCTCGCCGGAAGCGGTCGAGTTCACCAAGGCTTACAACATCGAGCGGGTCGTACTGGGACGGGAGAACAACCTGAAGCAGATTCGCACCATCGGAGAGCATGCCAAGCAGCCGATGGAGATTTTCGTGCACGGGGCAATCTGCGTCTCCTATTCCGGCCAGTGCCTCACCTCGGAGATGTGGGGCGGGCGTTCGGCCAACCGGGGAGAGTGCGCGCAGGCTTGCCGCCTGCCGTATGACCTGATGGTTGACGGCGTCCATCAGCCGATGGGCGATATCGCCTACCTGCTCTCGCCGAAGGACCTGGCGGCGATTGAGCTGGTGCCGGAGCTGATCGAGGCGGGCGTAACGTCCTTCAAGATCGAAGGACGGATGAAGAGCCCGGAATACGTCGCGAATGTGACGGCGAAGTATCGTGCGGCCATCGACCGGTATTTTGCCGGGGAGGACCCGTCTCCGTCGAAGGAGGAGCTGCGCGAGCTGCAGCAGAGCTTCTCGCGCGGCTTTACCCCCGGCTTCCTGAAGGGGACGAACAACAAGACGCTCGTCGAGGGCACGTTCCCGAAGAGCCGGGGTGTGTACCTCGGCCGCGTCAAGGAAGTGCTGAAGGACGGCGTGCTCTGCGAGCTCGAAGCGCCGCTGAAGCGCGGCGACGGCATCGTCTTCGACGCGGGCGACCCGACGCAGAAGGAAGAGGGCGGCCGCGTCTATGACCTGCGCAAGCGCGGGGTCAAGGTCGAGGGCGAGGTGCCCGGAGGGCTCGCCGAAATCATCCCGGGCCGCCACGATGTGGCGCTCACTCGCGTGAATGTGGGCGACCGCGTCTGGAAGACGAACGACCCGCATCTCGACAAGCGGCTGCGCCAAACGTTCGAGACGGACAAGCCGTACCGGACCTTCCCGGTCAAGGTGAAGGTGCTGGGCGTGCTCGGTCAGCCGCTCAAGACGTGGTGGACCGATCTCGCAACCCGCAATACCGTGCAGGTGGACTCGGAGGCGCTCTTGGAACAGGCGCTGAAGCGCCCGATGGACGAGGCGCTGTTCCGCGAGCAGTTCGGCCGCCTGGGCGGCACGCTGTTTGAGCTCACGGAGCTCGAGCTCGTCCTCACGGACGACCTGATCGTGCCCATGAAGGAGCTCAATCGCCTTCGCCGCGAGGCGGCGGAGCAGCTCACGGTGCTGCGCGAGGCGCCGCCTCGCTACACGCTTCGCAGCCGCGAAGAACAGGAAGCACGGCTTGCCGCCGACCGGCCGCCCGTTCGGCCGAATGAGCTGACGGCTGCCCCAGAGCTGACCGTGCTCTGCCGCACGCTGCCGCAGGTGCATGCAGCCCTCGAAGCCGGAGCGACGTTCCTCTACGCCGACTTCGAGTTCATCAAGCAGTTCCCGGCCGCGGTGGAAGCGGTGCGGGCGGCGGGCGCGCGAATCGCGCTCGTGACGCCGCGCATTCACATGCCCGGCGAGACGGGCTTCTTCCAGCACATCCTGCGGCTTCAGCCGGACGCCGTGCTGGTGCGGAATACGGGCGCGCTCTATTACTTCATGCGCGAGCGGCAGCTTCACCCGGAAGACCGCCACCCCGAGCTGATCGGCGACTTCTCGCTGAATGTCGCCAATCACCGGACGGCGGCGCTCTTCCTGGAGGCAGGGCTTGACCTCTTCACCCCATCCTATGACCTGAACATTCAGCAGATGATCGATCTTTTGGAGAAGACCGACACGTCGCGCGCGGAGCTCGTGCTGCACCAGCATCTGCCGATGTATCACACCGAGCACTGCGTGTACTGCACGTTCATGAGCGAGGGAACGAACTACACCAACTGCGGCCGTCCCTGCGAGAGCCAACGCGCCTCGCTGCGCGACCGGATCGGCATGTCCCATCCGGTGCGGGTGGACGAAGGCTGCCGCAACACGGTATACAATGCCATCGAGCAATCTGGCGCGGAGTACCTGCCGCAGTTCCTCGACCTGGGGCTGCGCCGCTTCCGGGTGGAGTTCCTCGAAGAGACACCGGAGAAGGTACACGAGGTACTGGCTCTATACCGGGATGCGCTGGAAGGGAAAATCAGCGGAACCAAGGTATGGAAGGCGCTGAAGGCGACCAATCAGCTCGGCGTCACGCGGGGACAGTTGGTGAAATAGCGAGAAAACGCGCCCTAGCGCGAGCGCGGACACGAGCGGCGGAGAAGTAAGCGTTTTTCGCCGCTTGGATCGGTCGCTGTCGCCAACGGCTGCAAACGGCGAGCCTTTACAGAGGAAGCGGCGGCGCTGTATGATACGAGTCGTGATTACGACATACGCTGAATTCCCGTAAGAGCGGGTGCAAACCAGACCGGGTCTCTGACCCCATCGGTCCGCGCACACGCTTCAGGGGAGCGGGGGAACCGAACAGTGCGCTATGCGCGCTACAGGGGTGAATCCTTTGGCCTTTTTCGCCAAAGGTAGGGCGACTCTCACGCCCGAATCCGACAGCTAACCTCGCAAGCGTCTCGAGAGGGGCTTATTTGTTCTGCGCTGCGAATCCCATCCTCGCGAAGAGGGTGTCTTGGGAAGAAGCCGTGGGGATGGAGTCTCTTTCCCCGGCTTCTTTTTGTTATGCATACAAAAAGCTTGCCGGAACTGCACGTACACGCATTTCAGATCCGCAGGGCCCGCGCGAACGCGGACCGGATCACCGGGAGGAAGCTTTTTATGGAAACCATCCAGGACGGCCAGAAGAGAGTGCTTGTCTCTGCTCCAAGTCCCGCAGGAGAACAGTTCATCCGCATGCTTCGATTCAAAAAAATACCCTTTGCCGTCCTCATCAACCACCCGGATCAACGGGAGCGCTTGGCTAAGCTGGGCGTTCAGGACTTCATCCAGGTGGATACCAAGGACAGCGGGTTTCCCGATGGGGTGGGCGAGCCGGCCCGCATGGTCTTCCTGTTTGAGGACAGCCTCAACCTCACCTGCCGGTACCTCAAGCTGTGCAGCTCCTGGACGGAAGGGCCGATTACCGTCATCTCGCAGAGCGGTGTACCGCGTCCCATCTACCGCCATCTAGGTGCGAAGAATGTGATCTACTCGCGCAGCGGGGAAGTGTCTTACCTGTTGCAGAGCGTCTAGTCTCCCGATTCTCTATCCTCCTATCCGCTTCATCCAAGTGCTGGTCGATCCGGCTTCGGTCTGTTATTCTGGAGGAAGTGCCCTTGCATTTTCCAGGAAAGGACTAGAGCCTTCATGAAAAAGCTGTACGGGATCCTGCTTGTCCTGCTGGTTGCAGCCGCGCTTGTCTTACGCGTCGGCTATGTGGCAACCTCCGAGAGCACCAAGCTGTCCCACGATGAAAAGAACTACTCCGATCAGGCGGTACGCCTGGTCACGACCGGCGTCTATGCCTATAACGCCGAAGAACCCAATGCCCGGGTAACGCCCGGCTATCCGCTCTTCGTAGCTTCGTTCGTGAAGCTCTATGGAGCCGACCGTCTGCCTGCCGCACAAGATGCGGTGCGATACCTCCAGTGCGTTCTCGGTGCCGCCTCCGTGCTGCTTTTGTTCGCCATCGGACGTGAGCTGTGGAGCCCGCGGGCGGGTCTCATTGCGGCTGCAATCGCCGCCTTTTACCCGACCTACATCTGGTCGCCGCAGCTGTTGACCACGGAGACGCTGTTCCTTGCCGCCTTCCTCGGCATGCTGCTCGCGCAGGCGAAGATCCTCACCCGAAACCGGCTGCGCGATCATATCGCGGCAGGATTCCTCGTTGCGCTGACCGTCCTCATCCGTCCTCAGGTGCTGCCGCTTGCTGTGGTGCCTTACCTGTTCCTGTGGGTGAGGGACCGGCGTTTGTACATGCGCGAGATTCTCGTCGCGGTCGGAGCGTTCGTTCTCCTCATGCTCCCGTGGTGGATTCGCAACCTCGTCACGCTGAATGAGTTTGTGCTCACCGCCAAGGGGGGCATGGGCAACCCGTTCCTCGCCGGAACGGATCCGTATTTCAAGGGAACCATCGATTGGAACGAAGCCCAGAAGGGTGATCAATTCCAGGAGGGAATAAAGCGGCTTAAGGAAGGCTTGAAGGAGGACCCCTGGCTGTGGATTCGCTGGTTCACCGTCGGTAAATTTATGGTCATCTTTAAGACCCCTCGACTCACCCTGCCCGGCGTGCTGGCCGATGTCTTCACCGCGATTCACCTCGCCTTCGCGTGGGTCGGTTGGCTCGCACTGCTCAGCTTCCGCAACCGCCCGCTGCGTTTCCTTGCTGTCGGCCTGCTCCTTCTCGTCGGCATTCAACTGCTCTTCATCCCGGTGGCACGCTATGCGTACCCGATGTATGCCTTCCTGATGCTCGGCGCAGGCTATGCCGTGTCGCTCGTATGGAACCGGCTGCGCCGTCCCGAAGAAGCCCTCGGTTATCCCGGTGAGTACCGATAAAAGGGTACATAAACACGAGAAATGAACCATAAGCACAGGCTCGCTTCCTAGGTGATTTCATGCTGGGTCGAGTGGGAATCCCTCTATAAAATGCAGCCGTCTCTCCTAGGACAGGATCGTCCGAGAGGCGGTTTTTTCATTTTTCAGGAGGCGAGGGTTACAGGTTGGATAAAAAATCCTCGAACCCCTGCAACCTTTTGCCAAAATGTCCGTCTAGGAGGACAGACAAAGCGATAAGCTTGATCTCAAGGAGGATGACACACATGAAGGCTTGGATGAAAACCACCGGTGCGATTGTGCTGGCAAGTGGATTGATTTTTGGGGGAATGGGATTGTCGGGCGCGTGGAAGGGACCGCAGAAGGCTCTCGCCGAGGAGGCGCAAAAGAACGTGATCCAAGTATCCGGTAAAGGAGAGCTGTCCGTGAAGCCGGACATCGTCTACCTGAACATTGGCGTAGAGACCTCGGCCTCCACGGCAGCTGAAGCGCAAAAGGCAAACGCCGCCAAGATTCAAAAGGTGACCGACGCGCTCAAGAACGACTGGAAAGTAGCCGAAAAGGACATTCAAACGGCTCGCTTCAGTGTACAGCCGAACTACACCTACAGCGAGAAGGAAGGCCAGCAAGTCAAGGGCTACAACGCTTATCACACGCTTGAAGTGAAGTACCGTGACCTGACGAAGGTCGGCAACCTGCTGGATGCTGTTACGGCAGCGGGTGCCAACAACATCGGCAATGCGTCCTTCTCCGTCGAAGATCCTTCGAAGCTGGAAGCTCAAGTGCTGGAAAAGGCCGTCGCCAACGCCGACGTCAAAGCCGCTGCCATCGCCAAGGCTGCCAAGCGCACCCTCGGCGTGGTTCTCTCCGTGACGGAGCAAGCGAACAGCAGCACCCCGTACTATTATGCGATGGAAAAGGCTCAAGCTACGGCTGCCGGCGATGCGGCAACCTCGGTACAGCCGGGTGAAGTGCAAGTGAACGCTCAAGTGAGCGTTACGTATGAAATGAGATAAGGCCTTACCCATAGGCACGGTTATATCGAGGGCGGGATGCTCATAAGCTCAAGGGGAATGCGTGAAACGAGGTGAACTCACGTGAAACCGGAAGCTTATGGGTTCCCGCCCTCTGCCATTCCACAGCCCATCCGTCCCGACGGGGCGGGCGGAGTGGATCGCGGACCGCGGGATCTTTTGCGGGATTGGGAGAACCCCGACCTGCTCGTTCCTCCCGTGACGGATGCAGGGTTGGTCCCGAACTTGAAGTACTCCTTCTCAGACGCTCACATGCAGCTCAACCAGGGCGGCTGGTCGCGCGAGGTGACCGTCCGCGAGCTGCCCATCGCGAAGACGCTCGCTGGCGTGAACATGAGTTTGACGCCGGGCGGGGTGCGCGAGCTGCACTGGCACCAGCAGGCGGAATGGTCCTACATGCTGCTCGGCCATGCCCGCATCACGGCGGTGGATCAGAACGGACGGAATTTCATCGCGGATGTCGGCCCCGGGGACCTGTGGTATTTTCCTCCGGGAATTCCTCATTCGATTCAAGGACTGGCGGACGGCTGCGAGTTTCTTCTCGTGTTCGACGACGGCAGCTTCTCCGATCTGAACACCTTGTCGATCTCCGATTGGTTCGCTCATACGCCGCGCGACGTGCTGTCTGCGAATTTTGGCGTGCCCATTGCGGCCTTTGATTCCATTCCAAACGGCCAGGTCTACATCTACCCCTCCTCGCCTCCCGGCCCCTTGGCCTCGCAAAAGGTAGAGTCGCCATACGGCACCGTGCCGGAGAGCTTCTCCCATCGCCTGCTCGCGCAGGAGCCGATGCGGATTCCCGGCGGCACAGTACGGATTGTAGACTCCACGAACTTCCCGGCGTCGAAGACCATCGCGGCGGCGCTTGTCGAGATTGTCCCGGGCGGTATGCGGGAGCTGCACTGGCATCCGAACAACGACGAATGGCAGTACTACCTGACGGGCCAGGGGCGCATGACGGTCTTCACCGGCAACGGAACGGCGCGCACCTTCGATTACCGGGCCGGGGATGTGGGGTATGTTCCCTTTGCTACCGGCCACTATGTCCAGAACACCGGGACCGAGACGCTCTGGTTTCTGGAGATGTTCAAGGCGAGCCGCTTTGAGGACGTGTCACTCAATCAGTGGATGGCCTTGACCCCGCGTGAGCTGGTTCAGTCCAACCTGAACGCCTCCCCGGAGCTGATGCATTCCCTGCGCAAGGAGAAGTGGCCGGTCGTCAAGTATCCGGGATACTCGTATTACCCGCGATAAGCGGAGTTTGGCAGGAAGAAAGGAAGCATAAAAGAAGCGGTACCCACAAGCCGACATTCGGCTTTTGGGTACCGCTTCTTTGCTTTGGAGTTTCCGCCTTGGGTGGGCGGGACCGGCGTTACGTGGCAATCAACTGACGTCAATTCCTGGCGCAGCTACTACTGCTACCGCTGCCTATGAGACCAGCATTCCTGGCATGCTGCTATGGCTGCCGCCGAAACGCTATGCTGCCGAAACGGTCAGCGGCTCATGTCCACGACGAGCCGTCCCTGCACCTCGCCGCGCAGGATCGCATCCATCGCGCCCGGAACCTCGTCCAGCGCGATCTCGCGGTAGAGGAGCCCGAGCTTCTCCGGCTTCCAGTCGGAGGCGAGGAGCTTCCACAAGCGGTGGCGCTCCTCCATCGGGCATTCGACGGAGTCGACGCCGAGGAGGCTTACGCCGCGCAGGATGAAGGGAAAGACGGTGGCGGGAAGCTGCCCGCCGCCCGCAAGCCCGCACGCGGCGACGGCTCCGCCGTACCGCAGCGAGGCGATCACGTGGGCGAGCACGGCCCCGCCCACCGGATCAACCGCGCCGGCCCAGCGTTCCGGGGCGAGCGCGCGCGGCTTCGCGGGAAGGACCTCTTCCCGCGGAAGAATCTCGGCGGCCCCCAGCTCGCGGAGCCAGTCGTGGGCCGCCGGTTTGCCCGTGGCTGCGGCGACAGAGTAGCCGAGCCGCGCCAGAAGCGCCACCGCGGCGCTGCCTACGCCGCCGCCCGCGCCGGTGACCAGCACCGGCCCGTCCGCGGGCTTGAGCCCGTGAGCGACGAGGCGGGCGACGCACAGCGCGGCGGTGAGGCCGGCGGTGCCGTAGGCCATCGCCTCGGCAGGCGTGAGCCCGGCCGGGAGCGGCACTGCCCAGGCGGCGGGCACACGGGCGAAGCCGGCCAGGCCGCCCCAGTGCGAGACGCCGAGGCCGTAGCCGGTGACGAGCACCTCGTCACCAGGGGCGAAACGGGCGTCCTCGGAGGAGACGACCGTCCCCGCCAAGTCGATGCCGGGGATGAAGGGATAGCGGCTCACGATCTTGCCGTCCTCCTTCCCGGCCAGGCCGTCCTTGTAATTAATGCCGGAGTGACTGACGCGGATCAGCAGCTCGCCCTCCGGCAGTTGGTCGGTGTCCCATTCGCGAATCGCGCGGACGAAGCCGTCAGCGGTTTGGTCCACCGTTAAGGCTCGAAATGAAGTCATCCTCAATCATCCTCTCATATACATCCACGGCATTGCCCGTGCTTGATACGGTTTTGGCCACCGCGTTGAAACCGAGCGACTGCCAAAACCGATGCGCGGGCTCGTTGCCTTCCACAACCGCAAGGCGGCAGACGGTGTGGCCACCCTCCCTAAATTGGCTGAAATAGGAAGCCAGCACAAGCCGGGCAAGCCCCTTGGACCGATGTGCCGGAGCGATGAACAGAAGGCCGATCCAGGGCTTTTCCCCCGTTCGGTAAAGGTAGTCGAAGATCCCCACATCCTCGCCCTCAAGTCGCAGAAGAAACCGCTCAGCTCCAAACGACTGCCCTTCCTCCCGGTCCAGCTCCATGTCCTGAAGCGTCATCATGTCCTTGCCTTCCGTCACCCGGTTGTAGAAGGCATCCAAATTGCGCAGAGCGAGCTCGCGCGAGACGCTCTCCGGGTCTGCCTTTTCCCATATCACCATAGCGCACCCTCCTCTTCTAGACAAGCCACAGGAAGTGGCCTGCCCTCCTAAACTAGATAGGCAGAAGGGCTCCACGGACGCCCCGATCGCATACCATAAACTTCGGCGGAAGGGTCTTTTCCAACCAGCATGCCAGTTTTATGAGCATCCGTAAGCTCTTATCTGCAAGCTTTTTAATGAAGCTCGCGCCAGTCCGTCCAAACCTCGACGGGGTTGCGTTCGTAGACCTCTTTTTCCCGGTACATGAACTGATGCATAATCAGCTCGCGCCGCAGCGTTGCGAAATCGTCGTGGACTTGCTTGATCATCTCATTGACCTCTTTTTCCGGGTAGCTTCGTCCGATTTCGAACTGTTCCGCCAGCCATTCCAGAATGATGATCTTCTTCTTGAGCTGGGCGGGGATGGACTTCAGTCGTCCGTCTTTCGCGATAAAGTTTTTCAAAACGCTTTCCTTGAACTTCTCGTGGGCGGCCTGTTCCATGTCCGATTCCTCCTTTACCTCCTGGGCCGGAGCGGTGAAAGCCAGGGTTCCCCTCGTCTTGGACCCCAGCATCTCCCGGTTCAGCGACACATACACCGTGTTCTTGTCTCGCCACTCGTGCAGCAGCCCCGCTTCCCTCAGTTTGACCAGGTGATGGGTGATCGTGGGCGGCGTCACACCGAGCCGAGCGGCTAATTCCTGGCCGCTTAAGCTCTTCTCGGAGACGAGACGCAAAATGCGCAGCCGGGTGGGGTCGGACAGGGCTTTGTGGAACGAGACAAGCTTCTCCAACTGCATGAAATGCGCCAACTCCTTCGATAAGTATCTAATTAGATAATAATCAAATTAGATGGCGAGTGCAACTTGATTTCACCGCTTTTGCATGTTCACATTTTGGACAATTATTTTTAAGCTTGCCTTCAGGTCCTTTTAATCCTGGTTTATTCTCGCTTGCCTATAGTGAACAAGGTCCCCTCCTGCGAGCGTCTTCCGAGGAGCGGGACGCTTTGAAATGAGACGAAGGGGGAAACGGTCTTGCTTGAGGTAAAAAAGGTAAGCAAGCTGTACACGAACCGCCGCGGAGTGGAGGAGATCGACTTCTCCATGAACCGGGGAGAGATCGTCGGATTCCTTGGACCGAATGGTGCCGGAAAAACGACGACCATGCGCATGATCACAGGCTACCTCAATCCAACCCGGGGCTCGATTCTCATCGACGGCGTGTCGATGGCGGATCAGCCGAAGCAGGTGCGCCGCAAAATCGGGTATTTGCCCGAAACGCCGCCTCTCTATCTGGACATGCGGGTCCGCGACTATTTGAAGTTTGTCGCCGATCTGCGAGACATTCCGATTCGCGGCCAGAAGAAGCGGCTCGGAGAGGTCATGGACATGCTGGGGCTGATCGGTCGCGAGGGCCAAGTCATCCGCGGGCTGTCCAAGGGCTACAAGCAACGGCTTGGCTTGGCGCAGGCCATCCTGCATGAGCCGGACCTGCTTGTGCTCGACGAACCGACATCGGGGCTGGACCCGAAGCAGATCATCGAAATCCGCAAGCTCATTCGTGAGCTCGGGGAAAAGCACACCGTGCTGCTTAGCACCCACATCCTTCCCGAAGTCAACAGCATCTGCAACCGCGTGTTGATCATCCACCAAGGAAAAATCGTCAGTGACGGCAAGCCGGATGAGCTCGCCGGAGCGCTAGCCGACCGCTTTGAGGTCAACCTCGAGGTGCGCGGACCGAAGGACGCCGTGCGAGAAGCACTCGCTTCCATTCCGAAGGTGGCGGACGTGTCCATTGTACAGGCTGAGGAATCGGCGGAAGCGGCTGCCGCCGGGGTGCCCAACATGCCCGGTGCGATCGAATCCGATATCGATGAGCAAGCCGTCTCCATCGCCGATCCTGACGATGCCCCCTCCCATGATGGCAAGGCATTGACCGTTTCCCCTACCAATAAAGTTGAGGGCGCTTCCATCCTCCGGGTGAAGGTGACCTCCGCCGATCAAACCGACGTGCGTGAAGAGCTGTTCTACCGGCTCGCCGCCATCGGTGCGCCCATCCTCGAAATGCAGAAGGTCTCCCTCAGCCTGGAGGATGTCTTCCTCAGGCTGACGACCGATGAAGCCGCCGAGGAATCCGTCACTGCAGAAGACCTGCAAGAAGCGCCGATCCTTCCGAAGGCGACCGAACCGACGAACCCCGAGAAAGGAGAGGATGACCGTGCGTAAGACTTTGGCCATCTGCCGCAAGGAGCTGCAGATGTACTTTTTCTCTCCGACGGCGTACGTCGCGTTCGCGTTCTACTTTCTCGTGAGCGGCTTCTTCTTCAGCATGGATTTCCTCGGCAACCAGACCGTGGACATCCGCCCGCTGTTCAGCAATTTCATGGTCGTGTACCTGTTCGTGATTCCGCTGCTCACGATGCGTCTCATCTCCGATGAGCTGCGGCAGGGTACCGATGAGCTTCTGCTCACCTCCCCGGCCAGCGTGACCGAGATCGTCGTCGGCAAGTACCTGGCCGCCGTTCTGCTCCAATTCATTCTGGTTGCAGGCGCTCTCGTCTATCCGCTCATCCTGTCCCGCTTCGGCTCGCTTGACCTGCCGGTCATGTGGCTCTCGTACTTGAGCCTGTTCCTGCTGGGGGCGGCGATGATGGCGGTGGGGCTGTTCGCTTCGACCCTGAGCTCTCATCAGATGGTCGCCGGCATTGCCGGCTTCGCCATGCTGCTCGTGCTCTGGATGATCCAATGGCTGAGCGGAAGCATGCTGCCGGCCGGAGCCGATTGGCTGGAGCTGTTCTCCATTTCGGCACGAACGGTCAACTTGCAGAGCGGTCTGCTCGACTGGACCGATATCGTTTTCTATGCTTCGTTCATTTTCGTCTTCGTCGTTCTCAGCGTCCAATCGCTGGAACGCAAGCGCTGGAGATAAGGAGGGATTGTCGTGAAGAAATGGATCAGAGGCACCAACGCCATCGTGCTGTCGGCGGCGGTCATCGGGATTTTCATCCTGCTCACCGTCTTCCTTCATTCCGCTAAGGGGCTTCAGTGGGACTTGACGGCGACGAAGAAGTTTACCCTCTCCGATCAGACCACTACGGTATTGAAAAACCTGGACCAAAAGGTGAACGTCATTGCCTTCACCAATTCGAGCCAGGAATATTACAACCGGCAGGTGAGCGATCTGCTCACGGACTACAGCCGCCAGAACAAGAAGATTACCTTCCAGGAGGTCGACCCGAAGAAGAAACCGGCGCTCGCGGAGCAGTATGAGATCAGCCAATACGGAACGGTCGTCTTCGAGGTAGGCGACAAAAAGAAGGTCGTGCTCTACAACGATCTGTTTGGCTACGGCTCCGACCAAACCACCTACAACTTTACCGGGGAGGAGAAGTTCACCCAGGCAATCATGAGCCTCACCTCGAACAGCTCGCACAAGGGCTACTTCCTGACCGGACACGGCGAGCAGACTGTCTCGAATGCTTCTTCCTTCGTCTCCGCCCTTGAAAGCGAGAATTACACGGTGGCAGATTTGAATCTCGTCAAGGACGGCAAGATTCCGGACGATGCCGAGACGCTGTTCATCCTGTCGCCGCAGCAGGACCTGTCCGCCGCGGAAGCGAAGCTGGTGGAAGCCTACGTCAAAGGCAACGGCAAGCTGTTTGTTACCCTCGGGTTGTCAGCGGAGATGGATGGCTGGAAGAACTGGGATGCGATTCTCGCCCAGGTCGGCGTCAAGAACACGAAGGCGCTGGCGGTGGAAAAGAACAGCTCGCTCAGCAGCGATCCGCTGACGATCATCCCGGACTATACCACCCATGAAATCACGGAAAAGCTGCAAAGCGCCGATCGCGTCACCGTCATGCCGGCTTCCATCGGCCTTCAGTCCGATGTTGGCTCGACCGGGTTCAGCGTCTCCGAGCTGCTCGGAACGACGAGCAGCGGCTACGCCAAGACAAACCTGTCCGAGCTTCTGACCAAGCAGCTGACGCAAAGCGACATTGAGAAATCCACTGGCGATATCGAAGGGCCGGTCGCGCTCGCCTATGCGGTTCAGGACAAGGACAGCAAGCCGAAGGCGATCGTGGTCGGCAACGGGCTGTTTGTCGATAACCAATACCTGTCCGAACAGGCAAACAAGGATTTTGCACTCAACAGCATCGGCTGGCTGCACGAAGAAAAATCCTCGCTCACCATTCGCCCCCGTGAGGAAGCCCAGATGCAGCAGGTCTACCTGACCTCTCGTCAGAGCAACACCATCTTCGTCACGACGATCATCGTCATTCCGGCCTTGTTCCTTCTCGCAGGCGGGCTGGTTTGGTGGAGGAGGAGAAAAGGATGAAGCGCCTTGTGCCCACGCTTCTGCTCGTCCTCGTCTGCATCGTCGGCTTCTGGTATGTGTCGGAAAAGGACCTCCTGAAAAGCGGAGCCGCCGGCGAGACCGAAGCGAAGGTGCTCATGGAGATAAAAGGGGACGACGTAAGCGGAATCGCCATACACACCAAGACGGATGACATTGTGCTCGCGAAGAAGGACCAGGCATGGAGCATGAGCAAGCCGGAGGCGTATCCGCTCAATTCCTACGGAGCCGAGAACTGGGCGAGCAGCTTTGCGCTCTTGACCTATGAGTCTATCGTCGATGAGGCGCCAAGCGACCTCGCTCCGTACGGACTCACCGAGCCGGTATCCACGTTCACGGCTACGCTTGCGGATGGAACCGTACACAAGCTCCTCGTTGGCAAGCCGCTGCCGATTAGCGGGACTACTTACGTACTGGTGGAGGGAGATCCGAAGGTGTACGAGGTGAGCGATACCTCGCTTCAGTCGCTGGAGAGCTCCACGCTGTCTTTCGTGAACACGCAGGCCATCGACTCTGTCTATAACAATGTGACGGCCGTTCATCTCACCTGGAAGGGCGAAAGCTGGACGCTCACCAAGAGCGAGCCGGCCAAGATGGCCTACGAGAGCAAGTGGAAGGTGGACGACAAGGAGTTGACGGCGGAGAAGGGCTCTGCCGTGCTCGACAAGCTCACCACCCTGTACGCGGAGGCGCTGCCGACTCCGGCGGAGAAGGCGGATATCTCTTCACCGGAGCTGACCATCACGGTGACGGAGGAGAAGGATGGGAAGACGACGGACTCGGTCTTCCACGGCAAGTTCAAAGAGGAACAGCTGACCCTGCTCAAGGAAGGCGGGGCCTGGGCGTATCCGTTGAAGGAGTCTGATGTCCAGTCACTTTATGACTTCGGCAAAACCGCTGCAGACAGCAGCGAAACGAAGTAACGGTTTAACATGATCCGCATACGGCTCCCAGCAAGCGGTCTATCGTTGCGTGTCCCTATGGGTTGTATGCTCCTATGAAGACAAGAAGGCATTCACGTTCGCTATTCGCGGAGTGGACGCCTTCTTTTTGTTCCGCATGGCGGATACTAGCTGTCCTAAGGGGAGACAGGAAGGCGAAGGAGGCTTCTGGGGGGCCTTCCTTAATGGTTAAAAAAGGGGTGGTTTCTTCCTGAGGTGTGTCAGTCCGCTCGATTGGGGTTAAAAATACAATCGGTGCTCCTCTCTTTCGCCGAAGGGGTGCATTCGCTGCGGGTTTTCCTCAAGCGTCTGCCCCTGAGAACACCTTTCCCGCGGTTTTGACCGAAGGGAGAATTGGACTGACAGGAGGTCATGCATGAAAAGCTCTCATTCCTTGACTTATTTTATTCCCTTCGTTCTTCTACTCGGCCTTATGCCCTTGCTAACCGAAGAGGCGGCCTCAAAGGCGAGAAGAACGGAGTCCTCCGCCGACGGAGCGTCTGCGGATAGTCGTGTCGTTTCATCGGTTTCAACCTTGGTGCCAGCCAGTGCTGTTGCCGCTGCTCGTCGATCCATTCCCTATGGACCGCCCTTGGCTCTTTTGCAAGAAAAGCCGAAGCACCCTGCACCGAAGCCCGCCGCCAAGGACCCGAAGGTGCTTAAGCAGGCGAAAGCGGTCATTGCCTCCGCGGATACGGAACCACCCGCTAAGAAAGCCACAAGCTCCAAAGCGGCTTTCTCGTTGGATGCGGACCAGACTTTGGAGAAGGACAAGCCTGTGATCGCCGTTCACGAAGGGGAAGTGGATATTCTCGCTCGCATTATTCATGCGGAGGCCCGCGGCGAATCCTATGAGGGACAAGTTGCCGTCGGAGCGGTGATCGTGAATCGGGTGGAGAGTCCAAGCTTTCCGGACACGATTCGGGAGGTGATCCTCCAGCGAGGTGCATTTACGGCTGTCCAGGACGGCCAGTATGAGCTCAAGCCGGGAAAGCTTGCCTATCAAGCAGCTCGCGAAGCACTAGCGGGGAGTGACCCAACCAAGGAGGCGTTGTATTATTACAACCCCCATACGGCGACCTCACGATGGATTCGTACACGGCCAGCGACGGTGCAGATCGGCAATCACGTGTTTGCCCGCTGATGATGCCCTCATGTCCCTTCCGTTCGGCCAATCAGCCGCAGCATCGCTTCGTGCGATCCCATCGGTGCTGTATCCATTGAATCGGCTGAGCCGAACCGACGCCCCTCGCGGGGCGTCTTTTTTATGCGTGTGTGGGCTGTCGGAAGCGGTTGTTGCGAACATTCATTCCCCTGGGCTATACTGGAGAAAAGAGGGAGTCCGGACGTGTTGGCGAACAATTGACGACACTCCTCCCCTGCCGTAGACTGAATAGAAGGCGCGTCCCGAAACCGGATGCGCAAGCCATTCTATAGGGATAGGAACGAATGCTGTGAAGCCCGATTATACCGCCTGGAAGCATGTCTTCAAGCTCGATCCGGACAAGTGGATTAACGATGCAGACCTGGAACAGGTTTGCCTGTCGGGAACCGACGCCATTGTCATCGGGGGTTCTTCCGGGGTTACTTATGAGAATACAGCCGATTTGCTTGCGCGGGTGCGCAGGCATGAAGTGCCCTGCGCCTTGGAGCTATCTGACGCCGACGCAGCGGTTCCTGGCTTTGATCTGTACTTCATTCCGATTGTTCTGAATACGCCGGACGGCGACTGGATTACCGGGATGCATCAGAAGGCGCTCAAGGAGTACGGCCGCCTCCTCGATTGGGAACGGGTTGTCCCGGAGGGGTATGTCATTCTGAATCCGCGTTCCATGGCGGCGCGGGTGAGCGGAGCTTTGGCACCGGCTGAATCGGACGACCTGGCGGCTTATGGGATGCTGGCGGATCGCCTCTTTCGCATGCCTGTCTTTTATGTCGAATACAGCGGGATCTGGGGCAACATGGACTGGGTCCGAGAGGCCAAGTCACGGCTCACCCGCGCCCGTCTTTTTTACGGCGGAGGGATCCGCTCGGCTGAGCAAGCCCGTGAGGCGCTTGCGGCGGCGGACACCATCGTCGTGGGCAACCTGATTTACGAAAACCTGCCGCTCGCTCTGGCAACGGTGCCGGGAGAGCGGTTCACGAAGGAAACGAGGGACAATTCATGGTACAGATGAACGATATTCAAGCGGCGATCACGAAGCTTAATCCGGAGCAGCAGCGCGCGGTGCTCGCGACGGACGGACCGCTCCTGATTATGGCGGGAGCGGGCAGCGGCAAGACGCGGGTGCTCACTCACCGCATCGGCTACCTGATCGCCTCGGGCAAGGCGGCTCCCTGGAGCATCCTCGCCATCACCTTTACAAATAAAGCGGCGCGTGAAATGCACGAGAGGGTGGAGAGCCTCATCGGCCCGCAGGCTCGCGATATTTGGGTGTCGACGTTCCACTCGATGTGCGTGAGGATCCTGCGGCGGGATATCACCCGCATCGGATTTACCTCCTCCTTCACCATTCTGGACTCGACGGACCAGCTGTCGGTCATTCGCAACTGCTTGAAGGAACTGAATGTGGACCCCAAGAAATTCGAGCCGAAGGGGATTCAGGCGGCGATCAGCGCGGCGAAGAACGAGCTCGTCACGCCGGAACGCTATGAAGCGAAGATCGGTGATTATTATCAAGGCGTCGTTGCGAAGGCATACAGCCTCTACCAGCGAAAGCTGAGGGCGAACAATTCGCTCGACTTCGACGACCTGATCATGACGACGATCGACCTGTTCACGCAGGTGCCGGAGGTGCTGGAGTTTTACCAGAACAAGTTCCAGTACATTCATGTGGATGAATATCAGGACACCAACCGGGCGCAGTACATGCTCTGCCGGATGCTGGCGGATCGTCATCACCGCATCTGTGTAGTCGGAGACAGTGACCAATCCATCTACCGCTGGCGCGGGGCGGACATCTCGAACATCCTGAATTTCGAGAAGGACTACCCGGAGACGACGGAGATCAAGCTGGAGCAGAACTACCGATCCACGTCCACGATCCTCGACGCCGCCAATAACGTGATTGCCAACAACCAGGGCCGCAAGCCGAAGAACCTGTGGTCGGACAAAGAGCGGGGTGCGAAGATTCAAGTCTATCAAGCCGATTCCGAGCATGAGGAAGGCTACTTTGTTACGTCGAGAATCCGTGAGAACGTGGACAAAGGTGGAAAATTCAACGATCACGCGATCCTGTACCGCACGAATGCCCAGTCTCGGGTCATTGAAGAAATCCTCATCAAATCCGAGGTTCCGTACCAGATCGTCGGCGGCATCAAATTCTATGACCGCAAGGAAATCAAGGACCTGCTCGGCTATCTCCGGCTCATCTCGAACCCGGACGATGACATCTCCTTTGCGCGCATCGTCAATGTCCCGAAGCGGGGCATTGGAGACACGACGGTGGATCGGCTGTCGGAGTTCGCTGGCGAGCGCGGTGTTTCGCTGTTCGCCCTGCTCGACGATCTTGAACTGCTTGATATCACGAACCGGGCGCGGACCCCGCTGACCGAGTTCCGGACCATGATTCGCAACCTGCACCAGATGGCGGACTTCCTCTCAGTGACCGAGCTGACCGAGAAGATCCTCGAGTCTACCCAATACCGGGCGGAGGTTCTCAAGGAGAATACGTTGGAAGCCCGGTCTCGCGTCGAGAACATCGACGAATTTCTGTCGGTGACGATGGAATTTGAGAAGCGGAATGAGGACAAATCGCTCCTTTCCTTCCTGACGGACCTCGCGCTGATTGCCGATATCGATACGATGGACAAGGAGGAAGGCCCGCAGAATGCGGTCGTTCTCATGACCATGCACAGCGCCAAAGGCCTGGAATTCCCGAGCGTCTTCATCGTCGGGATGGAAGAGGGAGTATTCCCGCACAGCCGGGCGTTCACCGACAACGAGGAGCTCGAAGAAGAGCGTCGTCTCGCCTACGTCGGCATCACCCGTGCGGAAGAGACGCTGTACCTGAGCTGCGCCCGCATGCGCACGTTGTTTGGCCGCACGAACGCGAATGCGCCCTCTCGCTTCCTGAGGGAGATACCCGAGGAGTTGAAGGAAGACTGCTCGCCGACGCGAGACCGATTCGGTCGCTCGGCCGGTTCCTTCGGCGGCGGGTCAGCCGGTTACGGGAGCGGCAGCGGCTATGGTGGCGGGTCAGGCTACGGCTCCTCTGGGCGTCCTTTCGGGAACGCCGCTTCTGGGGCCTCGCCCTTTGGCCGGCCCTCGCCTTCAGCGGAGGCTCCCCGTCCGCGCTCCGTCGCGTCGGCGGCGCCGAGCAACAACCCCGGCGACTTCAAGGCCGGGGACAAGGTGACGCACAGCAAGTGGGGAACGGGTACGATCGCTTCCGTGAAGGGAACGGGCGACGACACCGAGCTGCAGATTGCTTTCCCGGCTCCTGTGGGCATCAAACGGCTGCTCGCCAAGTTTGCCCCGATCACCAAGCTGTAACAGCCGCATGCCGAGGCCCGGCAGCGGATAAGATAAACGAGCCTATGGCATGAGAAAGGATGAGCGGGACGTGAGCGAACCGAATTCCGGCCTTTCCCCGGAAGCGATGAATGAGATGGAGGCGCTGATCCGCGAGATTAATCGCCACAATCATCTGTACTACACCATGGATCAGCCTGAGCTGTCCGACAAGGAGTACGACGTGCTCTACGACCGGCTGGTTGAGCTGGAACGACAGGTCGGCACCGTCTCGCCCACCTCACCGACGCGGCGGGTGGGCGGCGAGCTGCTCAGCGGCTTCGAGCCGCACCGCCACCGGGCGCGGCTGTGGAGCCTCGACAAAGCCCAGAACCATGAGCAGCTGCTCGCTTGGCTGGCGCGCGTGGAGAAGCTCGTCGCGCAGTACAACAAGGAGCATCTGGAGGACCCGCTTCCCGAGCCCACCTTCGTCGTGGAGCTGAAGTTCGACGGCCTCACCCTTAACCTGACTTATGAGGACGGGCAGCTCGTCCAAGCGGCTACGCGCGGCAACGGAACGGTAGGCGAGGGCATTCTGGCTCAGGTGAAGACCATTCGCTCCATCCCGCTCACCATTCCCTATGAGGACGGTACGCTGGAGATCCAGGGCGAAGGGATTATGTTTCTGTCCGTTCTGGAGCACTACAACAAGACGGCAGCAGAACCGCTCAAGAACGCACGCAATGCGGCAGCAGGAGCCTTGCGCAACCTGAACACCTCCGTGACGGCTTCCCGTCATTTGGATGCATTCATCTACAACGTTGGATTTTCCGACAACGTCCGGTTCTCGAATCATAAGGAAATGATGGAGTTCCTGAAGACCAACCATTTCAAGGTGAACCCGGAAACCCATTACTACGATACGATCGGGGAAGTAGCCGAGCAGGTCGAGCGCATCGCAGAAGCACGCCACGGCATGGACTATCTGATCGACGGCGCGGTCGTCAAGGTAACCGACTTCCGCACGAGGGAAGTTCTCGGGTACACGGACAAATTCCCGCGCTGGGCCGTTGCCTTCAAGTTCGAGGCCGAGGAAGCGACCACAACGCTGCGCTCGGTGAGCTGGGAGGTCGGCCGCACCGGCAAGCTGACTCCTGTCGCCAAGGTTGATCCGGTGGAACTGGCGGGGGTTACCGTGCAGAACTGCACGCTGAACAACATCGGCGATATCGAGCGCAAAAACCTCAAGCATGCCTTGGGCACGCTCGTGTACATTCGCCGTTCCAATGATGTCATTCCCGAGATTTTAGGCAAGGCAACGGACGAAACGGACGGGGAAGAGATCCCCTATCCGACCCATTGCCCGGCTTGCGGCACCGAGCTGGAGATGCGCGGCGCGCATATTTTCTGCTCAAATCGACTGGGCTGCCGTCCGCAGCTCATCGGTCGCATCGCTCACTTTGCTTCCCGGGATGCGATGGACATCGAGACATTCAGCGTAGCGACCGCCGAGCAGCTTTATGATCAGCTCGGCGTGAATGATCCGTCCGGGTTGTACAGCCTGACGCTGGAGCAGTTGGTCACGCTTGAGCGCTTCGGCGAGAAGAAGGCGAGTAATCTGCTCGCCGCTCTGGAGAAAAGCAAGACCCGCGACCTCGGCTCCTTCCTGTTTGCCTTGGGCATTCCCAATACAGGTAAGAAGACCACCTCCGTGCTTGCGGAGCATTTCCGCAGCCTGGAGCGAGTTATGGCGGCAACGGCGGAGGAACTGATGGCGCTCCCGGACGTAGGAGAGATTGTGGCAGAGAGCATTGTTTCCTTCTTTGCTGATCCGCTCATGCAGGAGAGCATCCGCAAGATGCTGGAATTGGGCGTGAGCCCGCAGATGGAGGAAGAAGCACCGCCTGTTCCACAGGACGGTTTCTTTGCGGGCAAGACGGTCGTCTTAACCGGCACGCTGCCGACCATGAGCCGGGATGAGGCCGGCCGGAGACTGGAACGGCTGGGCGCGAAAATAACCGGCAGCGTCTCCAAGAAAACCGATCTCGTCATTGCCGGAGATAGTGCCGGCAGCAAGCTTACGAAAGCGCGCGACCTCAGCATTCCGGTGATTGACAGCGAAGAAGAACTCCTTCGTCTTCTCTCGGAAGCCGAAGGATGAGCGATCGGTATTGACAAAGGCTATGGAAATCCTCTATGATTTTGCCACAAGCTATCAATTGCATAGTCGTCCGTTTAAAGGGGAGTAGCTGTACAATAAAGCCGTCAATACGAGCGCCGAAACGTGCTCCGGTTTTATTGACACCACCGTGTTAGCGAGACCTTTATCCGTGTTCCGCCCTGTTTTTGGGCATGCCGAACGCGCGATAAAGGTCTTTTTTGTCGTCGTATTGGGTCATCCTAAGGGGCAGGGGGAAGCGGCCGGCAGAGCTTTTGAACTCATTTTATTTTAGTGGAGGGATTGGATTGGACATTCTGTTGGAGTACCTGTGGGTCCTCATCGTGCTGGTCGGACTGGAGGGCTTGCTCGCCGCTGATAATGCGCTGGTCTTGGCGATTATGGTCAAGCACCTGCCGGAGAAGGAGCGCAAGAAAGCCCTTTTCTACGGCTTGGCTGGCGCCTTCGTGTTCCGTTTCATTTCGCTGTTCGTCATCTCGTTCCTGGTGGACATTTGGCAGGTTCAAGCCATTGGGGCCATCTACCTGCTGTTCATTGCCGTGAATCATATCGTCCGGAAGGTTGTGGCCGGCAAGCGCAAATCCGATGAAGCTGCGGATGCATCAAAAGGGAAGCCGGAAAAAGAAGCGAAAAAGGCAGGACTCTGGATGACTGTCTTCAAGGTGGAGGTAGCCGACATCGCTTTTGCCATCGACTCGATCCTGGCTGCGGTGGCCATGGCCGTTGTGCTGCCCACGACCAACCTGCCGAAGATTGGCGGAATGGATGGAGGTCACTTCCTCGTGATCTTTACGGGCGGATTCCTTGGCCTCGTCATTATGCGGTTTGCGGCAACCTTCTTCGTAAAGCTGCTGCACTCCCGTCCGGGCTTGGAGATCGCCGCCTTTGCCATCGTGGGCTGGGTCGGCGTGAAGCTTGCTGTCGTGACGCTCGCTCACCCCGATGTTGCCATCCTTTCCGAGGCGTTTGCCCACAGCACCGCTTGGAAGCTGTCGTTCTACTTCGTACTTGTGATCATTGCGGTCACCGGCTGGTTCCTGAGCGGCAAGAACGAAGTAAAGAGCAAGGAAAACCCGGTGAAGGAAGTACGCGAGCAGTTGGAGTAATGGTTTGCTTCTATAGAGGATGGAAGAGGCGAAGAAGCCCGATTTTCCCCGTTGACCGCCTTCTACGAAACTCGCTATAATAGAGGGAGCATAAGGGGAGTAGCTTGTTACGGTAAAGTCGTCAATACGGATGCCCTTGAGACATCCCGGCTTTATCGGCAACGCCTGACGTTGTTAGCAAGACCTTTGCCGTTTAACGGTGAAGGTCTTTTCTTTATGTTGGCGCGTCTTTTCATGTTCAGATCCGCCAATTACGGCTAATAGAGAAAGAGTCCTTGCCGAGCTTATTCAACAAGCTTATTTAAGAGGGAGTGGGAGTAATGGATATCTTTTCAATGAAGTTCCTGGGTGCGCTTGTTTCGATCGTGCTCATGGATCTGGTGCTCGCCGGCGACAATGCGATCGTGATCGGAATGGCTGCACGGAATGTCCCCAAGAAAATGCAACGAATCGTCATCCTCATGGGTACGGGCGGGGCCGTCGTCATTCGCATCGTGGCTACGCTCGCGGTAGCTTGGCTGCTTGACCTGCCTGGGCTGCTTCTGGTGGGCGGATTGTTGCTCATGGTTATCGCTTATAAGCTAATGACCGGTAATGACTCCCACGAGATCAAGGCGAAGGACTCCCTTTGGGGGGCGGTCGGGACCATCGTATTGGCGGATGCCGCCATGGGGCTCGACAACGTCCTCGCCGTAGCCGGTGCCGCTCACGATGACTTCCGTCTTGTCATCATCGGTCTTCTGATTAGCATCCCGATCGTGGTTTGGGGAAGTACGCTGTTCATTAAGCTGCTCGACCGCTTCTCGTGGATTCTCTATGTGGGGGCTGCGGTCATTGCGTTTACGGCTGCAAAGATGGTTGCGGACGAGCCGGTTCTGGATAACTGGTTCATTGCAGACGGAGCCGGAAAGTGGGCGTTCATCGTCGTCTGCGTGTTGCTCCTCGTCGGTGGGGGGTATTATCGCAGCCTTCATCCGCGGAAGAATAAGAATGTCGTTCACAACGCATAACGGCTTATGGTCTCAAGGTGGCTCAAGCGGTGGACAAGCCAACCTCATCTAAGCTTTATCCTGAGCATTCGAAACCGGCTCTTCTGGAGCCGGTTTTTGCTGTTACTGGAGGATAAAAAGTTTTTTGTCCAAAGGGGTTGCTTTTTCGGGACAACGCTGGTAAGATGTATTCTTGTCACCGCGGTTCTTCGTTAACAACGATGCGGAACACGCGAAGGGCGAAGTTCTTTGAAAACTGAACAAATGAGTGAGTATGTCGCGCGAACTCAGCTTCGGCTGAGGGAGCACAAACAAACACGCAAGTGTTGATGAATGAGCTTAAATGAAACGATCTATAAACTTTTATGGAGAGTTTGATCCTGGCTCAGGACGAACGCTGGCGGCGTGCCTAATACATGCAAGTCGAG